>NZ_CATZBU010000017.1:0-64271 GCF_958405935.1 Ralstonia psammae
GTTCCACGTAATGACTAGGCTTACTGATAGTCACAAGACTACTCGCTATTTAAGAGAGTCCTCGTGTCCGGAGATTCAGGGGGCTGCTCCACGTGTCGCGCCCCTGAGCCAGAACTGGCAGGCGACATCGAGCGCTGACGTAGTGAGCGCCGGCGGCATTCATTGGTCCTCTTCCTCGGTCGCCAGCTCCTTCGCTGCGCTGGCCAACTGCTCCCTGCCATCCCAAATCGCATAGACCTGCCCGACTTTGCAATCACCACGCTCATAGGCAAAGAACGGAGTCTCGATCTCTCTCGGGGCGGCTCGCCAAGAAGGCTCCTTTGCCGATGACGGTTCGTGACGTTCATACGATCGATAAGGAACCGAATTGCGCGTAAAGCGCTTGTGAATGTCCTCTTCTACAGCATGCTGGTTCGACAGCAGGTGCATTCCGTTACTGTCGGGATAGGCCACGCACGCCAGGCCATTGGATCGCGCGATGTGGATTGCCGTATCGAAGAACGCATCGACAATGGAGCGGATCGCGTGCGTCGTCCCCATCTCCCCAATCGGATTTAGCGCGCGAATCACCAGGCTGGGTGTCGTCCGGTCGATGCTGGGTATCACTTCCACGTAGAGCAGCGCCATCCCCGCCAAACGCTTGGAGGCCGGGTCAACCACGAGTAGATGCAGCTGACGCGCTTCGCACCACATAGCGGTGTTCGCCCGCGTGCAGAGACTGGCGGCTTCCTTTGCGAAAAATGCGGAGGGGGACTTCGAGATGATCGCAGTCAGCTCGGTGAAGCGCAGATCGCTGCCTTCATCCTTGAACTTGGCGCGTTCCCGCTTTACCCAGCGTACATAGACGGTCGCTACGCGCTCTCTTGTATGCAGAATGGCGCGCTTGAGCCAAGCCGCCTCTGACTCGTACTCTTGCCGGACAACCCCAAGCCTGCCCGCAAGGAGCGCGCAATCGCTTTGGTCAAAGCGCCTGACAAACTGATCAACCCCCGCGACCACAGCGTCGGGGAGTTGGGTGTCCACGTACTTGAGCAACGCATCGAGACGATCGGCAGCCGAAACGCTGTCCGGGTCAATTTTCAGCAGCGCATCGAACTCCCGGCGGCCCCACTGGTCGGCCACCGAGTCGCCGCGGGCCACTGCCATCAGCACACCAAGGTGCATCGAGAGCGAAGCGGGATCAGCCGCGTCACCTCTGGCGAGACGCCGAGGTTTCAGGTTGAGGCAAGCATCCGACATCTTGCCAAAATTCGACGGACGGAAGCGCTCGGCGCACTCTGCCGCGCGCACAAGCGAGAGCAGGTATTCACGGTTGATTGGCGCACCTACCATGCGCCACTTCGCATGGCGCCAGGTCATTGGAATGGGGGTACGCACTGGCAGCACATGCGCATCGGCCTCCCGACCGACGACAGCATGCCAACGTGATTGCACCACATCCACCGTTGTGCGATACACCAGCGCTGCGGCATCGGCTTCCAATGCAGTGAGCGTAGAAGCCGATGGGCCGCCGCCGGCGAGCAGTTCGTTCATGATCGGGGTAAGTCGGTCAAGCGCCTCGTCCAGCGCCGCATCCGATGTCCATAGGGCTTGCAGCAGCGTGGGAAGAACAATGCCGCCCGTGCGGGCCAGCAGTTTCGGAAGCAACGGGACAAGCGCAGCCCGGTGTCGCAGGCTGGCGGCGTCCCGAGCAGCGTGATATGCCTGTCGTTCACCTTCTTCGCCTTGGTACGGGAAGCGGCCGACCTCCGCGTCAATGCGACGGGAAACAGCGTGGGCTATGCATGACTGATTGCCGCCGAGCTGGCTGAAACTTCGGCGCGCAAATGCGTCATCGACCAACGCCTCATCGACGGCATCATGGCAGCCCCAATATCGATACCCCTCAATGCCCATCGCATCGTGGTAATACCAGTAACGAAGCGCCTTGAGCGTTCGCATTCCTCGCTTTTCGACGAGGTAGCACAACAACGAAGGGCCCAGAGGCGCTAACTTCGACGCCTGATGCAGTGAATCGAGCCCAGACATCGGAATCGCGCTCACCAGGTACTGGTATGAAGCGATGTACCCGCCCGCTCGTGCCTGCTCCAGCCACTCGACGACCAGTTGAACCGGAACGCCGCGTGCGCGATCTCCCACCACCGTCAACCATGCATCGAGATCCGAAGCACTGGACTCCCGAAAGAACGGCTGGAACGCAAGTATTTCCTCGGGTGTCCGATAGCCGTGCCGCTCCAGCAACATCAAGTATTCGCGCAAATCACCGCGAACCGTGAGGTAGCTCTCGCATGCCGCAAGCTGCTACAGGTTCAGCGCATAAGGCGCGCCAGCCAGCAACTCCAACTCCGTGGTGGGGGCGGGCCGATTTTCAATTTTGCCGACCCCCAACAGCATCGTCTGGCAAGCAGCGATGGCTGAAGATCCTGCGCCCATGCCGATCAACCAGCGCGTCAATTCCCATGAAGGTTCAGTGCTAGCGTCAAGCGTTTCCTTGAAAAGCCCGCTGTCCGCGCAGACATCGACATGCGCGCATTCGAGCAGGTATTTCCACCGTTCTGCGGGGGCCGTCCACAGGCGGTTCTGCACCTGATCAAAGACGGCGGCGATGTTGCCGACACCGGCCGACTGCAGGAACTCCAGATTGGCGCGCAACCGCTCCGGATGGAGTGCCCACAAACGGTCGTAGAAAACCTCCGACATGCGAGCACGATCCACCCCGTGAGGGGCCAAAAGTCGGATCGAGGCGCGCAATGCACGCTCGCGCGTAGGATCAAGTTCGGTTGGCCTATAGCGGTCGCGCCCGAGAAAGGAAACCCAGGCGAAATCTTTCGGCTCACGGACCACACCCTCTTCCACGTAGATCATCAGCAACCGGGCTTCACCGCGCGAAATAGACGTTCGGCAAACGTCCGCGATTCGGGCAATCTCGTTCAATCCGATCCGCGCCATCGCCTGCAGTGCGACGACGTCCATAATCCAGATCCGCTTCAGATCCGTAACCTCGCGCGCACCTTTCAAATGGCGCAACGCGAAATCGACCGACTCGCAGTAGTGAGTCCCCGGTAGCGTCCATTCCAGGAACTTCTTATAGATGTACTCCCGCCCTTCTGGCGTGCGAACCGAACGCAGCAGCTTGCGTGCGCGTTCCAGGTTGAAGCGTTCAGGCAGGAAGAGTTGTCCAAGCTGCCTCAAGCGGCTATACGTGCCAGGCAGCAGGGGCACCGTGGCGGGAACTCCCAATGCGCGCCGAACGTGGGGCTCCAATGACGGCGAAGTCTCCAATGCGTCGGATAGGTGATACGCCACATATTCGCGATACTTTCGAATCCTGGCCTTCTGCAGGCTCAAAGGATGAACGCCGTTCTCGGCGCCATATTCCGTTGCCCTGTTGGGGGAAGGCGACGAGTCGCATTTCGACAGTATGAAGTTACGAAAGGCGACGTACGAAGTGGCGTTTTGGGTCACTGGTCATCCTTTTGTCATTTTGGCGCGAATCGCCGAATCCTTGTCGAGATATCGGGAAAAATTGGTGTCAGCTTCAGGTTCCTGGAGAAGCTAGACCTTTGCATGAACGCCGCCGGCTGGTCATCGCCGGCAACGCACATTGCTGTCCTACGGTCACAGTGCTCGCTTGCGCTGGCGCTTGGTGATTTCGTCAAATGCGGCAAGTTTGGCTTCGTCCGACGAACCGAACCCCGCCTGCCTCCAGCTGACGGTTTCGTCCCGCATTGGAGCAACGGTATAGGACCAAGACCGCCCAGTGAATTCAACGATGACACGATGTCCATCGGCGTACAGCGTGGAACGGCCATCGGCCGTGCGCTTCCAGGCCCGCACCAGCCAGCGCGTGCGCTTCATCGACCTGTCCTCTTCAAATGAGGCGGTCCGTTTCTTCTGCTCCGCGATCGGACTTTGCAACGTCGCCGCGCATCGCACGTCGACCCGGATAGCTTCCTTCACGTTCGGGTGCCCTAATAGATGATAGGCACCGTGTCGAACGGCATTGCAAGCTGCGCATAAGAACTGTTCGCCCTTGCGCCCTTCTACTGCGATACGCGTCCATCCGTGTGACGGAAGATCCGGCCTAACCCATCGCCCGTTCTTCCAAATCGCTGGAGGTCGCGTCTGTTCAGCGCTGTGAAGCTTCATGGTGCTCTACTTGCCCCGTAACCGCCGCCGGCGTCCAGATCTTCCATAAACGCCGTGACGGCGGCCATTTCCTCTTCCGTCGCCAGCATCCCTTGATACAGTCCACCCATCTCGTTCACCATGTCTGGCGGCGGCATCCCCGAACTGGCAATGTCATTCAACGTCTTTCCGAGTTCTTCCGAACGCGAACGCATCTGCTTGAACTGGGATTCCAACGCTTTCATCCGCCGCTTGAGGGCAGTCGCATCGAGACTGGCGAGCTCGGGGTAGGCCGTGCGGTAGTCCATATATTTGTCGCCATAGACGGTGCGCCAGCGCAGGAAGCCCCACATCTGCCAGAGTTCGCGGCCGCTGGTTTGCTGCGGCAATTGTTCGGTATAGGTCGGATCTTTGAGGGCCTCGTCCTCCGTTTGCCCTTTGGCCTCACGTTGCCTTTTCAGGCGATCGTGCAGCTCCAGCATCGAGCACTCTTCTTGTGTCAGTGGAGGCGGCGGCGGCACACCGACTTTGGCTGTTAGCGCATTGATCTTGACCGGCGGCGGATTCTTCAGCGCGGCATCTTTCGCGGCCACCTTGTCGAGCGCGTTCTGCTGCTTTCGATACCAGACGTCGTTGTCGTCACCCACCGGCTTGAACCAGGCCCGTGAGTCGTGCACATAGCGTGAGAAAAAATGATCGGCCGCTTGTGGAACGTCGTTGTTATCCCACGCACTCTGTACGGCGCTCCAGCTGTCGAACTTGTTGCCCAGCGCCTGCTTTGCGCGTAGGAAAAGCGTCGCACCTTGCACTGCGCCAACGGCGGGAATATAGGCGATTGGACCCCCTGGCGCCTCCGGCACGGCGTTCTGAAAGGCCGAGCGACCGCCCGTGCCGCCGACTCCAGCAACCAGGGCGCCCAAACTGGTTACGCCAGCCTCTACCGTCCATTTCCCGCCCTCCATGAGCCAGCCTATGTAGTGGCCCTTGGCCCAACTCGGCACCAGGTTCTGGTAGCTCGAATAGCGCTTGACCCACTTCAGTTCTTCGGCCAACTCGGCGTCGGAGGTAAGCAGGTCAGTCTGGTCGGTCTTGGCGGCATGTTGCACGCTCGGCATGCTGGCCACCTTGCCGAGCCAGCGGTGGCGCCAGCGCAGAAAATAGCCGTAGTAGTGATGAATCAGGTCCGGCGTGGATGCCGCAGTGGTCTCGGCAGTCGCTGCGCGATAGGCGTTGAACGCCTTGATCAAGTCCGGATCGACCTTGAACTGGTCCTGCAATTCTCGCGGCGCGGCGGTGGGTTTCATCAACGGTACGCCGGAGATGACCGCCTCCCGATACATGTGCGACAGCGAAACCTGTGACAGCTTGGCGCTATCGTCCGGCGTCCAGTCGATGCGACGGCCGCGACCCTGCTCACCCGGCTCATAGCCACCACCCAAGTCGGAATGCACACCCGGGTAGACGAACTCTTCCACGTTGCTGCCAAAGGCGCTGTCCAACGGAAACGAGCCGCGGACCTCGTGGCCTGACACCAGGTGCACACAGCGCTTGACCAGGTCTGGGCCCGGTATGCGCATCCACCGCTTTTGGCCCCAAGCCCCGTGCCCGGACACCATGGTCTCGATCATGCTTTGCGCCATGCCGGCTGACACCACCGTATCAAACAGCCCTAGGAAATCGATCTGCACAGGAATGCCGCACAGGCTGAGTTTCTCGCCGTTGGCATCGCACGCGTCACGCAGCCAGTTGCAAAACACGCGCGCCTGCGCTGAGCCACGCGAAAAACCGAATACGTGCAAGCGGATGCGCTTGATGATGGGCTTGCGCTCTTTGGGCAGGTTGCCCAAAGCCTTGGCCAGAGCCGCCTTGCGCTCGTTGAGCACGCGACGCCTGCCCTTGGTGTTGACCTCGCGCCAGTTGGTGCGAGCGACCGAAGTGAGCGAGGCAAATGAACCCACGCCGGCGCGCAGGTCGCGGTCGAACTCGCCCTTGGCGCGATACTTGCCGTTCAGCTCACGTTCGATGGTGGCACTGCTGCCGAGGTTCGGCATCTGAATCTCGGGCGCGTTGATGTCGGCACTCATCTGTTTGACCAATTCGCGGTCGGCACTCCGCTCGGTCAAATTCTGATTGTGATAGTGGTAATGCAGGTGGTTATGTAACTGCAGCAGAGCCCAGTTGATACGACACTCACCGCCCCAGCCAGCCGCTGCACCGGCGACGGCATGGATGCCGATACCCAGGTCACCGACCTCCCTGTAGAACGGTGTGCCGACGCCTGCCGCATAGCTGCGGAACCGATACTGCTTCAGTTCGGTCTGCTTGGGCTCAACGTCGAAGAGATCAAACAATCGCGCAACATTGCTGTGCGCCTGTCGTGAGCGATCGTTGTCCCTGTTGTTCCGAGTGCCATCAAAGAAGAATCCGAAGTGCAATTCCTCCTCGCAGGGAGGCGGGTCCTTCAGGTTGATGACCTGCGTAGATCGCTTGCGCGACATTTCTTGCTGCGACAGTTCAAAGGGCTTGTCTGGGCACAGCGGTGCAAAGCTAACAGTTGTCATCGGCAAATCAAGGATGAACGCGGCGACGGAAGATCTGCTGCACCAGGGCTATTGGGCCTCTGCGGCGCTTGCTGCAGATGCGCGGTGATCTGGGCTGTAGCACAGATCCCGGTCTTTGGGATCTCTGCGCTTCAGGCAGGCTTGCTTTGGATCCTCAAGGTGGTATGGGTCGTTCGCTGCTCCCGGACCATACCGTGTCAGGTACAACTTGACCTCGTGGTTCGGATAGAACGCCACATAAAAGAATGAAGCATCTTCTGGCGGGTATTTCTCGATGGGTACTTCCTTCGTGTAAAGCGCGTTCTTGTCTTTTTCGTACAACTCGTCGTCGCTCCACTGAATTTTCACCTTGAAATTCGGATCCCATTGTCGTGGTACGTCGATGCTTGTCCGACCAGTCCCCGCGTCGCCCGAATTGGCAACCATGACGCCGGCATATCGGCCATCAACGGACACATACCCAATCGGAATATCGGTGTAGTTCAAAATCAAAACGTAGCCACCAAGCGTGTCATCTTCATCAGCTGCCGCAGCCTTCGGCGCTTCCGCTTTGCTGCAAGCGGCAAGGCCTAGCAGCGCTCCAGCTAGGACCACTGCACACAGTCGCTTCATCGTTTTTGCATTCATGCTGATCCAATCTCGGTAACACTGTTCAGACTCCGGCTTATGTGCCTTGCGCTTTCTGCTTCTGTAATGCTCGGTATTCCTCACGATACTCTGGGGCGTAGCATGTCTCCCGCTCCTGCGGGGCTTTCCGCTTCAGGCACGCATCTTTAGGATCTTCAGGGCTGTTTTCATCGCCTTTGTATCCAGGCCCCCCCTTGGTCAGATAGAGCTTGACCTCGTGGTTCGGATAGAACGCCACATAGAAATATGCACTCCCTGCCGGCGGATACTTCTCAATGGGCACTTCCTTTGTGTAGAGCGCCGTCTTGTCTTTCTCATACAACTCGTCGTCGCTCCATTTGACCGTCACCTTGAAGTTCGGGTCCCAATGTTTGGGCACGGAAGCGCTGCCGATCCATTTGGTTCCGCCACCGTGCGGCACCATCCCGCCGGCCCATTCCCCATTGACGTAGACCGACCCGATCGGAATGTCGGTGTAGTTGAGTACGCCGATGGCACCCCCCAGCGTTTCATCTTCCTCCACTGCCGCAGCCTTCGGCGCTTCCGCTTTGCTGCAGGCGGCAAGGCCTAGCAGCGCTCCTGCTAGGACCACAGCACAGAGTCGCTTCATCGTCTCTGCATTCATGCCAGTCCAACCTCAGTAGCCGCTCCCTGAACCACCGACAGATAGTCGTGCAATGCCTCGGGGCGACGTTGCGGATTACCTAACAGTGCCAGAAGTTGCGGCTCATGCAAGCCATCACCGCCGGTAGCGAGCGCGTAGGCGGCGAGCTGGACGGTGTCCGGTGTCGATTCAAGCGAATACTTCTTGGCCAGCGCACAGGCATGTGTGACCAAACGATAGATTTCCGCCTTGCTTGTATCAGGCATGCTGCCTGGCGCCTCCCTGGCCATGAAATCCAGGATGGCGTCCGGCATGGCGGCATCGACCATCCGATCGATGTCACTGTGCGGGAGCACCAGCTGCGCACTCGGGTAGGTAGACGGTTCGTCCTGTGTCGCGGAGAGCCATAGGGTCTCCAGATCTCCGGCCCGATCGATATAGCACCAGTGCAATAGGGGCGCGGTCAGTTGCGACCATGCCGCTGGGCTCACCGCGCCTGGCAATGCCGGTAGAACCCGCGTATCCGCGAACCGCAGCAGGTAGCGCGAGCCATCCTCTTCCACCACTGGCTGCAGGCACGGCTGCCACAAACGCACCAGATGTTCGGCCGGTTGCCATGAAGCCACGAAGCTGAGCATGGGGCGACCCTGGCAGTGCCTGCCCACCGCTTCTATCAAGCCGCGCAGGTCATTGCTGGTCCGGCGATCGAGCGGCAGAAGATAGGGGGAGGCGGGAAGCAGTTCGTGCAGGGCGCTTGTCGATCCGTACAGCGGATAGATTGGCACTGGTGCGACGAAGGGCTTGCGCCCATAGTCAAAGACCCCATCGACCAGGGCAAACCAGTGAGCGGCCGGCGCGGCGTCGATGGTCTGCACCAGGCCATCGAGCCAAACATTGGGGTCACGGGAATCAACAGCAAAGTACATGGCGACCTAGGAGTGTTGGAGTCATACGCGGGCGACTGGAGAGCCAGACGCGGCGGCCTTGAGTAAGCATTCAAGACACACGCTTTGCGGAAATGTCGGCAGCGGATACGATTGGTTAACCGGCCCATCAAAGGTGCGCTGCGCAGCCTTGTAGGTAATGGGCCCTGAGCACTCGACCGTGATGTTGCCGCCCTCCAGCGTGATAGCCGCACCGGCCGCCGTCGCCAGGCGAATACGCTTGGCCGCCGCAAAATCCACGTTCATGTTGGCCGACACCAGTTTCAGGTCGTCCTTGGCCATGAGCTTGAGCGTGTCGTGCTGGGCCTGGACGTCGATGTTGTCCTCGCCGGCTGTCAGTTGCAGGCCGAGGTCGTTGTCCCCCGCCTTGGACAAGCCCGCCGCCACGCCGATCGCATGACCAGCGTGCACACGCGCCTGTTTGCCGACGGCGATGTTGGTGTCCTGGCCGCTGCCCAGGGCGATGCTCTCGCCGTTGGCCAGCTGCAGATCCTGACCGGCCACCATGACCAGACCGGCGCGGCCGTTCGCGTGCACCATCGCCTCGCCCTGGTGCGGCACTTTGCCCTGCGTGTTGGTGTTGCCGGCACCGGCATCCTGTTTCGCTGCATCGAGCGCCTTGCCATCCACCATGCCGGCGGCTGCCTTCTCCTGCTTGGCCAGCGGCGCATTGTCGTCTTTCGCTGCGGAGAGGGCTGCCGTCTGGTGCGTGACGGCCTCTTGCCCCAACGTTTCAGTGAGTGCCTTGGCTTGTTTGATCAGCGCAATGCCAGCGGCGTTGTCCCCCGTCGGCACGGCCTTGCCGCTGGCCGCATCACGGTACGTAGTCAGCACCAGACCGGCCTGGCCGCGCACGGCGCCGTGGCCATCAGTCCGCAGCTCGAAGCCTTGGCCGCGGAAGCTGCCGCGCCGGTTGTCCTGCTGGTGCACCAGGTGCCCCAGGTTGAGCTGCGTGTACTGCTGCGTGGTGGCGAGCTGCGTGCGCAGCTGGCCGTCGCTGTCGTCAAAGACGAGCTGGTTATAGCCACTGCCGCCATGTTCGGCACTCTTGAAGCCGGTGTGGGCAGCGGCATTTCGGTGGCCATCCGCCTCCGCCCCCATGCCGTGCCAGGCCGGGCTGTGGCCGCCTGCGAGGTTGCCTTGTGCGCTGCCGGCGCCGTCGCTACCTTGCTTGTACAGGGCTGTCGCATCGCCTGCGCCGGCGGCGCCCTGTCCACCTGGTGTGGGTGCAATGCCGGCTTCGCCCTGGCCGTTATACAGCGCGCCGATGACGACCGGCTGATCAATGTCGTCTTCCTGGAATTTGACCAGAACTTCCTGACCGATCCGCGGCAGCCACTGCCATCCCATGCCGGCGCCCGACTGGCGCTGTGCCACGCGGACCCAGCGGCTACTGCGATCGTCGGCCCGCTCGCCGAGCTGCCAGGGGAAGCGCACGCGGATCTCGCCTGCAGGCGTGGCATGGTGCTCGCCGTCGCCACCGGCCTGCGTTTGGCCGTCCGGGCCAACCACGATGGCGCTGTGCACGCCCTGCGCGGTGGGCTCCGCGTACAGCCGGCCCGTGTCGGGATGCGTGACCTCAGGACGCCAGGGGCGCCGGGCATCGCCCGCGCGAAACAGACTGGCATAGCCATGCGCACGTGCAGCCGTGAGTAGTTCACGTGTGGGCGTGTTGCGCTTGATAGGCTCATCGTCGGCCATAAAGCCAAACGCGCCCGGGCCGGTTTCGGGCGCTGTCGGAGGCGTGTCGAATGCCAGTGCGGCATCGAGCCCGCCCAGGCGTGCCCCAAGCGCCGCATGCGTATCGGCGGTCAGGTTGTTGATACCGCAGTGTTCCACCAAGTCAATCAGCAGCGGATAGCCGCCCTCCGCGTCTTGCGGGAGGTGCGGGCATCCTACAACCAGCAGCCGCGTGCCGCTGCGCAGCGTGCGGACCGTGCCGCGCCCGGAAACCAGCAGCGCACGCGCCTCCAGGCTTTCCATCACCTGCACAGCGATGCGCTGTGCATTGGCTGAGTCTGGTGCAAGCGACGGACTGACCGACAGGTAGGCATCAGGGCTGCCGGCACTCGTTGCCAACCGTGCCGGCGCATGGGCCCGCACACTGTGCTTGCCCTCCGGGTCCCACGCGGCCACAGCGACGCCGGCCGCCGTTGTGCGGTTGTGGCACATCAGCTGTTGGATGGCGTCGCGCTCTTCCAGGCTGTGTGCGCGGTGGAAGCGGATGCCGCCATCTGCGGCGGATTCCGCGTCTTCGGCCAGCCGAGCGCTGTCGGCAAAGATCAGCAGCGAGTGACCGTTGGGCGCCTGCTCGTCTTCGATGGTGGTAAAGCCAAGCCCGGCCTCGGCCAACAAGCGCGTAACAAAGTGGTAGTCCGTCTCACGGAACTGGGCGAGATGGCTGCGGGTGCCGAACTCGGCCATGCGCGCTTCGGCGCCGACAGCGAAGTGCCACGAGGCGTAGGGCTCATAGGGCGACAGCACCTGCCCGAAGATGTCAGTCAGCGGCCGGTTCTGGAACACCTGGCTATGGCGCTGCTGAGTCGTGAGCCAGAACCACGGCACGACAGTCAGGCGGTAGCGCGTGAGGCTGCCGTCGGCGCCCAGCTTCTCTGCCAGGCGGATCAGCCCCGTGCGTTTGGCCTGCGTTCCATCGGCCAGCGTCGTGACCAGCGTGACGCGCTGGCCCAACAATGACTTGAGTGCGATGCGCGCATTGGCGCTGACGGCCACCACGCGCCACTCAAACAGCTCGGACAGCGCCTCGCGACCGAGCCAGGCTTCGACCGCAAGGTCTGCAAGCGCCCCGTCCCCCTCCAGCGTGTATAGGCGGCGTGTGGGTGCGAAGAGGTTCTGAAGAAGGGTCGTGGCGTCCATCAAGGGCATGTAAGTTGTTTCTAGACGCCCGACGCACTACAACAAGGCGGGCACATTATTCTAAATGCGCGTCCGACCCAAAACAGTAAATAATATCCGTCATCAGGTTAAGGAAACGAAATGATTCGATTTTCCGAATACAGATATTCGCACATCTAAAATCAGTCAGCATTGGAGGAAGCCGACTGCCGAAGTTGGCCGACGGCCGGTGGTACGCAAGCTCGCAACTGAACGTCGCGCCGCTTGACTATGCGCCGTGCTTACGAACACGTTGCCGAATGGCTTCGTCCCGCGCAGTCGCCGCATCCTCCCGCATTTGCCGGCGGATGCTTTTCACCCGGGACAGCGCGGCCATGCTCAGGAGAATCAGGCACGCCAGAATCGCAAGCGGTGTAGGAAAGACCCCGCCCAGCTTTCCGTGCAGGTCCATGACCGATGGCCAAATCTCTGCGCCAGGCACGTTGCCGGCCAAGGGGGCAAACGTTCTATTCATGTGCAGAAAATCCTTGTCGCCGGCCGGCGCAGCCAACGCAGCCACCGCCAAGGTGACCGCAGCGTATAACAGCAGTGCAGCGAACAGGTACAGAAAAGCAATAGACTTGGTTCGACTTTGTAGCATGATTATTCTCAAAACTCGTCAGGCGTTCACAAAATAGATGAAGCTATTTCATCATACAGGTCTGTGGCAAGCAATCAGCATTATCAAGTCGGCGCGGTTTATTCCCTTCAGTACCTCTGCATTGAACGGGGACAGCGGTCTGAATTGTTACGATTCGCGACCTGGTTACCGGCGCAACCAACACGAGGGGCATGAAGTCGTTCTTGTATTCGAGTGGATGGGCGCCCCTCCACAGCGCGGAGGCAATTCGCTGCCGTATCCGCCTGGCGTTCTGTTCGACATGCATCCATGGCGCATGTTTGTGTCAGCACCCCTGCATGACCGCAAGGTTTTGAGGGTGTCGCATTTACGGTTCAAGTCCACCGAAGCACGCAATCGTTTCTTCGGCGGGAGTGATGGACGGCGATGGCCTCGGCGGGTCCGGATGTTTTCGGGCACGCGCAGGCGAAGGTTAGAGTTCCTGAAGGAGCTGCGCGCTGTCTACCGTTCCAACAACTGTTGGGTTTCCATCCACTGAATGACGTGCGCGAACTGGAGTAGGGGTGCGCCCGCAGCCATTGATGGCATGTGGCGCCCAGCACGATCCGCGATGGTCTCCGGTGTGCGCAACATCACCTCCCATTCTGTGAACGTACGAGCAGAGTTGACCCAGCTAGTCAGCCCTGAACAATTCGTCTTTTCCGCTGCTCGGCCTCATACCATCGCCATAGCGGAGCCGCAACGGCTCAACAGGACAACAAGAACAAGGGCGTAAAGAAGCCGCAGCTCCCTGAGGATCATTCGCAGGTTGTGGCCAGCGCCGCACAGCACTGCGTGCATCGCGTCACCCAACGCGCCCTTGAGCCAATTCCGGTCGAGCTTGCCGTCCGCCTTCATATGCCCGATGGCCGGCTCGATCGCACTGCGCCGCCGGATCATCGCGCGCAAGCGGCGCGTGATGCCGCGCCGCAGACCCGGGTGGTAGATCTTCACGCCCTCGACCTCCACGCCCCGATAGCCGCGATCAACCACGGCCATCAGTGGCCTCACGCCGCTCAGAATCTCCGCCTGCTCCAGCGCCTCGGCCAGCGTGTGTCCGTCGTACGGATTGCCCGGCATCGAGCGCGCTCCCAGCACCAACCCTTCCTTGTGCGTGGTTGTGATCGACACCTTCACACCGAACTCGTACGGCTTGCGTGCCGTGCCCTTGGCCAGGCACTCGACTTCCGGTGCATGCAGCGCGTAGAGCTTGTGTTTGTCCTTCGGCTTCTGCGACAGAATCCGCTTGGCTCAGCCAATCAAGTCTTCCAGCGCTGTGCTGCTTTGCGTCGCCACTGAACCGAGCTGTCGTTCGACGTCGCGCATCACGCGACCCACCCGGGAGCGCAAGGTGCGCAGCGCGCGCCTCATGCGCTTGTACTGTTTGGCGTGCGCGTAGCGACCGATCTGGCCGGCCAAGCGCGACGCCTCTCGGGTGTAGTTCTGCCGCCGCCTTCACCAGATGCTCACGACAACGCTCCAACAGTCGCGAATCGGTTGGATGCGCGATCGCCTTCTCCATCACCGTCGTGTCGACGATCACGCGCTTGATGCTGGAGGGCTTGATCACGCCTGCGCGCTTGGCTGCCTCGATCGTCTCTGCCAGCAGGTCTTCCACGCCGGCTTCTCCCAAGCGCTTACGCCAGTGCGTCAGGCTCGACGGGTCTATGGGCAGTTCGTTCTGCAGGTACGTCTCGCCCGTGAACACCTGCCAATACGGGTTCCCGACCCACTCCCAGACGACCTCCTCATCAGACAGGTCGAAGGCGTGCTGCAAATACAGCAAGCCGGCAATCGGGCGTGGTGAGGTGGCCGGGCGGCCACGCTGGACATGAAGCTCTCGCTCATCGCTGCGGTGAGCCGCTCCCAGTCGATCAAGTCGGCCAAGCGCACCAGCGGGTGCTTCAGGTTGATCTGCTCGCGCAGCGGATGCCGGAACAAATCTGCCTCGCTGACTGGTGCCTTCGGACCCATCCAAACCTCGTCGACATTTGCAGGATTGCCGCTTCAATATGCTTGATTCCTGCAATTGCGGCAACGTCCTTGGAGCCGCAAAGCCTTGTCCTGCAAGGACTGGGAGAATTGTTCAGGGCCGACCAGCTAGCGGTGCAAGTCAACAACCGCCGCTATCCGAGCAATGTTCGTAGGTTGTCACGAACGAGGTTGGCCACATCGCGTGCAGGTAGCCGCCGCAACCGCCCCAATTCCTCGACGACGCTTGCTACATCGCTCGGCTGTGAAGGTCTGTCGCCGGTGCGAGTGAAAGGCCCATCGGTTTCCGTCAGCATCCGATCCAGGGGAATCGCCTGCACCATCGGTGCGTGCCTGTCATTGCCCAGCATTCCCGCGTTGATTGAGAAGTAGCAGCCCAACTCCAACGCGCGCTCCGCCTCCCTCTTTGTTCCCGTGAACCAGTGGAGAACGATTTTTCCTCGATCGGGCGGTAGGTTCATTTCGACGAGATCGAGTACTGCCTTGGCCGATCTGATGCTGTGGACGGTAATGATCTTGTCGCCGGCCCGCGCACAACCCTCCAACACGTGCTGAAACACTCGCTTCTGTGCATCGAGCGACCTGAAGAACCTGGGGCCGGCGTCCAATCCCACTTCGCCAACATAGCGCGTCTCCGCAAGATGCCGATCCCACAGCTCGATCTCGCTTTCACGCTCCGCCACAAGTTGAGGGTGGAGCCCCAGCGCTGCTCGAACATGCTTGGTACGCTGCGCGAGTTCGTGATTACGGGGCCACGCGCGAGGTGTCGTCGTCACGGCCAATGTGAACACGCCAGACGCCTCCGCATCTTGGACTGCCGCTGCGTGGTCCGGGTAGAGATCAAGATGGCAGTGGAAGTCCACGAGGCCCGCAGTAGCGATCATGCTCGTACCCTCATCAACTTGGTCTCGCCTCAGCACCGTCGATGAGCCGTGCGACTTCGCCCAGGCCGCGCCGGTAGACGTCGGCAAGCTGGTCCAAGTGTGCGGTTTCATCCGCAAGCGAGCCGGGCTTGTGGATTAATAGGTTCGCGAGCTGGGGCCTGCCCTTCAGGCGCTCGATTGCGTACTGGAACGACCTCACCTGCACCCCTGTCGCCTGGCGGGTGTCCAACGGCTGCGCATGGAGATCTGGCACCGTGTACGTCGTCGGGTCGTTCCCAGTACCCCATGCTGCCGTCAACGCTGCGCGACGGATAAGACATGGCAGGCAATAACCACATTGCTCAATACCATGTCCTAGCCATCTGGCCTTGGCGGGGGAAGAACACGACAACGAATCCGCCACCAGCTTCTTCAAAAGGTCCGGGTTGCGACAGGCTTTGGCCATCTCGCCCTTCGTTTTGTCCCAGTAAGGGTTTCGGATCTCGCCGTCTATGCCGAGTGCGGCAAGCAGGTCGTTCCACCTCGCCATGTAATATGGATGCGTGGTGCGGGTGCTGTTTGCTCCCAACCGCAAAGGGTCCAAAGGCACATTCAGCGCGATGAGCCCATTTTCGGGGACACGCAGGACGAAACGTCGCCCCAGCCCGCTGCCCGCGAACACCCCCAGAGCGAAGAAAAGGAACGACCTTCCGCGTGTGCTGCTCTCACTGCGGACGCCTTCCACAAGGCCATCCATGAACGTCATGCCGACTCGCAAACGTTCGAAAGATGACTTGGCGTAGTACTCCTTCAAACCTACGAACAGCTTCCTTTGGGCATCGCTCGTTGCGCCTTCGCCGAAATGGCTGACCAGCAGAGGTGTGGCGCCGTCCTCCAGCAAATCGATCGCCCCGATCATGCTGTCCAGTCCACCTGAGAACAGGCTGATGGAATCAAAGGGCGAAGCAATCAGACTCGGAGGCGCCGGTTGGGTGATGTCCGCAAACCGCCCCGGACGTGCTCTAAACCCGATCATCCAGCGATCGCCCGTCAGGAAATCCAGAGATTTCTTGAGAGCCGGTGCTGCAGCAGCCCAGCGCGATGGATCGCTTACCGGCACAACGAGCCGTATTTCACGTGTCCACGAGTCTTGCGATTGCTCGGCGCGAGAGATGCGCGTGTCCGCCGCATGGACATGGGCGGCAAGGACCAGCAGGTCAATGCCAATCTCCGAGGGAAACACACCGACCTTCTCTAAGCTAGTCAGTGCATGGCCGATGCCATGATCCAGAGACTTCTCTCCGGCGACGAGTTGTAGGTAGGTCCTTTGCTCATCGGCGCCCGCCGTCACATCGACGCTGTCATCAGGACCGAAGCGGCCTGCCAAGAGTTGGCGCTTCATTGGTCGGCCTCCGCATCGCCCAGTGTTTTTAAGATTGCAAACGCAGACTCGTACAACGCATCGACGAACCCCTGAATCCGCTCGGGCGTGAGATTCGGAGTTTCCGCACGAGCCCGCGTCAACGCGTCGCTCACCCCGCCACGGATAAAGTCGCGCAACTGTTGTTCGACACGGTACGCAGCTTGTGTGTCCGCAGGCATGGTGACCGCCTTTGTTCCAATGTCGTTGCAGATGCGCGCTTCTATCGCGTGGGTAGCGTACAACTCAAAGACTGTCTGCATCTGGTCGGGCGTGAAGGTGGTCAGATCGGTAAGTCCTTCGCTTGCCAGTTCAACGATGGTTTCAATGTACGCCTCGCGGGCGATGCCTTCATCGACGGTGCCCGCGCCTGGGCAGACATAGTCGGCTAGGCCAACGAAGATTTCCGTGAGCGGTCGCCCGGCCAACGACTCCAGGTCCAGCGCACGTAGCGCCTCGCGCACACCTCTTGCTTGTGCATCGGCCAGAAAGCCAAGCAGCCGTGCACCCGCTCCGCGCGAGGCGCCCATACGTTGGGCAGCTTGGCGCGCCCCGCCAGCCGATGTTGAGACGTATCTTGAGACTGCCCGGCCCAGATTGGCGCGGTCGCTGCCGCCAGAACCGGCAAATCGCGTGAAACTATTGCGAGCACCGGAAAAACGCTGCGGGTCTGCAGTCTTGGGGATGGGTGGCCGGTCCGGGGGCGCCGGCGGCACATTGCCGTCCGCCGGCGGTTGGCCGTTCGGGCCGGCGCCATCGCCAGGCGGGGCTGCAGGTGCGCCCGCGCCATCGGCGTCACCCAACCATGAAGGAACAAGCGGTGTCCCTCCCCCAGGGCCGCCGTAAGCCGTCGAGGTTCCCATCAACGTCCTCCCTTCAAATCCTTGAGTGCCGCTTCGGCGCTGGCCTTGAGGCCGGGGTTATTGGTAACCTTGCTCCAGTCTCCCAGCAGCTGCGTTAGACGAGCAGCGTATTCGCTGTCCTTGATGACGCCTTGCCAGCCGCTGACAGCCCAAGGCCCACACTTGATATTTGGCAGTGCCTCTAGGAAATCCATCAGCCGGCTTTGGAGCCCCGGTTGCGCCTTCACCAGGACGGCGAGGCCATCGATACCTGCGGGCCGGGTATCAAAGACGCCCGTGCTCATAATTTTGCTGCGCACGGCCTCGAACACCTTCTCGGCTTCGGGCTGCACGAGCTGCTTTAACTCGGCTTCGTAGCCCTGGACGGTCATCTTGCCGCCGAATAGTTTCTCGACCACGCCAGCTAGGTGGCCGAGTACCGACACCGGACCGAAGTAGTCTTTTTTGTCCTTGGTGACGAACAAATAGGGGCGTAGATCGAGTCCTGACAGCTTTGGCGAAAGGTTCGCCCAGTCGCGCACCGTCTCCGACGATTTCCACTCGTTCAACACGGCGTTGTCGGAGGCGGGTACCGCTTCCGCGACCTTTTGCCCCTTCGACTCGCCATCCTTTCCGTCAACCGGCACCAGGCTCTTCTCCAGCGTTTCGAGGTCCTCACTCAGCCCTCGCGGATGGACCGCTGCGCCGAACGCGATCTGCTCGAACAACCTTGGGATGAATCGTTCTGCGAGCATCAACTTCGCGAGCACGGGTAGCTTGATGTCGTCGCCAAAACCGCGTGCTGTCGCAGTGCGCTCGCGCAACAACAGCGTATTGAGGAAGCGCTTGATTTGGCGCGGGTTGCCTTTTGCGCCGCTCGCGAGGATGGGTCCGATCTGATCGCTGAGTGCTAGCGCATTGTTTGCCTTCTCGGCCTGTTGGCCAAGCGCGGTCTTGACCGTCGCGGCATCCAGGCCGCCACTGGTCCACGGCCGTTTCAGCTTCTCTCGCGCTACAGCAATCAGCTTCCCATAGTTCTCTTCGCCCTCGCCGACTTCGGCGCCAGCGAGCAGCAACGTCACGTAGATCCGTGTCTCGGTTTCGCCCAGGGCCGGGATGCGGAACGGAACCTGTATAAGTTTTTCGAGGTAGTTGCGGGCATAGTCTCGCGGGCCGGTGCTGTCGGGGAGGTCTGGGAAGTGCTTGCGCACCGCGTATTCGATCATTGCCTCGTCGGCCGCGACGACGAAGGCCGTACGCGCGGTGAATACAAAAAGCCGGATTGCTTCAAGGGTTTCAATGGCGGTATCTGGCAAGCATCGATCGAGGTCATCGATCAGGACAACGAGTTGTTTGATGCCAGCGTCTTTCAGGAGCTCGTCGAATGCCTTGCGGAAGGCCTCCACTTCCTCCGGCACATTCTTGGACTCGCCCGGCTTCAGCAGGGCCTTCGCCTCATCGATGGCTGTGGAGAGGTTCTCTTTCGTGACGAGCTGGGCTGGGTCAGCCACTAGCGCTTCGAGGGAGCCGACGACTGCTCCGATTTGCTCGGGCGTCGGAATGCCGGCGAATGCGGTCAAGGCTAAGCCCCCGGCCCGTTTAGCGACCTTCAGCCAGTCGATGCGACTGAAGACATCCTTGACGGCCACTGCTGCCTTTTTTAGCGCCGGACGTTTTTCGATCAAGCCTGTGACTATGCCCTCGATCAAGGCGATTTTCGCGTCCTCGAAACCTTGAAAGCGCCATCCGTTGAACTTGAGGCACAGGACATCGTTCTGATCGGCAAAACCAGCGTCGATCATTTCGAGCACGCTGGACTTTCCGGCGCCCCAATCGCCATGCACGCCGATTGTCACCGGATGTTCGGGCTTCGCGCGAAGTAACCCGATGATCGTGGTGGCAATAGCCTCGTTGTTTAGCAGATCGACTTTGGTTTCGTTATCGGTCAGGATCATTGGTCTTTCTCCCCCATTTATTCGCCGACGCCAACTGAATTACTCCTCCGGAGGAGAAGTGTGGCCGTACCGGCCCACGCGGCGGCAAAGTTGGATGTCGTCCAGATTATTTTCGGTCATCCTCGTTAAGAACCGCACATGGGCGGCGGCCCAGCACTCGATCGATGGTGAATTTTCCGTTGATGCTGCCATCAATACGCAGCTAGCCACCCGCCTCGCCGGTGTGGCGCTGATGTGTTGGCCTACCTTGCCGCTCCCGATAAGCGCGCGACTTTGCCGAAGGTGGCCAACTTAGCGTCTGGCAAGCTGGCAAGCTGGTCTTCGACCAACTCGCCGGCTCGCCTTTGACCGTCTCAATGTTGTAACCCCACGAGCGGCCCGTGAAGTACACCAGGATGCGGAAATCGCCCGCATAGAGCGTCGATGCCCCATCAGCTCTGCGTCTCCAGGCGCGAGCCAACCAAAGCTCGCGCTTCGCAGCCCGATCAGGCGCCGGAGCCGCCACTTGCTTCGGCAGCTTCGCGACATGCGGTGCCGACCTGACCCAGCTGCCGCTGTGCCAAATCATGGGGGGCATAGCTTTCTCTCCCAAAGCGTTTTCCTCCGCGGCTAACGGGCTATCGCACCCTGCTGTGATGAAAGTACAGATAGCCGAGGCCGATCGGGGCGATGAAAATCGCCAGGCTCCAGCACAGCGCCATCGTGACCAACTTCCACCACAGGGCAATGAAGGCATTGACGAACAACACGTTCGAGCCCATCAAGAAGCCGATTACACCCTCGTAGACGAAGCGCGCGTAGGGGTAGAGAACGGTATTGAGGATCGCGATGAGCACGAGCGTGAAGGGGAACGCGTGCTGCCCCGACGATGGCTTCGCGTGCGACAACATCCAGAAGATGAAGACGGGAAAGATCAGGCCGAATACAAAATGCCGGAAGTAGTACGGGCGGGACAACCCGCCGAAGGTTTTACTCAAAACTTGTTGCACGCGCGCTCCTTGTGCGTGAAGGTTGTGCAGACCGTCAATGCCGGACGGCTGCCATTCGTGACCGGCTATCGGACCGGGTCACCGAGGATTGCATTTGATCTGCCTCACTGCACGACCTTGGCAGTCTTCAGCAAGTTTCCGACTACCTGCACCGTGGCGCGTTCGAGTTCCGCCGTCTCCAACGCCTGCTTTATGGCCGGCTTTACGGCGTCATACGCCGGCACTTGCGTCGGCCGCATCGCATCGAGCTTCACGATGTAGCGCTGGTTACCCACTTCGACTGGGGCAGCGCTGGTCGCGCCCAGTTGCAATGCGGAAATCTCGCGTGCAAGTGGCAGCGGCAAATTCTGCGTCTTGCCCTCTTCGGCCGGCACCTTGAAGCTCACCCAATCCATCTCGCCGCCACGCGCCTTGTTCGGCGCAGTGCTGTACTGCTGTGCCAGCTTGGCGAAATCGCCGCCCTGCTTCAGCAGCGTGATGACCAGCGCGGCGGTGACATCGTCGCCGACCTGGATCACACGTGGCTTGTATTCCTTGTCGCCCAGGCCTGAGACGATCGCGTCATAGCGGGCTTTGACCTGTGCATCCGTCACCGGGGCGGGCTTGATGTTGTCTTTCAGCCAAGCCTGCGTGATGGCCGCGTCATGCGCTTCCTGCACCGCCTGCTTCACTGCCGGCAGCTTTTCGTAGGTGGCGTTCTTGGCGGCCTGCTGGCGGAACAGTTCCCGCGCGATCAACTGCTGCTTGAGCGCTTGTACGAAGTTGGGATTTGCGGCCACGCCAGTCTGGGCAATCGCTCGGTCCAACTGGGCTTGCGTGATTTGTGCGCCGTTGACGACGGCCACAGCACCCGCCGGCAGCGTGTCAGCCCATGCGGATGAAATCGATGCTGCAGCCAGCGCAGTCATGGCGAAGTGGCGAATCGTTGTGTTCATGTCAGAAATCCTTGTCAATAAATTCAGTTCAAAGTCGGCGTCGACAATAGCGGCGCGTGCCATTTAGCCAAGTGGGAGAGCGTCGCTCGGTGCTACCTCACCAGGTCCACCACGGAACTCTGACGCACCCAGCAAGTTCTGATAGACCGCCGAAATAGTCCCCACGACCAAGAACGTTGAGATCACCGCGGTGGCCGCCTGTAACACCGATCCGATCGGTGTCTGAGGAACGCCAAGCATAGAAACCTGTCCCGTTGTCAGCATCAGCACGGACGCCACAATGATGGGTGCCGTGCCAGCGGTCATGACGACAAAGACCGACCAGACCTGTCCAGCCGTCGCATCCCACGAAAGGCGAAGAGCGGCACGTCCAGCATCCGTCGCCAAAGCGGGCAAAGCCAGAATGAGACGGTAGTACAGGTAATAGAGCCCAAACTGACCGACCGCACCGATCAAGCCCAACATCAATCGCAGCTTGGCGATCAACATGAACCCTGCGCCCAAGAACACCGCAAGAACACAGAAGGCGACAGTCTGAAGCGACCACGCATGGTTATTCGTCTCTCGACGCAGGAGGAGTCGATATCCGGCCACTTGCAGCGGCACCGTCACCAATGTCTGTGCCATCATGAGCAGCGTTATGAAGAACCAGGGTCGGAACTCCCCGTTGGTTCCCGCAACAGTCAACATCAGAAGACCAACGGTAGTGAGCACCGTAAGCAAGGGGTGACGCAATGGAATTTGAAAGGCTGAACGGTATGCAGCCTTGATCGTTGCGCCTTTGGAAATCTTCATGTTCATGATCCTGGGTGTCGGGTTGGCGTACCGGTTGCTCAATAAGTCCAGTTCAAGGTCGCCAACAAGACCGTCGGCTTGGCGCCAAGCTCGGCCGGCTGCACCAGCGCACGGCCAAGCAGCAACTCACTGGTCAACATGTTCTTGCCGTAAGCCGCCGATAGCCGCACCCCCACACCGGTACCGGCCAGGTACTGCCAGTGCTGCGTGGCCACCAACTGCGTCTGGCCGCCATCCAGAAAGACATACGGCTCGATCCGCACGCCCGCAATCGAAGGCGCATTCGCCCACACTGCTTCGTTGCGCAAGGTCAGTCCTCGGTCTCCGCTGATGAGGCCTTCGCGGAAGCCTCGAACTGAACTCATGCCGCCCGCAAAGATCTGTTCCGAACCGAACAGCGCCACATTCGACCACTGGGCAGACACCTGGCTGCGGTACGCCAACGCAGCCTTGCCAAGGCTCGGCAGGGGCAACTGCGTACTGGCGTTGCCATCAAGCTTCCAGAACTGGCTGTGCGCTTCGTCGCGTCTGATATCTGGGGCATCCTGGCTTGCGCTGAGCGTCCGCATGCCGCGCGTGACGCCCGCCTCCCAGGTGGCATAGCCGCCTTGGTTATTCACGGCGAACTTGCGCAGCCCGTTGATGGCGACCCGCAGCACCGTCAGAAACTGCGGATCCAGCAGCAGGTTGTTGACTTCGCGTTCCGTACGGCGGTGCGTGAGCGTCACGTCAAACGCTGTACGGCCCGCCTGGTCGCGCTCGATCACGCGGTTCCAACCAAAGGTGTGTGCAAAGGTGCGGCCGTAGACGAGCGCCGTGTCGCCGATAAGGTTGTTGTACTCCGAGAACGAGCCGGTATAGCTGAAGGTGTTGTAGCCGAACGGCACCGCCGCCGAGGCAATGGCGGCATTGGTGTCGGTCGTGCCGATGTAGGACAGCGAAAGCGCCTCCTGGAAGCCGAGCGCATTGTCCGCATCGATGCCGGCACGCAAACGCGTGGTGCCGGTGGCACGGCTGCCGTAGTTGTCCGTGCCCACGTTGAAACGGAAGCGGTCGCCTGGCTGGTTGGTCAGGGCAATGACCGAGCCGCCAGGGCTTTGGCCAGGGAGGATCTGTACTTCGGCCTGGTTGCGGCGCAAGCGGTTGATCTGGTCGACACCCTGCTCCAGATCAGTCAGCTTTAGCGTCTCACCCACGGTCGGCATCGACCAGACGGTACCGGCGTCGGTCAGCCAGCCGCCGTTCTGCGTACCGCCGGCGGCCGGCTGGTTCGGCACGGAGGTCCGCACCGTCTTCCCGTTGATCTGCAGGCTCTCTACCTTGCCCGGTACGACGGCGATGGTCAGAACGCCTTCCTTGAGGTTCTGCGGCGGCAAGTAGGCGCGCGTGGTGACAAAGCCGCGTTGCACGAACGCTTCGGTGAGCCTGCGCAGCAGCAGGTTGATGCGGTTGGTGCCCAGGTCGCGATCGACAAACGGCTGGGTGATGCCCGCCACCGTGGCGTCGTCAAGCACTGTATTGCCGCTCAACTGGACCCGGTGAATGGCAAAGGTGGTGCCGGGCTCAACCACCGATTCGACGCTCGCGGCGTCCGGCACAGCCTGCGGAAGCTGAATTTGCGGCGGAGGTTGGTTGGCCTCACGGCGGCGCTCGGCCTCCTGGCGTTCGCGCAAGGCACGCTGGGCCGGGTCTTCGAGCGGCGGGGTCTGGGCGTGGGTGGTCGTTGCAAGCAGCAGTACTGCCAGGGCCAGCGGCGTGAATTTCAGCAACATGCGCATCGCCTCACTGCCACAGCCACGAGGTCAAGCCCACGTGCGAATCGATGGCCACCGGCTGACGCGACCTGGCGCGCAGCGTCACGATGCCGTTGCTGGCCGTGACGGTCTGCCCGTCAAAGCTGCCACCTTCGATCTGGCCTTGGCCGTTGATCGTCAACGCCCCGCCGATGGCCAGCCAGTTGCCGCCCACATCAGCGGCGTACAGGCGCGCCCAGTTGTCGCCAAAGAACGCCTTGAAGCCGCGGTCACGGGCGAGTGCGGTGTAGCCTGTGATACCGACTGCGCGCACCTTGGGTGCCGTGACCGTCATGTCACCGACCGCAAGCACCTGGCCGCCGATGTTCTCGGCGAGCGTTCCGGCATGGATCGTCAGGTTGCCGCCAGCGGAGATCGCGCCGCCGGTGGTCGCAATGGTGCTCGATGCGCTGCTGCGGCAGAAGATCATGCAGCTGCGGCTGAAGTGGGCCGAGCCGCTGGCCAGCGCTTCGTTGTGGAAGACGTTCGCGGCCGTGATGCTGATGTCGCCGCTGCCGTTGGCCAGCATCTGCCCGCCAATGTTGCTGACGTTGCGTCCGGTGATCGTAGTACCGGTTTGCGAGACGAGGTACGGAACCTGCCCGACTGCCGGGACGCTGCCGTAGTCCACGTCAAAGCCCGTGCTGTGGTTGCGCAAGAAGAGCCAGCGGGTGCCGCTGCTGGTCCAGGTCGCCGGTTGTTCGCCGTTCGCGCCAATGGTCTTGTCGAGTAGATTCTGCACATCGCCCTGGGCAGCCAGAGTCAGCTTGGCGTTCGACAAAATGCGGCTCTGGTGGTTGACGATGTCGCCACCGGCGCGCAACACCACGTCGTCGTTCTTGCCGAAGAGAATGCCCTGCGTACTTGTCGACGCATCGTTGCGGATCGTGCCGCCGGCGAGCAGCGTGACGGCACCCTCGGAGGCTGCTGCACCGGTATTGCGCGTCTGACCCTGGATCAGGCCCGCCGTGTTGGTGAGATCGGTATCACTCTGGATCAGTACGCCGCCAGCCGTGGCCGCGACGGCGGCCGGCAACGCAGACGACGCGATGGCGACGCTGCTGCCGTGAATCGTGGCGTTGCCTGCGGCGATGACGCTGGAATCGGTCTGGCTGTAGCCGCCCGTTGCGTTCAGCGTAACGTCGCCTCCCGAGGACTGCGCAGTGCTGGCGTTGCCGTTTCCGGACGTCAGTGCGATTGAACCCGCCTGAACGGATGTGCCGCCCACGCCGTCGATCTTGCTGCCGGTGAGCTGCACTGCCCCGGGCGCGGTGATCGCTACCGTGCCCTGCTGCGAAGTCCACTGGCTCGTGCCGGACGCATCGGCACCCAGCGTCAGGGAATTGACCTGCGCGATCACGTTCTGCGTGGCGTTCAACTGGGTCGCCGTCATCGAGACGCCCGGACCTGCATCGAACAGGCCAACGCCGCCGGTTGCGCTTAGCGTGCTGTGGTCGATGGTGACGGGCTCGGTGTGGACTTGGCCCGTGCTGCCGATCACGATGCTACCGGTTTGGCCCGACGTGCCCGCCGACAGGGTGCTGCTGTCAAGGTGCACCTTATTGGAAGCGATCTGGAGGTTGCGCGCGGCAGTCAGTGCGCCATTGCCAGTCAAACCGGCTGAGCCGATCAGCACGTCGTTGGTGGCCTGCACCGTGCCGCTCGAAAGTTGCAGATCACCTGTGCCGCTGACCACGAAATCGCCGGCTGTGGCGAACGCGGCACCAGCGTGACGCACCCCAGCGCCTTGGTCGGTGGCGATCAGCTCGATGCGGCCGCCGGTCAGCGATCCGCCCGACGCAATATCGATGGCGTAACCCAGCGGTGTACCGCTGCCCGTGCTGCTGTAGCTGACCCAAGGGTCCAGGTTGTCGGTGGGCGAGACGCTGGTGTCGACTTCTGCCCGGCTATCGCCGGCGACGATACGGACCTTGCTGTTGGGGTTGGTGAAAATGTTCTGCACGGCACCGGCCACGCGCACCTGTTTCGCGATCAGTTCCAGGTTGAGCATCGCTCCAGCGAGACCGCCAGGGCCGATGTTGATCGCGCCCGAGCTGGTGTTGAGCACCACGTTGCGCTGCAGCTGGCCGGTGCCGTTGGTGAAGTCGTTGAAGGACACCTGGCCCGTCGTGAGCGCAACGTTGCCGGTGTTGGTGAACGAGCCGCCGTCTACCGTGATGCCGTTCGGGTTGGCGATGATCACGTTCGCGCGCGGGCCCAACACCGCGATGTTGCCCTGGATCAGCGATGGGTTGGTGCTCGTGACCTGATTGACGATGGTGCGAGCCGCGACCATGCTGTTGTTCAGGTCGGCGCCTGCCGTGCCCACGTTGAAAGACGTGTAGGTGTTGTGTGAGACACCACCAACACTGGGCGCGATGTTGACGGTCTGGCGGCCGTTGGCGCCGGTGCTTACCGTCGTGGCTGTGCCCCCATCGGTAACGATGCCGGCCGCCACGGCGACCGGTGGCATGTAAATGGCGTAAAGGCCAATTAGCGCGGCCAGCTTGGCCGGGCGGTGTGGTGACTGCACGGAAACTTCCCCCTCTACTGCGTATTGTTGTTGTGGCGGCGCCAAGGCGCTCACGCCGCGCGGCCTATCAGTGATGAATGTCCAGCCGCCGGAATCGGTACACGGCGAAGTACTTTGCGGTTCCAACAGGAATATGTAAAAGCCGCAAACTCATATGCACCTGCATCCCCCGCTCCAAAATCAGATTTCCTTGCGAGTCCAGATAGAGCGCCTCAATGGAATCGGAAGAGTTTGGGCCGAACTCAGAGCGAGCGCCTTCGGTTGCGCCACCCCAAACGATCTTTCCGTCAGCTCCCGTGCACACAAATCTTCCCTTGTCGTCAAAGGACGGAGAGAGCGATGCGGTTTTCCCATTGGGAAAAACAAAGGAGATCTGATACGTTCGGTCCGATTTTCTTTCGACAACCCCATATTGAGGCAATGCATTGAAACCATCCGGGCGGCGCGCCGCGATTGACAGGCTATCGAGTTGCTCTCTGTTTGCGAACGGGAATACGTGGTCCAATCGCCATGTCCGTTCGATCTGCAGTGCGCTGGGGTCGCCGTCGACGATTTCGCCTTTCCCTTCATATCGGCCTGAAAGGTCAACACACGCCTCGTCGACGTACTGACGTGGATCTAGATTGTCCCCACCTCCGCCGGGATAGTTTGGTGGGGCATGGAGGCAACCTGCACACGCAAACACCAGAAGCAATGAGGCGAATCGGGGCCTTATCATTACTTATCTCGCACTCCCTTAATAGCTCACTCATTCAACATCGATGAAACATTAAATATCTACAACAGATTATTTTCTTCTTTCCTCAACCATTCTCTATGCCGACTGAGAGTCTCAGCGAGATTACTTTCTGTGTAAAACTCCGTCGGAGTCAAATTATTCTCAACTCCTTGGGCGACATATGGTGAGTTGGTCGCCTCACCCCAGTCAGCCCAAAACTCGCCAAGTGAAATCAAGTCATAGACGGGATCTGACCCTAGCTGGCTCAACAACTCCTCAAGAGCGACCACCCGCCATTTTCGCTTGCCTCTTTCCACGTCTACGTCGCGCGCCTCACAGAGGCGCGACAAATTCTCCCGAGCTTGGTCCATCTGCTCATTGTTAAACAGCGACAGCTCGGAGACTTCGGCCAACATAGGGTCTGCCACGTCCATTTGAGACAACTCAGCATCTGCAACGCGTCTTACAAACTGCGCATCCAATGCTTCGCCGCCCGGGATCCCAGAGATGCCTGACAGGATGACTCCCCAGTCGACCATACCCCGCTCCTGCAACGACGAAAATAAGCGCCCAGTCATGATTTGAACAGTACATTCCACATGTTGGCTGGGTTATCGGAGCACACTTGCGTTAGCAAAAATTGAAGACAATATCTTTGATAACTTTCGGGTCAGCCTCAGTCACCACTCCGGAAAGATAGGGTGTCATCTCGGCCAAGATACCCTTCGCGGGTACCTCGTCTCGACCGACAAGAGCAAGTAGCTTGGCTTTTGTGTCGGCATCGGTGAAGTAGCTATTAATCAAGTGCTCGAGATGCACGCGCAGTTCGTCAACCGTCATTAAGCACGCACCAATTCAAGAGCCATTTCCAATTTTTCCCTTACCTGTCGTGAATGAGGTTTTCGTCGATACGTTGCGACGTCCAACTCATGAAGCGAAACAGGTTTCTCCTCACTTGGCTCTGGCCGCGGAACCTCGATTTCCGCTATTTCATTAGGTCCTACAAGAACCCAGTAAATATCTTCCGCCTGTTCCGGAACCCATTCCAAAATGAAGGCCCGTTCCAGATCCGGAAAGTACCCACGGAGCAGGAGTCCGAGGGCGCTCGGCTCGGTCTTGGAGCACAATTGTTCGGCAGTACGAAGAAGCTCACTTCGGACCAATTGCCTTTCCTGAGAATTTCTCGCAGTCATTTCAGGTTCCCGGGAAACGCCGTCACGAGATTACCGTACCTGTCTCCGCGGGATGCGGTTCGATAGACTCTAGGCGCATTTTCATTACCGATTCTTATGCAAGGCCGCGCCCAGTTTGCTAGCGCCCTTGATCGCAGGCGTCAAACGCCTGAATTAACGACTGCCCCAGATTGTTACTGTCAAATCTGGATTCAACGGCTTGTTCCGGGTGGGATTTCCCGCCGCGGTTCGCATAGTCAGACGACGGAATAAACTTGACAACGTCGCCAACTAACTCTATCCCGACGGATTTCGATCCTTTTGCAAGCGTTGTCCAGGTTTTGACCCCAGCGGCAGCGAGCATCGGCGCTTGAACCGCCTTCCACCCCGCTTGGCTAGGGTGAGAAATGCCCTCCAGCGAACCATTCAATGCATCGCGAAGCTTGATACCAAGCTCGTCGGCACTACCCTCCTCCACAACATGTACCGGCCCGGATGCAATCCATATGCCGGTTGTTGTCCTTGAGTAGCTCTGGACAAAATACTTCCCTTTTCTAAGAAGAGCATAAGCAGTCTTCATCTTTTTCCCGCCATCCTCATTCAAGGATGAATTATCACGTTCACCAGCGCGCCTTTCGACAATCCATATTGCACCGCCCAGTTTATAACTTGCTGTTGAGCGGCTGATCCAGCGTTCGGGATCACCAAATCAAGATTCCTACCGGTGATCTGCGATGCGTCGATCCGGACACCTGCCACCTGTTCCGTTGTATGCGGCAACACTATCGATGTACCCCGTTATGGTTCTACTCAACGTAGCAGCGCTTTGATACGAGTTTGCGTTAACACCCAGAGAGAAGCCCCTCGTCAAAATTACTTGGCAACTCGTACATAAGAGACTCGAACAGCGCCACAACAATCCTGTTGTGGTCGTAAAATAAAAACGCAGAGTCAGCACAGAAATACGTGCTTGTTCGAGATTCGGCAAATGGGAACGCAGAGCAAGCCTAACGCACTCCGGCCTAGCCTCCTTCTCTCTGGATTTTTCTTCGTCACTTCATTTCCGGAGGGAAACACCTCCCTCCACGATTAAATTATCTGTTAAGAACATGCGAATACCACTCATGCCCCACTAGGTCGCAAGGCTCCATGTAGCGCGAAAAGGTATGATGCTCTCGCGTGGCGACGGATGTGTCATTTGCTTTCTTTGGTTCACTCCACTCAGATTCACAGTCTTCGCAAATAACAAAGAGAGAACGACCGTCTTTCTCAGTGGCTACAAGAACTCTCCCCTGCCCACAGACGGGACACATTTCATTTACAACGGCATAGTGCACATAGCTCATAGTTAAGGTGCCTTTGGCAGCGGTAAGCCATTGCCCGGGAACGCAGTGATAAGTTGGTTCGGATTCGATACGCCTGCTAGAAAAAGCGTCCGCAATCTCATCACTGCGAACCCCTTCGGTTTGCAAACGCAAAACATAACGATCACCTTGACTACCATGAGTAACACGGGGGTTTCATCGTCGAATCTCAAACAACGATTACATCCCCATTGTCAAGGTATATCGAATAAGACTCAAACTCCGCCATATCATCTGCCTCAATTGAGATATACGCCCCCTCGCCAAAATTGATTCGAAGTGACGCAGCGCCCACTCGACATACACCAACAACGTCCTTCAATAAAAATCCGATCAAGGGGGCACAACTATCCGGGCTGGAGAGATCCCTGGTGCCACACGTCCCTTTTAGGGAATACGACAGCCCGGCCTCTACGCAGAACGCCACCTTGTAGGTGGAACCTGGAGTCGTCTGGGGACGTGTGAAATCAAGCTTCGTGACCGACGGTCCAAAACTAACCAGCTCCAGATAACACCCAGAAAGAAGCCCCTCGTCAAAATTACTTGGCAACTCGTACATAAGAGACTCCAACAGGGCCACAACAAACCTATCGTGGCCTCAAATTAACGACGCGGTGGTGGGACAGAATCCGGGGGCAAAGGTACATGAGTATCCCCTCGTCCTCTGCCGGGCTTGCCCGTCGACGGGTCCATAGGCTGCTTATTTCCATTCACCCAACGCCAATACCCATTTTCGTAACCCGGCATAGGAGATGTGCCCGGCGGCATTACTCTAATGTGCTCACCGTCCGCTGGCTCTGTGCCAGGAGGGTAATACACCTCGCCACCATTCCTGCCAGGTCTGCTCTCCCAATCTGGAGGAATTACCGGAGCCTGAGGCGGATTCGTAATCTGCTCCGTGTCTTTGGGTAGTTTAGGGGGGCCTTTGCTGCTACCACTGTTTGCCACATTGCCGTCTCCGGTCGAGGCATCTACCTCGCTGCCCGAGCTGAAGAGCGGTCGACCACTAGCAAGCCTGTCAAGGAGCGACCCGAACAGTCCGCCAGCCGCGCCACCGAGTGCAGCACCACCCGCAACTTCTAGCGGGGTCGCGATGATGTTCAATCCGCCAGTCGCGGCATCAACCACTACAGAGCCTGCTGCCGTGATAGCACCGCCAACCGCGGCACCGTGCGCGGCCAACTTCTTACCGCATCCGTTTGGATCTTCGCTGCCACACGTATTGTTCAGCACCTCGTTCTGGGCGGCGGTTGCCGCTGAAAGCGCATCGTGCCCCAACGCCGCAGCCACGCCTCCACCGGCGATCATCGACAACGCCGTGATGGTCGCCAATTGAGCGGCGGAAGGATTGCCCTGGCCATCGGTTACGGCAGTCGCGATTTGATTCGCCACAAGGGCGCTCGTTGCCCCGCCAATCGCCCCACCTGCACATTCATTTCCGGACAGACTTGCGGCGGCGCAGCCAAGCAACGCGTGAGCCGTCACGTTGGCGAGAATGCTTCCTGGTGTCGCGCCTGCTGCGCCGATGCCTGGCAGTTCTGCCCCAATCGCGTTCGCACCCAGCGCCGCTGCATCAGCCACCAGACCATTCGTAAACGCCCGCCCGAAGCTACCGCCATACGCGACAGTATTCACGCCTGCGCTGATAGCTGAACGCACCAGACTAGCTTCCGCGAATCGGCCCAGATTGGTCCCGGCCGTTGCCCAGTCTCCAACGCTAATGTTGCTGCCGATCGTCGAAACGCCTGCACCGCTCAGGTTCAGCGCAGACAGCGCACCGTCCGTGAGCCCTGCGGTCACGTCTGCAACCACGCCTGCAATAACGGCCTGCTTGAAATCGATCGTACCGGTGGTTAACACCTGGCTGGCCATGCTGGAAAGCATGCCGGACAGTAAAACCCCCATCACACCAACACCCGCGCCCGCCGTCACGATCGAAATCGCCACGGCAGCGACTGCTCCGACCCAGCTTGGGAATGGGCCCTGTTCCTTGATGAAATCCTGGTGGATGTTGTCCGTGACCGTCCCAGCCGTGTACTTCAAGCCGAGGTTGGACGACAACTGCGAAATCAGCGCATCAGTCGCGGCCTGATCCTTCGTGCCATCCGCATTGCGCACGATGAACGCATCGTTGATCGCATTGATGGCATTGGCCTGTACGTTCAGGTTCACCGCGCTCATGAACCCGCCCGGCTGCACCTGCGTGCCGGTCACCTGCAGCCAGCCGCCATCCACCTTGTAGGCCGACGTACCGATGTCCACCACATTCGGCGCGTTGTCGATCGTGCCGGCCTTGACGTTGAGCGTGTCACTTGCGGTGACTTGGCCGCTGTTGCGCAGCGTGCCATCGACGTTCAGGTTGACGTTCTGCCCCGCGATCACGCCCCCCGCCGGCTGGGTGATGGCATCTGCGTAGCCTGCCGGCAAGTAAAGCTGCGGCACCAGTGCGCTCACCATCGGGCAAGCGGTGCTGGCGATCGTGTTGCAACCTGGGTCCGGCACCTGCTGCGTGACGTACCACAACATCGGCTTATCCAACTCGGCGATCTGCTGTTGCGTCAGCGCCTGGCCGAGCTGGATGTTGTGCGCCTTTGCGTAGTCAGCGGCATCCTTGTACAGGATCAGCTTTTCCTGATCGGTGACAGAAAGCTGATTCTGGTTGTCGTACGTCAGGCCGCTGATGAAGCTGCTCTGGCCGGTTTGCTGCTGGGCGGCCTGCAACAGCTTCTGGTCTTCGGTGAACGGATCGAAGTAGAACGGTGTGCTGCCCGGCTGCAGATTGGCAGGCAACTGCGCCAAGAGGGAATTCGGCGTCACGCCCGCCAACACCGAGGTCGCCGGGTTCGGGTTCAGATAGGTGGCACCGTTGACGCTCGAAGTCGGCGCACTGGTCGTATTGCCGGCCGGCGGCGCGTTGAAGTGCCACGTCACCTGCGAGCTGCTCGGTGCCGCGGGTGTCGTTACGATGGCCGGCTGGAAACTCCAGACCGGCGCTTGCACGGGGGCCACATTCGCGTGCGGCGCACCACCGGACGCACTAGACGTGGTCGGAGCAGTGCCCCCGGATTGGGCAGGTGGGCCACTACCTGCGGTGCTTGCTGCCGGGAGCGCTCCGCGAGGCCCGGCTGGCGGCGCCAACGAGATGACTTGCTGCCCAGCTACCGTGGGCGGTGTCGGCTGATTCGGGCTCGTAATGCCATTGGTCAGCGCCGCGCTGGTCAGGTCCACCGTGCTGCCCAGCAGATTGCCAGTATTGAGGACCTGTCCACCAGAGGTCACCGACAGCGCATTGCCGGCTTGAATCCCGGAAGCCAAGTTGCCGAGCACAGCAACGCCACTGGTGTTGTGGCGGATATCCGAACTGAACAGCCCTGTCTCTTCGACCCACAACCCATGCCAGTTGGCGTTGAGCGCGATGCTGGTGTTGTCAATGCCACCGGCCATACTGACCGTGACATTGCGCCCCCCGGTAATCAGCGCCCCGTTGTTGGTCAGCGTAGTCCCCGACAGCTTGACGTCGCGTGCGGCCGAGATGACACCCGCCGGGCCCGCCTGGGTCATCTCATCCGATGCACACTGGCTTTCCTTGTAGGTACCCCCGGCGTTACAGCCGCCCGCGTAGCTCGGGTTCATGTTCCCGTAGCTCTTGTGCAGCGTCACGGGTGCCATGGTCGTGTTGACCACCGTCGGTGCAGTGATGGTGACGTCACCCGCCGTCGACTGGATCGCGCCCGACTGGTTCGTCAGCCCGTTGGTGGCCGTCAACGTTACATTGCCGACAGCGGCCAACGTGCCATTGTTGTTCTGGATATTCGCGGCGTTGACAGTCAGCGTGTCACCCGCCGCTACGGTGTTAGGGGCCTGCTGCCAGGCGAGGGTATCCACATGAGCACCACCTTCCTTACAGGTAGCTGCTCCCGGCAGGCAGCCCGGCGTGGTGGTGATCTGGCTGATATAGGCGCCTTGGTTGGTGAACGTGCCGGGCGTGGTGATCGTGACCTTGGCGGCGGCTGCAATATCCCCCGCGTTCACCAGATCACCGTTGCCGGTGAGCGAGAGATTGCCGCCACTGAGAATCTGGCCCGCCTTGCCGAGCGTCTGCGTCACCGAGGATTGGCTCGGCGCCGATGTCGTGTTGCCGGAGGCATCCTGGTTCAAGGTCACCTGAGACGCCGTCGGTGCCGGCGTGGTGCAGCTATCGCAGCTCGACGGATAACCCTGCGGCTGGCCGTACTGCAGTTGGCGCGGCTGGAACGGATCGACAACGCCATTGGAGCCGCTCTGCCCCATGCGCTGGAGCTGCGCGATGAACGCCGCGTACTCGGCCGCATTCACGACATCCGTCACGCTGCTGGTCAGCGTTGCAGAACGACTGTTGTCCAGCGTACCCACGTTGAGCGTGACATTGCCCGTCGCCTGAATCAAGCCGCCCTTGTTTGAAAGGCTGGCGGCGGTGATGTCCATCGCCTTGCCAGCGACGATCTGACCGGCGGTCCCGTCGGCTTGGCGGATGATGGTGCGGTCTACAGTCGGCAGCGCTACAGACTGCGTGCCCGATTGGGCTCCCGCCGGCAGCAGATGCCACATGTCGACATAGCCGAGCGAGGCGCCATTGTCGCCGCCACCCGAATAGACGCCGATGTAGCCCATGGCGAGCTGCACGGCCGTCCCGTCCGGGGTGCGCGCCAGATCGCCAATTGTCAGGTTCGTGGTCGGGCCGGGCGCATACGGGCTGGAGCATGTGTCGCAACTACCGGTGCTGACCCACGGCGCATAGCTGCCGATGATCGTCGAGTTCAGCAGCGCGTCATTCAGCACCTTGCTGAAACTGCTGCCGGCATCCACCGGACCACTACGATCGTTGATGACGTTCTGCGCGGCGATATGAATATTGCCGTTGGCGCCGATCGTGCTGGCGACGTTGTTCAGCGTGCCGCTCAGGTCAAACTTGAGGTCGCCATTCGCTTGGGTCTTGCCGCCACGATTGTCGTAGTTGGAACCGGTGACAGTGATATTGCCCAGCGCCTCAGTCGTTCCACTGTTTTGGATGTTGCCGGCGAGCCCCAGATTGCCATCGGCGTGAATCGTCCCGGAATTGGCGAGATTGCCGGCCGACAGCGACACATTGGCACCGCCCACGATCTGACCGCTATTGGCCAACGTGCCGGCAGTGGACAACGATAGGTCGCCCGCCTTCTGAATCGTGCCGCTATTGGTGATGCCCTGCGCGGCATTGATCGCCACGTTGGAACCCTGCACGTTCCACGTCTGCGTGTTATTGATCGACTGGACCGATACCGTCAGGAGGTTGTTGGCATTGAGCGTGCCGGTGGCCGCCGCCGATGGATCGAACGCCTGACTCGGCGTGTTGACCGTCAGGTTGTTGCCCGCCAGCACTTGGCCGCCAGCGTTGTTGAAGCTGCCAGCGCCTCCGTTGACCGTGAAGGTCATGTTCCCCGTGGTTGGGGATTGCCCGCTCAGGTCGCCCGCGAAGAACGTACCGCCCTGGTTACTCTTGAGCGTGTTGGTGGTGACGTTGAGTGTCTGCGCGCCAACCACGAGGCCATTCGCGTTATCGACGCTATTGGCCGCGATCAGGTTGACGGTCTGGCCGCCGACGGTTCCGCGGTTCACCACGTCTGTCGCGTTGACGGTCAATTGGTTCGCCGCAAGCGTGCCCGTGTTGTTGAGCGTACCGGCGGTGACGGTGGCTTGCTGGGTGGCAAGCGTCGACCCTTGGTTATTGACGGCCGCACCGCCCAGCGTCAGGTTGGCTGCATTGCTGCTACCGGTGAGCGTCAAGCTATTGGTGGCAACGGCATCCAGCGTGCCTTGCACGACGTTGGCCTGATTCGCTTGCGAGCCGACCGTGATATTGGCACCGCGCAGTGTCGCATTGCCGCCAACATAGTTCAGCTGGCCAGCGGAGAGGGTCTTCGTGGCACTGGCTTGCAGATCGGCACCCGTTTGGACCAGGCCGGTCAGGGTCGTGTTTTGGCCACTGCTGATGCTGGTCTTGCCCTGGCTCGCCAGGTTGCCCGAAACGGTGGTGCTGCCAGCCTGCGACGCAAGCGTCGCGTTCTTCCCGGCGTAGACAGCGCCACCGATGTTCAAGTCCTGGGCCGCGCCGACGTTCACGTTACCGTTGTAGGCGAGGACAGAACCGGTGCTGGTCAGTTGCCCGGTCTGCGCGTTCAGGCTGACATTTCCCCCGACGCTGGCAGCTGTGCCGTTGACGGTCAGGTTGCGTCCGGCCGTGGCCTGCAGGTCAATGCCGGCTGCCGCTCCGCCATCCAAGGTCGCATCACGCGTGGCGGAGATCGAGACGGTCCCCGGTGCGCTGACGGCGCCGCCCAGGTGCACGTCGCCCAAAGAGCCAGTGCCATTGGCGGTCAGCTTGACCTGATTGCCCTTGACTTGGCCACCGAGGTCAATGCTGCCTGCGGTGACGGTGGCCGTCTGGGCGGCGCTCAAGTTGCCCGTGCCCGTAGTCGTCTGGCTGGCAGAGAGTGACGCATTGCCACCAGCGGCGACGTCGCCCGCCAGCGTGATGGATTGGCCTGCCGTCACGCTGGTGTTGCCCGTGCTGGATACCGCGCCGCTCACTGCAACCACATTACCCGCCTGCAAGTTGGCATCGACGCCGCTGCCGACTTGACCACCCACCGTCAGGTTTTGTCCCGCACTGAGCGAGAGCGTGCCATTACTGCCGATCTGGCCCGACGTAGTCAGGTTGCTGCCCGCGTTGACGGTGGCGGTACCTGCTGCGCTGACAAGACCGCCCAGGTTCGTGTCGGTGCCCGAGGTGACGTTCAGGTTGCCGGGCGTCAGGACGGCACCGCTGGTGGTCACGGCGCCGGAGCGCCCTGTCAGGCTGACGTTGCCCGTGGTGCTGCCGACCGTGCCGCCAACGGTGAGATTGCGTTGCGTCGCGAGGTTCAGGTCGCTGTCAGAGACCGCGCTGCCGTTGATGGTGGTATCACGCGCGGCCGAGAGTGTAATCGTGCCCGGGGCGCTGACGTTGCCACCTAGCGTGATGTCACCGATGCCGTCATGACCCGCCGCCTGCATCGCGATCTGGCTCGCCTTGACGTCGCCGTTGACGCCGATACTGCCGCCCGCCTGAATGCCAATCGCTTGGCTCGCGGTGAGATTGCCGGCACCGCTGATGGTGTTGCCAGTGGTGACGTTCAGGTTACCGCCGGCCTGGGCGCCGCCGCCGAGCGTCGCGTTCTGCCCAGCGGTGAGCGCGATGTCCTTCGCCGCGTCCAGCGTACCGACCGTTGTGATGTTGCCGGCTGCAGCGTGGATGGTCGCGTTGCCATTCACGGCCGTGGTGCCACCGAGGCTCACGCCTTGACCGGCGCCGGCGTTCAGGTTGCCCTGGCTTGTGACCGAGCCTGTCGTGGACAGCGTGCCGTTGGCGGCCGCCAGTGTGAGGTCGCCAACGCTGCCAATGGCGCCAGCCACCGCCAGATTTCGACCTGCGTTGATCGTCGTGGCACTGCCACCGGTCAGTTGTCCCGCGACGCTCGCGTCGCGCGCCGCTGTCAGCGCAATGGCGCCCGGCGCGGAGACGGTACCGCCCAGCGTGACGTCGCCTGTGCCGTCCAGACCTTGGGCCGTGGTGGTGATGGCGGTGGCGTTGAGATTGCCGGTCAGACTGACGCTGTTGGCCGCCGTCGCGGCAAGTGCCTTTGTTGCCGAAAGATTGCCGGAACCTGTGAGATTGCCACCCGCGTTCAAGGTCAGATTGTTGCCGGCCTGCGTGGCACCGCCGACGTTGACATCGCCGCTTGCGGAAACGGATACGTCTTGCTGCGCCTTCGCCGTGCCCGTCGTGGAGACCGTGCCGGTCGAGACAATGCCGACGTTCTGCTGTCCGTAGACATTGCCTACCGTGACGTTGCCGTTTGCGTCGATATTGACGTTGGATGTGTTGGCGGCCAAATCGCCCACCGCCCGCACGCCCAACCCCTGCGCCGTGCTGATGAACTTGATCTGCCCCGCCGTCATGGCGCCGAACGCCGTGGCGTCGATGGCCAGGCCGTTCTGTGCGGTCGCACTGTTAGCGGCGTTGTTCTGCCCGGTGCTGCTGACCTGCCAATCGGAGCCGGCGCGGCCCGTGCCCGTGGCCACGGGCGTCACTTGCTGGTTACCGGCGATGAGGTTGATCTGGTTGCCGGCATAAAGCGGCGCGTTAACGCCGATCGTCTGGCCGATCAGGTTGATCGCACCGACCGTGCCCTCGATGCCCGAACCATTGGGACTACCCGCCGCAGGGTCGATCTGGATGCGACCGCTGTTGACCGTGTAGCCGATCGCCGTTGCCTGGTCGAAGCCGACCGGAGCACCACTGCCGTTCAGGAACTGCGGCGTGCCGGTGACAAGACTCACCGCGGGCGTGTTCGTAAAGCCCGCGCCCTGCAGATAGACGCCCGCCGGCGCTGCAAAAATGACGCTTGCCGGCGCGCCGAAGACCTCAACCGTGCCGTTGATACGGATCGGTGCCGTGCCCGTGACCTGCGTCAGGATGGTTGACGCTGGGCCGGAGGAAGCGAGATTCGGGTTGCCCGCGACATTGCCGCCCAGGAAGGTGCCCCCGCCGGTAAGGCTGTTGTTCATCACCAAACCGACGCCACTATCAACGGTCAGCGACTGCAGCAGGTTGTACGACAGGCCCGCCTGGTTCGGCGTCGTGATGTTGATGGTCGGGACGCCCGTCGTCGTCTGGGTAATAGTGGGCGTGAAGCGGATAGGGGCGGTGGGGTCAGTAATTGGCGCGGCTTCGGCCTGCTCAATGCCCCAACGAACGAGAATGCGGCCCGTGGTTTGCCACGATACGATCACGTTGCGTAGTGACTCGCTGGCATCGTTGCCATGCGTCGCAATGGTCGCCGCGCTCTGTTGGGCGGTCTGCCACGAGATTTGTACGGGCCCCAGCCAGCTGAGAACGGCAACAGCACCTGCAATGGTGCGGGCGAAAACTGAGCGCCTGGCTCGGTCAGTACGGCTGACAAGGGTGTCGTCACCGCCCGAAATGCCTTGTTCTTGTTGTTGTACAGCGGCACGCGGCTGCGCAAGCGCGGGCCGCGCGTTGGCCGATTCCGGCTCGCGCATTGCAGAACTCCCCAAACCTGTTGTTCAGCGGGGTCGCTGCATGGCCATCAACGGAAGATGTCAGGCGCCCCTTCTTGGACTTGGGGCGGGATGGTAGAGGAACACAATGTGGTGCGCATCCCCCGTCGGATGGGAACCGATCTGAAAGTTTCTTATGTCAGATTTTGGCCTTTCGCATCGTAGCGCCGCACTAGGCGCAGGCTGGCGAGGGCGGCATACCGGCCAATGCCATCAGACGCCCATAAACGCGTTTGCGCAACCGATCGTCACGTTCGGCTTGTTCGCTGTCATGACGTACCACGTGCTCGATGATGGCGCCACGCTGTTGCATGATGGCGTGCGTGGCGGTCTTCTGATCCAGGTATTCCTGCAGGTCGGCCCCCATGGTCTCGATCAAGAGACGTCCAGGCACAGGCCGTGCGCCCGCCCGCGCGGACACCTCCAGCTCGAAGTCCGCCCGGCAATGTGCGGTCGCGCCATCGGGCAAGGTGACCTCGCTATCGAACAACGGTTTTTTGAGCGTCACCGTGACGCCCTTTCTTTTGACCCACCCCATCACTTCCAGGAGCAATGCAAGGGTGTGCCGCTCATAGCTGCTGTCCAACGGCACCGGGCGGCCTTTATCAAAGGCATGCTGCGCAAAGGCTTCCCGCACCCGCGCCACGCCGTTGTCGTCCCGATCGATCACAGCCAGGACCCAATACGGGGGATTCGCAAAGTTTTGGTCGCGCCCGCCAATACGGATGGGGTTCGCCGGCGTCACCACCGCCGGCTTCAGGCTCGTGAATTTGGTCGCGTCGGTCGCCGTCACCTCGTCGGCCACAAACAGCAGATATCCCATGCGTTTCTTGCCGGTGGGCCATTGCAGTTTTTCGACTTCGGTCATGATCTGACTGGCCTTGACCCACGGCCGGGTGTCCATCAGATCCCACAGGTTCAGGGCGTCGGTCACTTCTTCCTCGATGGCGAAGCGTTCCAACCGGTCCCAGTGCCGCAGCGCGGAATTGCGAGCATCTAGATCGTCGGTCGTGATGGAGCTGAATCCCGCCTGCTCCAGCAACGTGTAGAGGATGCGTCCAAGCTTGGGCAAGCGCCGACCCTTGCCCGGCTTATTGCCTGCAGCCGCTCGGCTGCCGGGGCGCTTGCCGCCCGTTTGGTGCTCCTTGTCCAGGTAGTCGAGCGTGTCAAGGATGGGCCGCAACGGTCGGTGTTTGCCGCCCTCCTCCGTTTCGCCATCATCGTCGGAAGGATCGGTGCGAAAGGAGCGGAGCACACAGTGGTGCGCATCGCGCCCCGCGATGCGCACAAAGTGCCGAGGCCCATCTCCGCGAATGCGCGCTGTCATCCGTGGCCGCTGCTCGGTGGCTTCCCCGTCCCGACAGTCACACTCCAGCCAATAGCGAGGCTCTTTGCCGTTATGCATCTCGGCAAGGATGGCCTCAACCACCTGCGTATCCTGCCCCTCTGTCTTCATGCCGGCACCGCAGTAACGGCGTACCGACTCCGCCTCTGCCGTCGTGAGTTGGCGAAGAATGCTGGTGGTGCCATTCCGAATCAATCGCATCGATCCACATCCTCTCTTATTAGTTCAGCACGCGCCCTTCCCGGCCAATGATGCCGATATCAACGTACTGGGAGCCCTCAAACTGGGCGGGACCGTATTTCAGATCGAAGTCGCCCAGGTCAAACGGCCCGCGCGTCTGTAGCGCGGTGCGCACCGCCTCGCCCGTCACCGGACCAGAGATCTTGCGCAGCGCTTCCACGAAGAGCCTAGCCGACGCGTAGCCCTCCAGCGCAGTTGTCGATTTGGACAAATCGGGGCGGCCGGCCGCTGTCATGTCTGCAATGAAGGCCCGGGCGAGCTTCGTGTTGCGCTTGGTCAGAGCCGGCATGACCTCCGCAATGCAGACACCGCGCGCCAGGTCCACGCTCGACGCGCGCACCAGCTCGTCGGCCGAGGGCGTGGAATCGGTCGCCACCACCGCGTTACCGCCGCGCTCCCGATAGGCCCGCAGGAAGCCGCCGATGTTCACGCTGTCGGAAAACATCAGCACCGCGTCGATGTCGGCCTTCAGTACGGTTTCCGCGAGCTTGTTGAGTGTTACGGCGTCCATCATCTTGGTTTCCAGCGGAACCGTCAGCATCGGCTTGATCGCCAGCGTCTGCAAGGTGGCCATGCTTTTGTGCAGGCCGTCCTCGCCAAAGGCGTCCCCCTGATACAGCACGGCGATGCGTTTGCCACCAAGCGACACGCTCTGCCGGGCCATCCGATCTGCTTCAGCCTTCAGGCCTGCACGGATGTAGAACACCCAGCGGTTGTCTGGCATCTGCCGTACCTGGGTCGATGACACGATGGCACCGATAACCGGGGTCCGGCCCGCATCAAGGACTCCCCTCTTGATGAGCGTTGCCGTGCGGGACGAGCCGTAGTAGTTCAGCAAGGCAGCGGGGTGGTGCTGTTTCACCACATCCGCCGTGCGCTGTGCCGCGGTATCCAGGTTACTGGTGCCGTTGATCGTTACGACCTTGATGCTGTGGCCGTTGACGCCACCGGCTTCGTTGACTCTGCGCAGGTACAGCTCCGCCGCCTCCGCGGTGGCACGTGTCGACGGCTCCACCGACCCCTCCAGCGGCAGCACCTGTGCCACGGTCACGACATCGGCCGCTGCGTGACCGGCGAGGAATGCCGCAGCCAATGCCCCCAGCATGGTAATACGTTGGATCTTCATTATTGTTATTACCTAAAAAAGCCGGCTCGCGCCGGCAAAGTGGGACCGCATTTCGCCGTGTCTCCATCGGCGTCATGAGTTGGCTACCAGGACGAGACCGGCAGCTTCGCTTCGATGGCCTTGAGCGTGGCAAGCATTTCTTTCTGCGTTGCCAGAAGCTGGGCCAACAAACGTGTATTGGTGTCCAAAGCAGATCCATTGGATCTTTGCTCATCGACTTCGCCGCTTCGCAAGCGATTCGGTACGCCAATGATTGCCACGTCGGGCTCATCCCTATCGTTGTGGGCCGGCATCTGCGCGTGCGCAGCGCCAGCGATCACAACATAGGTCGTGGATATTGGGACAGTCTGGGTCAAGGGTTCAATCCTCCGAATGTTCAATTGGCAGCGGGTTTCCTCCACCTGCTGTCGTCAGGCTCCGCTGGCGGTCTCGTGCCGCCGCTTGAGCGCAATAACCAAAATTGCAACGAGGCACAGCACCGTCGCCATGACCACCCAGGCGCGCCAATCCACGATGGCATGCAGCGACGCACACACCATTTGGCTGGTTTCATCGGGATAGCGGGCAATGAGGGGAGCCAGGCTCATCAGGAACGCATAGGCCACCAGGACCAAACCGAACGCGGTTTGTTGGGTTTTCCATTCGCAGAACAGGTCTTCATCACTCAACGCCGGGCCAGTCTGCGCATTGCGGCGCACCGGCGTGTAGCATGGTTTCTCATATGTCTTCTCTTGCGGCTGAACTTCCATGACCTCCCCCCCTACACGTTGACTGCCGGCTACCAGTGCACGTGCTGGTACCAGACATTGTCCTGATACAGGTCGATGGCACGCGGGCTCTGGGCCTTCTGCCAGAGGACCTGGTCATACACGTTGACCGCCGTGCCATCGTCCTTGCCGCCGATCTGGTAGCGGCCGGCAAGCTTGCCGACGCAGGCGCGCTGGCCAGTCGTTGCGCCAAACTGCGGTGCGCCCGTCTGGCTGTATCCGAAGACACTGCTTGTCGAGGGCTGTCCCTGCACGATGTATTGATCCGGCTCGGCCGGCTGCAATGACGCGGGACATGGGTCGAACGGGTCATTGACCGGCACCGCACGGTTGCCTGTGGCTTCCGCTTCCTCACAACGCGGGAATGGACGGCCATGCGCCAGGTCGTTGTACAGACGGTTGATCGGGTCAACGCATTCAGCAACGCCCTTCGGGCCTCCGTTGGATGCAGGGTTGGCCAGGCATAGCAGAACCTTGCAGCCGTACTCACTCGCACTTGCGTGGCCCGACGCAACCAGCGTGGCCAACACGCCGATTCGGGCCAGGGATTGGATGGACAATTTCATGGGTTTAATGAGATAGAAGTCGTACAAAAATCCAGGTGGTCAACATGCTGGCCACGGCCGCACTGCACAGGCCGATCACGATGCGGTCGAAGTGCCGGCGGACGCCGCCTGAAACCGGTTCTGCTGCGGGTTTTGGTGTGGGCACGGCTACAACCTCACGCACCGCATCGAGCAATTGGGCCCGCGCCTGTTCCGAGGCCTTCACCGCCACGGCACCGACCAGCATCTCTCGTGTGGCGCTGGCGTCTTTGACGGCGGCAGCCATTTGGGCGATGCGTTCGGCCAGGACCGTGTCGGCGCGCGTGATCTGCTTCTCGAACTTGAGCGTCACGAGGTCGCCGGCACGCTCGATGGCGTCCCGGGCCTGCGGCACCACCTGGGCGAGTGCCGTGACTTCCTCGCGCAGCTTGTGCACGTCGCCCAATAGCTCTGCCAGAAGCGCCTCTTGTGCAGTGGTCTCGGCCATCGTGTCAGCGCATCAGCGCCGCGAAGACGCCATCGAGTTGCGCATTCACACCGACGGCCAGGCGGCGCATGCTGACCTTGCGCGCCAACTCCTTCTTTTGCTCAGGCACCTGCACTTCGCAGATCATGGCCTTGTAGTCAGTCGTGTCGGCCAGCAAGTCACCGATCGTGAGCGCGCTGTTGGCCAGCTTGCCGAACAGCTCGTTCTCGTAGATGGCAGCGTCTTCGCGCAGCACGAAGCCGCCGTGCGTGTCATGGAAAGCAAAGAGCGATGCGAACTTGGGCACGATCGCGTCTCGTGGATCGACCATGTTCAAGACAACACGGATACGATCGCGATCAATGCCGATCTCATCGGACAGCGCCTTGATCGTCGCCAACGTATCGCGCTCCTGTTTCGCATCCGGCACGGTTGGCACGACAAACAAGTCGAAGTCCTCGTGCGAACCGCTGTAGCTCTTCATGCGGCTGACCAGCTCTTCGACGTTCGATGCGCCGATATCGACCACCGCGTCATCCAGGAACATCAGCTTCTCCTGCAGTGCCCCGAATTCGTTGCCGCGCATGGTCGGCCCCTCGTTGTCGTCGGCATTGATCGACTCGACCGAAATCACCGCGGTATCACCCAAACGAGGTGCCAACAGATGCCGCGCCACAGTGCTCTTGCCAACGTTTCCTGAGAAATTGATCACTGCGATTTTCATAAAGGGGTTCTCCTTGGATTCAAAGGTGGCGCGCTTCAACGATCCATCTCGATGCCGGGCTCTGCCGCCGCCCGCTCGGGTGCCCTGGATGGCTGATGTGCGGGCTGCGCGTGCGTCCGCGACTTGGACTTCTCAACGTCTGGCCGCTGAGCTGAGCGGCGCTGGGCCATGGCCTTCTCGGAGACCTTGGGCGCCGGCAGATCGACCTTGCGATCCTTGTAGGCGGCGGCGCTGGCAATGACCTGATCGAATTCCCTGCGGCACTTGTCCTGTGTGGCGGCCGGCCAGTTCGCGATTTGGCGCTCAAGCACCATGCGGGCAGCGGCAATGCCAATGCTTTCCCTGTGCTTCGTGCTCGTGTTGTCGGCTGCCGCCGGCGCGACGGCTGGTGCCGGTTCGGGCGTTTTCTCAGTGCGCTCACCGGGCTTGCTGTCATCCGCATCCAGGCTGTTTTCCTTCTCGGCGCTGCGCTCGCCAGCACTGATGCGCATCTCCTGCCTGGCCGCTTCCAACATCGCGCGGTCCTGCGCCTTGGGGCGGAAGCCATTGGTCTTCACGCCTGCCAACTCCGCCGCGAGCCACCCCTGGCGCCGGAATTCCTCGCTGCCCCGCAGCGTCAACGTGCCCCAGTTCTTTGCCTTGGCCACCTCGACCATGTGCGCAATCACGCTGCGGTCATTGCTCTCGGTAGACAGCGATCGCCCCTTGTCTTCAAAGTGAACTTGCTCGGTCTTGCGATCGACGAACTTGCCCTCGTGCGCCACATAGAGCACCGCCACCTTCTGCGGGATCTCGTAGCCGGTCTTCTTAAAGATCGGCTTGGTTCCCGCCTTGCTCACCAACTCGCCGCCGGCGTCTTCCTTGTCCTTCTGCGCCGGCCCCGCCTGCTCTTTTCCTTTCGTGGCAGCTCGCGCCTGCTGGGCCACCTCGCGCAACATCGCTTCGGCACGGGCGCGGTCGGTCTTGCGCACGGCCTTGACTGCCGCAAGATCCAGGTCCGTCAGCTTCTCGGCGACCGGCTTCTCGGGTTCGTTGGCCGGCTTCTTGGCATCGGCCTCATTAGCGGCTTCTCCGACGGCCAACTTGTCGATCTTCTGGGCGACGGGCGTCGCCGGCGTTTCCTGCAGCTCACGGTGATTGCCGCGCTCGGCCGACTGGTAGCGCAGCTCCAGCGCCACGTCGGTCGCGGGATCGATGAAGTCCGGTAGCGGCGCATCGGTGCCCGAGTCGCGCCACACGTCGGCCGCGACGTACCAGTCACGCTCGGCAAGGTCGCGCAGGCCTTCCACGATGGGATCGAGCGCAGTACGCTGATTGCGCCAGTCCACGGCTGTTAATTGCGCGCGTAGCTCGTCCGCGCGCTCCTTGAGCACTTCCGGGCTGTCGAAATCAATCGTATTCATGCGGCTTTCGCTCCTACAGTGTTCAGGATCGCCATCGCCTCAGCGAAGTACGGCATCGCGCCGCACAGGGCTGCGGTGATCTCGTCCTGGTTGGTAAAGTCCGACGCGTCCAGGAAGAGCAGCTCGTCCGCCTGCACCAACCGGCTGTCGTCTGCGTGGTCTGCATCGAATTGGGGTACGTCTCCGAGCACGAGGGTCATGAGCTCATCGAACTCAGGCATCACCTGACGCATCGCCTGCAGGATCGCGTCCGCGTTGGCAATGTCGTCGGCCGCTAGCAGGGCCAGCTCGTCGGCCTCGACCGGCCGGCTGTCGTCCTGTGGTGTATCGAAGGCCGAGACCGGAGCATTCCAGTACGCCTGGAAGTCCACCTGGGGCAGATCGATACTGCCCTCGCCATTGGTCAGGAACGCCTCCTTCAGTTGCTGCTCGCTGGGCATCTCGTCTCCCAGGGCCGCAATCGACGGGCTGACCTCTTTCAAGCGGTCAATAAAGACCTTGTGCTTGTAGAAGAACGCCTTCTCGGCCTGGATCGGCTTGCAGTTCTCCAAGGTCACGATGAGCTTGTCCTGCCCCATCTCCTTGAGTTCCTGCGGCAGCATCAAGGCGCGCTTCTGGCCCGATTCGCTCTCGCCCGTGCTGTTTGAGCGCGCACCACGGTTGCGGCTCTTGGAGCGCGCGATGGCGGTGAAGGTCCCCAGCATCTCGGAGTATTCGTTGGCATCCTTCTGCTCGCGCGGCGGATACAGCAGGTGCATGCCGTGGTTGGTGATCAGCGTTCTGGCACCCTGCTCCCCATAGCACTCCGTAGCCTGCGCCACCGACTGGATAACGGTAGCAAGGCGCAGGTTGTAGCCGGCCATGTAGCCGTTGGCCTGGGCAATGATCTCGATCTTGCCGGGGGCCGTGGCCTCGTCATTGAGGAGCAGGCACTGGTATTTGAGTTCCGGGTTGTCGGCGGGCTGCTCGCGCAGGTTCACATTGACCAGCTGCGAATAGAACAGGTTGACCAGCAACTGCGCGGAGGCCTCGGCGAGCTTGCCCGGCGCGATCCCCACATAGATCGTCATGCGGCGCTTGCGCACATCGCCCAGGTCAAAGTCGGACTTGCTGGTCGCCGCTTCCACCACCGGATCGGTAAAGATCTGCAGTGGCGCGTTGAAGGTGGACAACACGTTACCCAGCGTCGTCTCCGGCTGGTTCAGGAAACGATTGAGCGCATCGACACAGCGCCAGGAGAGCGGCGGCAGATCGGTATCGGTGCGGGTTCTGGCTTCCAGAATGCCCTTGAGGTACTCCTTGGTCGACTTTCCCTTGCCTGAGCTCTGGCGCAGGATCTCGCCCAATGTCACGGGCATGCCCGGCGTCTCGCGCAGGTACAGCGTGAGCCCGAGAAACAGGCTGCGGGCGTTGTCGTTGAAGAAGCGCGCGCGCGGCTCGACCTTGGCCGGATACAGCGCGTCGCCGATCGACATAATGTCGCCAATTTGCAAGTGCTCTGGGCGCTGCCACACCGCATCGAAGATGTTCCAGCAGTGCGTGTGGCCGGTCTCGGAGAACGGCGCCCACAGGTAAACGTCATGACCATGACGCTGCCGGTACAGCGAGGTGTACTTGAAGTTCTCCAGCTTGACGTCCAGGTTCACCACCGAATCCGGATAGTTCAGCAGGTTCGGGACCACAAAGCCCACGCCCTTGCCGGACCGGGTGGATGCAGCCAACAGCACCCCTTGCTGACCGTGATAGATCAGGAATTCGTCCAGCTCGGGCAGGTAACCGACGATGACGCCGGGGTAGGCGGTCGTGCTCATCGGCGATGCCCCACCAGACCAGACTTGCGGATCTCGGCAAGCGTCGCAAAGCGCGCACTGCCATGCAGTTCCCGGTCTTTGCGCAAACGGGCCAATGCTACGGCGCCGAACACGAAAGGCACCGCCGTGATGGCGGCCGCCACCAGGCTGCAGACGCCCAAGGCCTGCTTGACCGGCTTCACGTCCGCATAGACCTGCCAGTAGCGGTACAGCGTGGTTACGCCTACCGCCGAATCCGGCAGCTTCTGCAGCTTGGCGAACAAGGTTGCGCCGGCAAGTTGGCCACCGACGGCAAAGCCCCCAATGAAGACGACACCGGCAGCAATCGCCACGGCGATCTGCGGCCCCTTCATGCCAGCCCCCGCTGCAGCTTCCACTTGCCCACCGGATCGAAGTAAAGCTGCGTCATGCGCTTGGTCTTCTTGTCCATGAAGGCGACCACATCGATCGTGCGTTTGACTTCAGCCAGCAGGTAATTCCAGTCCAGGGTCAGCCCGACCGGGCTTTGCTTGATGAGCGTGGCGATGCGCGCCAACGCAGAAATGCAGTCGTTGGCGTGCACGGTGGTCATGCCGCCCTCGTGGCCGGTATTGAGTAGTGTCAGGTAGTCCCAGGCCTCGTCCCCGCGCAGCTCGGATAGGTACACGCGGTCGAACTTCATGCGCAAGGTGGACTTGACCACTTCACGCGCCGGCAGCGCGTCGCTGAAGAACAGGTGGACACGATTCGGGTGGTACGGCAGCGACAACTCGTGTGTGTCTTCGATGGTGCCAATGCAGGTCTCGCGCGGAACCAGATCGGCCAAGGCCTTCGTGAGCGTGGTCTTGCCCGAGCCCGTGCCGCCTACCAGGACGATGTTCAGCCCGTGGTGTACGGCCAATTCAAAGAAGCGCCGGATGTCGCGCTGCTCCTTGGCGACCATCATGTCCAGCTCAAACGGTTCCAGTTCGACCCCGTCCGGCACGGTCTTGTAAGGTGAAACGTCCCGGTATCCCTCAAACACACCGAAGCCAATGAGGTCATCAAGCGTGAAACGATCGGCACTGGCAATGCGGACGGTGAGCGATACGGTGTTGGGCTCACACGCGGGCGGGATCACCACTTGGCCCCGCTCGCCATCTGGGAGCACCACCGACTTGATCGGGTCTTGCTCGGTCAACGGCCCCTTGCCCTTGTTGAAATTGACCAGCGTGTTGGCCAAGCGCCGCATCATGTCCAGCGAACACTCCGGTGCGACATAGCGTTGCCAGCGGTTTCGGCTCTCGGTCCAGATCTCGCCCGGTCGATTCACCTTGATTTCGGTGATGCCGGGAGTAGCCAGGAAGCGCGCAATGCCCAACTGTTTGAGCAGACTGCGCACCGTGGTGGACTTGTCGTGATCGAGTACGGCGCTCACTGCGCACCTCCCTGAGTCGAATGCAGGGCCGCCACCAGCTCGTACTGCTTGCTGAAGTCGATGTCGCGTGCGACAAAGATATTGATGAGTGCGCCCTGGTTGGCGTAGCCCGTGGGTGGGATGTTGATGGTGTTGCGCAGCGTCTCGGCCGCCAGGCTTTGTGTTGCCTGGGTGGTGTTGGACAAGTTCACCGTGGTTGAGCCACCGGAGCTGGTCGACTGGTTCGCCACGGCCTGTCCGAAGTCGCTCACCAGCGCCACCATGGCCGCCCCGCCAAAGCGCTGCCAGAAGTGGTTGTCGACGTAGGCCTCCATGCCGCTGGCGCCCAAGGCATCGGTGACCGGCGAATCGAGCGGCACAGTCACGGGACCATCGTCGATGCGGGTCATCAAGGCAAAGATGCGCGCCTGCCCTTGCAGGAGCGCGGACCGTTGTTCGCCCGTCACCTCAGCGCCCTTGCGCAACAGCACCGTGCTGCCGTCGGCGCTGTAGACGTCACGCACCAGCGAACAGGAGGTCATGCTCGGGTACGTCGTGACGGTCTTGGTGCCCATCACACACGGGATCAGGGTGCCGCGCTTGAGCAAGTAACGCAGGTCCGGAAGGAAACCGGCACGCACCACCCCAGCACGAGACGTCGCCGACGGCGCCAGCTGCTCATCGAGAGCGTTCTTGCTGCTGCCGCCCAGCGATGGCTGGGATTGGACCGCCAGGGCACCGCCCTCGCCCGCTGACGGCGATGCTTGGCCCTTGCGTTGGCTCAACACCGTCACATTGCCGGCCAGGCGGCGTTCTGCCGGGGTCTCGATGTGCTGCTGCGACCCATTGCCTGGAGCGCCGCTGGAGTATCCAGAAGTCCCAGACGCCGAACCGCCAGCACCCGTCGCGCCTGCGCCGTTCGCCGCCTGAGCACCGGCCGGTTTGGCCAGCCCACCCGGACCCGTCGCACCATCGGCCGCGCCCTTGGCCTGCGCTTCCTCGTCCTGAATTCGCTTCTTCTGCGCTTCCAGGTCGACGTTCTCCTGGCCGGCTCGGGCCGTCTCCTTCGGCTTGTTGCGCTCGGCCTGCTTCTCCGCGAGCTTCATGTCGGTCAGCCGCTTGACGAACAGCGCCGCGCCACCGATGGCCATTGCCAGCATGAGCACCACAACCACCAGGATGCCGAGCTTCTTGCTGTTGGTCTGCTTCTTGCCCCGACGCACCGAGGGAATGCCGCGCTCTTCGGGCGGCGCGGGATGGATTACGTTGGGCTCAGTCATGTGCGAATCCGAATGAAGAGGTAGACAGTCCGCTTTGCAGGGGCATCCGTTCCAGGCGGATTTCGCCCTCGGCCGGCGTGTTGAAGTGCTGGCGCAGCATCGTGGCGATGGCCGCACGGTAGTGGTTTCGGAAACCGAAGCGATAGCCCATGAGCGCCATGACGGGCAGTTGAACCAGCATGAACAGAGCACCGTATTGCACGAGCGTGCGCACCCAGCGCGTCACCGCCGCCGGATCGGCGTCGTGCAGATTCCGGATGACAGCGGTGTGCAGATCCGGCGCCAGCCAGGCCAGGGCGATCGCACTCCATACGATGCCAAGCCCCAGGCCGACCAGCAGCCGGCTGGCCGTGATCATCGTCACTCGCCCAAGGTTGAGGAGTTGGGCCATGGCATTGCCGCCGTCGTGCAAGGCCAGACATTGGATCGATGCATATTCGGCATCGCTGATGGTGCCGATCCGGACATCGTTGATCCAAACGCCCCAGCCGACGGGCGCATTCGCGCAAGCCCGCCGCGCGAGCCTGGCGTCCAGTGCGTTGAAGTAGAAGCTCACCATGCGCACCAGCCACAACAGCACCAGCACGCACACGGCAGTTCGAAGCGAGACGCCAAAGAGGTATCCGAAGCCCACTGATGCCACAGTTGCCGGCACGATGAGCACGGCCCAGCGCTTGAGTACGTTTCTCGTCCAGGTCATTAATGTTCCTTTGTGAGGCGCACCGTGCCGGGCACCGTCGTGCCGGCGGCGTTGTAGTGGCCCTCAGGGGAATAGCCGTCGTTGCGGATGCCCAGCACCGAGTTGCCCAGCCGCGCCAGGAATTCGCGTGCGATTTCGTGCACGACGATCGTGTCGGCTTCCATGTGGTAAGGCGGCAGCGCCTCGGACCCGTCTGCCCGCTTCACATAGATCCGTGGCAAATCGCGCGCGGTGGCGTACCGGAAATACGTGAAGGTGCCGTCATCCCAAGCCGCAGTTGGTGCAAGCTCGGTGTGGCCGCGCATTTGGTACGCCGAGTTGTGTGGCTTCGCGGTGCTCACGCCAACTTGCGTGATGGCCATCGCCTGCGCACGTTTCTTGGCATCCTCCGCAGACGTGCGGGCCCGCGTGTCCGGATAGTCGAACTTGAGTACCCACGTCGCCGGCACACCGCGTGTGGCCGTCACCAGGTCGAAGGTGTATGAACGTCGGTTGGTCACCACCATCAGGTTGGTGTCCGGGCGATGGGCTGCGCGCTTGAGCAAGATCCAGTTCTTGTTGGCCGAGACATTCCACGCCTTGCCATCACCCATGCCTGCGCCGTCGTCCTCGATGGTCTCTCCCGGTTCGAGCTGGAGCATGATGGCTTTACCTGGCGTGGTCGCCACCTCGTAGACCTCGTTGGGGTCATAGACCGCGCACTGGATGTGGCTCTCGAACCCGCATGCGCCCGGAATCACGCGCGCGGCTGCCGGCATCGCCGCCAACGCGAGGACAGCGGCAGGAATCCAATGTTTCATGGCTGGCCCCCTTGCGGCGTGCCCGTGTCCTCACCACTGCGCGACCAGTCGCGCGTCACGGTGTAGCTGGTGGCTTTCCAGCCGGTCGGGTTGATGTCCTGCAGTTCCTTCTTCTCGGGGATGTTGTCGTGTCGGTACGTGATGGTGGCCACCCAGTACGTGGTTTCCGGCTTGATCGCCGCGTTGAGCGGCACGTACTTGCGCGAGAACATGACCTGGGCGGTTGTTCCCACAAAGCTGATCGCACCCACCTTGGGGATCACACGCGCTTCGTTCTTGAGCATCTTGAGCGGCGAGTGGTCTCCACGAATGAAGTTGTCGTACAGCTCGCCCTCCTTCTCCGCGCTCATCGCCATCACGGCATCGTGCATGTCCTGGATCGTTTCCCAGTCGTAGCCTTCGCGCCGCTCGACGTACTTGCGCAAGTCCGCCCGGTCTTCCTTCTCGGTGAAGGTGACCTTGCCGTCGGCTGTGGTGGGCAATACGTCAACCTTGCCAGTTGCGTTGTCGACACGCAGTACCGGCGGTGGATTCGGCCGCTTGACCACCACCACCGCTGCCGCGCCGGCTACTGCAACGATCGCAATGGCACCCATCCACTTGACCGCAAGCAGCGCGACATCGGCCACCCGCTCGCGGGATTCCACACGCGACTTGGCCAGTTGCCGGGCCTGTTCCAGATACCACTTGCCAATCTCCAGGTCGTCGACCCGCGGCATCGCAATCGCCCCGGCCGAAGCACTGCCTTGGAGCTTGTTTTTGAGTTGCTTGAACATGTCCGTTTCCTACTTCGGCGGTGTTCGGTTAATCGGCTGCCATGCGCCGGATGGCTGGGGCGCATCGGGGGCGCTCGCGCAGGCGGCCAGAAGCGCCGCCAGCGAAATGGCGATGATTTTTCTCATGGAAGCGTCAGTCAAAGAGTTGGAGTGTGGGTCCTGCCCTTGCACACGGCCATGCCGAGCATGGCAATCAACAGGACCCGGAAGATCACGAGGAAGTCGTCCGTCCACATGCTCACGCTCCCGTTGCCGGCCGGGCACCCGACGTGCCTTCCATCGAGCCGCCGGCGCCGCCTTTGCCACCCGAGCCCTTCATGGCCTCGCGAATGGCTTTGACCGCCCGTGCTGCCTGGCCCATCTTGCCGACCATGCTGGAGATGCCGACACCACCGGCAAGCTGCGACGCAAGCCCCGGCAGATTGAGCGAGATCACAATGAAGGACACTCCCATCAGCGCGATCTTGATGAGCGAACCGAGCGTAGCTTGCGAGGGCGCAATCGATTGGGCGAACCGAAGCTCAATCAGGCCTGCAGCCGACATCAGAGCAACGAGGAATACGTAGCTCAGGCACTGCCCGATCCAGGCTTCGCAGAAGCGTCGCGTGGCAGGAAACAATGCTGCCGAGATGAACATGGGTCCGAGCGCCAGCAGCAGACCCAGCGCGAAGCGCGCGAGAATAATGTAGGCCGCTGCAATGCCCATGAACGGCGCCCCGAAGAACAGCATGACGATGATGTACGCAATCGCGTTGATCGTCTCTTCTATGCCGTCCGCTGCCTTGAAGATCTGCCACATCGCCTGTGCATACGACGACGCCACGGTGTCCAGCGCTGAACCTGTCGATGTGTTCGTGCTCAACGCCCTTGTAATGTCGTCGCCCAGTCCGTTGAAGAACGGCACGACGTACTGGCTGTAATAGCCAATGTTCATTCCCAACGTGAGCACCACCGCCCAGCCCGCCATGCGCTGGATGAAATCCGGCACCGGCTCGTGGCTGTGGCCACGCCAGTACGACACCATCACCAGCATCACGTAGATGGCGAACCCGGTTGTCATCAGGGGCGTAATCAGCGTGATGATGTTGGCCGAGCCGGAGTTGATGACACTCAACAGACTGTTGTCGAAGTCATTGAACATGTCGGTGAAGACCGTTATCTGCAGGTTTCCACTGTCTGCCATGGGTCTCTCCTGTTGGGTCTCACATCCGCTGCAGATCGGTCGGCCCGACAAGCGTCATGGCGAAGTACCCGGACTTCGTCACAAACGGCTTCTCCTTGCCGCCGTCTGACCATCCGGCCGGCACGTGAATAAAAACCAACGCCTTTGTCTGCAGGCCGCTGACCTCCACATCCACCGGGTGGTGAATGAGCCGTTCGAGGTCCGCACGGGTAACGGGGCGCACTGGCTCCAAGGGCCGGGCGCTGTCGATGAGCATCGACGTTCTGGGCCGATGCCACTCGCCGTGGCTGTACTCGAACAACTGGTATTCCGAGCCCTCCTTGGTGACTTTGAGCAGCGGGATGACGCGGTCACTCTTCTTGGACAGGTAGCCATAGACTCCGACCAGCGCATCGGGGCTGGGCGGGTTGGCTGGGCGGGGCGATCGGTCGCACCCTGCGAGGACGCAGAGGCTCGCCAACAACAGGAGTACGAGGCGCCTCATTGCGTCTCTCCAAGAAACCGGCGTTTAAACTCGCTCTCGTGCTTCCCCTCGCCGTTCCCCGCCCGGCTGCACCCGGTCAACGCTGTACACACCACCAGCAACACCACCACCGCACGCTTCATCATTGGTCGGTCCTCAGGAAGTTGTTCTTGAACTCACGGTGGCGCTGTTCTTGCGCCAGGCGCAGTTCTGTTTCCTGCAGACGAGACATCAGGTTCAGGCGCGTCTGCTCGTTCTGCACCATGGTGTATTCAGCGGCCCAGCGGTTCTGCAGGTCGGCCTTGGCGGCCGGGTCTTGCGTCAGGTTGGATTGCTGCATCAGTGCCTGGATGTTGTTCAGGCGTCCCAGCGTCGCGTTGTAGGCCTGCATGGCCATCGCCTTGTTCGCGGCGATCACGTCGTAGTAGCGCTGCTGCCCCGGTGTCGCCGCACCGGTCATCCCTTCCGCCTTTGCAATCTGCAGTGCTGCACTGGAGATGCCTTGCAGGCTGCCGCCGCGAACCTGGTCATAGATGGATTGCCATTGATCTGGCAGGTAGCTGCGCAGCGCCGGGTCGTTCAGCATCGTCCCGTAGCCACGATTGCCCGTCACGGCGTCGTACTGGCTTTTCAACTGGTCGATCTGCGCCTTGAGGTTCTGCACCATCAGCATCGCCTGACCCAGGTTCGACACATCGAGCACAGGGATGCCCGTTGCACTGGCGTTGGACAAGTACATGGCACTGGCCAGTGCGACTAATGCATGTCTAATTACTGGTCTGAGTGGCAACTTGCGTTGCTGCTTTCCCATACTGCGTTCTCCGGTTTGTATTGCGGGCGATATGCCCTCCCCCCGGAAGCCGCTTGCTCTTGTTGGCTGTGCGCGCAGACAGCGCGCGCGTGCTCAGGCAAGCTGGCGATGCATGGATTCGTTTGCGCTCGGTCGCGATGCCCGGCGCGCTTGCATGGCGGTGGCCAGCTTCGGCCCCCAGATCGACGCGTCATTGCCGCACTCGGCCATCAGCTTCTTGCGGGTGTTGGCCTCAAACACCCGGTCCTGCAGGATCGGCAGCCACACGTCGGGGTCATCGCCCACTTCCGCAATCACCTCATCGAGCAGCTTGTTGTTCTCCTTGTTGCCCGAGAGCACCACCATCTCGTCCTGGAACCCGTACAGATCCAGCGTCGCAAAGGCTGACTGGTTGCTCTGCTTGATGAGGCACGTGCGCGAGTTCTTGGAGAGTCGCTTGAACTCCGCGAACTCCTTGGGCGTCATGTTGGTGCGCTGATAGCTGCTGTATTCCGCTTCCGGGTCGGGCAAGAAGATCTTGGTGGCTGTCTGGCTGCGAATCTGCGGCCAGATCTCGCTCGCCATCCCCTGCTCCGGCTGCTGCGACACCAGCACCAGGAATTCACCCTCTTTGCGGCCCGCGCTGAGTACCTTGGCCATCTCTTCGCGCGTGCGCTTGAACTTGATCGGCGCCCAGTACTCCTCGATGATCGACATCATCAGACCGCCGTCCAGTTGCATCAGGGCCTTGAGGTGGAACAGGTACGCAAACAGGGGCTCCGACGGTGCGTAGTCGTCGACCAGGAATTCCGTCACGTCGAAGCACACGTGGCGTTGATCAGTGACATCGACCAGCGATCTGGGCGGGTTGTCGAACATCCAGGCCAGCGGCCCGTCTTCGGCATGGCACCACTGACCCAGGCGCACATACAGGCTGTCACCACCCAGGTTCGGGATGGATTCGAGCAGGCGGCTGAAGGTGCGCTGAGACAGTTCCTCCAAGGCCATCACGGTGTCGACAGCGCCCTTGATCTGCGTCTTCTCTTCGGCAGTGAGCTTGCCATCGGCGTCACGGCCGCAGATGTTGACCAGGTCGTACAGGAACTGGCGGTTGTATTGCGTGTCGGGCAGCTCGAACGGCGCCAGGCCGGTTGCCACACCGCGCTGCAGAGAGATGTAGGTACCGCGCAGCATCTTGAAGAAGATCTTCATGCCGCCACCGTAGTCCAGGCCGAACAGCATCGGATCAAAGCGCATGAAAAACGAGGCAATGGCGAGCTGTAAGGCTGTCTTGCCGGCACCGGTGGCGCCGTGGATGACGGTGTGGCCGGCGATCTTCTCGCCGACGTTGATTTCGTCCTCGCGCGTGGCGTGGTAGTTGAAGCTGTAGAGCTTCTTCGAGACCGTCTGCAGCGGCATCACGGCCGTGCCGTCCCCAATCGGGTTACCCTTGGATTTGCCGGCCGAATAGTCATGCAGTGAGAAGGTCGACCCCAGGTTGCGCGAACTCTTGAGCATCGGGCGCGGCAGGATCTTGGCGCCGGGCACTTGACTAAAGTAGGTGTACGGCGCGGAGGCAGTCGCCCGCACCCAACCGACACCACACTCGCCCTTGGAGCGCACCTTCACCAGCTCACCGCGGTCGATCGCTTCCTTGGCGGTGTCACCGTAGACCACCAGGGCGCCGTGGTACTGGCCGAAGGCCAGTTCCCCGGCGCGAACCAGACCTTGCGCGTGTTGAAGCTCGGCAATCTGGTGGTGGGCCTTGTCGCCTACCGACTCCAGCTTGTTGATCTGGCTGTCGATGGCCTTCTCGGCGGCAGCGGCGGTCAGGCACCCGAAGGACTGCGTGATGGTGAACTCGGCGTCCAGCGTCAGCAGCGGGTTCAGCTGACCCCAACCGCTCTTGGGGAAGTCCTTCAGGTCATAGCAGGTCGCATACTTCTCTGCCGCGTCCGTTCGGATGACGAGCAGGTCATAGCCAAAGTGCAGCCAGGAATCCGGGATGTCCTCGTAACCCGGCGCCGCGGTGACGGGCACGGCCAGGTCTGTACCATTGACCAGTTCGCCAACGAAGCGATACGGCTCGGAGAACGGGAGGCCATTGCGCTGATACGTCTCCAAATACTCGGGGTCGTAGTCGCGCAGCGACTTGACGGCTTCGTCGCCCAGTTGCTCGATAGCCTTGAGGCCATCATCGAAGTCGTCATACTTGAGCAGCAGCGATAGGTAGAACGAATTCTCGAAGTAGTTGCCGTTGTGGAAGCGCTGCAGGTACTTGCCCGTGAAGTCCTGCAGGAAGCGGGTCTGAAACTCATATTGCTGCTTGAACGTGACTTTGCGGCGCTTGAACGTCGCCCACATGGAGAGGCGGTTGCCGTAGTCGCGGCCGATGCCCGCGTAGAACGCGCTCAGGTTGTCGAACAGGCTTGTCAGCAGCGCGTCGCTGGCCGACTCGAACGGAATGCCGGTCAGGCGCATGGCCAGCATCATCCGGCCGTCTTCGTAGTGGGTGACGCGCGGAGCCATGGGCATCTCGATGCGCGGCAGCCACGCCTCGATCGGCGGCACCTTGCCAAAGTCACTGGTCAATCGTGCTTGCATGGTGAAGTCCTCTTATTGGGCGCGCTCAGCGGGCGACTTGCGGAACGGCCGGCGATAGACACTGAGGTGTTGGCCGTAGCGGATCGGGGCCAGGGTCAAGGTGCGGCCGAACATGCGCCAGGAGCGGCGGCGCAAGACACACAGCACTTCCAGCCACAGGATGCGTAGTGCCTGGTCGTCGGTCTCGCACGTCTTGCGCAGGAACAGCAGGATCGGGACCGCCAGGCCGCCAAAGAGCAGCCCGCCCGGGCCCATGAAGGCACCGGCGAGCAATGCCAGGAAGACAAACGTTCCGGCCACGATCAGCAATGGGATCAATGGGACGCCCCAATACATCGCGACGCGCCCGAGGCCCGCATAGGCCGAGTACTTCGGCTTCTCCGTCATGGCTTAACTGACGAAAAGGTTCCACGCCCACGGCACGATCACGACGGTCGCGCCCACCGCCGCGACCTTGCCGATGGCCATGCCGAAGTCGGCCCACCGGGCTTTGTCGCTCCAGACCTCCAGGCCGACCCACAAGAGATAGAGGGAAGCGCACGCGCCGACAAATGCGTAGAACCACAGCTTGAAGGTGTTGACAGCCTGCGTGCCGGAGTCCAGGCCGCCGGCAAACGCAGGCGTGCTCAACAGCAGGCCAAGTAGAGCAAGTGAAATGCATTTGAGTTGACGGGGGGATTTCAACTGTCGTCTCCTAAAGAGGGCTGCCGACAAGTCAGCAGGATGGGTTGGGAAAAATCACTGCGAGCGGAAATCGCCAAAGGCGTCCCACTTCGCGCGCGCTTTGGCGCGTTCGTCTGATGCTGTTGCGGTGGGTGTTTTGGGTGCAGCGACAGTGGTCTGTCGAGCAGAGCGTGCCGGCATGGGGTTGCTCGCAGCGCGCGTGGCTGGCCGGTCCAACACGACGGGGATGGCCGGGACTACATCGACAGGAGGGGTGGCTGCGGGCGCATTGGCGGCAACGCGTTGCACGTAGCTCGTGCCCCCGCGCTCCACCTGGAAACCTCGATTGAAATTGCCGCTGTAGTAGCAACTGACGGCGGCGTTCAGCGCCCGGTCGGGGCCGAGTTGCGCATGCGCGCGCTGATAGCATTCCTGGAGGATGCGAGCGCCGGCCTGCAGGTTGGAGCAGGCGTCAAAGACAGTCTCGTAGCTGAGGCCAAAGCGCGGCAGGTGGGCCTTGTTGACCTGGCCCAATCCCATGCTGAAGTTCAGACCCTGGGCGGCCAGCGCCTTTGCGGTGCTGACCGCCTCCGCGCGTGTCCTCGGTTGGCGGGCCAGATGGCCGCCAACGACACCAATGGCGTAGGGGTTGAAATCCGATTCCGTGCGGACGACGGCCTGCAGCGTCGTCGGATGGACGCCGGGCGCGCATTGCTGCGCGAGCGTAGTGAAGTCAACCATGTGACCTCACTTACGCGCGTGCGCATTCAGAAGGCGAACAAACGCTATAATGGGCGCAGCCATTTGAGCCTCTCACGGGTTTTACGATGGTCAGGCTGGCATTAGTGCTCGTAACACCGATGCCAGCCGCTTTTACGATTGGACCGCTCGGTCCTCTCCTTCTGCCTTCAGTCTCCAGACCTTGCCCTCGATCGCGATGGTCAAGTTCTGGCAGTTCTCGCAATACTCACCCACGAACAGCAGCACATCCTCCAGGTACCGCCAAGTCTTGGTCTTGCCCCGATTGGTCTGCACCTGGTACTGCTTTGTTGTTCTCTTGTCGGCATCGAGCACGCTGACGGCGACGATCCACTTCCCCTCTTCTTTCTGAAGGTTCAGGAAGTAGTTGTTCGAGCCGGTAAGCGCCACAGCCGCCAGTTCCCTAAATGTGAAGTACATATCCCCTCTGCCAGTTGCACAGGCGTATTTTCCATGGCCTGAACCGCAGAATGGGACTTTTGTCGCTGCATTGAGCAAATCATACACCGTTTTCTGCTCTGTGAAATCAAAATATTCATTTTGATTTCAGATTGAATGTATTGGTAACAGGAAGGCCCATGATCTCGCGATCGCTGCAACCCGATCTCGGCTGGGTCCCAAGAGGGAAAGTAGACCGGCGCTCCAATGAGCTGCTCCTTCGACTCCCTAGGGTCCGTCGCAGCGTATCTTGCGATCCGCTGACAACGAGCGTCGAGCATATCGGCCGCCCCTGACGTCCGCTATAGCACTTTTGTCCCGAGACTCAACGGCGAGGCAAACCACTTGGACGCAAACACCGCTACCCCCGCCCGATTGGAGCAACCGATCTTGTCCATGATTCGGCTCAGGTGGTGTTTCACAGTGCTTTCAGACGCACCGACCAGTGCGGAGATCTCCGCGTTGCTCTTGCCCTTCCCAATCCATTCCGCAATTTCGCGCTCCTTCTCCGTAAGGCTGGAAACGGCTTGGGAGCCACCAAGCCCCTGCTTATCTGAATGCGCGATAGCGCGGACAAGCGCAGCGTGAAGGACCGGGGTGAGATAGCGCAGGGTGGCGTCAAGCCCTTGAGGGTAGATATCGGGTAGTCGATGAAAGCTGAAATAGGTGCCGACGGAGTTCTTCTCGTCGAACATTGCATCGGCCACGGCATTGCGCAGATCATGTTTGGCGAATTTGGCGAGCCAAGTGGCATCGATATCAGGCCATGGCGCTCGGGTCTCGAAGTAGACCGGGCGGTGCGTTGTCAGCCACCGCCGCATCAAGGGTGTGTCTATACCGCCCGCAGAATTCTCAATGGCACGGAGATGCTCGATTGGGTAGTCGACCAGGACCACGTGATCCATGGAGACGCCGGCAGAAGTGATTCGTCCGTGTCCACATGCCAAACACGCGTGCCTTAACACGAGGCCGACATCATTGCGCGTCCATGCTTTGAAGTCGGCAATCGAATGAACATCTTCTGCAGCAATAATGCAGCGTTCAATGGCGTTGGTTATCATGACTTACACACTGGTGGTTCACACAGAGCCGCCTGCCTACGCCAACAATTGCGAAGTCGCACTACGGCGACTAGCCCTCGCTTGGCGCGGATAGGCGTGTAATTCCCCCAGTTCGAGCTATTCTGCAATCGCGGCCGACAGTTGATGGCCGTGATTGTGCTGCCCGTTTCGCGCTTCATGAGCGGCAGACGCTTGCGGAGAAATTCCGCCTTCCCCGTATCTGTTCTTTGCGAACTGCGCCGCTTTCCCGCGACTTGTTAGTCTCGGTCGCGAACGCTCTACTTCGCGACGATCTCCACACCCGGTCGCACACGCATGCCCGGCGCCAACCTTGTCCATGGAAGCTCACCGGGATCGGCCAACGCCACACCAGGCGCTTTTGCCACCAGCACCGCTTGGGCGATCGGTTCAAAATCGGCCCGGAAGTGCACGGACGACTTGTTCACTAGGATCTTCATCAGCTCGGGCTGGATGCCCACCATGCGGTACTGATTCCGGTCCATCATCTGTGCGCGTGCTGAAGCCACCGCAACATGAACGTCGCCTATCCGTAAGCAGGCCGACAAGCCCAACTGCAGCTCCAAGCCGCTCATCATCGGGCCATGAAGAACACACTCGCCGTTGGACAAACTCACAACCGTGAATGTCCCTTCAAATGGGGCTCCGGAGTCCGATCCAATCGCGAGCTGGACCTCAGCCCCGAGCCCCGCGACGTGGGCTGCCTGCGCAGCATCAGGATCGTAGATAAGACCAATCGCAGCGCGCTTGGCGTCGTGCCTTACAAGCGCGGCTAACATGCCGGTGGTGTTCGAATCGCCTCCGGCACCGGGGTTGTCTTGCGTATCAGCAATTACAACCGGCTTCTGCGCCGCCTCGGCAATTCCCATGGCGGCAAGCACGGCTTCGTCCGGCGTCAGGAACGTTGTTCCCCACAAGGGCTCGTTGTCCACAATGTCCCGATAGAGCGCGTCGACAGCGCGATCAAGCTCCGCCTGGTCTGATCCGTAGCCAAAGATGGTGGGGCCACACTCGGGAAAGTCCGCAGCGGGAAAACCTGGCGCGAACGAGAGTGACAGAATGCCGCCCGTCTCCAGTTGAGCTAAGCGCATGTACACACTGTGCGCTGGTTCACCGCTCGTACACATCCCGTTGATGGGAATCAGAAACGGCAGGCGCCGACACGCTTTGGCGACGGGCGACCTGGCTGCCGCAAGATCTTTGAGAAGTTGTGCCGCTCGCAAGCCCGTGGTAGCCATGTCCACGTGCGGATAGGTGCGATATGCGACCAGTCCGTCCGCGCAGGCTTGCATTTGCGAGGTCACGTTGGCATGCAAGTCGAGCGACGCAACGATCACTACCTCGTCACGCGTTGCTGCTCGCAGCCTTGCGAGCAATTCCCCTTCCCCGTCGTCACAGTGCTCGGTCACCATCGCGCCATGCAGATCGAGATAGATTGCATCGATATCATGTTGCTTGGCAGCAGCGACGATCTCCCCGGCAATCTTCTCGAATGCGTCCCTTGTGACAGGCCCTGACGGATTCGCTGCTGCCCACAGCACTGGCACGAGCTCGTGGCCAGCTGCGTCCATGGCCGCGAAGAAACCAGCGACCGGCACGTTTGCACTTCGCAGCGACAGAACGTCGCCGCCCCGCTTCATCGCCGGCCACCCATCGCCGTTGGCGAACATGTCATAGGTCGCGCGGGACCGTGCGAAGGTATTGGTCTCGTGATGGAAACCGGCGATCAGGATCTTCATGGCGTCACCGCTTGCGGGATTCCGGCTTCACGGCGAATCGCCAAAAGCACGGCCCCTACGACCAACAGCGCTGCAATGACAAGGAGGCCGGCTTGCAGGGAACCGGTCACGCCCTTGGTCCAGCCGATGATGGTTGGACTGAAAAAACCTCCAAACAGGCCGATTGAGTTGATGAAGGCAATGCCGCCCGCAGCGGCAGTCCCTTTGAAATGTTCCTGGGGGATCGCCCAGAAGACGGTGTATGACGCAAAAACAGCCGCCGTCGCGAGGGTGATGCTGGCCAACGCGACAAGGAAAGATGTCGAATAGGCCGCAACGGTCAGAAAACCCGCCCCGAGAACCGCGGGAGCCGCGCTGTGCCACCTGCGCTCACCACCCCGATCAGAACTCCGGCTGATGGTGTACATGGCAACGATTGCCGCGAGATACGGCACTGCCGAGTAGATACCGATCTTGAACAAGTCGGTGAGCCCAGCGGACTTCAGGATCGTTGGCAGCCAGAAGCTGACGGCATACAGGCCACAGATGAGGCAGAAATAGGCCGCCGCCAGGACATACACCCGCGGATCGGTGAGCGCTTTGGTGAACGACATGGACCGGCCGGTGGCGGGTCCTTCAACTTGGCTAGCAATGACGGCCTTTTGCGCAGCGGTCAACCAAGGTGCGCCGGCCGGCTTATCAACCAGGTAGAAATACGCCGCAACCCCGAGCAGCACGGAGGGCACGCCTTCGATCAAGAACATCCATTGCCAACCGGCAAGCCCGCTGGCGCCTGCCAGATGCTTCATGATCCAGGTCGATACCGGAGCACCGATCGCTCCGCCGACGGGGGCGGCGCCAAGCACGATGGCCATGGCCCGCGCCATTCTGGCCCCCGGATACCACAGGGCAAGGTAGTAGATCATGCCCGGCGCAAAGCCAGCCTCGAAGACACCAAGCATGAAGCGCAGCGCGTAGAACGCTTCCACGTTGGTGACGACCAGCATGGCCGCTGACGTAAGACCCCACAACACCAGGATACGGCTGAGCGTCCGACGGGCGCCAATCTTGGCGAGCAACAGGTTGCTCGGCACCTCGAAGAGCACGTACCCCAAGAAGAAGATCCCTGCGCCAAGCCCATAAGCGGCATCGCTCAACGCGAGGTCACTTTGCATCTGCAGCTTGGCGAAGCCGATGTTGATGCGGTCCAGGTATGCAAACAGATAGCAAACAGCCAAGAATGGCAGGACTCGCCAGCTCACGAGGCGGTACACAGCTGCCTCCTGCTCTCGGATGCCCAACACATGCGCCGTTGCGTTTGCTACCATCGACCGCCCTGCGATTATGCAAAATGTGACGACAATCTACACGAAACACATAATGAAGGTGTCCGCTATTTTGTGGACGGGGTGGCCTAGAAATACGGACACCTTGATTTCACTCCATCGGGGGATGAAGCCACCTGCGGGGACGGATAACAATAAAAAAGGGGGGCTTGTTCATTATTCGAAGGAGACTGCATGTACGACATCACCCGCGCCAAGATGCGCGTTTTCCAGGCATTGCTCGAACACCAATCGGTGCGCAAAGCCGCGGAGCAACTGGCTCTAAGCCGAACGCTGGTCAGTCGGTATCTGACAGAGCTTGAAGAGATGATTGGCGAGCGTTTGTTTGATCGTGCCGCCACGGGCTTGATGCCGACCGACGCTGTGCCGTACCTGCTCGAATACGCGCGCAGTATCGAGGCTTCCCACGAGAAGCTGCTCGACGGTGTCAATCAGCTCAAGCGCTTGCATACCGGTAACCTTCTGATCTCGTTGAGCGAAGGTTTGATCGACACGCTAATCGAGGACGTGCTGGCTGACTTCGCGAAGGAATACCCCGGCGTAGAGATCGTGCTGAATATGCGGGCGACCGCAGAGATAATCGACGATGTGTTATCAAATGAGGCGCATATCGGTTTGGCGTATAACCCACCCTTGACCGATGGTATCGAGTTCTGCGCCAGTGCTGTCCACAACATCGTGGCGGCCGTGCATCCCGATCATCCGCTAGCACAAAGTGACGGCCCCATTTCGCTTGAAGCAGCCCTCGCATATCCCGTTGGAATTATGCCGCAGACATATGGCTTAGGTCTGTTGATTCGCACCATTGCCAAAGCGGAAAACCTTCGCCTCGCACCGAATTTCAACGCCAACACGCTTATGGCTCTACGCGCCTATGCAAGGCATGCAGGCGGCCTGGCGTTTGTTACCGACTTTTCGATTCGAAAGGAAGTGGCAGCAGGCCAACTGGTTGGCATTCGCCTCGACCATCCGCTCACAGAGAA
>NZ_CATZBU010000018.1:0-54964 GCF_958405935.1 Ralstonia psammae
GCGCTGACGGGGGGGGGGGGCTGGGTGGTGGCGTGCGTGTGGGGGGGCGTGGGGGTGGGGGTGGGGGTGCGCAGGGTGGCGCTCAACGGCTTCGATCCGGCGCGCGCCGAGTGGTTGGATGCGGACGTCTTCAAGTCGTTGCGCAACTTCCGCGCAGAAGGCCGCCAGTTTGACCTGATCGTGCTGGACCCGCCCAAGTTTGCGGCGTCGGCGCAGCAGGTCGATCGCGCGGCGCGGGCGTACAAGGAAATCAACCTGGTCGGCATGCAGTTGCTGCGCCCGGGCGGGCTGCTGTTTACGTATTCGTGCTCGGGCGCGATCGACGCGGACCTGTTCCAGAAAATCGTCGCGGGCGCGGCCGCCGATGCCAAGGTGACGGCGCGCATTCAGCGCCGGCTGGCCGGTGGCGTGGACCACCCGCTGCTGACGAGCTTCCCGGAAGGCGAGTACCTCAAGGGGCTGCTGCTGCAAGTCGGCTAGCAATTTGTCGCAATTTTTGGCTTGTCCCGGCAAGCCGCCATTGCGAAGATGCGGTCCTTCGTTTTCCGCATCACGTCGATGGCATCCAATGCTGCCCATCACGCGACGGGCTGGGCGGCAGGTTTGATTGCCGCCGCCCTCGTCGCACAGGCTTCCCACACCTCTGTCGAGCATCTCGGCAGCATCCTGGCGTTTTGCGCGGCGGTTGCCGGCAGCACCGCGCCTGACTGGATGGAGGTTGCCTGGTGGACCCGTGCACGCCGCCTCTGGATCACGCACCGCACCGCCACCCACTGGGGCGTGGGCTGGGTCGCGGTGCTTGTTCTGTCGTACCAGGCGCTCGGCCACGCTCACCTGTGGGCGCCGCTCCTGTTCGGCTTCGCGTGCGGCGGACTGATGCATTTGCTGGCGGATTGGCCCAATCCGTTGGGCGTGCCCTGGATCTGGGGGCGCCATTCCCTGAATTTATGGAAGAGCGGCCGCTGCGACCTGATCGTGGTGATCCTGGCATGGGCCGCGGCATGCTGGCTGGTGCGGCCGCTGTGGGCCGCGACGGCAACTCGGGTAGTTGGATGGTTAGCGCACCAGGCGCGATGAGGCGACCGTATCGGCATTGTCCGATGGAAGCCGGGCCCGCGAACGACTAAGTTGGAACCGCCGGACGCCACGCGTCCGAACTCAACTCCGTTTGCGCAATGCTTGCGCAAACGCCCTCACCGGGAGTCGTCGATGACACTGGATGTGACGCGCCAGGACCCTCGCTACAACACGCTCAAACATGGTTTCAACCTGCGCTGGCCGGCGACGGATGCGCAGGCCGCCAGCCGCATCGCGCTCATAGAAAAACCCGACGATGTGGCGCCCGCCGTGCAGCGCATCATCAACGCGGGCCAGCGTCCGACGGTGCGCAGCGGCGGGCATTGCTATGAGGATTTCGTCTCCAACAACCCGGACGGCACGATCGTCGATCTGAGCCTGCTCGCCATGCCCGAGGTGCTCGCCGACGGCTCGGTGCGCATTCCGGCCGGCACGCAGAACTGGAACGGCTATCTGGAGCTGTACAAGCGCCGCAACGTGACGCTGCCCGGCGGCTCGTGCTATTCGGTGGGTGCGGGCGGGCATATCTGCGGCGGGGGGTATGGGCTGCTCTCACGGTTGCAGGGGCTGACGGTGGATTGGCTCTCGGCCGTCGACATCGTCACGGTCGACAAGACGGGCAAGGCGGCTGCCCGCACGGTGGATGCCGTGCACGAGCCGGATCTCTTTCGTGCGTGCCGCGGCGCAGGCGGCGGCAACTTCGGCGTCATCACCGGCTACACGTTCGCCAGGCTGCCCGAGGCGCCACGGGAAGTGGCGCTCGCCACCGTGGCCTTCGACTGGGCCACCATGACGCCCGGGCGCTTTGCCGAACTGCTGCGCATCTACGGCGAATACTGGGAGACGCGCGGCAAGGAACCCGACACGTGGGGCATGTTCTCGCTGCTCAAGCTCACGCACAAATCGTCGGGGCAGATCGTCCTGCTCACGCAGTTCTGCAACCCCGATGGCACGTGCCGCGATCTCTCCGTCCTCAATGATTTTCTGAGCCGCTTCCAGGCCTGCGCCCCCACGCCGGTCAAGGGACGTCCGCCCGGGTACGGCCCCGCGCACAAGCAGGGTGTGGGGCAACTGCTCTGCTCCAAGCCGCACACCATCGTGCAGTACGACTGGCTGACCGCCACGCAGTATCTGAACGGTTCGGGTGCCAATCAACGCGGCAAGTACAAGTCGGCCTACATGAAACGCGGCTTCACCGCGCGCGAGGCGCAGCGCATCTACACGCACCTCACGCGGACGATGCCGGGCGTGGACCTGAGCCAATCGCTGCTGCAAGTTGATTCGTACGGCGGCGCCGTCAACAAGGCCGAGCGCATGGGCGATACCGCTGTGCCGCAGCGCGCGTCCATCATGAAGCTGCAATACCAGACGTATTGGGGTGCCCCCGCCGATGACGCCGGCCACCTGCGCTGGATCAGCGATTTCTACCGCGACGTCTACGGCGCGCCTGATGTGCCCGCACCGCACAGCGGCACGCCATACCCCGGCGACCGGTACGAGGGCTGCTACATCAACTACCCCGACGTCGACATGCTCGCCTACCCGTTCTGGCCGCAGCTCTACTACGGCAGCGGTGACCTGTACGCGTTTCTGCAGGATGTGAAGCGCCGGTATGATCCGAACAACATCTTCCACCACGCGATGTCCGTGCGTGTTTGATGGAGCCATCCCATGACCAATCGTCTTCGTCGAACTTTCATGCAGTGGACTGGTAGCTTGCCTTTGCTGGGCGCTCTTCCCAAAACCGTCACGGCCCAGGCGGGTGAGCAACCCGCCGCGTCGGGGGCGCAGCCCGCGGGCAGCGTCCGCCCTCCCCGCTTCGCCTATGTCGGCACCTACACGTTCAACGCACCTGGCGGCACCGCCGGTGGCCCCGCAGCACTCGGCATCTATGTGCTCGCGCCGCGCGGAGATGCGTGGACGCAGGTGCAGGTGGTCGAGAGCGCCAATCCGTCGTTCCTGGCCGTGCACCCAAATCAGCGGTTCCTGTACGCCATCAATGAGCTTGAGGTCTACGAGGGCCGCCCGAACGGCAGTGCCGAGGCCTACGCGATCGACCCGCACGACGGCAAGCTGATGCTGCTCAATCGCCAGCCGCTGTCGCTGTCGGGAACGAACCCCGCGCATGTGGTCGTGTCGCCGGATGGGCGGCACCTGTGCGTGTCGATCTACAGCGGTGGCGCGTACAATCTCCTGCCGATCGGCGAGGACGGCAAGCTCGGCACCGTATCGGGCATCTTCAAGGACACCGGCTCCGGCCCCCGCCCGGAACAGGAAGCGCCGCACGCGCACATGATGCTGTTCGACACCACCGGCCAGCACGTGATCGGCACCGACCTGGGTACCGACCGCATCAACGTGTTCGCCATCGAGGGGGGCAAGCTCGCTCCGCGGGATCGCGCGCAGCTCAAGCCCGGCAGCGGCCCGCGCCACCTGGCGCTGCATCCGCAAGGCAAGCTGCTCTACGTCATCAATGAACTCGAGGGCTCTGTCGCCTGCCACGGTTACGACCCCGCCACCGGCCACGTGCTGGAAGAACGCCAGCGCATCTCCACCACCCCCGCCGACTACACCGGCCAGAAGAGCGGTGCAGAACTGCTGATGCATCCGTCGGGGCGCTTTCTCTACGCCAGCAACCGCAAGCTGAAGTCCGACCACCCCCTGGCCGACAGCGTGGCGGCCTTCAGCATTGACGTCTCGGGCAAGCTCGCGCCGCTTCAGTACTGGAGTGAAGGCGTGCGCTTCCCGCGCGCGATGACGATGGCGCCCGACGGCAGTCACCTCTACGTGCTCAACCAGAAGGGCGACACGATCCTGCGGCTGCGCATCGACGGGCAGACCGGCAAGCTGGACCAGCCCGTGGTCGTGGCGAAGGTGCCGACGCCAGTGTGTCTGGCGTTTGCGGCATAAGCGGAAACCAAACGCAAAGAGAAACACTGGGCGGTGCCGGGCCGCCCAATTGCAACTCAATTGCAGCAACCGGCGCCCCGTGGGACAATCCCGCGCATGAACACCCCGGCCTCGCGCGACGATCTCGCCACTTCGCATTCCCATTCGCCTGAAGAGGCTGCCCGCGCGCGTCTGCGCGGCCTGGGCAGCCGTGTGACCGAGCCCCGCGTGCGCGTGCTGGCGGTGCTGATGCAGGGCGCCGATCCGCTTTCGCACCAGGCCGTGTGCGACGCGCTGCCGGACGATTCCGGCATCGACCGCGTGACGGTCTACCGCGTGCTCGACTGGCTCGTGGCAGGTGGCATCGTTCACAAGACGGCGGGGGCGGATCGTGTCTTCCGCTTCAGCCTGGCCGAGCACGACGCCGCGCGCGAAGCGGCGCACCGCTCGCATAGCCACTTCCACTGCATGCAATGCGGGCGCGACTTCTGCCTCGAAGCCGCCGAGCCGCCGGCCATGCCGAAGGCCGCCCTGCCCGCCGGCTTCGCGGCCGATCATGCCGAACTCACCATCAAGGGCGCTTGCGCGGATTGCGCGCATCTCGCGGCCCATCACAAGACAGGAAACCCATCATGTCCAAAATGATCCCGGTCACCATCCTGACGGGCTTTCTCGGCAGCGGTAAGACCACGCTGCTCAAGCGCATCCTGACCGAACAGCACGGCATGAAGATCGCCGTGATCGAAAACGAGTTCGGCGAAGAGAACATCGACAACGACATCCTCGTGCAGGACGGCAACGAGCAGATCGTGCAGATGAGCAACGGCTGCATCTGCTGCACCATCCGGGGCGATCTGGTGGCGGGCCTGTCGGATCTGCTCACGCGCCGGGACAAGGGCGAAATCCAGTTCGACCGCGTCGTCATCGAGACCACCGGCGTCGCCAACCCCGGCCCCGTCGCCCAGACGTTCTTCATGGACGACGAAATCGCGAGCCGCTATCTCCTGGATGCCGTCATCACGCTCGTCGACGCCAAGCACGGCAACATGCAGCTCGACAAGCAGGAAGAAGCGCAGCGCCAGGTGGGCTTTGCGGATGCCATCTTCATCACCAAGAGCGATCTGGTTTCCGCCGACGATGTGGATGCGCTGCGCCACCGCCTGCTGCACATGAACCCGCGCGCCCCGATCCGCACTGCCAATTTTGGCGACACGCCGATCGACACCATCTTCGACCTGCGCGGCTTCAACCTGAACGCGAAGCTGGAGATCGACCCCGACTTCCTGCGCGAAGACGATCATGACCATCACCACGATCATGATCACGACCATGCCTGCTCGACCGACTGCGATCACGACCATGGCCATCCCCATGGGCAGGGCCACCACCATCACCACGGCCATGCGCACCACACGGACCGCATCGCCTCGTTCGTCTTCCGCAGCGAACGGCCGTTCAATTACGCCAAGCTGGAGGAGTTTCTCTCGGGCGTGCTGAACATCTATGGCGAGAAGCTGCTGCGCTACAAGGGCGTGCTCTATATGGAAGGCGTCGACCGCAAGGTGGTGTTCCAGGGCGTGCACCAGCTCATGGGCAGCGACGTGGGCGGAAAATGGGACGGCGAGACCCCTTCCAACCGGATGGTGTTCATCGGCGTGGACCTGCCGCGCGAAACGATTCTGAAAGGATTGGAGAACTGCCTGGCCTGATCCTGCCGTTTTCCCCCTCCTTTTGGGTGGCCCCGCCGCGCGCTTTCAGGCAGAATCCGGGCCGGATTTTCTGTCCGTGTTTCTCCGATAGTTCGGTTAATATCGTTCAGCTACAATAGATTGATTTAGAAGCACGTCGTCCGAAGCACGTCCGGTAAGGAGAGCAGGCGATGGTGACTAAGACCAAGGAAGGACGCGGCGCCAACGGTGGTACCGGGCGGTCCGTAATGGAGTCGGCAGCAGCCCAGGCTGCGCCAGCCACCCGAAAAAAAGCGGCAGGGGGCGCCGCTGCGGGAGAGGCAAAAGGAGGCGCGCGGGGCGGCAAGTCCGCCGCCAGCCAGAATGAGTCCGGCGCATCCCCGCGCAAGGACGACGCGATAGCCGAGACGGCGCGCGATTTACCAGGATCATCTGCAGCAACCATGAGCAGCAAGAAACTACTCACCGAAGCCGAAATCCTGAAGATGAGCGACAAGGATTACATGAACGAGGCGCAGCTCGCCTTCTTCAAGGACCGGCTTGTAAAAATGCGCGACGAAATTCTCGCGAACGCCAACCAGACCACCGAGCACCTGCGCGAGACTGTGATCGTGCCGGACCCGGCTGACCGTGCCACCATTGAAGAGGAGCACGCGCTGGAGCTGCGTACGCGCGATCGCGAGCGCAAGCTGCTCAAGAAGGTCGAGCAGTCGATCGCCCGCATCGATGCCAATGACTACGGCTACTGCGACGAAACCGGCGAGCCGATTGGCATTCCGCGCTTGCTGGCTCGCCCGACGGCCACTCTGACGCTGGAGGCGCAGGAGCGCCGCGAAAAGCGCCAGAAGTTGATGGGTGACTGACGCGCGCGTCGCATTTGTTTGAATCTTGCAGCCCGGTAACTCACCGGGCTGTTTGCTTTGTTTGGCCACAAACCAAGGCCACTGATCATGTCCCGTCCGCTTCCCGTTACCGTGCTGTCCGGCTTTCTGGGCGCCGGCAAGACCACGCTGCTCAACCATGTGCTCGCCAACCGCGAGGGCAAGCGTGTGGCCGTGATCGTCAATGACCTGTCGGACGTCAACATCGACGCGCAGCTCGTGGGCGACGGCACGGCCACCAGTGCGCAGCTCTCCCGCACCGATGAGCGCATGGTGGAGCTGTCCAACGGTTGCATCTGCTGCACGCTGCGCGAGGACCTGCTCGACGAGATCGCGCGCCTGGCCCGCGAAGACCGCTTCGACTATCTGCTGATCGAATCGACCGGCGTGGCCGAGCCGCTGCCGATTGCCGAGACCTTTACGTTCGAGGATGTTGAAGGCGACGTGCTGTCCGACCTCGCGCGCCTGGACACCATGGTCACCGTGGTCGATGCCCAGCACTTCCTGGCCGACTACGACGCCGCCGATTTTCTGTCCGATCGCGGTCAGGCGCGCGATGAAGACGACGACCGCACCGTCGTCGACTTGCTGATCGAGCAGGTCGAGTTTTGCGACGTGATCGTGCTCAACAAGGTCGACCTCGTGAGCGATGCCGAGCGCGAGCGCCTGGCTGGCATCCTGCATTCGCTGAACCCGCGGGCGCGCATCGTGCACGCATCGTTTGGCGCGGTGCCGCTGGATGAAATCCTCAACACGCACCGCTTTGATTTTGATGCTGCGTCCGCCGCGCCTGCATGGCTTGCCGAGCTGCGCGGTGAACATGTGCCCGAGACGGAAGCGCTCGGTATCCGCAGCTTCGTTTATCGCCGACGCGTGCCGTTCCATCCGCAGCGCCTGTGGGACCTGATGCACACCGAATGGCTGCATGAGCATGGTCGCGTACTGCGCTCGAAGGGTTATTTCTGGCTGGCGTCGCGTATGGACACGGCCGGCAGTTGGGGTCAGGCCGGCGGCGTGATGCGCCACGGCGGCGCCGGTGCATGGTGGGCTGCGGTTGATGAAGCCGAGTGGCCCGACGAAGAAGAAGCCCGCGCGGACATTGCGGACAAGATGCACGACAACGGTGCGCCCGCGCAGTGGGGCGATCGTCGCCAAGAACTTGTGTTCATCGGCACGGACCTGGATGAAGCCGCGCTCGTAGCGCAGCTCGATGCCTGCCTGTTGACCGACGCCGAGATGGCTGCCGGCCCCGAAGCGTGGGCTGCGCTGGCAGATCCTTTCCCCGCCTGGGCCTACGACGACCACGACGATGACGACCAGGGCGACGACCATGACCACCAACACGGTGACGACTGCGACTGCGGGCACCATCACTGAGCACGCAGACCCCCTGCTTCATCGACGTTGACACCGGCGTCGTCCGGTCCTGACAATCCCCGAACGTTTTGTTTTCGTCATGAACCATCGGGGAGTCGTCATGCCGGTCCTGCGTCTGCTGCGCGCCGCGAACCTGGTCGCCGCGCTGTCTCTTGCCACGGCGCTCTCGGCGCTCACACCGATTGCGGCGCATGCCCAGCCGGCATCCACGCTGGTGATTGGGTTGTCGAGCGACATCACTTCGCTTGATCCGCATTTCCATAACGTCACGCCCAATTCGAACGTTGCCGAGCATATGTTCGAGGCGCTGATCGCCAAGGACGAGCGGATGCGCCTCAAGCCAGGCCTTGCCATGTCGTGGAAAGCCCTGAGCGACACGCTGTGGGAGGTCAAGCTGCGTCCCGGCGTGCATTTCCATGACGGCAGCGAGTTCACCTCGGCCGATGTCGTCTATTCGCTGGCGCGCCCGGCCACCATCAAGAACAGCCCATCGCCATTCACGATCTACACGCGTGGCTTCAAGGAGGTGACAGCGGTCGACAAGCTGACCGTGCGCATCACCACCAACGGCCCGTACCCGCTGGTGCCGAACGACTTGTCGACGATCTACATGGTGTCGAAAAAGGCCGTCGAAAAGGCCGGCCCGGACGACTTCAACAATGGCCGCGCGATGGTCGGCACAGGGCCGTACAAGTTCGCCTCGTTCACGCGCGGCGATCGGGTGGAACTGACGCGCTTTGACGGCTACTGGGGCAAGAAGCCGCAATGGCAGCACGTGACGCTGCGCATCCTGACGGCGGACGCCCCGCGCGTGGCGGCGTTGCTGGCGGGCGACGTGCAGGTCATCGAGAACGTGCCGAGTTCGGACATCAAGAAGCTGTCGACCAACCCGGCGGTGTCGGTGTTCAAGATGCCGGTGTTCCGCATGATGTATCTGCACATGGATTCGAACCGCGATGTGTCGCCGTTCGTGACCGACAAGGCAGGCAACCCGCTGCCGAAGAACCCGCTCAAGGATGCACGCGTGCGCGAGGCGATCTCGCTGGCGATCTCGCGCTCAGCCATCGTCGACCGCGTGATGGAAGGCGCGGCTGAGCCGACCGGCCAACTTGTCAACAGCGCACTGTTCGGCCACGTGCCTGGCCTGAAGGCTCCGGTTGCAGACCCGGCCGCAGCGAAGAAACTGCTCGCCCAGGCCGGCTACCCCGATGGTTTTGCGATCACGCTGCACGCCACCAACAACCGCTACCCGAACGATGATCGCGTCGCTCAGGTGATCGCTTCGATGCTTTCGCGGGTGGGCATTGCGACCAAGGTCGAGACGCTGCCGTCAGCGTCGTTCTTCACGCGGGCGAACAAGCTGGATTTCTCGTTCCTGCAAGCCGGCTGGGGCGCAGATACAGGCGAAGCCAGTTCGAGCCTCAAGGCGCTGCTGGCGACCTATGATCCGGCGCGCGGCTGGGGTGCATCCAATCGCGGGCGCTATTCGAACCCGGCGCTCGACGCGAAGCTGGCCGAAGCCCTGCAGACCCTCGATGACAGCAAGCGCGAGAGGCTGCTGCAGGAAGCTACGGAAATCGGCATGCGCGATAGCGGCGTGATTCCGCTCTACTTCAATATCAACGTGTGGGCGGCGCGCAAGGGCTACACGGTGGTGCCGCGTCTGGATGAGCGTACCTACGCGTTCGATGTGACGCACTGAAACGGTAGAAGCCCAGAAAAAAGCGGTTTTCGACGCACAAAAAGTGTGCGTTGTGGAGGAAAACAGGCTTGAAATCCTCCGGGCTGGCGTCAAGTATGAAGTTCTTTGGCCGGCCCGCTGGGGGCCGCGCCAAGCCGGACCCCTAGGAACAAGCGCATGGAACAGTATCACGGCACCACCATCGTCAGCGTGCGGCGCGGCAATCAGGTCGCCCTCGGCGGCGATGGCCAAGTCACGCTGGGCAACATCGTGATGAAAGGCTCTGCCCGCAAAGTACGCGCCATCTACGATGGCAAGGTGCTGGTCGGCTTTGCCGGCGCGACCGCCGACGCCTTCTCCCTGCTCGACCGTTTTGAGGCCAAGCTGCAGAAGCACCAGGGCAACCTGCTGCGCTCCGCCGTTGACCTCGCCAAGGACTGGCGTACCGATCGCGCCCTGCGACACCTTGAAGCGATGCTGATCGTCGCAGACCGCGACACCACGCTCGTCATCACCGGCAACGGCGATGTGCTCGACCCGGAAGGCGGCATTGCTGCCATTGGTTCGGGCGGCTCGTATGCCCAATCAGCCGCCAAGGCGCTGATGGAGAACACCGACCTCGCGCCGCGCGATGTGGTGGAAAAATCGCTGCGGATCGCCGGCGAGCTTTGCATCTATACCAACACCAATTTCGTGATCGAGACGCTCGAATAAGCGAGCCCCCTCATCGACAGGATTCCCATGTCTGAAACCATGACGCCGTCGGAGATCGTCTCCGAACTCGACAAGCACATCATTGGCCAGCACAAGGCCAAGAAGGCCGTGGCCGTGGCGCTGCGCAACCGCTGGCGCCGGCAGCAGGTCGGAGACCCGCTGCGCCAGGAAATCACGCCCAAGAACATCCTGATGATCGGACCGACCGGCGTGGGCAAGACCGAGATTGCGCGGCGCCTGGCCAAGCTGGCCGACGCACCGTTCATCAAGATCGAAGCGACCAAGTTCACCGAGGTGGGCTACGTCGGCCGCGACGTCGACACCATCGTGCGCGATCTGGCCGAGATGGCCGTCAAGCAGACGCGTGAATCCGAGATGAAGAAGGTGCGCGCCAAGGCCGAAGATGCGGCCGAAGACCGCATTCTCGACGTCCTGATCCCGCCGCCGCGCGACATTGGCTTTGCGCAGCCGGAAGAAAAGGACTCGACCGCGCGCCAGACCTTCCGCAAGAAGCTGCGCGAAGGTCAGCTCGACGACAAGGAAATCGAACTCGAAGTGTCGGCTGGTACGCCAAGCATGGACATCATGGGCCCGCCCGGCATGGAAGACATGACCGAGCAGATCCGCTCGATGTTTGCCGGCCTGGGCCAGGGCAAGAAGAACCGTCGCAAGATGAAGGTGAAGGAAGCCTTCAAGCTGCTGATCGACGAAGAGGCCGCGAAGCTCGTGAACGAAGATGAGCTGAAGCAGAAAGCGGTGGCCAACGTCGAGCAGAACGGCATCGTGTTCCTGGACGAGATCGACAAGATCGCCAGCCGCAGCGAACACGGCGGCGGCGAGGTGTCGCGCCAGGGCGTGCAGCGTGACTTGCTGCCGCTGGTGGAAGGCACGACCGTCAACACCAAGTACGGGATGATCAAGACCGACCATATCCTGTTCATCGCGTCGGGCGCGTTCCATCTGTCCAAGCCGAGCGACCTGATTCCGGAACTGCAGGGCCGCTTCCCGATCCGCGTGGAGCTGGATTCGCTGTCGGTGGAGGATTTCCGCGCGATTCTCACGCAGACGGACGCCAGCCTCACCAAGCAATATCAGGCGCTGCTGAAGACGGAAGGTGTCGATCTCGTATTTGCCGAAGACGGCATCCGGCGCCTGGCCGAGATCGCATGCTCGGTCAACGAGAAGGTCGAGAACATCGGCGCACGCCGTTTGTACACGGTGATGGAGCGGCTGCTTGAAGATCTGTCGTTTCACGCGCACAAATCGTCCGGCGAGACGGTGACCATCGACGCTGCGTACGTCGACGAGCGCTTGAACGAGCTGTCGGGCAACGAAGATCTGTCGCGCTACGTGTTGTAAGCATGTAAGCAACGCATTCCATATGCCCTGCGGGCCGCATCGGAGACGATGCGGCCCGTTTTGTTTGGGCGCCCGCCAAGCCAAGCCCCGCAAGGGTTTGGTCAGGATCGTGCGTGGTCAGGTCCGTTATCTGCTGAAGAAGGTGGTGCCGCACAGACAATGCGCGCTGCGCACCTAGCGTGCGCGATTCCAACCACGACAAGGAGAGAAGCGTATGAAACCGATCCAACGCCTGGCCCTGTGTTGCGTGCTCGCCTGCGCCCCGTTGGGCATCGCCCACGCCCAGCTCACGCCCGCGCCAACCACGCACACCGGGGCCTCAGCACCGAACGATGCGAAGCGTGCCGCTTACGACAGTGCCGTCAAGCAAGCCGATGCCAATTACAAAGCCGCCAAGGACAAGTGCGATGCGATGAAGGGCAATGATCGCGATGTCTGCCGTGCCGAGGCCAAGGGCGAGTACAACGTCGCCAAGGCCAATGCGGTGCTGGAGCGCGATGGCACTGAAGCCGCCCGCAACCGCGCCGCCAAGGAAAAGGCCGAGGCCGACTACGACGTCGCCAAAACCAAGTGCGATGCCCTGAAGGGCAATGACAAAGACACCTGCGTGAAGGACGCCAAGGCCGCCTACACCCGTGCCAAGGGCGGTGACGAGGTGAGCCACGCCAAGGCCACGGGCACGGCCAAGGACGTCAGCGAAGCGCGCCGCGATGCGGCCAAGGACACCAACGACGCCAACTACAAGGCCGCCAAGGAACGATGCGATGCCCTGTCGGGCGATGCCAAGACGAAGTGCCAGAACGACGTCGCCGCCAAGTTCAAGAAGTAAGCCGCACGGAACTGTCCACATGGGGGAGGCCTGCGGGTCGCCCCTGCTTTATCTCAATCGCAATGGAGGACGTATGAACTGGGACCAGATCGAAGGTAAATGGGATCAGGCCAAGGGCAAGGTCAAGGAGAAGTGGGGCCAGCTCACGGACGATGACCTGACCGTGATCCGCGGCAAGCGCGACCAGCTTGCCGGCAAGATCCAGGAACGCTACGGCTATACGAAGGAACGCGCCGAAGACGAGCTCAAGGCGTGGGAGCGCGATACGCGCTGGTAATGCGGCGCTGATGTCGCTCCAGGCGGCGGGTCGCTTATTTGGCGACCGGCCGCTTGCCGAGCTTGCGTTGCAGCGTGCGCCGGTGCATGTTGAGCGCCCGCGCGGTGGCGGAGATGTTCCCGCCGTGCTCGGCCAGCACGCGCTGGATGTGTTCCCACTCCAGCCGCGCGACCGACAGCGGCGCGGGGTTTTCCATCGTCTGCTCGGCCACGGCTTCAGACACGCCCACCTGCAGCGCCAGCAGAATCGAATCGACATTGGCCGGCTTGGCCAAGTACTCGTCCGCCCCCAGCTTGACGGCCTGCACGGCGGTGGCGATGCTCGCGTAGCCTGTGAGGATCAGCATGCGCGCGTCGGGCAGCGCCTGGCGCAGTGGCGTAATCCAATGCAGACCCGAATCCGTGCCGCCATGGGGCATCAGGCCCTTGTCACTGGCGGCCAGATGCAGATCGACGGTGACATACGAGAAGCGCGTCTGGCGTGCCAGGGTCAACGCTTCGCCGCCGGTGTGGGCAATCTGCGGAGCGAAGCCGCGACGCGTGAGCGCGCGTGCCAGCGTCTGCGCAAAGACATCGTCGTCATCAAGGATCAGAAAGGGGGCGGGTTGCTGCATGGTGTTCTCCGGGGCCGTACGTGCACGGGGGCGGCGTCAGGCGATCTCGTTATGTGAAGAGGGTGGGCGCGCCGATGATGGGCGCCCCCGCGTGTTCCATCGGACCGCCAACCGGCAGTCGGAGTTCGGCAATGGCGCCTTGGGGCGGGTTCGGACGTAGCACCACGGTACCGCCCAGGCGGCGCGCGGTGGTGGAGGCCAGATACAGCCCGATGCCGTGACCGCCGTGCCGGCTTCGTACCGGCGTGCGGCCGAGCGAGGTCCGCAGGTCTTCCGGCAAGCCCAACCCTGTATCGACGATGGACAGCACGATCTGGGGCGGCATATCGCGGAGCACGTCCGGGTTGGCGTCGATCTTGGCGGTCAGCAGCAGCGGCACCAAATCGCGCCCTGCATGCTGCTGGCTGCGAGCAGCGTTGTCCAGCAGGATGGTGAGGATCTGGCCGACGTTCACCGCATCCAGTTCCACCGCTTGCGCCGCGGGCGACGTCTCCGTGTGGAGGCGGATGTCTGGATGCCGCAGCTGCCACGTCTGCGTGAAATCCGGTAGCCATTGGCCGAGCGGCTCTGGCGCGCCGTCGTTGGGTTTGCGCTGCAGGCGCGCCAGCGCGGCGCGGCACAGTTCGAGTTGCTGTTCGATGGCGCGCAGGTCTTCGCGGTACGGGGCGAGTGGGGAATCGGGCTGCTTCGCGTCGTGCTGCAGCTCGCCGGCGATGACGGCCACGGTGGACAGCGGCGTGCCCATTTCGTGCGCCACGCTCGCGCCTTGCGACATCAGTGCTTCGATGCGCTGCTCGCGCAGCAATCGCTCGCGTGCCTCGGTCAACTGCGCATCGCTCTCGCGCAGCGCGGCGGACAGGCGTGCCGTAAAGCCGGCGATCATCGCGCTGCTGGCCACGAAATCGATCCACATGCCCGCCAGGTGATACGCCACCGCATCGGCCGGGTTTGCCAGCTTCAGCGGGATGTAGTTGCCGAGCATCATGCTGTAGGCGGCCAGCGCGTACAGCGTCAGGCCCACCACGTGTGCGATCGGCAGCATGGCCGCTGCAATTGCCAGCGCGGGCAGGTAGAACGATACGAATGGGTTGGTTGCGCCGCCTGTGAAATACAGCAGGGCGGACAGCGCGGTCAGGTCCACCATCAATTGAACGGTGATCTCGATATGCTGCACGGGCCGGTTGCGCCGCACGCGCCATCCGGTCAGCAGGTTGAACAGCGCATGCAGGCCCATCACGCTCAGCAGCGGCAGCACCGGCAGTTGCACGCCAAACACCAGCGGCGCGAGCAACATCAGGACCAGTTGGGTGGTCAGCAGGCTCCATCGCAGCCAGAAGAGGCGGCGTAGACTGGATGCGTCCAGCAGCGGCGCGGCAAGAGACAGGGTGGAAAGCATGGTGGACAAGTGTAAACGTGCGCACCGCGCGGCTCTCGGTGCGGCGATGCGTCAATCAGCCGCACAATTGTGCACCCAACCGATCTCCCCACAGGCGCTGTGCTTTAATGCGCAGCACGTTTGTCCCCGACAGGAGCCCTTGATGATGACGTCCCGATCGATCCGTTCTTCCGCTCGCCTGGCTGTGCTCACTGCAGGCCTGCTCGCCAGCGCCGCCGCTTTCGCACAGGTCACGGTGCAAGACGCCTGGGTGCGCGGCACGGTGCCCGGCCAGACGTCCAGCGGCGCGTTCATGACGCTGCAATCGGCCGAGGGCGCCAAGGTGGTGGGCGTGAGCACGCCAGTGGCGGGCACGGCAGAGATTCACGAGATGAAGATGGAGGGCGACGTGATGCGCATGCGCGCGATGCCCTCGCTGGAGTTGCCCAAGGGCCAGACCGTGCAGCTCAAGCCGGGCGGCTACCACGTGATGTTGATGAATCTGAAGCAGCCGCTGGTGAAGGACACCACCGTGCCCATCACGCTCAAGGTGGAGCTGGCCGACAAGCGCGTCGTCGAACAGAAGGTGGACGCCCGCGTGCGCGACCTGACCGCCGGCAACATGTCCGGCATGAACCACGGCGGCGGACACAAGCATTGATGGCTTGCGGCGAGTGTCGCTTCAAGCCACGTAAGGAAACCCTCCCATGGCGAACAAGACACTGGGCACTCGCCAGAAACTGACTTTCCGCATCGAGCCTTCAACGCGGGCCGGCACTGCGCGCCCGCGCAACGTTCTGGTACCGCTCGCCCGCGGCCGCAAGGCCGGCGCTCACACCGAAGGCGGCCACGCTGAACGCCAGCGCGGCCGGGCCGACGTCCGCCGTGCACTGCGCACGCTGGACGACGACAGCCAGGACAACGACTGATCCGTTAGTTGGATTCAGCGGCTGCCCGTGCCTGCGCAATGGCTTCGCGCAGGCAGCGCTGGCAGCGGCACCCCTGCCCTGGGCGCCGCGCGCTGGCAGGCAGCGTTTCTTCGGTCATGCACCAGCACGTCGCGTCGGGCTGCGTGCCGTCACCGATGGCCGCGCAGCGCAACGCCGCGCCGCAGATTGCACACACGGTGTTGGCGGCCGACGGGGTCACGCGTGGTTGCTCCCGTCGTCGTCTTGCCCGAGCTTGTGCATTGCCTGGCGCAGCAACCCCAGCTGGTGCGAGAACCGCGTGCATGCATCGCACGCAAACAGGTGCACGCGCAGGCGCAGGCGTTCACCCGTGCGCAGGTCGCGGTCCATTCCGCTTACCAGCACGCGGTGCGCTTCCTTGCAGGTCAGCATTCCCCAACGGTTCGGCATGTGGTCTTTCTCGGTGGTGCAACAGATAAGCGACTCAGGCGGCGGCCGGCTGATTGCCGAACCAGTGCAGGTCAAGGCACTCGCGCAGGCGCATGCGGGCGCGATAGAGCAGTGCCCAGGCATTGGTCGCGGTGATCTGCAATTCCTGACAGATCTCCTCCGTCTCCAGCTCCAGCCATTCGCGCATCATGAAGACGCGGCCAACGCGCGGCGGCAAGCGATCAACGCACATTTGCAGCACGTCGAAGAACTCGCGCCGTGACAGCGCGGCATCGGGGTCACCCCAATCGGACGGCGGGCGGCTGTAGTGGCCGTCGGCGGCGAACAGGCTGTCGAAGACGGCTTCGTCGGAACGCAGGCCGGCCTCGTCGGATTCGCCGCCCGCAAGCAGCGAGACGCGCACTTCGCGCCGCCCCGAGCGGATCGCATCGATGATCTTGTGCTTGAGGATGCCGATCACGTACGTCTTGAGCGAGGCGTTGCCGGCAAAGCGCTCCGGATGTTCGAGCACCGCCAGAATGGTGTCAGCCACCGTGTCTTCGGCCAGGGCCGTGTCACGCAATTGCAGTTGCGCAAAGCGCAGCAGGTGAGGGCGCAGCGCGTCGAGTTGGTCGGGTGCGATGGCCATGTTTCCCCTGGGTGTTCTTTCGTGGCAACGGTATGGCAGGCACGCAAGGTGCGCTACCAGACCGTAGCGCCTTTTCTTGTAAAATCGCGCCTGCCGAAAATGGGCTGCTTCGTTTTTTTTGTAGCACGCGACATTCGGCGCTCCATCATACCCGCCCAACCGGATGTCACCGTCATGACCGCTTCTGCTGCCCCCGACCCTGCTGGCCTCGCCCCCGAACTCGCGCATATCGCGCCTGCGCTGAAGGCCGAGATTCTCGCGCAGGCGCTGCCTTACATTCGCAAGTTCCACGGCAAAACCATCGTCGTCAAGTACGGCGGCAACGCCATGACGGAGGAAAAGCTCAAGCACGGCTTCGCGCGCGACGTGATCCTGCTCAAGCTTGTCGGCATGAACCCGGTGGTGGTGCACGGCGGCGGCCCGCAAATTGACGAAGCCCTGAAGAAGGTCGGCAAGCAAGGCACCTTCATCCAGGGCATGCGCGTGACCGACGAAGAGACCATGGAAGTGGTCGAGTGGGTGCTCGGCGGCGAAGTCCAGCAGGACATCGTCATGCTGATCAACCAGTACGGCGGCCAGGCGGTCGGCCTGACTGGCAAGGACGGCGGCCTGATCCGTGCCAAGAAGCTGAAGATGCCGGATCGCGAACGTCCGGGCGAGTTCATCGACATCGGTTTCGTGGGCGACATCGAGGCGATCAACCCGGCCGTCGTCAAGGCGCTGCAGGACGACGCGTTCATTCCGGTCATCTCGCCCATCGGCTTCTCCGATGACGGCCAGGCCTACAACATCAACGCGGACGTCGTGGCCGGCAAGATGGCCGAGATCCTGAAGGCCGAGAAACTGGTCATGATGACCAACATTCCGGGCGTGATGGACAAGCAGGGCAACCTGCTGACGGACCTGTCGGCGCGCGAGATCGACGAGCTGTTTGCCGATGGCACGATCTCGGGCGGCATGCTGCCGAAGATTTCGTCTGCGCTGGATGCTGCCAAGAGCGGCGTGAACTCGGTGCACATCGTCGATGGCCGGATCGAGCACTCGCTGCTGCTGGAAATCCTGACCGAACAGGCGTTCGGCACGATGATCCGCTCGCACTGATGCGACCCGCCCGAGCGGTGCGGGTGCGCCATGCTGCGCGCACCTGGCCGCGCGAGGTGCCGGCGGGCTCCGAGCCCGCCCGGCAGCCGGTCTGGCTGTTCGACCTCGACAACACTCTCCACCACGCATCGCACGCGATCTTTCCGCAGATCAACCGGCTGATGACGGCGTATGTGGCGCGCGTGCTCGGCACGGACGACGCCACCGCCAGCCAGGTACGGGTGGACTATTGGCGCCGCTATGGCGCGACGATTCTCGGCATGGTCCGCCATCACGGTGTCGACCCCGATGATTTCCTGGCCGAGGCCCACCGCTTTGACGACCTGCGCGCCATGGTGCGCGCCGAGCGCGGCCTGGCCCAACTGCTGCGCGCCCTGCCGGGGCGCAAAATCTTGCTGACCAACGCGCCCGTCGCTTATGCGCGCGAGGTGCTGCGGCTCATTGGCCTGAAACGCGCGTTCTTGCGCGAAATTGCCGTCGAGCACATGTGGGTGCACCGGCGCCTGCGCCCGAAACCCGACCCGCTGATGCTGCGCCGGCTGCTGGCGCGCGAGCGGATTGTGCCGTCGCGTGCCATTCTGGTCGAAGACACGCTTTCGCACCTCAAGCGCTATCGGCGCCTGGGGATCGGCACGGTATGGGTGACGGGCTATCTTCGGCGCGTGGCACCCGGCGTGCAGCCGACTTCCGCTGCCGATGCATTGCATCCAATGCAAGCGGCGGCAATGGACGCGCGTGCAAATTCGCCACATCAACCGACCGCCACACCGATTTTGTTCGCCAACCGGCCCGGCTATGTGAGCGTGAAAGTAAAATCGGTGCTTCAACTAAAACGAAGGCTTGTTCGACGCGGCTAGGCAGTGGTAACTCCGCGCTCGGAACGGGAGAGGGGCCAGGAAGTCATGAGCAACGCGCAAACGGAGTTTCCGACCGCCGAGCCGGTCGCGGACGTCGCCATAGAGGCACCACCGGTACGCAAACGACCCCGCCCGGGCGAGCGCCGCGTGCAGATTCTGCAGACGCTCGCCGGCATGCTCGAGCAGCCACGTGGCGAAAAGATCACAACCGCAGGATTGGCCGCGCGGCTGGACGTCTCCGAAGCGGCGCTCTACCGCCACTTCGCCAGCAAGGCGCAGATGTTCGAAGGGCTGATTGAATTCATCGAGCAGACCGTCTTCGGCCTCATCAACCAGATCACGCTGCGTGAAGAGCATGGCCTGCGCCAGGCGCACGCCATCGCGCACATGCTGCTGTCGTTTGCCGACAAGAACCCGGGCATGACGCGCGTGCTGGTGGGCGATGCGCTGGTCGGCGAAGACGAGCGCCTGCCCGAGCGCATGGCGCAGTGCCTGGACCGCATCGAGGCGTCGCTCAAGCAGAGTCTGCGCATGGCGGTCACGCAGGGCGCCTGGCCGGCAGATACCGACATCGCTTCGCGCGCCAACCTGCTTGTGTGTGCGGTGCTGGGGCGCTGGCATCGGTATGCCAAGAGCGGTTTCCGGAAGTCTCCGGTGGAAGGTGCAGATGCGCAGTTGCGGGTGCTGTTGGCCTGAGTGCGCATCGCTCAAGCAAATGGCAAAGAGGCCCCGCGGTGCGGGGCTTTTTTGTGGGTACAGCGTGGGCTAGCCAATGGTGCGCACCGCCTCCGCCAGCGTATGGAACCGCGCCGCAATCTGCTCCGTTTCCACATGGCCATAGCCAAGCAGCAGTCCGGGCAGGCGGCGCGCATCGTCCTGATAGTAGCGAGAGAGCGGGCGCGTGACCACGTCATTGGCGAGTGCCAGGTCAGCCACGGCCACATCGTTGGTGCCGGCCGGTAAGCCGAGCACGAGATGCAGGCCCGACGCGCCGTCATGCACGGGCAGCGCGTCGCCGAACTCGCGGCCGATGGAGGCCAGAAGCGTTTCGCGCCGCTGCGCGTATACGCCGCGCATGCGCCGGATGTGGGAGACGAAATGGCCCTCCGCAATGAAGTCCGCCAGCACGGCTTGCGTGAGGATCTGGCCGCCGCGGAACATCTCCGACAGCCCCGTCGCAAACGCATCGGCCAGCGCGGGCGGCACGACCAGATAGCCAATCCGCAAGCTGGGGAACAGCACTTTCGAAAACGTGCCCATGTAGAGCACGCGCCCGCCTTCATCCAGCCCTTGCAATGAAGGCAGCGGGCGGCTGCCGTAGCGGAATTCGCTGTCGTAGTCGTCTTCGACAATCCACGCATCGGTGGCGTGGGCGGTGGCCAGCAGCGCGCGGCGTCGCGCGAGGCTCATCACCGAACCCAACGGGTATTGGTGCGAGGGCGAGACCACCATGAGCTTCGGCGGCTTGCTGCGCTGGCGCCCGCGCGAGGGGATGTCGAAGCGCATGCCTTCGTCGTCCACCGGCAGCGGCACGGTGCGCACGCCTGCGGCGGTGAGTACGCTGCGCACGCCCCAGTAGCCCGGATCTTCGATCCACGCGGTGTCGCCGGCGTCGCACAGCAGTTGCGCAATGAGCTGGAGCGACGGGTGGATGCCTGCAGTGATGATGATCTGCTCGGGCTCGCAGCGCACGCCACGCGCGGTGCGCAGGTAATCGGCCAGTGCGGTGCGCAGCGGCAGGTAGCCCGCGCCAACGGGATACGTCAGCAGCGCGGGCGACGGTTTGCGCAGCAGCCGGTTGTGCAGGCGCGACCAGATGCGCGCCGGAAACATCCGCACCTCGGGCACGCCCGGCATGAAGGCGCCCCACTGGCGTGAGCTGGCGCCTGCATCGCGCACCAGCGCACGGCCGCGCGTGGAGAGCATCGGCGCCGACGGCGTGGCCGCTTCGGTCATCAGCGCGGCCGGCACGGCGGCAACCGCCGCGGCCGGCGCGGGCGCGGCGTCCAGCCGGTCCGGCGCGGTATCGGCGACGAACGTGCCGCTGCCCACGCCCGCCGAGACGTAGCCTTCCACGCCGAGTTGTTCATAAACGTGGATGACCGTGTTGCGCGCAATGCCCAGCTCAGTGGCCAGCTGCCGCGATGACGGCAGGCGGGTGCCCGGCTGCAACTCGTCGCGCAGGATGCCCTCTTGCAGCACGCGATACAGGCGGCGGTGGTCGGGTTCACCGCCCGGTTCTGCTCGGTCGAATCGGCGCTGCAGATAGTCGACCAGCATGCTGGCGCGGTGGGTGGGGGCGTGATCGGCCATGGTGTGCGATGGAACCGAAGTGGTTCCAAAAGAAAAACCTGATTGGGTCTTATTGTATAGAGCCAATGACGCCACACTGGCTCGCATCGCATCTTCTTGACCCAACGCACACGACCGCCATGAACGCCCGAGACCCGCAACAGAACGCCCAATGGAATGCCCGCCGCCTGGCCGCTACGCCGCGTGGCGTTGGTGTGATGACCGACCGCTACGCCGAGCGTGCCGAGAATGCCCTGTTCTGGGATGTGGAGGGCCGCCGCTACATCGACTTCGCGGCCGGCATTGCCGTGGTCAACACGGGCCATCGTCACCCGCGTCTGGTGCAGGCCGTGCGCGAGCAGCTGGATCACTTCACGCACACCGCCTTCCAGATCGTGCCGTACGGCTCGTACGTCGAGCTGGCCGAGCGCCTGAACGCGATCACGCCCGGCTCGCATGCCAAGAAGACCGCGTTCTTCACCACCGGCGCCGAGGCGGTGGAAAACGCCATCAAGATCGCCCGGGCGCACACGGGCCGCCCAGGCGTCATTGCGCTCACGGGGGCGTTTCACGGTCGCACGTTCATGGGCATGTCGCTCACGGGCAAGGTGGTACCGTACAAGACGGGCTTTGGACCGTTCCCGGGCAGCATCTATCACGTGCCGGCGCCGGTCGCGCTGCATGGCGTGAGCACGCAGGACGCGCTCGATGCCATCCAGCGTCTGTTCAAGGCGGATATTGATCCGCGCCAGGTTGCGGCCATCATCTTCGAGCCGGTGCAGGGCGAGGGCGGCTTTTACCAGATGCCCGCCGATTTCGTACGCGCTGTGCGTGCGCTCTGCGATGAACACGGCATTGTGATGATCGCCGACGAGGTGCAAACCGGCTTTGCCCGTACCGGCAAGCTGTTCGCCATGGAGCACACCGGCGTGCTGCCGGACATCACGACGATGGCCAAGGGCCTGGCCGGTGGCCTGCCGCTGTCCGCCGTCACGGGCCGCGCGGAGATCATGGACGCGCCTGCGCCCGGCGGGCTCGGCGGCACCTACGCCGGCAACCCGTTGGCGGTGGCGTCCGCACATGCGGTGCTCGACATCATTGCCGACGAGAAACTCTGCGAGCGCTCCGCCGCCCTGGGTGCACGCCTCGTCGATGCCCTGAACGCTGCCAAGGCCACGCAGCCCCGCATTGCCGAAGTGCGTGGCGTAGGCGCGATGGTTGCTGTTGAGTTCAATACGCCGGACGGCAAGCCCGACGCCGATTTCACCAAGCTCGTGCAGCAGCGCGCGCTCGAAGCCGGCCTGCTTCTGCTGTCGTGCGGCGTGTACGGCAACGTGATCCGCTTCCTGTTCCCGCTCACGATTGAAGACGCGGTATTCGAAGAGGGCCTTGCGATCCTGCAACGCGCACTGGAGGGCTGACACCATGACCCGCACCGATTTGCCGAGCGCGCCGGTTACGCCACCTATCGCACTGAAAGACCCCGGCCTGTGGCGCACGCAGGCGTTCCTCGCCGGCACATGGGCCGATGCCGATGGCGGCGCCACGCGCGACGTGACGGACCCTGCCACCGGCCGCAAGATCGGCACCGTGCCCGGCATGGGCGCTGCCGAAACGCGCCGCGCCATCGACGCCGCACAGGTTGCGCAACGCGCCTGGCGCAAGGTGAGCGCACGCGATCGCGCCAAGATCCTGCGCAAGCTGGCTGATTTGATGATGGAGCATCAGCAGGATCTCGCCGCCATCCTCACGGCTGAGCAAGGCAAGCCGCTGCCGGAAGCCGCCGGCGAAATCGCCTACGCTGCCTCGTTCATCGAATGGTTTGCGGAAGAGGCCCGACGCATTTACGGCGACACGATTCCCTCGCCGCAGGGCGATCGCCGTATCGTCGTGCAGAAAGAGCCGATTGGTGTGAGCGCGGCCATCACGCCATGGAATTTCCCCATCGCGATGATGACGCGCAAGGTCGGTCCGGCGCTGGCGGCCGGCTGCTCGATGGTGGTCAAGCCTGCGCTGGAAACGCCTTACTCAGCGTTGGCGTTTGCCGAGCTTGCGGCGCGCGCCGGCGTGCCGGCGGGCCTGCTCTCGATCGTCACGGGCGATTCGCAAGCCATTGGCGGCGAGCTGACGTCCAACCCCATCGTGCGCAAGCTCAGCTTCACGGGCTCGACCGCCGTTGGCCGCTTGCTGATGCGCCAGTGCGCCGACGACATCAAGAAGCTCTCGCTCGAACTGGGCGGCAACGCGCCGTTCATCGTGTTCGACGATGCCGATGTCGATGCGGCCGTGGAAGGCGCGATGGTCGCGAAGTACCGCAACGCGGGCCAGACCTGCGTGTGCGCGAACCGCTTCTACGTGCAGCGCGGCATCTACGACGCGTTTGCTGCCAAGCTGGCTGACGCTGTGCGCGCGCTGCGCGTGGGCAACGGCACGGAGCCCGGCGTGCAGCAGGGCCCGCTGATCCACATGCGCGCGATGGACAAGGTGCAACAGCACCTGGACGACGCCGTGCGCCAAGGCGCTCGCGTGCTGGCGGGCGGCAAGCCCCATGCGCTGGCCGCGCAGGGCGGCGCGTTTTTCGAGCCGACCGTCGTGGTCGATGCGAAGCCCGGCATGCTGCTCACGCATGAAGAAACGTTCGGCCCGCTGGCTGCGCTCATTCCTTTCGATACGGAAGATGAAGCCGTGGCCGCCGCCAACGACACCGAGTTCGGCCTGGCCGCGTATTTCTACACGCGCGATCTGGGCCGCGCATGGCGCGTTTCCGACGCGCTGGAGTCGGGCATGGTCGGCGTCAATACGGGTCTGATCTCGACGGCCGAAGCGCCGTTTGGCGGCGTCAAGCAATCGGGTCTGGGCCGCGAAGGCTCGAAGTACGGCATCGACGAATACCTGGAGATCAAGTACATCAACATGGCCGGCCTTTGATCTGGCCTTTGACCCAGCGTGTGGCCGGGATCGGACGCATCACGAGGCGGTGATGCGTCCGCCGCCGCTTGCTCTATAATCATTCCCCTCTGGCGCGCCGATTTGACGACTGGCTTGCGGGCGCGCGGGAGTTCAGGCTGCACAAATGTGTCTCTGGGCTCTCATTACAAATGCGGCTAAAGAGGTTCGGTCAGAGCGGAGGTGGTGAAAGCAAGTGCCCCACGTGCGCCACATGAGAACCCGATTGGTTGCGTGAACAGCGTTGCCGGTCGGGTTTTTTCTTTGGTGCCATGACAGATATCCAGGCTGACCCCGCGGTCACCGCAGCCGATGCGGCCCAGGCCGATACATCCTCTCCCACGGCACATCAGGGCAAGCCACCCAACGCCATCGGCCTGGTCGTGCCCGAGCGCATGCACTTTGCCGAGCCACTGCAATTGCGCAACGGCTCGCAGATCAGCGGCTACGATCTGATGGTCGAAACCTACGGCACGCTCAACGCCGACCGCTCCAACGCCGTGCTCATCTGCCACGCGCTCAATGCCTCGCACCACGTAGCGGGCGTGCATGCCGAGGGCGAGGTCGGCTGGTGGGACAACATGGTTGGCCCCGGCAAGCCGGTCGACACCAACCGCTTCTTCGTCATCGGGGTGAACAACCTCGGTTCGTGCTTCGGCTCGACCGGCCCCATGAGTCCGCATCCGGAAACCGGCCTGCCGTACGGCGCGCGCTTCCCCGTGGTGACGGTCGAAGACTGGGTGAACGCCCAGGCGCGCGTGGCCGATCGCTTCGGCATCCAGCAATTCGCGGCGGTGATGGGCGGCAGCCTCGGCGGCATGCAGGCGCTGGCCTGGAGCCTGATGTATCCGGAGCGGCTGCGGCACTGCGTGGTGGTGGCGTCCACGCCCAAGCTGTCGGCGCAGAACATCGCCTTCAACGAGGTGGCGCGCAGTGCGATCTTGTCTGACCCCGACTTCCACGGCGGCGATTACTACGCCCACAACGTCAAGCCCAAGCGCGGTCTGCGCGTGGCCCGGATGATCGGCCACATCACCTATCTGTCGGACGAAGACATGGCCGCGAAATTCGGCCGCGAGCTGAAGGCGGAAGACATCCGTTTCTCGTTCGACGTCGAATTCCAGGTCGAGAGTTACCTGCGCTACCAGGGCGACAAGTTTGCCGAGTACTTCGATGCAAACACGTATCTGCTGATCACGCGCGCGCTCGACTATTTCGACCCAGCGCTGTCTTATGGCGGCAACCTGACCAAGGCCGTCGCGCATACCAAGGCGAGCTACCTCGTCGTCAGCTTCATGACTGACTGGCGCTTTGCCCCCGCGCGCAGCCGCGAGCTGGTCAAGGCGCTGCTCGACAACAAGCATCCCGTCACCTACGGCGAGATCGACGCGCCACATGGACACGATGCTTTCCTTTTGGAAGACGCGCGCTACCACGCGTTGGTACGCGCCTATTACGAACGCATCGCCCAGGAGATCGGCGCATGACAACGCAAACGCTGAACCTCGCTGCGCCGTCCGCGGTGCCAAACATCCTGGCGGACCGCGCGGACTTTCGTGCGATCGCCCGCTGGATTGAACCGCACTCCACCGTGCTCGACCTCGGTTGCGGCGACGGTAGCCTGTTGCGCGTGCTGCAGGATGAGCTCGACGTGCTGGCCTACGGCATCGAGATCGACGATGCGGGTGTGCTGGCCTCCACGCAAAAGGGCGTGCACGTGATCCAGCAGAACATGGAGGGCGGGCTCGCGCTGTTCGAGGATAAGAGCTTCGATACGGTCATTCTCTCGCAGACGCTGCAGACCATACACAACACGGCGCAGGTGCTGCGCGAGATGCTGCGCGTGGGCCGCGAGTGCATCGTGTCGTTCCCGAACTTCGGCTACTGGCCGCATCGGCTCTCGATTTTTCGCGGGCGCATGCCGGTGTCCAAGTCGCTGCCGTACGAGTGGTACAACACGCCCAACGTCCGCGTGCTGACCATCCGCGACTTTGAAGCGCTGGCACCCAAGGTGGGGCTGGTGATTCTCGATCGCGTTGTGCTGCATGAAGGCAACGTGGTGCGCTGGGGTGCCAACTGGCGAGGCAGCGTGGCGGTGTACCGGGTGCGCGCGGGCTGATTGCCTCGGCATCTTTATGCGCCGGCGGTGTGCGGGTTCGTGCGCACCCACACGTCGCAGGTTGGCGCGCTACACTGGGCCATCTTCCGGTGAGGAGCGTGCGATGAGCAGACAGATCCGGCGCAGAAGTCCGCGCATGCTGCAGGCGGTGTTGGTGGTGGCAATGGGCATGGCGATGCCGTTTGCATTTGCCGCAACGTCGCCTGCCGACACACAGGGCGATGCCGCCGCCCTCACCCAGATTGCCATCGCGCACTACGAGAAGAACGATTTCGGCCACGCCTTCAACGAATTTGCCGAGGCAGCGCAGCGCGGCAACCGACTCGCGCAATTCAACTACGCGATGATGCTGATGCGCGGCGAAGGCACCGTCGCCCGGCCCGACGAAGCAGTCAAATGGCTGCACCGCGCCGCCGACAACCAGATGACACACGCGCAGTTTGCCTACGGCGAATTGTTTGAGCGCGGCGAGCTGGTACCGCGTTCCCTGGAAGAAGCCGACAAGTGGTACGAGCGCGCCGCCGCCGGCGGGCATGTCGAGGCGCAGCGCGCGCTGGCCACCAACTACTTCACCGGTCGCGGAGTGCCGCGCGACTATGGGCGTGCGTTCAACTGGTACAAGAAGGCCGCCGAAGGGGGCGATGGTCCATCGCAGTACATCGTCGGCAGCTATTACGAGCGCGGTGAACCCGGCGTGGTGACGCAGGATATCGAGCAGGCCAAGAAGTGGTACGGCAGGGCGGCTGCGCAAGGCGATGTGGGTGCACTCGGCAAGCTGCGCGAGCTGGTGGAGAAGACCTATCGTGCCAAGCATGGCGACCCACCCACTGCGGCACGTCAGTCCATGTAGCACACCCAAGCAAAAACCGCCGTGCATGGTTGCATGCACCGGCGGTTTTGCTTTGCATCGCGTTCAACCGTTCATCAACAGCACCGGCCGACGCGTCCTTGGTAGCGCGCGTCCTGGCGTTCGCGAAAGAAGTCTGCGTACGTCATGACGGCCTGGTCGGGATGGGTCTCCTGCATGTGGCGCACGTACGTGTCGTAGTCCGGCACGCCGACCATCAGCCGCAGCGTCTGGCCAAGGTAGCGGCCGAAATTTTCGAGTTCTTCGCGCATGCCCGTGCTCATGCGCCCAGCGCTTCGTACGGCGTTTCGTTGGCGGTCGGGCGGCTCGCGGCGCGCGCCTTGAGTACCGTGCGCAGGCCATACCAGGCGATGCTGACCACCACGAGAATGAACAGGCCGCACAGGAATGCGTCGATGCGGTCGTTGAGCACCACCTGCCGCATCTGCGCCATCGACTTGGCCGGGGCCAGCAGCTTGCCTTCGCCGATCGCGCTGGCGTATTTGTTGGCGTGCGCCAGGAAGCCGATCTTCGGGTCCGGATCGAACAGCTTCTGCCAGCCGGCCGTGAGCGTGCAGATCAGCAGCCAGATGGTCGGCAGCAGCGTCACCCACACGTAGCGATCGCGCTTCATCTTGACCAGCACGCAGGTGCCCAGCGTCAGCGCAATCGCGGCGAGCATCTGGTTGGAGATGCCGAACAGTGGCCACAGCGTGTTGATGCCGCCCAGCGGATCGACCACGCCCTGGTACAGGAAGTAGCCCCACAGTGCGACGGTCGCGGCCGTGGCAATGAGGTTGGCGACGAGCGAATCCGTGCGCTTGAGCGCCGGCACGAACGTGCCCAGCAGATCCTGGAGCATGAAGCGCCCCGCGCGCGTACCTGCGTCCACGGCGGTGAGGATGAACAGCGCCTCGAAGAGGATCGCAAAGTGGTACCAGAAGGCCATCATGGCCTGGCCGCCCACCACCTGGTGCAGGATGTGCGCCATGCCCACGGCCAACGTCGGGGCGCCGCCTGCACGGGCGAGGATGGTGTTCTCGCCGACGTCCTTGGCGGTCTGGATCAGCACGTCAGGTGTGATGACGAAGCCCCAGGTGGACAGCGTCTGGGCCACCGTGTCCGGCGTGGCACCCACCAGCGCGGCCGGGCTGTTCATCGCGAAGTACACGCCCGGGTCGATGACCGAAGCAGCCACCAGCGCCATGATGGCGACGAACGATTCCATCAGCATTGCGCCGTAGCCGATGAAGCGCGCCTGGCGTTCGTTCTCCAGCAACTTGGGCGTGGTGCCCGACGAGATGAGCGAGTGGAAGCCCGACACCGCGCCGCACGCAATGGTGATGAACAGGAACGGGAACATGTTGCCCGACCACACCGGGCCGCCGCCCCCAGCAAACTGCGTGAGCGAAGGCATCTGCATCTGCGGCGCGACGATCAGGATGCCGATGGCCAGGGCCAGGATCGTGCCGATCTTCAGGAACGTCGACAGGTAATCACGCGGGGCGAGCAGCAGCCACACCGGCAGCACCGAGGCGACAAAGCCGTAGCCGATCAGCATCCACGTGAGGGCCTTGCCGTCGAACGTGAACAGCGGCGCGAGCGCGGCGTTTTCGTGCACGGCCTGACCGCCGATGATGGCCAGCATCAGCAGCACGAAGCCGATGATGGAGATCTCGCCGATGCGGCCCGGGCGGATGTAGCGCACGTACACGCCCATGAACAGCGCGATGGGAATCGTCGCGGCCACCGTGAAGGTGCCCCATGGCGATCCGACCAGCGCCTTCACCACGATCAGCGCCAGCACGGCCAGGATGATGATCATGATGAGGAACGCGCCAAACAGCGCGATCACGCCGGGCACCGTGCCCATCTCGCTCTTCACCAGATCGCCCAGCGAGCGGCCGTCGCGGCGGGTGGAGATGAACAGCACGATGAAATCCTGTACCGCCCCGGCAAATACCACGCCGGCCAGAATCCACAGCATGCCGGGCAGATAGCCCATCTGTGCGGCCAGCACGGGGCCCACCAGCGGACCTGCCCCGGCAATGGCCGCGAAGTGGTGGCCGAACAGCACGTGCTTGTTGGTGGGAACGTAATCGAGCCCGTCGTTGTAGCGCCAGGCGGGCGTTTTGCGGGTGCCGTCCAGGCCGAGCACCTTGTCGGCAATGAAGCGGCTGTAGTAGCGATACGCGATCAGGTAGATGCATACGGCGGCCACCACCACCCATAGCGCGCTGACTGCCTCGCCGCGCGCAAGCGCAACGGTGGCAAAGGCAGACGCGCCAAGAATGGCGACGACCAGCCAGATCAGGTGTTGCCTGACGAAGCTCATGTCGGTCTCCTCGAACCTTGGTCGAAGTTGTTTGCTGAACGCGGGATGTGGGTTCATCCCTGCAGTAAGTCCTGCCCCGTGACAGGGGCGTGTAGTATTTGCCAGCCCTGCCCCGCGCCACAAGCGGAGGACTACGCAGCGCACGTCCGTAGTTCTACGCAGAGGGCGCCACACCTGACCGAGACCGCGCCGCCACCTTGCGATGCCGCAATCCACGCCGCGTTTTGCCATGAAGCTCCGCCAGAAGATCCTGCTGCTCGCCGTCGCACCGCTGACCATCGCCATGCTGGCGATCATGCTGACTGTGCGGCATCAGTCGATTGCGCTGGCGCGGCACGAGCGGCAACTGGTGGAATCGGCCTACCTGCAGGCCAAGGAAACCGAGCTGCGGTCTTACGTAAAGCTTGCGCAGAGCGCCATCGCGCCGTTGCTTGCGTCCGGCCAAAGCGGTGACCCAGCACGGGACGAAGCCACGCGCGATGAAGCCATGCGCACCCTCGCCCGCCTCGACTTTGGCACCGACGGCTATTTCTTTCTCTATGACCTGCGCGGCCGCAACCTGATGCACCCGCGCCAGCCCGAACTGGTCGGGCGCGATCTGTGGGACCTGACGGACTCCGGCGGCCAGCCAACCATCCAAAAACTGGTGGCTGCCGCGCAGGCCGGTGGCGGTTTCGTGCGCTACATGTGGGACAAGCCATCGACGCACCAGAGCGTGCCCAAGCTGGGTTATGTCGAGCCGATTCCGCAGTGGGGCTGGATGGTCGGCACCGGTCTGTACTTGGACGACATCGAACAGACCTTGCGTGAGATTGACCGGCGTGCGCAGACCAATATCGACCAGACGCTGGCCTGGGTGGTTGGCATTGCCGCGATCAGCATCCTGCTGGTGGCCGGCAGCGGTTTGGCGCTGAACGTGAGCGACCATCGCCAAGCCGATGCCAAGCTGCGCCAGCTCGCGCAGCAGGTGGTGAAGTCTCAGGAAGACGAACGCGCGCGCGTCTCGCGTGAGCTGCACGACGGCATCAGCCAGGTGCTGGTGTCGACCAAGCTGCTGCTGGAAACCGCGCACGGTCATCTTGAAGCGGCGCCAGCATCGCCGTCGTCAATCGAACGGGCGGCCGGCATGTTGCGCCGCGCGCTCGATCGGTTGAACGGTGCGCTGGGCGAGGTGCGGCGCGTGTCGCACAATCTGCGTCCCGCCCTGCTGGATGATCTCGGCTTGGCCGCTGCGCTGGAGCTGCTCGTGCGCGAAACGCGCGAGGCGCACGAAGACAGCCAGCCGGGGTTTGCGATCGCGCTAGAACTTGTCGGCCCGCCCGTGCAGTTACCGGACGCGTGCAACACCGCGCTGTTCCGCATTGCGCAGGAGGCTGTCTCGAACATCGAGCGCCATGCCACGCAAGCCACGCGCATCGGCGTGTTGCTTGAAAACGATATCGATGCCGTGCGCCTGTCCGTTCGCGACAACGGCCCCGGATTCGACGTGGAATCCGTGCAGGTGGACCCGCAACACGGCATCGGCTTGCGCAACATGCGTGAGCGCATGGCCGCGCTGGGCGGCACCTGTACCATCGCCTCCGGCCCGCACGGCACCGAGGTGTGCGCCGTGCTGCCGCATGGCGTCATCGCTCAACTGGCTTCTGCCCCCTCTTCTCCGCTCGTATGAATATGCGACCACCCGCGTCCGTCAAGTTGCTTCTCGTCGACGATCACCCGCTCGTGCGCGATGGCGTGCGCGTGCGGCTGGAAGCCGTGCCGCATTTCGAAGTGGTGGGCGAAGCCGGTGACGCCGATGCCGCCCTGCAGGCCGCGCGCACACTGTCCCCCGATCTGGCGCTGATGGACATCGGCATGCGCGGCATGAACGGCATCGCCCTGACCGAGAAGTTTGCCGAGGAGTTTCCCGAGATTGCCGTGCTCGTGCTGTCGATGCACGACAACCTGGAGTACGTACGGCAGGTGATTCGCGCCGGCGCGCGTGGCTACGTGCTCAAGGACGCGCCCGCCAGCGAGCTGGTCGAGGCGATCGACGCCGTGCTGGCCGGCCGACCGTTCTACAGCGCGCAGCTGGCAATGCGCATGGCCGAGCAGGCTGTCATGCCCACGCCGGTAGAGGCGCTGACCCCGCGTGAGCGCGACATTCTCGACGGCATCGCCAAGGGCTATGCCAACAAACGCATCGCCGACGAGCTGGGCTTATCCGTGCGTACGGTGGAATCGCACCGCCTGAACCTCAAGCGCAAACTCGGCATCGAGGGGCAGGCGGAGCTGGTGAAGTTTGCGGTGGAGTTGGGAAAAGGCCGCTAGACGCCCTTCGTGCCATCCACGTAATCGCGCACCATCGCTTCGAACGAGGTGTCGCGGCCAAAGCCCATCGCATCGGCGCGCGAGGTATCGAAGCGTGCCGGCCAGCTTTGCACGATGGCCTTGATGCGCGCGTCCGGCTCCCAGCGGATGCGCGAGACCGGCGCATCGCCCGCCACCTTGCGCAGCGCTTCCACCATCTCACGCACACGCACCGTAATGCCCGGCAGATTCAATGAACGGCGATTGCCCCATGCCGACGCCGGCAGCGTGTACGCGTGCAGCAGCGAGGCCACCACCTGGCGCGGCGAGGCAAGCCACAGTTCGGTCTCGGCTTCCACCGGGCAGATGGCTTCCTCGCCAGACAGCGGCTCGCGGATGATGCCGCTGGCAAAGCTCGATGCGGCGCCGTTCGGCTTGCCTGGGCGGACTGACACCGTCGGGATGCGCACGGCGCGGCCGTCGACGTAGCCCTTGCGCGAATACTCGCCCACCAGGTATTCGCCCATCAGCTTCTGCACGCCGTACGAGGCCTGCGGCGTGGCCGCTGTGTCGTCGGTAACAACGGCGGGCAGTTGACCACCGAACACCGCCACCGAGCTGGCGAACAGCACGCGCGGGGCACGGCCGGTCTTGGTGTGCTGTGCTCGCAGTGCGTCGAGCAACGCGCGCGTGCCGTCCAGGTTCACGCGCATGCCCAGGTCGAAATCGGCCTCGGCGGTGCCGCTCACCACGGCGGCCAGGTGGAACACGCCGCCCACGTTTTCGTCGATTACCTGGGCGATGAGGGCCGGATCGGCGGCATCGCCGGTCACGTAGCGCACGCGCGCATCGGCAATCTGGCCGGCCACCTGGTCCAGCACGATGATGGTCTCAACCGGCTGTACCGAGCCGTCCGCGCCGGGCAGGCCCGGTTGCTCGAGCAGTGCCGCCAGCACGCGCTGGCCCAGGAAACCGGCGCCGCCGGTGATGACGATGTTCATGGTGTCTCCTTGTTGCCTGACGTAAGCCGCCGGGCGTTTTGATCGATGCCTAGGGTAAACAGGGATGAAGCTCTGCGACTCAACTTGTATGATGACACGACGAATTTACGCTTGCCAAGACATCCCCGCCACCATGTTTGAACGACTCGACGCCGCACCCTCCCTGTCCGACCGTGTGGCGCAGACCCTGATGGACAAGATTGACGCGGGCGAACTGCGCCGCGGCGAACGCATGCCCTCCGAAACCGTGCTCGGTCAGGAATTCGGTGTGAGCCGCACGGTGATCCGCGAGGCCATCTCGCGTTTGCGCCATGAAGGCGTGGTCGAAGCGCGCCAGGGCAGCGGCGTGTACGTCACGCAGCAGGCCGGCCTGAAACCGCTGCGTATCGACGCGGCGCAGGCCGGCTCGATCGATGCCGTGCTGCACATCATTGAGCTGCGCCGTGCGCTGGAAGCCGAGGGCGCAGCGCTGGCTGCCCAGCGTCGCACCGATGCACAGATGATCGAGATCGACGCCGCACTCGACGGCATCGACGCTGCCGTGGCGGCCGGCGGTGACGGCGTGGCCGAAGACCTGCGTTTTCACCACGCCATCGCAGCCGCCAGCGGCAATCCGTTTCTGGTGCAGGCGCTCGGCTTCTTCAGCCAATACCTGGAAGAGGCGATCGGCGTGACGCGCAGCAACGAAGCGCGCCGCGAAGACTTCGCGCGCCAGGTGCGCGACGAGCACCGCGCCATCGTCGAGGCCGTGCGCAACCACGATGCACTGGCCGCGCGCACTGCCGCGCAGACCCACATGTTCAATGCCGCACGTCGTTTGGCCGAAGGCCGCGATGCAGCGCAAGACTGATTTCAGGAGCAATTCATGACGCAATCGGCGGTTGATCGGAAGGTCGGCGTGATCGGACTCGGCGCCATGGGTTTGGGCATTGCCAAGACCCTGCGCAACCATGGCTACACCGTGCATGCCTGCGACGCGCGCCCGGGTGCCGCTGCGGATTTCGCCAAGGAAGGCGGCGTCGACTGCGCAACGCCGGCCGAGGTGGCGGCCGGCGTGGACGTGGTGGTCTCGGTGGTCGTCAACGCCGCGCAGACGGAAGCCGTGCTGTTCGGCGAGGGCGGCGCAGCGAGCGCCATGCGATCGGGTAGCACCTTCGTCATGTGTTCCACGGTGGACCCGAACTGGTCGATTGCGCTGGAGGCACGTCTTGCCCAGCAGGGCATCCTGTACGTGGATGGCCCCATCTCGGGCGGCGCTGCCAAGGCCGCGTCGGGCCAGATGACCATGATGACCTCGGCCACGCCCGAGGCGTATGCCGCAGCGGGCCACGTGCTGGACGCCATGGCCGGCAAGGTTTATCGCCTGGGCGACAAGGCTGGCGCGGGCAGCAAGGTCAAGATCATCAACCAGTTGCTGGCGGGCGTGCATATCGCCGCTGCGGCTGAAGCCATGGCGCTGGGCCTGCGCGAAGGCGTGGCGGCGGATGCGCTGTACGAAGTCATCACCCATAGCGCCGGCAACAGCTGGATGTTCGAAAACCGCATGGCCCACGTGCTGGCCGGCGACTACACGCCGCTGTCGGCCGTCGACATCTTCGTCAAGGACTTGGGACTCGTGCTCGATACCGCGCGTGCGACCAAGTTCCCGCTGCCGCTGGCGGCCACCGCGCACCAGATGTTCATGCAGGCGTCCACGGCCGGCTACGCCAGGGAAGATGACTCCGCCGTGATCAAGATCTTCCCGGGGATCACGTTGCCGGAGGGCCAGCCGAAATGAGTGCAGCGCACACTTCCCGCCCGGTCCTCGGTTGCATCGCCGACGACTTTACCGGCGCCACTGACCTTGCCAACATGCTCGTGCGCGCTGGCATGCGTACCGTGCAGACCATCGGTGTGCCACAGGCCGGCGATGAAGCCATCGCCGCCGATGCGGATGCGATTGTCGTCGCGCTCAAGTCGCGCACGATTCCTGCGGCCGATGCCGTGGCGCAGTCGTTGGACGCACTGCGCTGGCTGCGCGCGCAAGGCTGCTCGCGCTTCTTCTTCAAATACTGCTCGACCTTCGACTCCACCGACGACGGCAACATCGGCCCCGTGGCCGAGGCGTTGATGGCCGAACTGGGCGCCGATTTCACATTGGCCTGCCCCGCGTTTCCGGAGAACGGCCGCACGATTTTCCGTGGCCATCTGTTCGTGGGCGACGTGCTGCTCAACGCGTCGGGCATGGAGCACCATCCGCTGACGCCGATGCGCGATCCGAACCTCGTGCCGGTGCTCGCGCGCCAGTGTGCGGGCAAGGTTGGTTTGCTGCGTTACGACACCATCATGCGCGGCGCGCAGGCCGCTCGCGACCAGGCCCAGCAACTGCGCGCCGACGGCGTGAAGCTGGCAATTGCCGATGCCATTTCCAACGATGACCTGATCGTGCTGGGCGAGGCGTTTGCCGATCTGCCGCTGCTCACGGGCGGCTCGGGCTTGGCGCTTGGCTTGCCGGCGCAATACCGCCGCGCGGGGCTGATCACCGCGCACGGTAATGCGGCGCAACTGCCGGCAGTGGCCGATTCGGCGATCGTGCTGTCGGGCAGCTGCTCGCGCGCGACAAACGCGCAGGTCGCGCACTGGCGAGCATCGCGCCCCGCGTTCCAGATTGATCCGCTAGCGCTGGCCGAAGGTGCGCCGGTGGTCGTCGAGGCCCTTGATTTCGTGCACCGCCATGCCGGCCAGACGGTGCTGGTGTACGCCACCAGTGCGCCGGAGCAAGTGGCACGTGTGCAGCAGATGCTGGGCGTGGAGCGCGCCGGCAAGCTGGTGGAAGACGCACTGGGCCGCATTGCACGCACGCTCCATGCCGATGGCGTGCGCCGCTTCGTGGTGGCCGGCGGCGAAACATCGGGCGCGGTGGTGCAGGCGCTCGATGTGCGCGCGCTGCGCATCGGCCCGCAGATCGACCCGGGTGTGCCCTGGACGGCCACCATCGACAACGATCCGGTTGCACTGGCATTGAAGTCCGGCAACTTCGGAACGGTGGATTTCTTCGAGAAGGCGCTCGCGCAACTGGCGCAGGCCACCCAGGAGGCAGCGGTATGAGCGCGGCCGCCGAAAATGCACTGCGTGAAGAGATCGCCCGCGTTGGCCAGAGCCTGTATGCACGTGGTTACACCGTCGGCACGGCGGGCAATATCAGCGCACGCTTGCCAGACGGCTGGCTCATCACGCCCACCGATGCCTGCCTCGGCACGCTGGACCCGGCGCGTATTGCCAAGGTGCTGGCGACCGGCGAGTGGGTCGGCGGCGACAAGCCGTCGAAGACGCTCGCCTTGCATCGCGGCATCTACGACCGCAACGCCGACGCGCATGCCGTGGTACACACGCATTCGACGCATCTCGTGGCGCTCACGCTGGCGGGCGTCTGGCACGAAGCCGATGTGCTGCCGCCCATCACGCCGTACTACGTGATGAAGGTCGGTCACGTGCCGCTCATCACGTATCGGCGACCGGGGCATCCGGATGTGGCTGCGCAGATTGCTGCGCTGGCCAATGACGTGCGTGCCGTGCTGCTCGATCGACTGGGCCCCGTGGTGTGGCACGGCTCGGTGTCGAACGCGGCCTACGCGCTGGAAGAACTGGAAGAAACCGCACGGCTTTGGTTGATGACCGAACCCAAGCCCGCACCGCTGTCCGACGCGCAGCTCGACGAACTGCGCCAGACATTCGGGGCCCGTTGGTAGCAACCGGTAGCAACCGGTAGCGCCCGCTGCACGGCCCACATAACACCTACATCGGAGACCACATGAACACCTCGACCGCTACCCCGGCGGCGTTGCCTTCGCACGCCGTTTCAAAAGAGGACAGCGTCTATGCGCGCGTGTCGCGCCGCATCGTCCCGCTCATCATGCTGTGCTACGTGGTCGCCTATCTCGACCGTGTAAACGTTGGGTTTGCAAAGCTGCAGATGTCGCAGGCGCTGAATTTTTCCGAGACGGTATACGGGCTGGGTGCCGGCATCTTCTTCATCGGCTACTTCCTCTTCGAGGTGCCGAGCAACCTGCTGATGAACAAGATCGGTGCGCGTATCTGGATCGCGCGGATCATGATCACGTGGGGGTTGATCTCGGGCGCATTTGCATTCGTGCAGACGCCCACACAGTTCTATGTGATGCGCTTTCTCCTGGGTTTGGCGGAAGCGGGTTTCTACCCCGGCATCATCCTGTACCTGACGTACTGGTATCCGTCGCATCGGCGCGCACGCATTGTGGCGATGTTCATGGCAGCCATTCCCATCTCGGGCATCTTTGGCAATCCGCTGTCGGGCTGGATCATGAGCGCGTTCCACGGGGCAGGCGCAGGCGGCTGGCAGGGCTGGCAGTGGATGTTCGTGATCGAGGCAATTCCTGCTGTGCTGGTCGGCCTGCTGGTGCTCTGGAAGTTCGACGACAGCATCCGCAAGGCCAAGTGGCTGTCGGAAGACGAGAAGCAGATCCTCGAAGCCAACATCGCCGCCGATAACAAAGGCAAGACCGAACACCCCGGCATCGGCAAGGTGTTTTCCGACCCGCGCGTGTGGATGATGAGCCTGATCTACTTCACCTTCGTCATGGGTCAGTACGGGCTGACGTTCTGGATGCCGACGCTGGTGAAGAACGCCGGTGTGACAGACACCTTCATGGTGGGGGTGCTCTCCGCCATTCCATACGTATGTGCGGCGATCACCATGGTGCTGATCGGCCGCAGTGCCGATGCACGCCGCGAGCGTCGCTGGCACCTGGTGGTGCCGGCGCTGATGGGCGCAGTCGGGTTTGCCGTGGTGGCGACCGCGGGGCACAACGTGGCGGTGTCGGTCGTGTTCCTCTCATTGGCCGCCGCGGGTGTGCTGACGTGCGCGCCGCTGTTCTGGTCGCTGCCGACAGCCTTCCTGCAGGGCACCGCCGCCGCTGCCGGTATTGCCGCCATCAACTCGGTCGGCAACTTGGCCGGCTTCGTGAGCCCCTATATGATCGGTGCGCTCAAGGACATGACCGGCAGCACATCCGCGGGCATGTATGCGTTGGCGGGCGTGCTGGTGCTCGGCTGTATTGCCGTGTTGCGTACGCCGCCGAAGCTGGTCAACAAATAAGCAATCGTATCCAGAGGTTTATCATGCCGCGCTTTGCCGCCAACCTGTCCATGATGTACCAGGAACACGCGTTCCTCGACCGCTTTGCCGCCGCGGCAAAAGATGGCTTCGAGGGCGTAGAGTTCCTCTTCCCCTACGACTTCGATAAGGCGGATATCCGCGCCCGTCTTGACGACGCGGGCCTCGCACAGGCGCTGTTCAATGCCCCGCCGGGCGACTGGGCTGGCGGCGAGCGCGGCATCGCCTCGTTGCCCGGTCGCGAAGAGGAGTTCAGGCGCGGCATTGCGACAGCGCTGGAGTATGCGCAGGTGCTCGGCAACACGCGTCTGCACGTGATGGCCGGCCTGCTGCCCGCCGGTGCAGACCGCGCACGCCATCACGCCACCTACGTGAGCAACGTCGCCTACGCTGCGCGCGAAGCTGCCGGTGCGGGAATCACCATCGTGCTGGAGCCGATCAACACGCGCGACATGCCGGGCTTCTTCCTAACGCATCAGGCGCAGGCGCATGCGGTGTGCAAGGAAGTCGGCGCGACCAACGTCAAGGTGCAGTTCGACCTGTACCACGCGCAGATCATGGAGGGCGATCTGTCGGTCAAGCTCAAGCAGTACGTCGCTGATGTCGGTCACGTGCAGATTGCCGGCGTGCCCGATCGCCACGAACCGGACGAAGGCGAACTGAACTATCCACACCTCTTTGCGTTGCTGGATGCGCTTGGCTACAACGGCTGGGTCGGTTGCGAATATCGGCCGCGTGCCGGCACGAGCGAAGGGCTCGGCTGGCTCAAGCGCTGGCGCGAGCGCCCACGCTGATCGGCATTGCCTCCAACAAGAACGGCCGGAGCTGCATGCGCAGTCCGGCCGTTGTCTTTTGAGGCGCCGCTTACGACTTGCAGGCGCCGAGGTAGCGGCCCTGATAGTGGAAGCCGCTCTTCATCGGCCCGAACTGCGGATGCTGATACTGGCCATTGCCGCTGATGTTGTACGAGGTGGGCGTGAGCGGGCCGCTGGCTTCCAGCACGCCCTTGCCACCCTGCGGGTCTTCGCACGACAGCGTGACCTTGAGCGTGCCCAGCGTGTAGTTCCAGCGCGTGAGCTTGCAGCCTTGCTGGTCGCGGCGGATGGACCGCTCGAACATGGCGCGCACGTCGCCGGCATCGTTCGCGTTCAGGCAGCCGCGTTCGGGGCGGCTCGCCACCTGGCGGCCTTGGTCGTCAAAGTGAGGCAACGGCTTGCCGTTCAGCGTCACGCTCGTCGTGCTTTCCCACAGGCCCGGCGTGACTTCCTGCGCGTGCGCGCCCAGCGTCAGTCCAGCCAGCCCGGCCAGCAGTACACCGCCGCACCACAGCTTCATGTTCGATTCCTTGATAGAGAGAGAGGTCGCGACCATCCCATCGCCGCGCGGCATGCGGGGCGACAGAATGGTCGTCAGGGGATGAGTCAGGCGGGGCGAGTCGCCCCATCCGACCTGGGCTCAGGCGCCCAGGCGCACCGGTTCCTTGGTCAGCGAACGCGACGTCGGCATGTGGCCGTACGACGGCAGCTCGGACTTGCGGGTCGCGGTTTCCAGCTGCATGCCGATCGCTTCGGCAGCATGCAGGGCGGTTGCGCCGCTGGTGCCGACCACGAGGCGATAGCCGCCGCCGCGCACGGTCTGGATCAGGCCATCGCACGGCGTGCCGGCCAGCGCTACGCGTAGCTTGCGCACGTGCACATCCACGGTGCGCTCACCCACGAATACATGGTTGCCCCACACGCGGTCCAGCAGTTGCGTGCGCGAGTGCACGCGTTGCGGGTGCGCGACGAGAAAGTGCAGCAGGCGGAACTCCAGGGGGCTGAGCGGAATGGCGCGGGAGCCCGTTTCGGTGTGCGCGGTCACGCCCAGCGTGAGTGGATCAAGGCGCAGGCCATTGACCTGCAGGATGTCGTCGCCATGCTGATGCGGCGCGCGGCGGCGCAGTACGGCGCGGATGCGGGCATGCAGCTCGCCCGTGTCGCACGGCTTGACGACGTAGTCATCGGCACCGGCGTCGAGCGCGGCAATCTTGGCGCGCGCATCGCCATGACGGGACAGCACGATGACCGGCAGGCCGCGCGTCTGCATGTTGGCGCGCACGGCCAGCAGCATGTCGATCGACTCGCGCTCGGGCCATGTCCACTCCATCAGGAGCAACTCAGGCATGGCGGCCAAGATGGCAGCCTGTGCCTGGCCCGGATGGCTGACCCGTTGAACGTCGTGTCCACCATCACGCAGGGAAAACGACAGACGCTCCCCCTCTGCCTGGTCGTGTTCGACCAGCAAGATCTGAATACCCACTTTGTGATACCTCCCGTCTAACCAGCCGACACACTCCGGCGAGCAGCCTTGCGGCTGCGCTCTGCTGTCTGCGGTGCGCGTTGTTATGAGTGCCATGCGGGCAATTGCGCGTGTACTCGCATGTCGGTTCCTGCGGGCGCTGTTGCCTGGCCGTCGGCCTTGCGCGGATCGTCATGCTGCTGTTCCCGTCGACGATCGCCAGCGGAGCCTCCTGGGTGGCGTCCAGGGTGGTCCTGAGAAAGGTCTGCAAACCCCTCGGTGCCTGCTGCAGCGTGCCGAACCATGCAATCGTTTGCACGGTTTGCGGCGTTGCTTGCGCGCAATCCGAGCCAGCGCCCCCCCGAGCGCCGGTGAAGTGGGGATCCCCCACCTCCGTTGGCATAAGGCTTGTTAGCCCTCTCCCGTTTCCTCTAATCATGAACCCCCCTCTGGCTCAGAGAGAAGGGATTCCGTTTTGCCGGATTATAAGAATCCCGTAGGGATTCGTCACGCAGGAATTTTAAAATTTGGAAATTCATTCAATCCGACACGCATTGGAATCCGCCGGTTGACATGCACTCTTCACAAAGCTATGCCAGGCAACGTTCTTGGCCGATGTCATGCGTGCAATGATTCAAGTCCGGCATAAATGCATGGTGATTATGCTCGCTCCGGCATAATGGCCGCGCTCATGTGCGTTTCGGTATTTTTTACAAAACAATTCAATTCGCTAAAAATCAATTGATCTGTTTTGTTGGAAGGGGTAATTCGCGCGATTTAAAACTTTAGGATTACTGCCCGTTGTTTGGGCAACCTTCGATGGGCGGACGAAAAAAAGCCCGCGCGAGGCGGGCTTCTTGTCCTGGTGCGGAGGCTGGGACAGGCGTCAGCCGTTCAGGCGTTCTTCCAGGCGGGCCTTGGCGTCGGGCAGGGCCTGCGGCAGGCCGTGCGCCAGTTTCGTGAACAGCTCGTCGTGCAGCGCCAGTTCCTGCTTCCAGGCGTCCGCGTCCAGCGAGATCACCTTGGCGAACTGCTCGGCTGTGAAGTCCAGGCCGTCCCAGCTCAGTTCTTCGTAGCGCGGCGACACGCCAAAGACGTGCTCATCGCCCTGCGCCTGGCCTTCGATGCGATCGATCATCCACTTGAGCACGCGCATGTTCTCGCCAAAGCCCGGCCACACGAACTTGCCGTTCTCGTCCTTGCGGAACCAGTTCACGCAGAAGATCTTCGGCAGCGTGGCGCCGCTCTCGGTCAGCTTCTCGCCCACCTTGAGCCAGTGCGCGAAGTAGTCGGCCATGTTGTAGCCGCAGAATGGCAGCATGGCGAACGGGTCGCGGCGCACCACGCCTTGCTGGCCGGCCGCGGCGGCGGTGGTTTCCGAGCCCATCGTCGCGGCCATGTACACGCCTTCGGTCCAGTCGCGCGCTTCGGTCACGAGCGGCACGGTGGTCGAGCGGCGGCCGCCGAAGATGAACGCATCAATGGGTACGCCGGCCGGGTTGTCCCATTCCGGATCGATCGACGGGCATTGCGCGGCCGGCGCCGTGAAACGCGCGTTCGGATGCGCAGCCTTGCGGCCGGTTTCCTTGGCGCTGGCGGGCGTCCAGTCCTGGCCTTGCCAGTCGATCAGGTGCGCCGGCGGCGTGTCGGTCATGCCTTCCCACCACACATCGCCGTCGTCCGTGAGGGCCACGTTGGTGAAGATGACGTTCTCTTTGAGCGTGGCCATCGCGTTGAAGTTGGTCTTCTCGCTGGTGCCCGGGGCCACGCCAAAGTAGCCGGCTTCCGGGTTGATGGCGTACAGGCGGGTCTGGCCGGCGGCGTCCTTGCGCGGCTTGATCCAGGCGATGTCGTCGCCGATGGTGGTCACCTTCCAGCCGCTCAGGCCTGCCGGCGGAATCAGCATCGCAAAGTTGGTCTTGCCGCAGGCAGACGGGAAAGCCGCCGCCACGTGGTACGTCTTGCCTTCGGGCGACGTCACGCCCAGGATCAGCATGTGTTCGGCCAGCCAGCCTTGGTCGCGGCCCATGGTGGAGGCGATCCGCAGCGCGAAGCATTTCTTGCCCAGCAGCGCGTTGCCGCCGTAGCCGGAGCCGAACGACCAGATTTCGCGCGTTTCCGGGAAATGCACGATGTACTTGGTCGGGTTGCACGGCCACGGCACGTCCTTCTCGCCGGCGGCCAGCGGCTTGCCGACGGTGTGCACGCACGGCACGAAATCGCCGTCGGTGCCCAGCACGTCGTACACCGCGCGACCCATGCGGGTCATGATGCGCATGTTGACGGCCACGTACGGGCTGTCCGACAACTCCACGCCAATGTGCGCGATTGGCGAGCCCAGCGGGCCCATCGAGAACGGCACCACGTACAGGGTGCGGCCGCGCATGCTGCCGTCAAACAGGCCGTTCAGCGTCTGGCGCATCTCGGCCGGGGCCGTCCAGTTGTTGGTGGGGCCAGCGTCTTCCTTCTTCTGCGAGCAGATGAAGGTGCGGTCTTCCACGCGCGCCACGTCCGACGGGTCCGACAGCGCCAGGTACGAGTTCTTGCGCTTGGCCGGGTTGAGCTGCTTCATCGTGCCGGCGGCCACCATCTCGGCGCACAGGCGGTCGTATTCCTCTTGCGAACCATCGCACCATACGATGCGTTCCGGCTTGGTGAGCGCCGCCACCTCGCCCACCCACGCGATCAGGCGCGGATGTTTCACGTAATCGGGCACGTTCAATGCGGGCACGCCCTGCATCACGGGTTGATTCATGACCAAAACTCCAATGGAAGTGAGAAAGAAATCGGTGGCGGATCAGCACGGTGGCCGCGCCCAGCGGCAGGGTGGAAAGCGATCGACGGCACCTCAAGGGCAGGCCGGATCAGCGATTTCCAGAGGGAGAGGTAAGGCAGGCGGAGGGACGGTAGCCGTGCTGATTTCACATTCAGTTACAAAGCGGTGCGCTGACGGAACGTGGGTTTTTCCGGGCAGCGGGGGCCGCGTGCGCTAAAGTGGCGGGACCGAGGTCAACAGACCCTAGAACAAGGACTCGTCACCAGCGGGGCAGCGCAAGTTGCGTGCCCGCGGCGGGCAATTCCGAACGTCGACGCGGATTGTCGTGCGACGAGGGATGGGAAGAATACCACCGCGAGGGATCGCTGTTTTTTGCTGCGCACCATTGTTCGAAGTGAGATGTCGATGAAGATTGCCGTACTGGACGACTACCAAGACGCTGTTCGCAAGCTGGATTGCTTCAGCCTGCTGCAGGACCACGAAGTCAAAGTGTTCAACAACACCGTCAAAGGAGTGGGGCAATTGGCCGCACGCGTGGCGGACGTTGAAGCCATCGTGCTGATCCGGGAGCGCACGCGTGTGACGCGTCAGCTGCTCGATCGCCTGCCCAAACTCAAGATCATCAGCCAGACTGGTCGCGTATCGCGCGATTCGGGCAGCCATATCGACCTGGATGCCTGCACCGACAAGGGTGTGGTCGTGCTGGAGGGCAAGGGCTCACCGGTGGCGCCGGCCGAGCTGACCTGGGCGCTGGTGATGGCCGCGCAGCGCCGCATTCCGCAGTATGTGGCGAGCCTCAAGCACGGCGCGTGGCAGCAGTCGGGGCTGAAATCCACGACGATGCCGCCCAACTTTGGCATTGGCCGCGTTCTGAAGGGCCAGACGCTGGGCATCTTCGGCTACGGCAAGATCGGCCAGCTCGTGGCCGGCTACGGCCGCGCTTTCGGCATGAATGTGCTGGTGTGGGGCCGCGAGGGCTCGCAGGAACGCGCGCGCGCCGATGGCTTTACCGTGGCGGAATCGAAGGACGCGCTGTTCGAGCAGTCCGACGTGCTGTCCGTCCACCTGCGCCTGAACGACGAAACGCGCGGCATCGTGACGGTGACCGACCTCACGCGCATGAAGCCGACCGCCCTCTTCGTCAATACGAGCCGTGCCGAGCTGGTGGAAGAAAACGGCCTGGTGACGTCGCTCAACCGCGGCCGCCCGGGCATGGCTGCCATCGACGTGTTCGAAACAGAGCCCATCCTGCAGGGCCACACGCTGCTGCGCATGGAGAACTGCATCTGCACGCCGCACATCGGCTATGTCGAACGCGAAGGCTACGAGCTGTACTTCAGCATCGCGTTCCAGAACATCCTCGATGTCCTGCAGGGCAACGTCGACAGCGTGGTCAATCCGACGGCGCTGGCGCCCGCGCTGATCCGCGCGTAACGCCAGTCGTTCTGCCCGTCGTTTCCGTCAATCAAGCCGCGGTGCGTAGCTGCGGCTGATTGGCGCCCGCGCCGTCAAAACGGAAGCTGTCCATCGCCAGCGATCCGTACGTCACCGTATCGACCACGTGCTGGGCCTGCACGCCGCCCGGCGTAGCCTGGCTCGGCTGGCCCATGGCCGCACCCAGTGCCACGTAAAGCGGCATGAGGTGTTCATCGGTCGGGTGGGCGTGGGCGGCATTCGGGGCTTGCGCGCGGTAATCGCAGAATTGGGTGAAATCACCGCTGCGGATGCCGTCGGTCATGGTCTCGATCATCCACTCGCGGAAGGCCGTCACCCAAGGCTCCACCGGCACGCCGTGCTGCGCCATGCCGGGGCCGCGCATCAGCGCGCGCAGGTTGTGCGTGAAGCTGCCGGAGCCGACGATGAGCACGCCCTCGTCGCGCAGCGGCGCGAGCGTGCGCCCCATCGCCATCTGGCACGCCGGCGACAGGCCTGGCATCAACGACACCTGCACCACGGGAATCTTCGCCTCCGGAAACATCAGCATTAGCGGCACCCAGGCGCCGTGGTCAAGCGGCTGGCGCGGGTCAAGCACGGTGGAGGCCTGTTCTTCCAGCCCAGGGACGATATTGCCGTCGATCAGCGCGCGGATGCGCTCGGCCAAGTCCGGCGCGCCTGGCGGCGCGTATTCCAAGGCGTAGAGCTGCGGCGGGAAACCGCCGAAGTCATGCCAGGCTTCCTGATGGGCGCGGGCAGTGACGGCCGGCCGGCGCGTCATCCAGTGCGGCGAAACCACGACAATGGCGCGCGGCTTGAGGGCAGCCATCTCTTGCCCGAGCGCTGCCAGCATCTTGCCGACAGGGCCCGGATCGGCCGCCAGCATGGGCGACCCATGGGACAGATAGAGCACGGGGAGCATGTCAAATTTCCTGAAGAATATGCCTGACATTCTGCGCCGACGCCGCGCCAGTAACGTGCATGGATTTGCAGTGCGGGATCAGGAAAATTGAATGAGTGCGCTTACATGCCCAGCAATTCCTCGGCCACCGTCGGATGCAGGCCGACGGTCGTATGCAGATGCTTGAGTCGTACCCCCATGCGCACGGCCACCGCGAGCGCCTGGATGATCTCCGGCGCCGCGTTGTCGACGATGTGCGCGCCGAGCACGCGTCCGCTGCGCGCGTTGCACACCAGCTTGATCAGCGATTCCATGCCCGAGCCCGCAAAGCGCTGCTCCAGCGATACAAAGCGGTGGATGATCACATCAATGCGGTCGGCGAGGGCGCGCTTATCGGTGTCTGGTCCGCGTTTGCCCAATTCGGGCCAGCGCGTGCGGGCGTCCGCCTCGGTCAGGCCCACGCTGGCGATGGCCGGATCGCAGAACACGGCCATCGGCACGGTGTTCATGTCGGGCAGCTTCATGCCTTTGCCGAACAGGCGTTCGGCCACGTAGCGGCCCTGGGCGGCGGCCACGGGCGTCAATTGCAGCGGGCTGCCGCCGCAGATGTCGCCCACCGCATGCACGCCGCGGGCGCGTGTGCGGAAGTGGCGGTCGACCGCAATGCGTCCGTGCGCGTCGAGCGTGACGCCCGCGGCGTCCAGGCCCAGGCCCGCGATGTTCGGGGCGCGGCCGATGGCGCTCAGCACACGCTGGGCGCGCAGCACTCGGGGAACGTCGCTGCCGTGGGTGCAAGCGTAGACGGCCACGCCGCCGCCGTTCACGGCATCGCGTTCAACGCGGACCACATCGGCGTTCAGGATCAGGTCGACGCCGCAGTTGGCCAGCGACTGCGCGGCGGCTTCGGCCACCGTGGCATCAAATTCCGGCAGCACGCGCGCATCGCGCGTCAGCACGGTGACCCGCACGCCAAAGCGCGCCAGCGTGGACGCCATCTCCACCGCAATGACGCCGCCGCCCGTGATGATGAGCGATGCCGGAAGCGTGTCCCAGAGGAATACGTCGTCGGAGGTGCAGGCCAGTTCGGCGCCGGGTGCGGGAAGCGGCGTGGGGTGGGCGCCGGCGGCCAGCACGATCTGGCGCGCGCGCAACGTGGTCTTGCCGGTATCGGTTTGCAGGCGGACGATGCCGCGGCCGCGCAGCGAGGCCATGCCGCTCAGCCACTGCACGCCGGCATCGGCCAGGTGGGCGAAATGCGTTTCGTGCAGCCGCGCGACTTCTGCGCGCGTGCGGGCGATCGCATCGGCCCAGGCATCGGCGGCGGGCGCGGTGCGCAAGCAACGCGCCATCGTCTGCGACCAGGCGGCGCCGTAGCCGAGCAGTTTCTTGGGCACGCACCCGCGATTGACGCAGGTGCCGCCCACTTGCGCGCGGTCGATCAGCAGCGTGCGCGCGCCCAGTTGCGCAGATCGGCGCGCGGCCGCGAGCCCGGCCGAACCGGCGCCGATCACGATCAGGTCAAACGCATGTGCAGGGTTTGCGGGCATGAGGTGTCCGTCGAAGAAGCATCGGCCGGACGACCTTGGCGGCACGCCGGCGGGCGCGCCATGTGCAGCAAGCGGAGCGCCCGCCGCCTGTCTTGGAGGAGGTGGTTACGCAGCCACCGCCGTGGCGAACCCGCGTGGAAGTTCGCGCAGGAAGGTTTCGCCGTCATGACGGCCGAGCGCATAGGCGTCGCGCATGGCGCCCGGGCGAGTGTAATCCCAGCTCGAAATGGGGACCTTGCGCGAGGGCTGAACGTAAAAGCGGCGCTGCACGCCGTCGGCCACCTGCACATCCATGCGGAAATACGTGGGGCGCGGGTACAGGCGCGTGACCAGCACCAGCGCGTCGCCGGGTGTAGCGTCCAGCGCGTGCACGGGCACGTTGTCGACCATGCCGCCGTCGAGAACCGGCCGCCCACCGCGTCGCAGCACCGGCGTAAACGGCGGAGTGGACGCCGATTGCAGCAGAAGATCCGCCAGGTCCTCGGGCGTGGCGCAATCCTGCGCGCGCACGATCTCCGGCGTGAAGCCGAGGCGTTTGCCCAGCGTCGGGTGCAGCGTCTTGCGAACGTGCTTTTCGATGTTGTAGGCGATCAGCCCCGCCGCCACCGCAGAGCGTGCGCCCAGCCAGCGCGGGATATGCGCCACGCCGATGCGGATTTCAGGCGCCTGCGCCAGCCGCCCGAAGCGGCCTTCGCCGAAGACCGTCAGCAGCGCCGTGCGGTACATGCCGTAGTGCGGGAACACACGCTCGCCGCGCAGCAGGTTGCCCCAATGGGCGTTGCGGGTGTTCTGGCGCAGGGCCTCACCGTAGTAATCCATCAGGTCGGCGGAATTCCAGGTATGCAGCATGCACGCCGTCGACGCACCCGCCGAGATGCCGGCAATCACGCGCGGCGCCAGGCCCAGTTCGGGCTGCACGACGTCCCACCAGCCGGCCTGCCACCAGCACCGGTTGCCGCCGCCGGCAAAGACGATCTGATCGAACGCGGGCGTGCTCATGCCGAGGCCTCGGTACGGGCCGCAGTGGCCGCCGCCGGCTCCAGGCGCAGCGACGGCGCGTATTTGAGGGTGTCGATGCACGCATCCAGCAGGCGTTCGCGCTTGGTGGCGAGGCTGGAGGCGTCCGGATAGAAGAGGTAATCGCCCATGATGCCGTTGAACGTGGCATGGAAATGCGCCACGGCCAGGGGGATGTCGAGGTCGGCCGGCAACTGTCCGCGCCGCGTCGCCTGCTCGATGATGCTCGTCAGATGGGTCATGCCCTCCTCAAACGATTCTTGCTGGCGCTTGAGGATGGGGCTCGTGTCTTCCACGAACTCGCACTTGTTGAACATGATCTCGAAGACCTTGCGCCAGTGCGCATCCTCCACGAGTTGCCGCAGCAGGAAGTTGCCCACGGTGCGCAGTTCACCCAGCGGGTCATCGGCCTCCACCCCCAACGGGGTGCACATGGTCTCCATCGGCAGTTTCACCCGCTCGCACATGGCGGCGAACACGTCGGTCTTGTTGCGGAAGTGCCAGTAGATGGCGCCGCGCGTCACGCCTGCGGCCTGGGCGATATCCGATAACGATGTGCGTGCCACGCCGCGCGCATAGAACACGTCTTCCGCCGCATCCAGAATGCGGTTACGTGTTTCCAGTGCTTCTTCCTTCGTTCGTCTGACCATGATCTTCCAGAGGAACGCCGGGGCACCTCCTGCCGGCGTTCTTTCGATTGGCTTTTGTGCAACGCACAATTTCCGGCAACGCACTATTGCGTTCCGCACAACGCGGCAGCAGGCCTGTTGGCTGACAATGCTTGTCGCAGCGCGGTATCCGCAGCATCTTTGCTGAGTCTCCGTCATTGCTACGAACTCCGGAAAGGTGTCAACGGAGTCCCTATTCTTCAATGGCGTGACTTACATACATACGCGAACGTATCTATAATAGCGCGCACTCCGTCGCTTGCCCATGGCCGTATGCGCCACATTCGTGCGGGCACGTGATCTGGGGCCGTCTTTGTGTCTGTCGGCTGCCAGGTTCGGAAATCGACTGCCGATCGCTCCTGCGTCTTAGCATTCTGGTCCGAGTTGTTGCGAGTTCGTCGCAAAGGCCATATCGCGTGCCGCCAGATGCGGCTAGCATCGGACGTTTTCGTTTTGTATTTTTTGGTTTCGCTGACGGTCTGCCGGCGTCGCACTCGTTTGCGCAGCGCTGCGGCACCCGGCATTCCGCTTATCGCACATGGGGTCATCTATGACGAACACCCGCCGTTATCACCAACTCGCTGCCGCCGCATTTTTGGTGGCGGCACTTGCAGCCTGCGGCAACAAGCAGGCACAAGGGCCGGGCGGCGCCGGCATGCCTCCGACCGAAGTCGGCGTTGTGACGGTGCAGCCGCACTCCGTTGGGTTGACCAGCGAGTTGCCGGGCCGCCTGGAGGCCACGCGTGTGGCGCAGGTGCGCGCGCGGGTTGCGGGCATCGTGCTCAAGCGTACCTACGCTGAAGGCAGCGACGTGAAGGCCGGCCAGCCGTTGTTCCAGATCGATCCGGCGCAGTATCAGGCGTCGCTCGACAGCGCCAAGGCACAGCTGGCACGTTCGGAAGCCACGCAAACGCAGGCGCAACTGAAGGCCGAGCGCTACAAGCCGCTGGTTGCCACCAACGCCATCAGCAAACAGGACTACGACGACGCCACTGCCGCCGCCAAGCAAGCCACCGCTGACGTGGCCGCCGCCCGCGCTGCTGTGGAAACCGCCAAGCTGAACGTGGGCTACGCCAGCGTGACTTCGCCCATCTCCGGCCGTGCCGGTCTGGCGCAGGTTACCGAAGGCGCGCTGGTGGGCCAGGGCGAAGCGACGCTGCTGACGACCGTGCAGCAGATCGACCCGATCTACCTGACCTTCACGCAGTCGAGCACCGAAGTGCTGCGTCTGCAGCAAGCGCTCAAGGCCGGCAAGCTGGCCAAGGCCGGTGGGGATGCGGCCAAGGTCACGCTCGTGACCGAAGACGGCCGTGCCTATGCACAACCGGGCAAGCTGTACTTCTCCGACCTGACGGTGGACCCGGCCACGGGCACGATCACGCTGCGCGCGATTGTCCCGAACGCTGATCGCACGCTGCTGCCGGGCATGTACGTGCGTGCCCGCCTGGAGCAGGCCGTGGACGAGCAGGCCATCACGGTGCCGCAGCAAGCAGTGTCGCGCAGCCCCGACGGCGCTTCGGTCATGGTGGTCGACGAAAAGGGCATGGCTGCCGTGCGCCAGGTCCAGGCCGATCGCTCGACCGGTACGGAATGGATTGTCTCCAGCGGCCTGAAGGCCGGCGACAAGGTGATCGTCGACGGCCTGCAGAAGGTCCATCCGGGCGCACCGGTCAAGGCCGTGCCGTGGCAGCCGATGGTGGCAGGCCAGGGCAAGGCCCCGCAGGGTCAGGGTGGCCAGGGTAGCGGCGCAGCACCCGCACCGGCAGCCAGCGCCCCTGCTGCAAGCACTCCCGCTGCCAGCGCACCGGCAGCCAAGCAGTAAACAAGGAGCCATCGCATGGCAAAGTTTTTTATCGATCGCCCGGTCTTTGCCTGGGTGCTCGCGCTGTTCATCATCCTTGCCGGGGCGATTTCGATCACCCAGCTGCCGATCTCGCAGTACCCGACCATTGCACCGCCGTCCGTCATCATCACGGCAACGTATCCGGGTGCAAATGCGAAGACGCTGGACGAGTCCGTCACCAGCATCATCGAGCAGGAAATGAACGGTGCGGACGGCCTGCTCTATATGGAGTCGGTCAGCCAGGGCGGTAACGGCCAAGCAACCATCACCGTGACGTTCAAGGCCGGTACCGATCCGGCGTTGGCGCAGGTGGACGTGCAGAACCGCCTGAAGCGCGTGGAGGCGCGTCTGCCCTCGCAGGTGACGCAGCAGGGTGTGCAGGTCGACAAGGCCCGCTCGAACTTCCTGCTGTTTGCCACGCTGGCATCCACCGACGGCAAGATGGACCCGGTGGCCCTGGGTGATTACATCTCGCGCAACGTGCTGAACGAAATCAAGCGCGTGCCGGGCGTCGGCCAGGCGGTGCTGTTCGGTACGGAGCGCGCCATGCGCGTCTGGATCGATCCGGCCAAGCTGGTCGGCTACAAGCTGACCCCGACGGACGTCTATAACGCCATCCGCGCACAGAACTCGCTGGTCTCGGCCGGTACGATCGGCGATCTGCCGTCTGTCTCCGATCAGCCGCTCGCGGCAACGGTCGTGGTGGAAGGTCAGATGACGACCACCGAGCAGTTCGGCAACATCGTGCTGGTCTCCAAGCCCGATGGTTCGCTGGTGCGCGTGAAGGACGTCGCGCGCCTGGAGCTGGGCGGCCAGACCTACTCGACGTCTGCGCGGATCAACGGCCAGCCGATCTCGGCCATTGGTGTGCAGCTCTCGCCCACGGGTAACGCGCTGGGCACCGCCAAGGCCGTGAAGGCCAAGCTGGAAGAGCTGTCCAAATACTTCCCGGCGGGTGTGGAATACAAGGTGCCGTACGACACCTCGAAGTTCGTCCAGATCTCGATCGAGGAAGTGGTCAAGACGCTGTTCGAGGCCATGGTGCTGGTGTTCCTGGTGATGCTGCTGTTCCTGCAGAACATCCGCTACACGCTGGTGCCGTCGATCGTGGTGCCGATCTCGCTGCTGGGCGCGTTTGCCGTCATGAACGCGATGGGCTTTTCGATCAACGTGCTGACGATGTTCGGCCTCGTGCTGGCGATCGGTATTCTCGTTGACGATGCCATCGTGGTGGTGGAAAACGTCGAGCGGATCATGGCCGAAGAAGGCCTGCCCCCGCGCGAAGCGACCCGCAAGGCCATGGGCCAGATCACGGGCGCCATCATCGGTATTACGCTGGTGCTGATGGCCGTGTTCATCCCGATGGCGTTCTTCTCGGGCTCGGTGGGCGCGATCTACCGCCAGTTCTCGCTGTCGATGGTGTCGTCGATCTTCTTCTCGGCACTCATGGCGCTGACGCTCACGCCGGCACTGTGCTCGACGCTGCTCAAGCCGATCGAGAAGGGTTCACACCACGAGAAGAAGGGTTTCTTCGGCTGGTTCAACCGCATGTTCAGCAGTACCACGACGCATTACCAAAGCTTTGTGGCCAAGATGCTTCAGAAGACCTTCCGCTACATGGTCATCTACGGTGCGCTGATCGCCGCGGTGGTGTTCCTGTTCCTGCGCTTGCCGTCTTCGTTCCTGCCGACCGAAGACCAGGGCTACATCGTGACCAACATCCAGTTGCCGCCCGGTGCATCGGCCAACCGCACGCTGGAAGTGATCAAGCAGGTCGAGAACTACTACAAGCAGGATAAGGCCGTCGAAAACATCGTGGCCGTGCAGGGCTTCAGCTTCTCGGGTAACGGCCCGAACGCCGGTATCGTGTTCACCCCGCTCAAGGATTGGAGCGAGCGTAAGGGCAAGGATCAAACCGCTGATGCTGTGGCCGGCCGTGCCTTCGGTGCGCTGTTCGGTGGCATTCGCGATGCCATCGTGTTCCCGCTGAACCCGCCGCCGATTCCTGAACTGGGCAACGCCACCGGCTTTACCTTCCGCCTGCAGGATCGTGCTGGCCTGGGACATGACGCTCTGATCGCAGCCCGCAATCAACTGATGGGGATGGCGGCGCAAAGCAAGGTCATTACGGGCATGCGCCCGGAAGGTCTGGAAGATTCGCCGCAGTACCAGGTGGATATCGATCGCGAGAAGGCCAACGCGCTGGGCGTGACGTTCTCCGACATCAACGCCGTGCTGTCGACGGCGCTGGGGTCTGCGTACGCCAACGACTTCCCGAACTACGGTCGTCAGCAGCGTGTGATCGTGCAAGCGGACAAGATCAACCGCATGCAGCCCGAAGACATCATGAACCTGTACGTGCGCAACGGGCAGGGCAACATGGTGCCGATGTCGACCTTTGCGAAGGGCCACTGGATCGTTGGGCCGGTGCAACTCGTGCGCTACAACGGCTATCCGGCTGTTCGCCTTTCGGGTGCGGCCGCGCCGGGTGCCAGCTCGGGTGACGCCATGGCCGAGATGGAGCGTTTGGCGGCCAAGCTGCCGGCTGGTATCGGCTACGAGTGGACGGGCCAGTCGCTGCAGGAAAAGGCCTCGGGCTCGCAGGCGCCGGCACTGTACGCGCTGTCGCTGCTGGCGGTGTTCCTGGTGCTGGCTGCGCTGTATGAGAGCTGGTCGATTCCGGCGGCGGTGATTCTGGTGGTGCCGCTGGGTGTGCTCGGCGCACTGCTGGGCGTGACGCTGCGCGCGATGCCGGATGACGTGTACTTCAAGGTTGGCCTGATTGCGGTGGTGGGGCTGTCCGCCAAGAACGCGATTCTGATCATCGAATTCGCGAAGGACTTGCAGGCGCAAGGCAAGGGCCTGATCGAAGCGACACTGGAAGCGGTGCACCTGCGGTTCCGCCCGATCATCATGACGTCGTTCGCCTTCATCCTGGGCGTGCTGCCGCTGGCGATTGCCACCGGTGCCAGCTCCGCCAGCCAACGCGCCATCGGTACCGGCGTGATGGGCGGGATGATCACCGCGACGGTGCTGGCCGTGGTGCTGGTGCCTGTGTTCTTCGTGGTGGTCCGCCGCATCTTCAAGGGCAGCGAGCGTCAACGTCGCCTGGATGCCGCGCACCGTCCGCTGGACGAGGAAATCTGAACATGCAGAAAACGATGACCTTTCGAACCCCTGCGCTGCTGCCGGCGCTCCTGCTGGCCGCTGGCGTGCTGTCGGGCTGCTCGCTGGCGCCGAGGTATGAGCGCCCGGATGCTCCGGTAACCAGCACCTATCCGCAGGCACCGGCCGGCTATGCCGTGCCGGCAGACTCCGCCAAGCCTGGCGAGAATGCGCCCCGCGCGATCGAACTGGGCTGGCGCGAGTTCTTTCCCGATGCGCGCTTGCAAAAGCTGATCGGCCTGGCGCTGGAGAACAACCGCGACCTGCGCGTGGCCATGCTCAACGTCGAGGCGGCGCGTGCGCAGTACCGCCTGCAGATCGCCGACCTGCTGCCGCCGGTGAACGCATCTGCCACGTACACGCGTAGCCACACGCCGCCGTCGATCTCGACGACCGGCGGTGACATCTACACCAAGCAGTACCAGCTTGGCGTGGGCATCAGCAACTACCAGGTGAACCTGTTCAGCGTGGGCGACGTCACGTCGTCTGCACGTGCGAGCTATCTGGCGACGGACGAAGGCCGGCGTGCAGCGCAGATCAGCCTGATCTCGCAGGTGGCCAAGGCCTACCTGAACGAGCGCGCCTATGCCGAGCAGTTGGACCTGGCACAGCAGACCCTGAAGGGCCGCGAGGACTACTACAAGCTGGCCAAGCAGCGCTTCGACGTTGGCGCTTCGTCGGCGCTGGACCTGCGCCAGACCGAGACGCTGGTGGAGTCGGCCCGCGTGTCGGTGGCTCAGCTCACGCGCCAGTACGCCCAAGCGACCAACGCCCTGGTGCTGCTGGTCGGGGCCCCGCTGCCGGCCGACCTGCCTGCGCCGACCACGGTGTCGTCGGAAAAGATCGTGGCCGACATTCCGCCGGGCGTGCCGTCGGAGCTGCTGGAGCAGCGCCCGGACATTCGCCAGGCCGAGCAGAAGCTGATTGCCGCCAACGCCAACATTGGCGTGGCACGTGCCGCGTTCTTCCCCAGTATCGGACTGACGTCGAATATCGGTACGGCAAGCACGGCGCTGCACGATCTCTTCAAGAGCGGAACGGGGCTGTGGTCGTTCGTGCCGAACCTGACGCTGCCGATCTTCAACTGGGGCACCAACATCTTCAACCTGGACTTGACCAAGACCAACCAGAAGATTGCGGTTGCCAACTACGAGAAGACGATCCAGACCGCGTTCAGGGAAGTGTCCGACGCCCTCGTGGCGCGCGGCACCCTGGAAGAGCAGGTGGCGGCGCAGAAGCGCTTCCGCGATGCCACGGCCGATCGCCTGACGTTGTCTGATCAGCGCTATCGCAACGGCGTGTCGAGCTTCCTCGATGTGCTCGATGCGCAGCGCGATCTGTTCGGCGCGGACCAGACGCTGGTGCAGACGCGCCTGGCTCGCCTGACCAACGCCATCGATCTGTACACGGCGCTGGGCGGCGGCTTGCAGGAGCACAGCACCACCGTAGCCGCACAGCAGGCTCAGCCGACGGCTGCGCCGGGCGTTGCCCCCGCCACGCAGGACATGACGCCGCAGCAATCGAAGTAAGCCGCGTGTCTGCGCGCTCGAAAGCCCGCCTTGTTCAGGCGGGCTTTTTTTTGGTTCTTCGAAGAATTCCGTGGGCCGAATCTCCACATTCCGTATGCTGGCGCCGACAAGGGCAAGTGTTCGGAGGCGGAATGCTGGATCGC
>NZ_CATZBU010000019.1:0-50975 GCF_958405935.1 Ralstonia psammae
GCTTGCGGCACACCTCCTCGACCTTCGTACCCAGTTCCGCTTGCTTAAGCGCGAACGCTATCTGCGCCTCGGTGAACTTGCTCGTCTTCATGGCATGTCTTCCGTTTCAAATCGTGAAAATCATGCCGGATTCTCTACTTCTCAGCGGTACTGTTTCTTGGTGTAGGGTCAGACGCCGGAAATCTCCACTTCTGGACGGTACTAATTCCGGTGTAGGGTCAGCGGCGGCGTACGTTGTTCAGGACTTGGCGCGTGCGCCGGGAGCGGTGCTGGCGAGCCCGCGCATTGGCGAGCAACTAGATGAGTTTGAGTCGCACGAGGTTCGCCGCATTATCGTTGGGCAGTACGAGATGCGATATGAGGTCCGTGAGGGCGTGCTCTACATCTTGCGCTTTTGGCACACGCGCGAAGGTCGTTAGTCACGCGGCGTTCAGCAGGCACGACTGCATGCGTCTTGTTGGCGCTAAATTGCACGTTTGATGCTACTGAGGTGTGTGCCGAGCAGTCGCGCGATGGTCGTCCGCCGAAGCAAAATTGACCCGGTGAGGTGCTTGCACCTTCCGTATGCCATCGGCGTTTGTCGAGCCACAGAATGGGCCGATCTTTCGTTCGCGGAGCCGCACGATGCTCGTCTCTCCAGATCGTCAACAGGATCTGCCCGTCCAGCCTGACCGAGCAGCGGGCGCTGCCCCCGCTGTCGCCCCCTTATTGCGTGGAGGGCGTGACATTCTCGGTTTGATCGCCGGATTTGTTTCCACAGAGGACTTGGCAAATTTCGCCGTCGCATCCCGCGGGGTTCGGGGCGCTGTTGCAGAAGAGTTGGCGGAGCGCAGAGCAAAGCGCTTCGATGCGATTCGCGCCGAAGTTTCTGATCTGGAAGAGCTACCAAGAGCAAAAGTGTTGGCCAGACTGGCCGAAATACTGGGTGACTTACCGCTCAGGATGAAGGGCGATCCCACCGAAGCCACTTCACGCGCGGGCTGGTTGAGGGGCGCTGTCCGTGAAGCCAACCCAGATGGAAACTCCGCCCTGCACTACGCTGCCGAGGATGGGCAAGTGGGAGTGGTTGACTGGTTGATTGCCGCTGGCGCCGACCTGCGTGCAGCTACCCAGCACGGGAGCACCGCGCTGCACTGGGCGGCGAACGGTGGGTATGTGGAGATGGTCGATCGCCTGCTGAAGGCCGATGCTGATCCGCGTGCAGCTAACCAGGATGGGGATACTGCCCTGCACTGGGCGGTCGGGAGCGGACGTGTTGCGATAGTCGATCGCTTACTGACGGCCGGTGCCGATCCGAAAGCGGCTAACCAGAACGGGAGCACCGCGCTGCACTGGGCGGCCAGGGGTGGGTATGTTGCGATAGTTGATCGTCTGCTGAATGCCGGTGCTGATCCGCATGCAGCTAACCAGGATGGGAATACCGCACTGCACTTGGCGATCGGGAGTGGACATGACGCTGTGGTCAATCGTCTACTGATGGCCGGCGCCGATCCGCGAGCGTCGAACCTGCAGGGGCGCACTCCATTAAGCATCGCGAATATGCGTAGGTTGGGGACACCAGCGCTGCGACTCCCTCCACCCTCCTCGCCGGCGCAGAGCCCAGGCTCGCTTTGAGGTGACTCGTAAGCAGCGTGGCAAGGAGATTGGGTCGGCGGGCTGCAACGTCGGCGCATGGCGCTCAATCATCCGATGCGGCGCGTCCATGCTGTACCAAACTTCTCGGCCCTCGCGCCGCAGCCTGCTGAATAAAAAATAAGGGCCGCCCTGGGAGCGAGCGGCCCTTATTCGTCCTTCCTGCTGCCTCATCCTGAGAGATGCGTGCCGAAATTACCGGCAGGCACTGCGAGCCCCTACACACGTACAACAGAGACAAAACATCGCCGAGGGAGTCGACCACGGCGACAACGTCATCTTAAGCAAAGCGGGTTCTCAGTTGATGTACTCATCGAGCCATGAATGGCGTTGGCGAGCTGGAATGCATTCTGTAAGGGACTGAGCGCTAGCCTATGCGTGATGACGGCGGCTGCAGGTGGAGGAGTCCATCACGACAGCGTTGCACTGTTCTGCCCGGCACCGTCATCACCTCATCTCTCCGCAGCCGTATCGGCTCATCTTCTTTGGTCGTGACCATGCTCAGAAAGGCGCAACATAAAGTGAGCGACGCACTTGACAGTTGTCCGGAGTCGACTAGACAAGAGTGAGCCACCAGATCTGGACGACGCCAAGCAGCGACAGAAGTTCATTGAGCGCCTGGGCAAGGGAAAGGTTAGTTCCAAGGAGGCAACATACGCGATGCCTCAAGTGCGGAGAATGAACCAATCGGATCAATCGGAAATCCGGGAGAGGGCGCTGAATCTATTCAGTCTAATCTGCGAATTCACGCCCTATCAGGTGACGCCTGGAGACTTGTTTGCAATGAAACGTCCGGACCCACCCAACTTTCATAAGGGCAAGACGCCGTATGACGATAGCAATCAGGTTTCTCCTCGCTCTGCAGTGGGAGCGTCTCCGTCCGTCATACAGAAGGGGCGGCCCTATGCTCCGGATTCGGAGCCTTCGCGGCGACCGGTGGGGCCACGTCGTGAAACAGTGGAACCAATGAAACAGGGACAGGCAAAGATACCGGGTCGGTGACGCCGACGGTCCTTCCATTTTCCCAGCAGTCGTTTTTAGGCTGTGCCCCCTCCCAGCCAAAACGGAGAACCGGTGCTCCGGAGTGTCAGTTGCCGGATCGCAGCACGATCTGCATGACGAAAGAATCGGATTTTTGGCCGCCTCTCTCAAAAACGTCGAGGCAGTCACGTTGTAGGCCGTCGTGGCTGCGGGTCAATTTCCTTGCGGCGGTATTCAGTCTTCATCGACGGCAACGCCGAATCAGCTCCCCATCTTGATGTGCGCATCCCCGCGTCGCGGGGACCGGGCTCCTCCGGGTTCGCGCCTTCGCGCTCATCCCCTGCGGGGACTGCTGCGCAGCCCTCCATATCCCATTGCGACTTCGCGCCCCTGCAGGGCGCTGCGCGCTTCGCTTGCCAACTGACTTCTATGAGGAGTGAGTTGTCAAGGGTCACAGCCAAGAGTTCTGGATCATAGGCGAAGCCTCGAACGTCAATTCAATGGCACGCACGTGTTACGGTGCTGGAGCCGGTCAATTGCGCACGTGAGACAGTGGCGTCTCACCAACTTCTATCCGCCGAACACCTGTGTCGGCCTCATCCTGCATGCGCGTTACGCCGGTCTTGACGAGCCGGGAGAGGTGCCCCATCTAGAAATCGGTTGCGTAGTGCAACCCGTCAGTTGCACGGGCACCTCTCACTCCATTGCCATACACGTCCTCATTAAGCAAACTCGGCCGCACATCATGAGGTTTTGAACTGGGTCCCATCCGGAACGATGCCATCGCGCAGGTAGCGCCATAGTGCAATCACCAGGCGTCTAGCCAGGGCGACGATGGCAATACGGCGGGCGCGGCGATTCGTCCCGCTGCCTTGTGTCCGGTCATTGAACCATTGCGTCAACGCACTGTTGGGTTGATAGCGTAGCCAACACCAAGCCATCTCAATTTGCGCGACACGCACGCGCCGATTCCCCTGCTTACTGATTCCCTGGTCGACATGGCTTGTCGTAGGGTTGAGGCGTCAGTCCGATGCAGGCGCCGAGTTGGCGGCGATTGCGGTTTGACGCCAGAACAACTCAAGCATCAGGCGTGCCGCGCTGCAGGCGGGTCAGGTAGGTGACTCGTTCGCGCACTGGCGCGGGCAGCCGTTCTTGCAGTAAGAGTAAGGTCTCGACGCTGGCCAATTGTTGTTCGACCAGAATCAGGCGCTCGGTCTCGCGCAGCAGACGTTCGCGCAAGTCCTGTGGCAGTGGCGTACCGTCGTGGCGAGTCAACGTATTGTTAGCCAGGCGTTTGGCAAACGGCCGGTGGTCGATCTTCTGCCAGCAACCAACCGTCACGAGCAATTTGTGCATGCGTTCACGGTGCTGCAGGACTTCCTTTTGTAATTGCCCGCGATCGCGAATCAAATGTCGTAGGGCTTCGTCTTGCTCGGACGGCACGCGTACCACGCGCATGCGATCACGCTCGCCATGTAGCCAAGCGCGCAGATTCGTCACCAGCTTGATGGCGTCAAGCCGGTCGGGCTTGGCCCGCCGTTTCTGGCGCTCCACGGGAATGCTCGCGGCATCGATCACATGGCATTCGATATGGCGTGCGCAGAAGGCGCGCTGGATCCAGAATCCGTCTTGGCCGGCCTCGTAGCTGACGACAACACGGACGTGCGCAGGCAGCGACCACTTGCACTTGTGCTGCTCGATCAGATCGCATACGGCTTGAAACCGCATCTGTGCGTCGGCGATGCCTACCGCATGGATCGAAGGCTTCTCACGTTGCCCGTCATGCAACGCGACTTTCCATTGCGCGGCCGATAGTTCAAGGGATACCGCAAGCACCATTGCCATGGCATGGGACTCGCTCACGTCGTTCGTGTCCATGATGTCCTCCTTGCAAGCCAAACCTGGACCTGAATCGCCAAGCTTAGTCCAAGCACCTGGGGCTCACCCTACATAGGATCTAGCCAGACGCGGGCCCAGGCCCGCGTGTAGGCGTTCGCCGCGCGGCGTTTGTCAGCGGTGAGCGGTTGGCAGTGGCATTCCCCTGAGTCCGTCGCCCTTTGCTCGGGGACCACGGCATTCAGGATCGCTTGTGGTTTGATGCTCCCGACGCTTGGACCCGAAAGCCAGAACGTCTGCGTGAAGCCATCACGCAATGCGAGGTAGATGCAAGCCACAGCCCCTTGGTGACGTTCGTCACGCTGGAGAGCTACGAAGCCGCAGGCTACCAGATTGGAAACTCGCTAGCGATCAACGACGTCAACTCTTTCAAGGGTGCGCGGTTTGCGGGGGCCAAGTGTAGGTATGCAGTCGCATCCAGCGTACGCGCCACCTAAATCCAGAAACCCTTGCCCAGCGTGGCTTCACTAAATGCGACGGCCGTAGCCAACTAGGCACGGTTGCACATCGGTATGCCGTCTGCAAGACACCCCTTCGTATGGTCTCTTGCACATCTGTTGTCCAGGGAGGCACCCGGGCCTAGAGACTCTTTGCAGTGCCTTCGCTGTTTATCAAGGAGAAGGTGCGAAGATGGCACATAACGACACGAACGATCACCCTCACATCAAACCGCAGTTGCCGAATAAACAGGGTCCGCAATTGCGAACCGCTCCAGAGGCACGGCCTAATGCTTTACCGGCGACGGGGAATGCGAATGTTCGTCCTATAGTACGGTTCAGCGAAGGTATCTCGTATCCGGAATTCGTCGCACTTTACGAACGAGCTCCCATGGCAGTAGCCCCAGCGGCTGCTCGCGTAGATTGGGGGGCTCCTCCAAATGGGAGGCGCTTGCCACACGCCAATCAAGCGCAGCGTGCTACTGAGCAAGCATACGGGACTGGTTCCCGCCGCGCTGTGCCCCAGCAAACTGGACCACGCTTGGCGCCAACACGCGCTCAAGAAGCCGGTCGTATCGCTCAGCGTGTCGGACTACCGATGTCTGACCAAGCCTTGGCACACCATCCGAACCTGACGCGCCTTATTCCTCCGTCGCATCCCAATATCGGGCGTCGCTATCAACAACTACTCACGGCGCAGGAAGCGGCACGTGGTGTATTTGCGGCGGTGAAACCCATTGAGGAATCGCTAGGCTCTACGCGTGCGATGCGGTATTACTGGAACCTTCCCAGCGAAGCAGAAGCTGCTGCCCGTCGCGGTAAGCTGGCACTCGACATGGCGTATGCGCTCGAGGAACAAGGTGTGCCACCCAGCGATCTTCCGCAAGTCGCACGTGCCGCCATGCAGCGCGGACACCGAGTTGATCGCCTGACTGCCATTGCCGATGGTGCGACAAATGCCGCGATTGCATTTGGATTGCCGGCAATCCCGACGGCTGCGATGGGGGCGGTCGGCCTAGCAGGTGGCCCAATGGTCAGCGTTCCAGTGGTTGCCGCTATGGCCGCGGTTATGGCACCGGTAACAGCGGCTCTTAATGTGGCCGTACCGCATGCGATCGCCACGGGAAGAGCGGAGGCAGCAAAGCAAGGAAAAGTCGTACCCGCGACGACCGCTCGCGTTCCACGATGGGGTCCCAAAGTTGAACAGCGCGTTGTGGACCCCATTGCCTACCAAGCGTTTATTCCTGGGCAGGCGATCGTTCAAGCTGGACCGTTCATTTCCAAATGCGTGCTTGGAACCGCTGCGACTGCCGGAGCCACGATCGCGTCAGCTTGCGCCGCTCCCATATCCCCCATTGTTTCGGCGGTGGGCGGGGGCGCTTATAGCGCTATCAAAGAAAAATACTGTAGCGAACGCGTATGGACTGGAGCGGTTAATCGCGCGGAAGATGGCACGCTTAAGCTCGATACGAGCCGGTATCAAGATCTCGTTGGCGAACTAGGGAAGACGCCGGTACACGCGATGCTCGGCCGGCGCGTCGCAGCTGGTATGGGGGAAATCGTTCACCATCCTGTCCGACACATTCGCCAAGCCGTTAAAGAGCAACCGACTCAAGTCGCACGAAACCTGGGCGCGCTGCTTGTTGGCGATGCCGCGGGCGCCGCGTGCGCCATTCCCATGGCGTATGAAACATCGCCTCATGCCAGAATTCTTGCGCCGCAAGTCAATCAAGGCGTAGGCCAAGCGGTAATGCTAGCAGGCTGGGGCCGAGGACGACAACGTGCGCCGGTTGCTCCGACACCGGTTTCCCATAGAGTTGAGGAATCAGCACGACCTGGAGCCCCACCCGCACCGCCGACAACCACTACCGCTGCGGCACTTCCGATTCGGTGGCCGGCTCTTGTACTGGACGCGAGGTATCCAGCAACTGGTCCTCGCATGGGGGCGGCTGTGTGCGGCTAGTGTTGAGAGTCACAAATTCCGCTAGCCATGATCACGAAACCCGTTAGCGGCGCTGGGTTCCACGCCGTCATTTACAGGGCTGATGTGGACTCACGCTGCATAAAGGACTTGCCGGTCTCAGCGGTTCCGGCGCGGCAGCTGAATCGGTCGGCGACAGCTGCATCATTGCGCGCGTCAGTTGCGCCACTGCATCCTGTTTGGCGGAGGCGTTTGCCCGCGCCAATGGGGTCACGCGCGAACGCGGAGAGCTGCAGACGTTTTGCCCATGAACCTGTGCGAGGGCTCGGAATCCGCCTCAAACAATTTCCTTGCAGTTCGGTTGTGTTGATTCATTCCGATAGAAGGAGCACATCTGCCGTTCGCCGCAGGGGTGCAGACCACAACAACAGGGAGGGGCATGCTGGAAGACAATCAGGTCGATCAGGGCGCCGCGCGCTTGGCCCCGGTTCGCGAGATGATGCTCTTTCCTGCCGCTGCAAGCGGAGACTGCCGCAAACTCAGGGAGCTCATGAGTACGCCCGGCGTCGATGTGAACGCACTGAGGTGGGATGGCGCGACACCACTTGCGACGGCTGCAGAACACGGTCGTCTCGAGGCGATCCGAGTTCTGGTAGGCGAGTTTTCCGCCAACGTGGACGCGCGCAGTTTCTTCGGGGAATCTCCGGTATATTTTGCCGCGAAGAACGGGCACGGTGATGTAGTTCAGGTGCTGGCCAAAGAGTTTGATGCCGACGTTAGCGCCCCCAATCACTATGGCGAAACCCCGCTGTGGGCCGCTGCAAAGAATGGGCACACCGGTGTGTGCCACGTATTGGCGGCGCTGGGCGCCAATGTGGATGCGTCCGACAATACAGGTGCGACGCCCTTGTACATCTCGGCGAGGATGGGTCACGTCGACGTCGTTAAGTTGCTTGCGGGCCGGTTGAGAGCCGATCTGAACGCAGCAGACGAATCCGGGACAACGCCTCTGTACATTGCAGCATGCGTAGGGAATTTTGACGAGATGCAGGCACTGGCGGAGCAGGGCGCCCATATCCCACTGAGAACAACGGCAGATTTTCAGCAATTAGACGTGTCTTTCCAGCAAGAGCTGCTAGCTTGGGAGACAGCTCAGCAGGCGGTGCAGGGCGGTGTAAAGATTGACGATGCGATTCGTGAAGGGAACGTCTATGTCTTCCGCCGGCTAGTGTGTCTGGACAACGTAAATCTTGACGAGGTTGACGCCGCTGGACGTACGTTCTTGCATCGCGCGGCAGCTGTTGGAGCGGAGCATCTTGTCGAATACCTTCTTGCAGAAGGCATAAGCCCCGGTTCACGGTCTCATGATGGAGAGACCCCGTTGCATGAGGCCGCTCGCTATGGGGCGGTCGGCGCCATGAGGATGCTTCTCGCGAGTCAGCCCGGTCGCGATGTTATCGATGCGCGAAACAGCTTCGGTGAAACTGCTTGGAATATCGCCAACAACGCAATTTATCGGCAGCAGCCGAACGGGACAATCGAGGTCATGTTGTGCGATGCGGGTGCCAGTACCAGACCTCCGCTGCGTCCGACCAAGACCGACGCCTACTTGACAGCGCGGTTGAGCTTCTTCGCAGGCGCAGCGGTGCAGATAGGGCAGCGGCAAGACACCAGGTTCCCATCGTCTACACCACCGACACAGACAATGGGAAGTTAGTCGCTGTCCAGGATGTGTCGAGCGCCAAGCTCAACGAGTAATGTTTCGAAGCGCTTGCCGATGAGTTGTGCGCGCACCCCTATATAGTCGATTTCTGGGGCGAGGGCACAACGTGCGAAGCGTTCCATCGTGCAACTTGATAGGAAAGGCGATGGGTTACTACGAGGACATTGCCGCGAGCGCCGCGGCAAATGGGGAGACCGCCGCGGATCACCGCAAGGTGATGAAGCGGCTCAAGATGGCGAGAATTGCGGCGTCAGCCGCTGCACTCTGCGCATGGTATTGGGTGGGCGCCGGATGGGCGATTGCGTTGATTCTGCTGGGGTTCATTTTGTCCTTGCGAGCCGAGCATGCCAACCAAGTCGCGAAGCGTCTGGAGGGCACGGAAGGGGCGCGTGGCTTGGAACAGCACGATCCGATGGAATCGTCGTAACACATATGCCGTCGCTTTGGCGTTTGCGATCACGAGCGCCTGCCGCCGGAATTTGCCCGCATTGAGGTGTCAGATTGTCAGGACCTATCCGCGTCCCATTACCTGCCGGGTTTCCGGCAGAGGAGCCTGCGGTTCAACAGCCGCCGAACCCTTGGCCGAATCCCTGGCTGGCCGCGCACCAAGGCGATGTGGCAGCCTTCCAGGCCATGTACGCGGCGGGCTTCAATTTGGCGGCTCCCAATTTTCTTGGCTATAGACCGGCGGACTATGCTGCGGCGTTCGGTCATGACAACGTCATCACAGCACTGCATGCGATTGGCGTTGATTTGTCGGCACGCAATGCTTATGGAGGCTCGCCAGCGCATGTCGCTGCGGGGCGCGGCCATGCCAATGTGATAAGGGCATTGCGTGTCGCCGAAGTCGACTTGGCGGCTCGCGATCTTCATGGGTTCGCACCTGCACATATCGCTGCGCAGTATGGCGATGAAGGTGTGATCAACGCCCTGTCCGCGGCTGGCGTCGATCTGGCTGCCCGCAATCGTTATGGCGTCGCCCCGTTGCATATCGCCGCACGGGAGGGCCACGCCAACTTGATTGGACCGTTGAGGGCGGCCGGCGTTGACCCAGACGCCCAGTGTGCTCAGGGCTTGGCTGCTGTGCATTTTGCGGCTCGGGAGGGGCATGCGGATGTCATCGCTGAGCTGCACGCTGTCGGCGCGGATCTGAACGCAAAAAATCGTCAAGGGTTCGCCGCAGTTCATATTGCTGCACGGTATGGCCATGTCAACGTGCTTAGGGAGCTGCGGGCGGCGGGCGCCGATCTGAACGCCCGAAACGACCATGGTTTTGCCGCTATACACGTGGCAGCACGGTATGGCAACGTCGATGTGATCGAGGCGTTGCGAGTTGCCGGCGCGGACCTGGCGGCCCGCAATTCGTTCGGTGGCGCGGCCGTGCATATTGCTGCGGCGCGCGGTCATGCAGCCGTGGTGAGGGCTCTCTACACGGCCGGCGTTGATGTGACCACTCGCAATGGTGAAGAAATGGCTGCGCTACATATTGCGGCACGTCATGGTCATGCCGACGTCGTGGAGGAACTGCGCGTGATCGGCGTGGATCTCACCGTACGCAACGCGGAAGGACTAGGTGCTGCACATATAGCGGCCCAGCATGGTCATGCCAGCGTGATCGTCGTGCTGCGTGCAGCGGGTGTCGATCTGACTGCTCGGACCGTCAGAAGCCGGTTCGGCAGGGGCGGCCGCAGACCGGCTCAATATGCCAGGGCAGGGGGACATGAAGCGCTTGCCAATCAGCTGGCGATGCAAAGACCCCCAACACCGCGCAATCCGATTTCCTGCTTAGGGTGTCGGGTGATGTGAGGCCGCACCAAAGCCGCTAACCCTTGCCCCGCTTGGCTTGGCCAAATGCGATGGCCGTGTGTACGTGCTGGGTCAGCCCGCATATGTAAGCTTTCCTTTAGCTGCCGAGTAGTACCTTGAGGAAACTAATGCGAGGTGGGGATTATTTAAGATGTTTCGTGCTTTGTTACAAACCACTGATAGGCGTGATCGGGCAGTTCGGGACGCCGGTGCGCATGTCGAACGAGGCGATGAGTTAGGGCGCGCCCGCATGTATCCGCAGGCGATAGCCGTCTATGAGGCTGCTATCTACCACCCCGGGTTCAAAGGGCTTTCCCCGGTCGTTCAAGCCAGCGCGTATGTCGGTCTCGGCCACGTGTTGGAGAGCGCTCACGTGTATCAGCGGGCGATCCATGTCTATCGGGATGGTATCGGTCACGACGGGTTCCAGACGCTTTCGCCGGCTCTACAGGCTAGCGCGTATGTCGGCCTAGGCCATGCGTTAGGGGCTACCCATCGCGACTATCGGCAGGCGATCGATGCCTATCACGAGAGCTTCGCCCACTCCGGGTTTCAGGAGCTTCCTCAGGGCAGGCAAGCTGGCGCATATGTCGGCCTCGGTCGTGCATTCAGGGGCAACCTCCAGGATCGGCGGGCGATAACCAACTATCGCGTCGGCATTGGTCACCCCGGGTTCCAAGAGCTTCCCCTGGACTGGCAGGCCCGCGTGCATATCGGCCTGGGCCATGCATTAGATCGTGCTGGCCAGTCTCGGGCGGCCATAACCGCCTATCTTGCCGGTATGGAACACTCTGGGTTCAAGACGGTATCCCCAGACGGACAAGCTGGTGCATATGTCGGCCTCGGCCGTGCGTTAGGGCGCGTCGGTGACTATCAGGCGGCGATAGCTGCTTATTCGGAATGCTTCCGCCATCCCGGGTACCAGGAGCTCTCCCCGTTCTTGCGAAATAGAGCCTTTGCCGGACACGCCTATGCATTACACCAAGCCGATCGGCTCCAGCGACACGCGGCGGCGGCCGCTGATTCGCGCGTGCCTGTTGTCTCTGGAGCTGGGTTGGGGCGGCGATGAGGGAATACATGACTGAACGTGTCGTGTGAGGGGAGGCTGTTCTCCATCGGCAAGAAACGCCGTAGCGAGGACGGGCACATCTCGCCTACATCGCAGTCCGACCATTGAATGTCGAGCTTGGCCGCATCAAGCCTGAGCTTACCGCCGATGTTTGTGCATTGCCGCTGGCACTTATTCTGTCAAGTCGTCGCGAAGAGCGGCTCTGAGAGGCCTGGACTTGACTGCCTTCGAGCAGAATACGCATTGGTTGCGACCACGAGGCCAACCGAAAGTGCGGAGACGACGAGGCCTGAGACCGTAAAGAACCGATGACCAAAATCTCTGCCGCTGTGCGCATTGAACGCAAAAAGCCCAACGCACACTTCGACGATCACGGCCAGACCAGTTAAGCATTTCTTGATCAACATGATGCTACTCCTTTGAAGGTTTGTGCCGCTACAACGGGCGCCCGAAACTCCCTCTACGCACCGGCTTCATCCGTGTCGCGTGACAACTCCATTACCTGTTCCGCCCCGCTTCATGCCGCTGGGTCGGCCGTGACTGGCGAGGGCGCGATTGGTTATTCTGACGCGGCTGGCCAGCGTCGCTATCTAGCGGTAGATACGCACCAACGTTCACACTCGTCAGAGCGCAAACCGGTTCCTGCATTGACGATCGGTTTTTCACGGGGTGTTGCGACCCTGTCGTCACGGACGCCGCAACTTTGTCCTGTGCGAATTCACTGAATCCTGCAAGGGGCAGCGCGACGCCTACCGCTGCCACCGCGCCTCCGAGGAAAGCACCGCCCAATCCCCCGACTTCCGGCAGCAGCATCCCGATGACCGCTCCCACAGCGGCTGCGGCCGCTGGTATTGCAACCCAACGCCGTGCGATACCCCCACCCTGATCCGGTCCGCCGCTCCCCGATTGGTCAGATTGACCAGAGTGCCTGGCAGCATTGCCAGCGACGTCGTTCTTACCCGTGTCAGCCCGGATGGTCTTAGGTTGCTGGGCTTTCTTCCCGCCGCCGTTCGGGTCTTTTTTAACCTCATCCTGAGGCGCCCGTTGCTGACCATGTTGCTTAGGCTTGGTACGCGTCGGCGCCGATGGTCTGAGTGGTGAAACCTGGGATGGCACGCGTGGCGAACCCTGAGGGGCTGGCAGCGATTGCGCAGGAACCGGTTCGACAGCCTTGTGCCGCGGCGGCGGCTTCTCATGAGACCCACCGGATTTGTTTTCCGATCGCGAAGCGGGAGCGCCCCCTCCGGTCCGGATCGTTGCCTGCTTTCCCGCGCCCTTGACACCGGTCTGCTGACTCCGGCCGGCGTTCGGTTCAGGATGGACGGTTTCGCCGCCCTGCGATGAGGCCGGCGCCCGACTGTCGAGATTGGCCGGCGTACTGGCTTGCTTTACTGCGGTTTGTTCAAAGGCACGGGAATCACGTGCGGCCAGCGGCGCCTGTCGCCCTTTCTCAGGCTGCAACACTGCGGCGCCTGGGGATTGCGCAACGTCAACTTTTCCCGGGAAATGGGCCTTCGCGATAGCTTCCATCCTGTGCTGGTGCGCAGCCTTGCTGTGCGAACCTCGTCCAGGAACGACCTTGCTCACGCGAGCACGTGAGGTTGGATCGTCTCTCAATGCGCCCAGATATGAATTTGCCAGGGCATGTGTCATGCCGTGAAGATCGACCACACCGTTGCTCGTCAGCGGCAGCGCTGCACGCAGCGCAGCGTCTCTGGACGGTGATGCCAGAAGGGCTTCGTGTGATTGCGGCGCAAATCCTTTGAGCAGGGCCACCAGTAACGGTCGTGCCTGCAGTTCTTGCCGGTCCCAGAGGGCATTGATGAACTCGGCCGGTTGATGGCGCAAGATGTTTTCAGGGACCGCCCCTTGCAGGAATGGCTTGGCATGCCCCTCCACGTGGATTCTTATCGCCTTGAGGATCTTCTCGGTCGCCGCGCTGCTCGTGTGCTGTTGCAATCCATCCAGCCCGTTGCCGATCGCCTGCGTATCCAGCCAATCCGCGCGCTGCGCAGCACTCTCGAGATGCAGCGCCATGGCGTTGAGCACCGCCTGGCTCGCTTCACTGCGCGAGTGTTCCTTTAACCCGTACAGCCCGTTGCCGATCGCCTGCGTATCCAGCCAAACCTTGCGCTGCGCAGCGCTCTCGAGATGCAGCGCGATCGCTTTGAGCACCGCCTGACTGGCGGCGCTGTCCGCGTGCCGCTGCAGGCCGTACAGCCCGTTGCCGATCTCCTGCGGGCTCAGCCACTGCTTCTGCTGCGCCGCGTTCACGATATGCGGTGCCATTGCCGCGAGCACCGCCTGGCTGGCGGCGCTATCCGCCTGCCCCTGCAGACCGTACAGCCCGTTGCCAATCTGCTGCGGGCTCAGCCACTGCTTTTGCCGCGCCGCGTTCACGATATGCGGTGCCATCGCCGCGAGCAGCGCCTGGCTGGCGGCGCTGTCCGCGTGCCGCTGCAGGCCGTACAGCCCGTTGCCGATCGCCTGCGGGCTCAGCCACTGCTTTTGCTGTGCCGCGTTCACGATATGCGGTGCCATCGCCGCGAGCACCGCCTGGCTGGCGGTGCTGTCCGCCTGCCGCTGCAGACCGTACAGCCCGTTGCCGATCGCCTGCGTATCCAGCCAAACCTTGCGTTGCGCAGCGCTCTCGAGATGCAGCACGATCGCTTTGAGCACCGCTTGACTGGCGGCGCTGTCCGCGTGCCGCTGCAGGCCGTACAGCCCGTTGCCGATCTCCTGCGGTCCCAGCCACTGCTTTTGCTGTGCCGCGTTCACGATATGCGGTGCCATCGCCGTGAGCAGCGCCTGGCTGGCGGCGCTGTCCGCGTGCCGCTGCAGACCGTACAGCCCGTTGCCAATCTGCTGCGGGCTCAGCCACTGCTTTTGCCGCGCCGCGTTCACGATATGCAGTGCCATCGCCGCGAGCAGCGCCTGGCTGGCGGCGCTGTCCGCGTGCCGCTGCAGACCGTACAGCCCGTTGCCGATCGCCTGCGTATCCAGCCAATCCGCGCGCTGCGCAGCACTCTCGAGATGCAGCACCATTGCTTTGAGCACGGCTTGGCTCGCTTCACTGCGCGAGTGTTCCTTTAACCCGTACAGCCCGTTGCCGATCTCCTGCGGCCTCAGCCACTGCTTTTGCTGCGCCGCGTTCACGATATGCGGTGCCATCGCCGCGAGCACCGCCTGGCTGGCGGCGCTGTCCGCGTGCCGCTGCAGGCCGTACAGCCCGTTGCCGATCGCCTGCGGGCTCAGCCACTGCTTCTGCTGCGCCGCGTTCACGATATGCGGTGCCATCGCCGCGAGCACCGCTTGACTGGCGGCGCTGTCCGCGTGCCGCTGCAGGCCGTACAGCCCGTTGCCGATCGCCTGCGTATCCAGCCAGCGCCCCGGTTGCGCCGCGTTCACGATATGCGGTGCCATCGCCGCGAGTACCGCCTGACTGGCGGCGCTATCCGCGTGCCGCTGCAGGCCGTACAGCCCGTTGCCAATCTGCTGCGGGCTCAGCCACTGCTTCTGCTGCGCCGCGTTCACGATATGCGGTGCCATCGCCGCGAGCAGCGCCTGGCTGGCGGCGCTGTCCGCGTGCCCCTGCAGGCCGTACAGCCCGTTGCCGATTGCCTGCGTATCTAGCCAGCGCCCCGATTGCGCCGCGTTCACGATATGCGGTGCCATCGCCGCGAGTACCGCCTGACTGGCGGCGTTGTCCGCGTGCCGCTGCAGGCCGTACAGCCCGTTGCCGATCTCCTGCGGGCTCAGCCACTGCTTCTGCTGCACCGCGTTCACAATATGCGGTGCCATCGCTGCGAGCACCGCGTGGGTGGCGGCGCTATCCGGGTGCCGCTGCAAGCCGTATAGCCCGTTGCCGATCTCCTGCGGGCTCAGCCACTGCTTCTGCTGCGCCGCGTTCACGATATGCGGTGCCATCGCCGCGAGCACCGCCTGGCTAGCGGCGCTGTCCGCGTGCCCCTGCAGGCCGTACAGCCCGTTGCCGATCGCTTGCGTATCCAGCCAGCGCCCCGATTGCGCCGCGTTCACGATATGCGGTGCCATCGCCGCGAGCACCGCCCGGCTGGCGGCGTTGTCCGCCTGCCGCTGCAGGCCGTACAACCCGTTGCCGATCGCCTGCGGGCTCAGCCACTGCTTTTGCTGCGCCGCGTTTACGATATGCGGTGCCATCGCCGCGAGCACCGCCCGGCTGGCGGCGCTGTCCGCGTGCCGCTGCAGGCCGTACAGCCCGTTGCCAATCTGCTGCGGGCCTAGCCAACACTCCCGCTGTGCTGCGTTCCCGAGATGCAGCGCCATCGCGTTAAATAGCCGTCTGGATTCCTCGGCCCATTGGCGATCGCCGAATTGCGGCATCGAATACAGAATCCGCGACAAATTGATAGGTAGATTCTCCACCCCCGTTTCGAACGGTGGACTGTCGCGGACAATGGCATCAAAGTCTCCCGCCAGCTTGATCAGGCTACCCGGGGGCGGCGGCTGCCAGCTTGATCGTGTTTTTGGGTCTCGCCAATTCCGGAAGTGCTGCTGGAAAGCGTCCGCGAATCCGCGCAAACTCGCATGTTGATACTGACTTTCTTCAAATATTGTCCAGGACATGGATATGATCTTTCGCAATCAGGGAAAGGCGTAGGCCCGTTAGACCAGTCTCTGGGCTCTTCGCGAATCCATATTTCGAGTTCCGCGGTAGGAGTTTGCGCACAACGCAGCACTGCAGACCCAGGAAGTCGCTCGAACCTTAAGGAAAAGCTCGGTCCTGGTTGCGTAGGACTGCATCTGCGCCTGCCAGATGCTCGCGAATTCGCCCGCATTGCCGCCGGCTCCCACGACATGTGACGCATTAGGGGAGGCGTGATACACCGATTGGCATCGGCCTGGGGAAAACGGCTCGAGAAGCAATCGTGGCCACTCTGGGAGGAGCTCACGCGCTAAGTCGACGCCGTCGCCTCGCACCGCAAGGACAGCGGACAGAACTACCTGTACTACGAGGCATTGTACGGTGGCTATTCCTCTGGCGGACTGAAAGGAAGGGCCGAGCCGCTACGGCCCATCGAACGCAGTGCCATACGTCTTCATCACGTCGATGTCTGCCCATTCGTTTGGGGGGCTGATACAGCTGTTCAGAAACGTAGCGCGAGCCGCCGCCGTAGCGGCCTCGTTATAGCCGGTGACCGGATCAAAAATCCGGATGCTAAAAAATGCCTGCATCGGCCCCATGCAACCCGTGCCACCGGATTGCATATGAACTGCACCCGTGAGGCACACCAATGCTTCGCAAGGAAGATTCGCTGCCGGTGCCGGTTCGATGGCGGCGGCCATGCTGAAGATGAGCGTCACCATCATCGTGAAGATGAACTGCATTACGGTCTTCATGGCTGCAAGAAGTAAGAGTTAAATCGCTGTCGTCGGCATATGATGACTGTCCGGCCAACCGGGGTCACCCTGGGGGGCGCAAAGATGCTCGGCTCTGCCTGCCCGGGCCTCGCTTACATATCCGGTGTTTCAGCGGCGGTGGCTGAGATTAGCTTAGCGGCAGTAGGCTCACCGATGCCTTGCAAATCTGCCGTGCCGGAATCCCAAAGGCGGAACGATTGCATTGGCAAAGCGCATTGCGGCGTATTTGCAGCCTGTTTGGTACGCGATCGGAAAGATTGCGGTGCTGATACTCCTTTTCTGCGCCTGCCTGCGCCAGTGTGCGAGGTTGAGGCGGCAACGTGACAAACCTCACGAGAAGTTCCGTGCGCGATCACATAGCTGATGCCGGACAGAAGGGGCGGCACGAAGGGGTAGCCATGCCTGTACGGAAATCAACTCAGCATCCGCTCCTGCGCCGCCGGGGGCGGTGGGGATGGTGCTCGATTCGGTTCGCGGGATACATAAAGTTCACGCGATGTACGGGCTTTTACCTCGGTGGCCTGCGGTTGCGATCTTCCCTGTTATATAGCTTGAGGGACCGCTGGTATGGATAAGGATTTCGATCATATGGACGCGCAAATTCGCGATGCCGAGGCGGCGGGGCGATTTGATTTAGCGGCGGACCTTCGGAAGCTTATTTTTGAGAGCCATCCGCAGAACGATGACGTGCTTGCGGGCTATGTCGAGGCGCTGTTAAGACTAGGCAAAGCGGATAAGGCGTTGGACGCTTGTGATCGTGCCATTGCTATGATGCCTACGTCCAGTTACCCCTGGCGCAAGCGGGCCGTTGTCCAGTTCAATTTTCTCAATAATCCTGCCGCTGCTGAGGCCAGTCTAAAAGCGGGACTGGAGGTGTATCCCTCCGACGCCGAATCACATCTGATGCTCGCCGACTTGAGCTTCCAGACCCTCGATTTTGATGCCGCGCGGCATCACGGCTCGAGAGCTGCTGAGATCGGAGATTCGCGCGTCGTCCTACGGGCACGACATCGTTTCCTTGACGATCATGAAGGCGCAGTGGAGGTCGCGTTTGGCATCCTGGCGGCTCGCCCGACAGACGTCGAGGCACTTACGCAGTGTGGCATCTCGCTTTTCATGTTGGGGCGCTTGGAAGAGGGCGCGAGTTATTTGTACCGGGCCGCCGAGCATGAACCGCATAGGGGTGACGTTATTTTCCCTTTGGCCAATATTCTCTTGTTGCTGGGCGACACGAAAGCTGGTTGGCGTCACTATGAGATGCTCGTTGATAAGGGGTTGCTTACTAAGAGTGCTCCTCCGGTCCTGACCACTTATCACGATCGTTTATGGCGCGGGCAAAGCCTCGAGAACAAACGCATTCTCGTACTAAGCTATTTGGGGCTCGGCGATAGCCTGATGTATGCGCGTTATGCGCGCAGCTTGAAGGCGGCAGGCGCTCATGTCACGTTCTGCGTCAGGCCGGAACTGAAGCGTCTTTTCAATGAGCTTGAAGGCGTCGATAACTTGCTCACTGCATGGCCCGTCGAGAATTGGAGCGAATATGACTATTGGATTTTCGATAATTTGCTGCCGCCGAGATTCGGTGCGAGCGAAGGAAACGTGCCAGCGCGGCTCGATGGATATATCAAACTGAGGTCCCGAGTTGGTACGGAGCTGCCCACCGCTTCTCATTCGCACCGCGATCGGTTGCGGATCGGCCTGTGCTGGGACACTGCACCGACCCATTTCACTGGGCGAGCTCGCAGCCTTGCGCCTGAAGATCTTCAACCTTTGGCGGAGATCGCAAATGTAGACTGGTTCGCTCTCCAGAAACGCCCCGTCGTACCCGACTTCACGGCCCGTAGCGGGTTGTCGATTGTGGATCATTCCCATGACTGGACGGACTTCTATGACGCTGCCGTTTTCGCATCGACGCTAGATCTGACCATTTCGATATGTTCGGCGCCTATACATTTGGCTGGAGCGCTAGGCTTGCCTGCTTGGGTCATGGTTGGGGCGCCTGAATGGCGTTGGGGACGGCAAGGGGACCATAGCCCCTGGTACCCGCACGTCCGCATCTTCCGCCAGATGGAGCGCGGCGGGTGGCGGAGTGTCACTGAGGCAGTTCGTGTAGCTCTTGAGTTGGAGCGCGGAAGCCTGCTCCAGTCTTATGGCTGATTTCATTGCATAGCATGCGAACCGCATTCGACCTGCTGCTGGATAGCAATTTCATTCGCGGTTTTCGATCAGCTTAGTGATGCGGTATCCATCATGGCTTGTGCATCGACATCAGGATTCGGGGTGGGCGAGACGCCAAGATTCGGATGATGGTGCCTGGCTTTTCCCCGGCCCGTAAAACAAGCCAATGGCACTTCTGCGCAACTCAACTAGCTACGGCAACTGATGACAGCCTCCTACTCGGCTTGAACGAGCATCTCCAATCCATCTGACTAGGCAATTGTGCCGCAGGGTAGGGCCACCCTAAATTGAAAAAAGCTGCAGTTGCGAGCCCCCCCGACTTGGTTCTCAGCTAGCGGATCAATCGACCTTGCGTTTTGTGCTCGATCCGTACATTGGGCAGTTACATAGTGATTGCGCAGTTGTCGTATCGCACTGGGCTATTGCGGTAGCTACGCCGCCCATTGCGCTGTCCAAGCTGTCTGTCCAAGGGAGGGCGCATGGTCAACGTCGATACCAAGCGGGCCTGTCAGAAATTTCGTGTTCAAGGCATAACATGCTCCCAAGGAGAATGTATGCCTCGCAAACCGAAGACCAAGCCGGTGGAGTTGCCGGCGATCCCCGCTGAGTTGCTTGAGCAATTCGGCGATGGCCCGATGACGGCCGAAGCCATCAATCGCGCCACACTGGCGCTCAAGAAAGCGCTCATTGAGCGGGCGCTCGGCGGCGAGATGAGGCATCATCTTGGCTACCCGCCTGGCGCCGCCAAACCGGCCGCCTTCAGCAACCAGCGCAACGGCACGGGCGCCAAGACGGTGGTGACCGAAGACGGCCCGATCCGCAACGAGGTGCCACGCGACCGGGACGGCAGCTTCAAACCGCTGCTCATCCCCAAGCACGAGCGACGCTTCACCGGCTTCGACGACAAGATCGTCGCCCTGTATGCGCGGGGCATGACCGTGCGGGAGATTCAAGGCATCCTGCAAGAGCAATACGGCACCGAGGTCTCGCCCGATTTCATCAGCTCGGTCACCGACGAGGTGATGCTCGACCGGCTTCTGCACCATGCGCACATCGTACAGATAGCTGGCGAGAGCTACCGGCTGAAGGACAAACCACGCGGGCAAGCGCGAAAGCAGCCGCGTGACACGGAGTCCGGGTGGGTCAGATTTACTTCGGCGTATTGCCCAAAGGTGGGGCAGGATTCAGTCGGCGTTGACAGGTAGGAACTGGTAGCAGTTGTCCAATGCGCTGCACTTGTAGTACAGGTGGGGCTTTTCGGGACTCGCCAGAGGGGTCGCGAGGTCCGCAGCAAATACGACGCGGGGTGCCTTAGCAAGGTCGGCATCAAAGGAGTCAAGCTCGGGCGCACATGAACTGGCTGAGATAGCCACGCTGTCCGCAAACCTTATCGCTGCAAGCCCGCTGTTCTTTCTTTCCATCCAATAGCACGTAATGTCGTCGAAGAACTTCTTTGAGGCCGCCATCAAGTCTTGATGCTCTCGTTGCCTTCTGGGCGCGGTCGAGATCATCGCGAGATTTAAGCAGACTAGCGGTCCGTAAGGGGCCGGAGGGGCGGCACCCATGTGTGAAATAGATCTATGGGGAATGGACATGGCGAGGTGCCGGACTGGCTGCAGCGCGAAGTCGGTGCCGGGCAGGCGGTGAGGTACTTCCGCATTGCGTCCTGATGTGCACGCCAGCAGCGGCCTTTATCGAGAATAGTGCGAAGCAGGGTATTGTGATTGGCACCGCCGTTGCACTTGGTCCTTGAAACAACCAAGCTATAAAAAACAAGGCGCTCCGGGGGGAGGCGCCTTGCAAGAAGGTGCACGTTCCACGTCCGGGGTTCGCGCCAGCGAAGGCGACGTGGAACAGTGTGAGGATATCTACTTAGACCCATCAGATAACCTACACATAGCCGGTTGTCGGGTTGATGGTGTCCAGACCATCCGTATTTCCTGCCACAAGAACAAGACGGCAACACTTTCAATCGCAAGCGGCTCTAGCTCATCTGATGTTGGGCCTAGTGAAATCTGCAATACAACCTGTGTACGGATGTCGTACGACAGGCGGCGTGCGAAGACGGCGCGGGTGGTGCTGCGACGGTTTCACACGACATTCAAGGTAGCCCCCGAATGAGTGCATTTGGATTTGCCCCCGCATCTCCGGACACCGCCTCACACTTGAGTTGATGATTCCGTCCTGCGCCTGAACTCGCGCGGCGAGCGATATTTCAGTGCGCTATGGGGATGCTGCTCGTTGTAGTGCTCGAACGCGATGGCAAGGTTGCGCACGGCCGTCGCCGCATCCGGCTTGGGCATGAAGGCGACGTAGTCGCGCTTCATCGTCTTTACGAAGCTCTCTGCCATGCCGTTACTCTGCGGGCTGCAAACTGGTGTCGTCAACGGCTTCAAGCCAATGTCCGTGGCGAACTCACGGGTCTTCCCGGCAATGTAGCCTGAGCCGTTGTCCGTCAGCCATTCGATTTCCGCTGGCGCTTTGGGGACGTTGCCGAAGCGCTGCTCGACAGCCGCCAGCATCACGTCGCGTACGACGTCGCCACTGTAGCCGCCAGTTGTCGCTACCCAGCTCATTGCCTCGCGGTCGCAGCAATCCAGCGCGAACGTCACGCGCAGCGGCTCGCCGTTGTCGCAGCGGAACTCGAAGCCATCGGAGCACCAGCGCTGGTTGCTCTTGGCTACAGCGACCTTGCCGTCATGCCGGCGCTGTGGTCGCGGCGGCGCCGGCCTGCGCTCAAGCAGCAGGCCGTGCACGCGCATGACCCGATAGACCCGCTTGGCATTGACCGGCCCCTCGCATCGACGCTCACGTTCGCGCCGCAATCGGCCCCAGACGCGCCGGTAGCCATAGCTCGGTAAGTTGGCGATGGCGTGCCGGATTTCGTCCACCAAGCCAGCATCGTCGGTTTGCCGAGCTGTGCGCCCGTCGCACCAATCAGCAGGACGAGCACGCTTTGCCGCCACGTTTGAGCGCGCTACGCCGAGGACCTCGCAAACCTGTTTCACTGGTCGTCCCCTGGCAACGATGGCGAGCGCGCAATCCACTTTTTTGCCCGACCGTATTCCACAGCTTCGCGCAGAATCTCGTTCTCCATCGTCTTCTTGCCGAGCATGCGTTGCAGCTCGCGAACTTGCTTGAGGGCTTCGGCAAGCTCCGAGGCCGGCACCACTTCCTCGCCTGCACTCACCGCAGACAGGCTCCCATCCTGGTACAGCTTGCGCCAGTGGAACACCTGATTCGGATTCACGCCGTGCTGGCGTGCCACCATCGAAACCGTCTTGCCCGGCTCGAAGCTTTCCCTGACCATCGCAAGCTTCTCGTCCACCGACCATCGCCGGCGGCGCTCCGGGCCCGTCAACACTTCCATCACTTCTTGGTTGCTGCTAGTCATAAACACAGTCGTATGCCTACCCGTAGTTTAAGTGGGTGACTGTGTCCGGGGATTCAGGGGGCTGCTCCAGCATTCACCGTCTATGGTCATACCACCAGGGGCAAGATGCACAGGCATAGGAAGCCGCAATGCATCGCTCGCTATGACACTTGATTCGTCAGCGCGCGTGAACAGTGGTGAGACGAATCGAGTACTGCCGCGGATGCAGCGTAGATGTCGCGCATTAGGTTGCGATAATGGGGGGGCACGGTTCGCCAATGAGCGGAAATCTTCGGCTTACATGAACAGTGCGAAGGCAGGCCGATTTCCATTTGGCGCTGCAACTCGCTAACTTGCCGCTGTGCACTGCGCAACCGGTCTTGTGCAGCCGCCTTTTGTTGCGCTAGCGCCATGGCTTCTCCGCGAGACTGTTGCTGTTGGCTTGCCACAATGGTTTGCTGCTGACGCTCGACATCGAGGTCAGCCTGCAAACGATTGGCTTGGTCGTGCGAAAACGCGGTCAGCCGCTCTGTGAACGCTTTCTGTGCCGCAAGCTGCGTGCGGCGAATCTCAACGTCCGAGAGTTGGACTGTCTGGCGAACGAAATCCTTGTATATCGTTTCGGCGCGCGTTGCATCCTGCGACTTGATGACACGCCAGAAGTTTTTTTGCTGGAACAGCGCGATGTAGTAAGTCATGTTCTTGCTATAAAAGAGCAAGCTCGCGCCATAGGTGCCGTTGTATGTCGTGCGCAGTTCGTTCAGGTCGGGCCCGTGGAGCATCTGCTGCAATTCGACCACATTGCCGGCGGTGGATTGCTTATCGTTTGGCATCATTGCAGTCGTTTGTGACTGCTCTGTTTGCGAAGAGGGGGGTGGTGCCGCGTTTGTACCGGGTTGTACGAATGTGCCCCATTGGGCGCCAGTACTTGCGCCACTATTTTGAAGGGCCTGAGCATGCGCGATTTGGGTAGTACTTAGTGTGACGAGTGCGACTAGGGCAATCTTTCTTAACATCCACTGTGCGTCCATGTAGCTTGATTTGAAAAATGGTCCGTGTACGCAGGTGGTTCCCCGCAGATATAGATATTCAGAAGCGTGGTAGCGTGATCTCGGAAGCCACGAGAGACTTGTCGGCAGACATAACTGAGTCCCTTTCGCGCCACCTCCGCCAACAGGTCCCATACCTTACGCAACCTTCGCATTCCCATCTCTAACGGCCCAGTGTGGGATGGAGTCTTCTGTCAGGTTGACTGCATTTGGGTCGGCAGCAGCCTCCACTATCCGGTGGACCAACGCTACAACCGTCTCTCGGCCACGCGGTGCAGGGCATTCGGCTCTGTCGGTTGCTGCGTATCGGCACCAACGCTTGGTCGACCATACCTAGCCGCTCTGGGCCGCGTGGGGTGGGCGGTCGCCCATTGATATTCAAATTTCTAATTACAGATTAAATTTTAATTTAAGCGGGAAGCCTTGAGGCCTGATAGTCAAATCGCCAATGCTTTCGCAATTGGTAGGCAATGTGAAATGTGTGCACGGGCATCGTTGCGATGTTCTCGCGAGTGATGAAAGTACAAGCGCGTCACGGTACGCGTTCCCGCAATGCGCGACCCCCTAAGGAGGAGACCTTGATGCTTACAGAAGAAGCCCAAGGGCTGCTACGAGCGGCAGCCAAAGCTAGTCTCGGCGAAGTTATTGACAGGCTTCACCGCGATCATCCACAGGCATTTCATACTGAGGAGACTCTCAACGGAAGGCGTTTCTTCGACCGCCCCTTGCGTGATGAGCCTTGCGCATTCTTTGTGAGGAATCGATCTGGCTCTGTCTAAAGCCACAAGGCGGCTACGGCATGCTCGTGCAACGAACGTTGGACCAATTGCGATTGAGACAGCCAGCGCGGTCAAAGTACGAAATAGCAGGGGAATTCGTTGTCGCCAACTTTAGATAGCGCAGCGCTGATAGAGGGGCTCAGTCTGGAGACGTGCCGAGCAAACGCCCTCAGCATGAAGAACATCGAAGCATTCAAACAGTGAGTACGCACGGACGTGCGCACCGTGCTGCCGCATGAAGCATGCGCGTGCATGCGCGTGCGTGCACGGGCGGTTGTACGGCGCGGGTGTGTCACCGGACTATGTCGTGGCGGCGGACTATCCGCTCGGCACTTGGCTGGAATCCGCGGTGCCTCTGGGCACATGGACACACTTCTCGCTGAACCGTTGTGCATGTAACGGTCTCCGGTGTTCTTCGTAGACTGCCGGTCGCAGCAGGTCGACATCGGGGGGCTGTCGGTCGCAGATATTCCTGTCACTCTTCAGGACGAGCACACCGTTGAGTTGAATTCGGACTCGCATAACAAGCTTCGGCTCGGATTGACGTCCCATTGATGGGTTGAGCTGGTTTAAGTGTTTCAACGGGCTTATGCACGGCTTGATTGCCGTGGGCGAAGGAGATGCGTGTGTTGTAGTCGTTATCTGCGGCATTCACATGTTCGAGGGCAATGTCATGTTCTCCGTTACAGGGGAGAATCGATGCGGGAGCTAGTACTCCGTGAAGATCAGCGAATGGCACTTGCGCCTCTTCCGGCCTTCTGGGATGACATCGAAGTGATCTCGAGCGAAGGGGCGACATGGTTTACAGGGGTGCCAGCCTGGCCGAGAAAGTTGCGCACGCTGTCTCTCGAAGACGTGCCAAATCTTCTTTCTGTGCCACCATGGCCGGCTACATTGGAGACGCTGCAGTTGGGGGGCGCTAGTCAACTGCGTACTCTCCCGGCTCTTCCAGAGCAATTGCGTGAGCTGGCGCTCATCGTTTGCGAAGCGCTTGAAGCGGTGCCGGCACTACCAGTCGGACTCGAACGACTTGCCCTCGTCGAGTTGCCACGCCTGACGCGTTTGCCACCTCTGAGCCCGACACTGCGAGACGTTCGTTTTGAGGCATGCCCGTACCTCGAGTTGAATTCGGAACAGGTCGATTTCGTCGATGCTTTGCGGTGGAGGCAGAAGCGCTTCCAGCCCGGCTTCATGGTGCGCGGCTTTGCCGGTTCAGGAGGAGTGTGTGAGAACCTGTGCTCGCCAGACCTAGATCAGGCCGCTCGTCGCGTATATGAGTTTGCAGGCATGAGCATGCCCGAACTCGAAGCGGAAGTCTGGGCCCATGTGGCCGATGCAAAGGGCGCAATGGCAGAGCCGCTGTGCACTCTATTCTTTCGCATGGCGACTGAGGAGGCCTCGGAACGAGGTGGGGTGCGAAGCATCGCACGGGATATGGTGGGTACGCTAGCAGTCATTGCTCGCCACCCCGAATTGGTGGAGTACGCAGTTGCAGTAGTGGCACGCATGGAGCCTGGGTGCGTCAATCAACCCGTGGCGACATGGCGGCACGTGTCGGCATTGGCTGTTGCGCACGAAGCGGCCGCGTCGGCTAATGATCTGTCTGCTGTATTTTTGGCCGCACGCCCCTTACTTGCCCATATGGCGATTGATGAAGCCGCGTTGCTGGCAATCGGTGAAGCGCGACGGGTGCGGGCTGAGGTGATCGAGCAAACAGGAGAAGGCGATCGCCAGTGCGCGGCAGACCTATTGGTCGATTACGAGCCAGAGATTCCTAATCGCATGGCGATGCGGATTGACGCGCATCGCCAAGCAAGAGGCGAGAGCCCACTTCCTGGTGTACCGCGGCGTGTCGCCTATCTATCCGATGTGCTTGAGGAGTTTGTTGATACGTGTCTCCCTCGGGGACTGGCTGCGGTAGAGGCCGCAATGCTGCCACCTAGCGCCTCGGTAGGCTTAGAGATCGACCCAGTGCGAATGCTGTGCCGTGGTCCCCACGCCGACTGGTGGAAAGAACAGGCGATGCGGCACAGTCCAGCGGCGCGGTTCGATCTCGGTGTAAACGGGCAGATCGGAGCCATATACACTAGAAGGCTTGCGAACCTTGAGAGTCAGGCGGAGCAAACAGCTTCAACGACATCCTCCAAATACGCAACCACCGCACAGTTGGACGCGGGCAGAAATCTTGTGGCACAACGGCGTGAGGCAGAATCCAGCGCACTTGAGAAACATACCTCGTCACTGGTGATGCCTGTGTCGGCTCGCTCGGCATCGCCAGGAAGGGCTTGACGCTCGGTGGGTGTCGGTTAAGGGGACAGCAAGACGTCGCGATGGACGTTGCCGTGTTGTCTTTGGTCATTGCCGTCCTCAACGTCCGAGTTGCTGTGAGTTGGTCGAGGGGAAAAGCTTATTGGGTGGCGCGCCGTGTTCCGTTTGTGCTGCCCCGGCTCTCATTGGGGGGCTCACCGACTTCTCTGCGGAGTATGCCTTTCCGTCTTGCCCCATTGAGCCCTCGGACAGCGCATGCGAAGCTGGAGTCGGCGTCGTGTATTCCCGGAACAATCGACTTACTTTTTCATGGCGGCGGGCCGCATCCTGCGTCACATCGTGGTTAAGAACCGGGCTTACCGGGCTATCCAAAGGCGCAGTTTTGGCAAGCAATTCTTTGTGTGGAAAAAGGCGATTTGGCGCGGCATACGCTGCACGCTCTTGGCTTCCAATGGATTCCGCTAGCGCTCCAGCAGTGGGTGTTGGGTGCCGCCCGCGTGGAGGTGCGGTGTTTCCCGTTCCTAGCGACCGGGGCACCGGTACACTCAGCCCACCGTCCTGTGCCTGCTCGACAAATTGACCAAAGAGGAGGTTCTTCCGAAGTTGGTCAGCGTTCCGTGTTCCATTGAAATCATGTGTTCTGCCAACGCTCGGAGCGGGGGGAACGGAATCGATGGGACTGGGCCCCGCTGTCCCGCCGTGATATTGCCAATCAGGAAACAGCTTGTTCAAGCGCTGGGGTGCAACTAGGGGGTTATCGATGCCGGCGACATTTGCAGCGTTGAGCGCAGCTTTGGGAACCAATGCCTTGTGTGGGAAAAGGCGGTTGGGCGCAGCATGCGCCGCCCCTTCTCGGTTTTCCACGAATTCCGCTAGTGCCCCAGTGGCGGCTGTTTTGTGCAGTTCGCGTTGAGAAGCGGCATTTCCGATCCCTGGTGAAGGGGGCACCGGTACACTCAACCCACTGTCCCACGCCAGCTCGACAAATTGGCCGAACAGTAGGTTTTTCCGGAACGGGTCCGCATCCCGTGCCCCATTGTAGCTATATGTTTTGTCGGCACTTGGAGCGGAGGGAGAAGAGCCGGTAAGAGTTGGGGGCGCGGATCCCCCACGGTATAGCCAATCGGGAAACAGCTTGTTCAAGCGTTGGGGTTCCCCTTGAGGGCTATCGATTCCAGCGGCATTTGCAGTGTTGGGGGCAGCTTTGGTAACCAATGGCTTGCGCGGGAACAGTCGGTTGGGAACAGCGGGTCGCTCACTGTTGATCCCAACGGATTCCTCTAGGGTCCTTGTGGCGGCTGTTGCATGCCCTCCGCGCTGAAGTGCGTCATCTCCAACTCCCGGAGATTGGGCCGTCAGATGTGATGTACTGCCCCCACCCAAAGCTGCGAAACTGTCCCAGACCTTTGAGCCGATATTCACGAGTCTTCGCGTGAGAGTCTGGTGTTGAGTATCAGTGCCTGGTGCAACTGATGATTGAATTTTCTGCTCGGATATGTGATTGCCGTTGATACGCATGACCGGGTCTCCAACAAATTTTGACTTCGGTGGCCACGCTCAATCACGTTGCCCCCGCACCGTGAGTTCCATCATTCTGATCGCCGGATGATGGAGATCGATTCCCGACCGTAACCCTCCTTCCGATCTTGGGGCATGTATCCGTGCGGCTCAGCAAGATCATCTGGAAAAGTAGCCAAATCGAGCATCTCAGCATCGCTACCGCTGGTTCAATGTGATCAGCATGAACCCTAGCGGCTTACGGAACGGATGCTGTTGTCGGGATCTGCGTTGCATGGCATTGGCGAGCTAGCTGGTTTGTGGGGCGGTAAAGATGCAAATGTATGCGCGACAGTGCACAGATTCATACCGACTACGTACCTCTGTTCGAGCTGCGATGTCCGGCAACCCCGACGAGAATCAACACTAATTGGGTCTCATCGCGAGCAAATCGTTGTGGCATGAGGGGCCATAGGGTGTGGCATCCATCCCCTTGCATATAAAGCACGGTCGTTTTACTGCACAGCATGCGAACCGTATTCGACTTGCAGCCAGATCACGATTTCGTCAGCAGTTTTTGCGATCAACCCGGGTAGCGCTGCATCCACGACGGTCTGTAGATTGCTATCTAGGTTGGGGGCAGGCCGAGAAGCCTGACTCAGATGGTGCCTGGCTTCGCCTCGTTGGCCGTTCTTCGAGTAGATGAGATGCACATCGAAATGCAGGCGCAAATCGACAGCAGCGGAACTGGAGTCCGATGTACTTCCCCAGGGGCCTTCACCAATGCGATGACTGTAACGAGTGATGTGACTGGTTTCTCGTCTGGCGCTGAAGACGCTGTCCGACGGTAATATGACCTCGATTCGATACTTGCCGTCCGGTTGCAAGTCTCTCATCTGATTGTCTACGCGATCGGCTAAGGCTTCGAAGGCCACAGGGAAGCCGGCCTGCGCCAAGCGCTCGTTTGGTCGCCACCAAATTAGTCCTCCAGCAGGCTTTTGCTGGAGGAAGACAATGTGAGGCCATCGGTTTGGCTTTTCCTTGGCGATCGGTGGCAGGTTTGGCCTGGTTTGCCCCACCGTCGATTCACCGACTGTATCGGGAGCTGGCACCGGTGCAGCCAATGCATAGCACGTGACAAAGGTCGAGAGCAGGGCTGAAACCTTTCGGTAGCTGAGCATCATTGTGCAATCCTAGTGTCATGAGTTAGAAATTCATTGAATAATGTGCCGCCTGTAGTACCGTGTAGTGAATGCCACGGAGACGAAGGGGCGGCGATGAGTGGAAGACCCAAGGCGGAGCTCGTGTTGAGCGAGGCGGAACGCGAGCAACTCACGGCGCTGATGATGCGCCGTAAGACAGCGCAGGCGGTAGCATTGCGCGCGCGGATTGTGCTGACCTGCGCCGATGGCATTGACAACAAGACGGTCGCGGCAAAACTGCGGGTCACTCAGCAAACGGTATCGAAGTGGCGTGCGCGCTATGTGGTGCATCGACTCGATGGTCTGCTCGATGCGCCGCGTCCCGGTGCGCCCAGAACGATTGACGATGCGCGTGTCGATGCCGTTATTGCAAAAACGCTCGAATCGGTACCTACGGGAGCGACGCACTGGAGTACGCGCACGATGGCTCGAGAGATGGAGCTCTCGCAGACAGCGGTGTCGCGAATCTGGCGAGCCTTTGGTTTGCAACCGCATCGGCAGGAGACCTTCAAGCTCTCGAGCGATCCGCTGTTCGTCGACAAAGTTCGCGACATCGTCGGCCTGTACTTGGATCCGCCCCTCAAGGCAATGGTGTTGTGCGTGGATGAGAAGAGCCAGATCCAAGCGTTGGATCGCACGCAGCCCATACTGCCATTGGCCCCCGGCATTCCCGAGCGCCGCACTCACGACTACATGCGCCATGGCACAACCACGCTGTTCGCTGCGCTGGACATTGCCACAGGCGAAGTCATCGGTGAATTGCATCGGCGCCATCGCAGCAGCGAATTCCTACGGTTCCTGCGCACGATCGACGCCAGCGTGCCCGCCGAAATGGACGTGCATCTGGTGATGGACAACTACGGTACGCACAAGACGCCCTCGATCAAGAACTGGTTCGCTCGTCATCCGCGCTTCCATGTTCACTTCACGCCAACTTCCGCGTCGTGGCTCAACCAGGTCGAACGTTGGTTCGCTACGCTCACCGAGAAGTACATTCGACGCGGCACGCATCGCTCGACACGACAACTTGAAGAAGCGATCCGGCATTACCTCGATGTCTATAACGCGAATCCTCGGCCGTTCGTCTGGAGCAAATCGGCTGATGAAATTCTCGCGAGCCTCGTACGGTTTTGTGCGCGGGTCCAAAGAGTTTCAGAATGAACACCATGAACATCGACACTGCTGCCATTGACGATGCCGTCCTCGCGCTTCTCTACTTGACCCTGCATGACCATAACCGTGCCTGGAAAAGTCTCGATTGGGATGCGCTTAACCGACTTCACGAACGCGGCCTCATCGGCGATCCCATCAATAGAGCGAAATCCGTGATCCTCACTGAAGAGGGGCTGCGGGAATCCAAACGCCTCTTCCAACAGCATTTCGTCACCTCTGGCAGCAAAAACAATGATGAAACGAATTTCTAACTCACGACACTAGAAGCGGGTACCGGCGCCGCAGCCAGCAATGAACCCGCCATGGCCGCCCTGTCCAGCGCAACCAAGTGCGGCGCAACCACAAAGCACGGCGCACGTTGCGAAAAGAACCGTGAGAAGGGAGACACGAGATTTCTGACGAATGCGTATCAATGCGACAGCAGTGGTAAGACGTTGGGGTTCGGATCTGTATGTAGCAATGCGGCATGTACTGATCTGCGCAGAAGGCGACAGCGACAGGCAACCATCGTTCCTACCGCGACCCGGGGATCAGCCACACGGCCCACAAAAGGTGTAAGCGCGGTTTCATCGATGCGGGGCTAAAAGCCGTAACCGATCGATAGAAAGGCCACGATCGGATTGATTCTGATCTTGGCTTCGGTGATCGCGTGTGCGCCGCTGGCCAGCGTGGTGTCGATCTTCGCAGTGGTCTTGAGCGGCAAGTAGGACATCGACAGGCTGACAAACCAATCCTTTGTGACGGCGTAGCTCGCACCCACGTTGAGTACCGGATTGATGGAGCTGTCTGTAGACACGCTACTGGCATTGGGGAAGCCGCTACCGAGTACCTGGGTCTGGAGCGCACTGTTGGTGATTTTCTCGTCGCCGAACCACGTGTAGTTCAGACCGGCTCCGACATACGGACGGAACCTGCTTTCCGCGCCGCCGAAGTACCACTTGAACAGCATGGCCGGGCTCCACTGCTTGGCCGAGCCGATCTCGCCGTAGGGGGCGAACGCATTGGCTCCGGTAATCTTGTGGCGTGGCGGGACCCCGCCCGCCAGTTCGACGGCAAGGTTGTCGGTGATGAAGTGCGTGAATGCCAGGCCGACTGTATCGGCATCTTTGATTCTGGCGCCCGTGTTGGGTACCGATTGGTTGACCGGTACACCGCCAATACTGTCGATAAACAATGGGTCGCTCGAACTGTTCGGCATCACGCGAAGCCAGCCGAGACTGATGATGCTGCTGCCAGCGCTTTGCGCGTGGGCGTGAGTGGAAAGAAGCATCCCTGCGACGGCCAGTGCTTTCATATGATTCACAGACGGTGCTCCGGTACGGTTGTTGCGCCTCGTAGAGAACGCCAAAAAAGAGACGGCGCCCTGAGGAGGCGCCGCACAAAAACAGGGAGACACAGCAGGCCCCTCGAGAGTGATGTCAATTGGCATCAGTCAGTTGGCCCATATGCACAATATGTAATCTCGGCTATCGGATAACAGACTGATAAGTGGCTTCCTTCAAGAAGGGCACCACACGACGTCTGGCATGGTAGTTAGTGCAGATTCACCGATGCAACTGAGCGACCTGTTCCAGCATCTGTCCGGTTAAAAAGAGCGTCGTTTGAGCTGTCGTGCGAACGAGTGCCTGGTCGCTAGGTGTGGTGGCATACCGCTCGATGCATGCCCGGACTTGCGCGCTGTGCTTTTCGTCGATGCTGGCGTGGGCGACGAAGAACGACATGTTTTTATCCGTGAGCGACAGATCGCCCTTGATTTTGCGCAGGAGGTCGTCGATGTGCTCGTAGGCGTCCTCTGCCCAGAAGCTGTAGCCGAGCCGCGCAATGGGACCATACTTGAGCGCCACGAAATAGAGATAGCCGATCAGGGCTTCGGTGGCGGGCAATGGAGGCCGATTCAAGGTTTGCCGATCCAGAAGGCCGATGCTCTCCAAGTCGTGCGTCACCATACGCTCATGCCCCAATTCGTCGGAAGCATGGTGATAGGCGAACTTGAGCATGCCTTCAGGGGCCGCCACAAAGGCGGTGGCGGCCTGGTTCATGGAGTTGTGTCGCGTGTAGTGGTAAATCTCAACCATTAGGTCGTGATAGAAGTCACGCGAGACAGGGCGGTGCAGCACCTGCTGCCAGAACTGTCCTTGTTTGATGGCCTCCCAACCTTGGTTGACCGTGGCGCTGAGCGAGTCGATGAATTCGTTGTTCAAGGTTTTCTCCATAGGGTTGGAACTTCACGCGCGATAAGAGATGGGTTGCCCAATGGGGCTTTGAGGTGCCAAGGCATTTGACACCTGGCTGATATGCCCGTGGATTACCGTGTAGGTCTTTTCTGTGCCCGGCAACGGGATCTCTTTGGCCAACACGGAAAAGCCGAATCTGCGGTACAAGCGACTGAGTACGTGCGAACACGACGCGTGGAGGTTTTCCACCTGTGCGTTGTCGCATAGAAAAATGAGTGCGAGAGACAGGCACTGCTTGAGAAATTCCGGTCCGCTGCGGAACTCTGGGGCCATCACCAGCCTCCCGACTTCCCATCCGTGGGTCAGCAAAGCGGCGTCCACCGGGAATTGGGCATGGAGTGTTTCGGTGAGGGTGAGGTTGTGCAGCATTGGCACAAATCGGATCGTGCCGATGATGTGATCGTGCTGTTCAATGAGTGCGACGATGCCTAGCTCATCTCTTTTTTTTCGTGCTCCAGGAATTGCGGGTCGAGCTCAGTGTGCACGGCGAGATTGATCTCTTGGCGCAGGCAAGCGATGGCTTGTGCGTCGGCCATTCCCCGCGGACGGCGCAGATGGATGCCGCTATCGGGCAACGTCGACCAAGCAGGGTTGGGGGCGCTCGACTGCGCAAGGTTGGAGTGGATATGCATTGCAAGCTCCTCGTTGAAATTTGGAAATGCCCTCGAAGGCGGGACCGTCAGATTGCCGGTATGTGCGACGCAGGAACCTGGATCGTTACTTGTTAAAAACGCCGTTGGGTGATGGACTAGTGAACGGGAAACCACCGCGGAGCTATGGGCTAGCCAACATGGCGCGTAGCGCGTGCACCGTTTGCTTGGTCAAGCCTTGGATTTGCGGAAGCCAGTCGTCATCGTCAGGCCAGCGTCCAGCGACCACTGGTTCATAGATTCGTCGGATCAGACGGTGCAAAGCCATTCCACCAAGGTTGCCGCTGACGCCTAGTAACGAATGCATCGCCAGTTCCACAGACTTCAAGTCTCGCGTTGCCTGGCCTTGCTCAAGCCGCACAAGCAGAGGGTCGACGAGCTCGAGGTAGTCCTCAACGAATTCATCCAGCATGCCGTCTTGGCGCAAATCCTGAAGGCGGCGGCAGTTCAGCAAGGGGGTATCGGAAGGGGTTGGCAGTGGATGATTCGGCCGGGCGTGCGTAGCTTCGGCGTTCAGTTTTTCTGCCGTCTGAGCTGTAACCGTCAGCCTGCGAACGAGCGTCTGGACCAGTGCGGCCGCTTCGATTGGCTTGCTGATGAAGTCATCCATGCCAGCGGTGAGGGCAGACTCAATGGTGGCGGTGTCGGTATGCCCGGTAAGCGCGATGATGGGTAGCTGTTGGTACCCCGATGGCCGTGTCCGAATGGCGCGCGCTGTTTGCAAGCCATCCAGGCCGGGCATATTGAGATCCAGAATCAGTGCGTCGCAACGCGCGCCCGCAGCGAGGTGATCGAGAACGGCTTGTCCGTGCGCGGCTTCAGCAACCTGTACGCCTCTTTTTTGTAGCCAGGTCCGAACCATGAGCCGCCCGTAGGGGTCATCATCAGCCAAGAGGACGGCTTTGCCGGCGAGCATCGCTGGATCGCACCCGGTCTGTATGGGGCGCTCAAGTGCCTGCATTAACGCCTGGACGAGGTCAAACCGACTACAAGTCTTGGCGACAAAGCCCGACATACCGGCTTTGGTGGCCTTGAGTTTTGCGATGTTCGGCGATTCGTTTGTGCTGGCGATGATCGGCAAGGATTGTTGGCCCGGCACCTCGCCACAGCGAATCTTCACGCTCGTGGCATATCCGTCGAGCACCGGCATGTTCAAATCCATCAGAATCAGGTCATATTGATGCTGCCGCATCTTGTCCAGAACCTGCAGGCCGCTTTCTGCCTCATCCACGTGCGCCGGCAGCCCGTTGAGCTTTTGACGCAACATGCGACGTTCAACGGGAAGGTCATCGGCAACCAGGATGCGCTTGTCGACCATGGCGAGCATGGCCCGCTGCCAGATGGTTTGACGATGTACGTCGAGTTCAGCCTGGGAAACCGAGGGAAACGACAAAATGAATTCGGTGTATTCGCCGTAAGCAGAGTGACAGCGAATCTCGCCTCCAAGTGCTCGCATCGTGCGTCGGCAGTACGCTAGACCCAAGCCCGTACCACCGATCTTCCCGATGCTCAGAAATGGCTCAAACACCCGAGCCAGCATCGCCTTGGGAATGCCTGGGCCGGTGTCCCTGACCCGAATCAGGGACTGGTCTACGGTCAGTGTCAGCCTGGCCTCTGGATGCGTTTTGAAATAGTAGAGGGCATTCTTGATCAGGTTGAACAGCACGAAGACGACCAGCGTCTCTTCGCCCTTGAATACAAAGTCGTTGATGATCTCCACGCCGATCTTCTGGCGCTCCTGGGCGTTCTCATAGCTATAGTCCGCCAGCGCCTTTTCCACGATGCTCGCCGCCCAGAGGTACGCGGCACGGTTGGCATCGGGCACCTTGGAGTGGACCTCGTTCAGGATCATCGAGATTACTTGAAGGCCGCTATGGATCGCTGTCTGGCCTCTAGTCAGGTGAAAGTGGAGACGATCGATCTGTTCTGTGCTCAAAGTCTGTTCCGTATGCGTCGCCGTCGCAGTTGGCAACACGTTGCACATCGCGTCCAACCCAAGCTGAACCTGGTTGAGTGGATTGCGCATTTCGTGTGCGATCGAGCCAGCCAAGGAGGTCGCGACGCGCAGCTTCTCGGTTTGTAGTTGCTTCTCAGAGAATTTGAACAGGCTCCCGCCGACCACGATCAGCACAAAGGTGGGCAAGCGCGCCACATAGTCCCGCGGCAGGGCAGGTTGTCTAGTGGTGCAGATGTACAGCAGCACCCCAAGTCCTGCACCGATGAGCAGCATCACCACCGTGTTGCGCCAGTCCGTCAGTAGTACCAGTAGGAACACAGCCATGAAGCTGTCGGCTATAAGGACGAGGTTGCCGTGATTCTTCAGGGACATGAAGACGTGGAAGAACGGCAGGCAGTAGAGCAGCACGCAGTAGGAGTACGTCAAGTACCAGCGCTGGAGGTGGCTTGGCCAGCGGTCCCGCAAGGCCAATAGCACACATAAAACGGTCGCAACCAAGCGGACCGGGAGGCTCTCATAGCGCTGCGGCAGAATTTCCGTATAGACCAGATAGAACAACGGATAGCCGATCGCGCCTACCACGCCTGCGTACTTGAGTGTATTGCGGCCATGGCTGTGGTAATCGCGGTAGTGACTACTGAGCAGTTGCAGGTAGTTCATGGCGCTTGAGATAGGAGAACCTTTCGGTAGTGGGTTTCCCTCGACTTCACGAAATGCGTTGGCATTCCATGCGCTGCTTAGCAACTCAAGGTGCGAGACCTCACCTTCGGCACAAAACCGTTAGTTAGTCGATCACGATTGATGCGTGCTGATTGGCGCGCGATTGCAATTGGCCGAAAAACAAAAAGGCGAGAAATAGACGAAATTGCGCCATCATCTCATCGGGTGAATTCGTAGATCTGTATGGCCGTCGCGCAATTCCCCTACACAATTCCGTTGGAAAATTCCCATTATGCTCATTGGGATTGATAGTTGCGCAAATAAATCGAAATATGAAAATAATCTGAAAGGTTTTCGGGTGTGCGTCAGCCCTTTCAGGATCAGAACGTTTGCGCACGGTATGTGTTAGTGCCGTCGGCAGTTGTGGCAATCGACAGAAGATCGATTTTGGTGCGGCGTCTGTCGCTGCAATGACCAACTCGGGATTCCGCAACGGCCTTTGGATTTGGTGTGGCATCGCGGCGGCGCATTGGTTGAGTGTGTGACAAGGTTGTCCGTTTAGTCGATGAGCTGATTTTGTACAGAATCCGTTAGAGCAGCAGTGCTAGATATGCCTTGACCAAGCGGGTGGTTTACCTTTGACCGCGCGCCCATTGAATCTCAAATTGAGAGCCACATGTCCTCGCCGAAAAAAATATTGGCGATGGTTCCTCACTAAATCACCGTTTGGCACTGAACGTTGCATTCAGCGATCGCGATTCGCTGAGGTTTTCACCAACTGCAAATCATAGTCGGTGGCAGGGCAAGGCCACATTGCGTGCCCAAGAAATTAGAGACAAGAGGCAGAGAGAGGACGAGTTCGATCTTGATGACACTTGGTTGACCCAACCGATGAAGAACGGAGGTCATCGCAGTGCCTATCTGGAAGGAGAGGCCTACGCCCGTTTCGCTTCGCAGGTCCGTACTCTGCGAGAGCAGCGCGGGTGGACGCCGAATGAACTAGCCCTGCACGCAGGCTGCGTTGAAGCTGACGTAAGGGAAATCGAGGCTGAACGTCTGTTACCTCAACCGATGGAGGTGGTTGACGCTATCGCTTGTGCCTTTGGGCTAGGCGCCGCTGTGACATTCAGAATAAACTCCGCCGATGAATTTCCATGGAATCGCGTTGTTGAAGTCGAGCTCGTAGAGCCTCCTGGTTGGATTGAGCCGAGAAAGATCAGCGACCGGCTGAGGCTGGGCCTGTTCTGGGCGGTTCTCTTAATGAAAAATAAGTTTACAAGATTTAATCGCATTTCAGATAATCTGCAGCGGATTCTATAGCGATATGCTGTAAATAAAGTAAATGAACTTGGCGGTTATTGATTTGCATGGAATTATGATCCGGGATTCGCATCGAAGAATGAGTCTAAAAAGCATTCTATGCATCCCTTTGATGGATTGTTTGCGGTGCGTCTCTTCTTCTTCGGCCGGGTGGTCCTACGCTTGAAACGGTTTCAACAAATATGGCAGTAGTACTTGAGTCGGTCCAATGGCGAAATGGTCATCTTTACATCTCCGAAGACGCTAGACCATTCGCTAAAGCTCAGGTTTGTGGTGATAATGAGATTGGTGTAGCCTGCCCTGGGATTGGCCTGCTGCTGACGATGTAGAGACCGTTCCCAAGAGAGGGGCGGTTATGAAGAAGCGATTCGCCGAAGAGAAAATTATTGACGTTCTGGAGGGAGCTGGCGCAGGCCAGAAGCCGGTGGAGTTGTGCCACAAGCCTGAACGTGATCGACGATTAAACGCATGGGGCACCGCGGTTCATTGTGGGTCATTTTTACATCGGCACTAAAAAGTATGCACATAAAGATGCGGTTGGCGATCTTGCACCGAGATTGTGCGCTATCTCCAAGTTGTTGCATAACGCTGAACGTCCGCGTACGTCCCCTCGCCCTGACGAAAGATACCCAATTCCCCGGCGCGCTCGGACTTTATGATCGTAGGCGGGGTACGTCTTACGATCTGGGATGGGAAATGGGGCGTAGTTACCTCTGCGCCTACCTTGCAGAAAGCGCGAGCTGTTGACCAGCGGATAAATTCCGTAAAGCGGATAGCCCCGGATATTCTGCCGGAGTATTGGAATCCGTACCTTATGCGTTAGGGGGCTCGGGGTAACAGAATTGATCGTTTTTTCCAGAGCGCTGCGAGTGCGCACAAAAGGACCGCCTATGCCACGATTACATGATCTCATCGAAGAGGCGGATCAGAACGCAGACGCGGTGTGCCGCTGGATCGACGACTGGCGTCGCACACACCCAGGTCAAGACGTTCGCCCGCTCCTAAACGCGACGGCTGTACACAACGGCTTTGATTTCCCGGCGACACCGTTATTCGTTGCCATCCCGAAACCAGTTGATGTTGCGAACCCGTTGATCAGCGTGTTATTAGAAAATGGGGCCGACCCTAATAAGACCGCGGCGTATAGCGGCGGTCTGAAAGTCAGTCCCCTTGATTTCGCTATCGAGGCCTATCTCGCTTATCCAGTGCCCGCGGCTTTCGAAACGATCGAAATGCTGATAAAGAAGCACGCGCGATATGGCGATGGCTGGCGTGCGAGTTGTTTCGACGTCGGGCGACCTGGGGGAGATCGTGCGCAAGCGGGGTGCTTGGCGGGCGCCGCAGCGAGAGTTCTTGCGTTCGCTGAGTGCGTCGAGTTACACATGATAGACGTATGGGACAACGTTGACGGCGAGCCTGGCGCGGAATTCCTCGCCAATGCGCTCAATGGCTTTTCAATGCCATACCGTTACACTGACCCCAACGAAGCACGGTTAGCTATGTGGAAGTGGTGCGGGCCGCAACGTCGACCGGGCAGCGTGGCGGATGTCGTCTTGAAGCTCCAAGAGTCGCCCGAAGCACTTAACATGACATTGAAATCGGTCGACCCGCAGGAACGAGGAACATGCGGCAATAATGCCGCTTATAACGCATTCATTGCGCTGAACGCCGTTCCGCTTTACGAGGCCCTGGCACGAGGGGCGACCGAATTCTCACACCTGAAGCGTGCTGCGCTTGCCGGGAGCAGCCTCTCTGCAGCGCACTTGCTTGCCAGCAGGGTTCACGAGCGTATCGGGACGTTCGAGCGAGAGATGGGACCGGCGCAGACTCCGGTCTCGCGGGGCTCGCAAGTGGAGTATTTGCATCGGGTCACCGCTGCCGTTGGCGCGTTGTTGCCGAGAGAATTGGCTAACCGACTGTACGCGGTGCTACCGAACGAGTCACTGGTGCCCTCCGGAAATCACGCACATCGAGCCTGCTCACTGCACGATCACGACTCCTTCATCAATTGTTTGGCGGTCGATTGTGCTGGGGTGCTTCGCGGGGAGCGACCAGACCTGCTCATAGACGCCTTGGCGAGCGCAGGCGGTGTGCGCGCAATATGGCAGGAGCATCTATTGGCGTGCGTGGATCGACAGTGGGACTCGTTGCAGGTGACGGCGCCCGGCGAGTCGAGGAGGGACTTGTTGGAAAAGGTGGCAAAGCGGCGAACGCCGGATGCCGTGAAGATATCAGACGACATGACCGAGCGTATTGACAAACAGCTGAACGACGCCGAGTTCAAAAGGATCTGCGACGACATTCGAGACCAGCGCGAGATTGTTACCGGGCAGTTTTGTCATTGCTTGACGACAACGATCGTCGAAAATCCACCTTCCTTTTTTGCCAAGGCAGGGGTAACCAAGAAGGCGGTCGTGAGTGCGTTGCAAGGGCGGTCGATCAAGGAAGTCACCGCTACGCCATCGCCGTCACTTTATCGCCCGAGCGGCCGGGTGCCACCGACGAATGTAAGCCGTACACCGTACCGATAGTGGCGCCTTGGCCGGGGTGACGAAGGTCACAGGAGTTAGTTCATTGAAAGCGAGATTCCCGCAGCCACTGGCATGGCGATGCGATGTTCGCCTCGAGGCGTATTAGGTGGCGTTGACTGCACCGTTGTGTGCGAAGTCACGGATGCAGGCGCTCCGTTATGAGCGCGCCCTTGAGATTCGCAGCGCGGCCTCCTGGCGATAGAGTTTCCCGTGCGCTCATCTGGTCGTAGCTTGGGAAGCGCGTCGTTCCCAGCGGTATCAGATGTTGTTGTATCTACGGCATGAGACTCCTCTCCGTGATTCGAGACGGAGGCGTTTAAGTCGCTTTTGTTTTCAGCGCGCGCACGGGCCTCCAGCGCACGCGGTGATGGAAATGCGTCGCGATTTTCACGGGCGGTCTCCTGCGACGCTGCCGACACAGCGGCGGGTGCAACGTTATTCTGAGCAAGCTCCGCATTATTTGTTGCGGTCGGCGCCGTTACGGCTTGCTCGACTCCGTTCGCGACTGAAACCTCAAACGCATGTCGAGACCGGACCGTAGATGCCGCGGGCTGTGACGCCGAAATCTGGTTTTCAGGTTCGATCCATTGTGCGGGTACCTCGCGCGGCGTGCTGATCGGCAGTGCGCCAAGACTCGAATTCGAAGGCAGCCGATCCTGTGGGTCCACTGGCGTGCGCCACCCTGTCTCGACAATCGACGGCGAAGCCACGGTTGCGGCGACAGCCGACGGGTTTGTAGCAGGATCCGAAGCCGATTGAACCGCCGGTCGCGGTATGACCGTCTGCGACTCGACGACGTGTTCGGTGGATGGGGACACTAAATGCGGCGGCGCCAACGGCACATTGGGGTAAACCGCGGGCACATGCCGTTGTGTCGGTGCGGCATCGCTGATCGATGCCGCGGCAATTGCCTGCAGTCGTCGCATTGCTGGGGAGGGCCGCGCCCCGAGCTCTTGATGGTCGGGCCGTGAAATTGGCCGGTCCGCCACGATCCGCACCGGGCTCGGACTGAGGCCATGCTCAGGGTGCGCCGTCACAGTCGCATCGCGCGGAGTATTGACGGTGGCCGCCGGGGCTTGCTTGGCGACTTTCTTAGACGCCTTGATGCGCTTTGATTTATTGACGCGTTCTTTGTAGCGGTCGGCGACTTCCTTGCGTGTAAGCACATTCCCCGGCCCTGTGGCTAAGCTCGTCGCGACGTTCCCAAAGGTGCCTACCGCATTGCTGGCGATACCGCCGATTGCATCGCTGGCCAAGGAGACGACATCCCCGAGCGTACCTCCTGGAAGAACGTTGGACCCGAAAATCCACTCTCGCCACTTACCCTTCATTCCCGCTTTCTTTTCTGCACGGTAGGCATCGCCGAACGACCGCCGATATTCCCGCCGCATTTTCTTCGCCATACTGAAAAACCGACGTCCGCTCGACTTCGCGAGCCGGCCAACATTGCGCTTGCGCGCGTCGTGGTCGACGTAGATTATCGCCTTTGTCTTTCCGCTATCGTCTTTCTTCTTTTCCAGCTTGATGCCAAACAACGGTGCGGCGGACCGCTCGCCGTTCCGGCCGTGCAGCATCTTGCTGGCAACTTGCATCGCGCCATTGGTAGGTGGGCCGATAAACGCAGAAACTGCGGGAAGAATGAGGCCGCCAAACAACGCCGTGAATCCGGGCGCTGCCCCGGCCGCTTGCAGCCCTACCTTGACGCCGCCGCCCACCGCCTTCGCCCCCCCCCGTGGTACGGTACGGAAGGCCAAATCAGCTAAGGTCTCCTTGCCAATTGCTTGCCATAGCCCCTTGGATGGACATACGCTCCAAAACCGCCCGCGGCCTTGCTTTTCATCGTTGACCTCCGCATCGACCTTGCCGGCCGCGTTGAGCGCGTGTACGGACCACTTATAGGCCGTATACAACCCAACGCCCAGCCCGACGAGCATGGTCGGGAGAGGGCCGAGGATCGGGGTGAGCAGAAAGCTAACGCCCAACATGGCGCTGCTCATCGGCAGATAAGCGACCGCGTTGCTGAACGTTTTCTGAAAGAATGTGGTGCCAAGGTCTGCGCGCCACGCCTTGTCGGCGTATTTCTTAACGTCGTCGGCCGACCAGCCTTCCTCTGCAAAGCCACGCGCGCAGTCAAGGACCGCGTTGTCGAGCTGACCGTTTAACTCTTGCAGTTGCTCCTGCGTGTATTCCTCCGGCTTCTCGCCTTGCGAGCGCAAGAAAACATCGATGTTGCCGACTTCGCTGCGAATGACGTTGGCGATCGCGTCGACGTTTGGATTGCCGGTCTGTTTGTTGGCTAAAAAGCCGCTTTTGTATCTGACGGGGGGAGTAGTGGTCGTGTCGACGGAATCGTCTGACGTGACTGTCCAGCCGCTATCACCGTACGGAAACGACAAACCGACGTCGCTGTGCTTGCGCGACTTCAGCAGCGCTGCAGTGATCGGTTCTTGGTAGACCGTATCCGTTTTACGCGGCATTGCCCCGTCCTTCTTGCGGAAAGCGAATTGCTCGGGAAGTGCCTTAGTGACTCCACTACCTGCTATTGAGTCTATTGATGCGCGATATACCGATGGTCTACGTCGTCGGGGCGTTGCATCGGTCTTGCAGGGCAACTACATTTGGAAACAAGCCCGGTCGGCGAAGAGGTCGCTCTATCGGTACTTTTCCCAGATCAAGCAGCAAAGCGTCCATGTAGCGAGCCCGCCGGCAATCAACGCTAAGACAGAATAAAGACTGCCAGGGCCTGCTATAGCCATTGCTGCGGAAGCAAGTGTTGACCCACCGCTTGCTCCAAGTGAGAAAATCAGCAATAGACCGGCGCTGACCGCGACGCGCTGACTAGCGGGAGTATGGTCGTTCACGTACGACACAATCACGCCGTACATCGAAAATGCCGAAGCGACGTAAAGATAGCCGCACGCTTGAATTAACGCGCTACCTTGCACGCGGGACAGCAGTAGGCCCAGGGAACTCGCGAGCATAGCAAGGCATAGCAGGACCTTGCGACGGTCGTATTTGTCAGCAAGCCGCGCCACTGGCCATTGCGGTACCAGAGCGACAAGCAGTGAGAATCCCATGAAGCGGGAAACATCTGCCACAGAGTAGTTGAGATGCCGCATGAACACGGGCTGCATCGAGCAAAATGCACCATTGAGCAGACCAACTGCGAGGCAGGCGACCAGGCCAAGCGGAGCTCCGCGATAGACGGTCACCAGCCCAGCGATCCCGCGTCTGCAGTGTGAGTGGTATTCCCTGTTGTGGGCATCGTGCGTGCCGAGGTGTGCGTATGTGACGTTCGCCAGCGCGACTGGCAGCAATGACGCGGTGAAAAGCATGCTGACAATGCAGAAGAGTTCGAAACTTGAAGGGTTCCCCAATACAGCGAGAAACTGGCCCGCCCCTAGCCCAAGATAGTTGAGTATCATGTAGGTTGAGAACATGCGGCATCGCTGGGCGTTGCTTGCTACGTGATGTAGCCAACTTTCGACTGCCGTGCATGTACCCATCAGGCAGAAACCTGTGACCACACGCAGGGCGCCCCAGAGCCAGGCGGCATCCCAGATTGGGAAGGCGAGTGCACAGCATGCAGGGATGGCGGCGAACGCGATGCATGCGCGTTGATGACCGATGTGCGTAACCAATGAGCCACCAGAGAGTGCGCCCAATGCAAATCCAACGTAGTACGCGGATTGCACAACACCAGCGAGCATCGGTGACATCTGTGATGCTGGTTGCTGCGTAAGACGCAGTGAAATCAATAGGCAAAGGAGACCGTTGCCTGTAGTGAAAATCACGTAGCCGATCAGCAAGATCGCTGTTGAATGCAGTGTGCTGCCAGAGGCCGCTAGCGGAATGCTGGAGTCCGAACCAGATCCTGAAAAGTCGACGGTTACCAGCTCCTCCTCGCGGGGCAGTGAGACGGAAGGAACGGCTCTCGGTTTGTGTACCTGCTTCATCGTGCCCAGCGATGTCTATTCGTGTCGCTCTGCATATGGACTACCTCAGTGGGCAGCGTGGGGAACATGCCGACAAGCACTGTGATTCGCCGAAGCAGTTATGGGCACCCGCCGCGGAAATGATCTGTCCCTGTGTGCGTGGCCCAGTTCGTGGTTGGTCAACTACGGTATTTCGGGGAATCGGCAGATTCCGCGGCAACGGATCGCTATACGAGCTGCCTTACGTGAATACTCGTATTCAACCCACGTGCTACCTACGGATGCTTGACGGGTGCTGAACAGGAACCGGAATGGGCCGCGGGAGATTTGGAGCGCTGGCGAGTCGAGAGTTTGTTGACTCGGCTCAATGCGTCGCGAAAGAGCGCTATGGTGTTCGCCGTAGTCCAGTAGGAGTTGGCATGCGGATCGATGGCGGGCTGTTGTCCGTCGCTGAGCGCGGGGCAACGATGCCATCAATAGTCGTCTCGTTTTTTCTTGAGCGCGCAGCTAGGTGATCGGAGATAGGGCGCTTGGCTGCATGGAGCACCCCCCCTCCGACGATGGCGGTTACCGCTGCGAAGACATTGAAGAAAGGGAGAGCGAAGCCAGTGGTGTGGGCCATCGCGTTCAATGAGTCGAGAGAGGACTGGATTCCTTTGGTCGCAACAGGAGAGCCCATCAGTAACTCCGTACGCTTTTCCGGCGTTTGCGGGCCTACTTGCCTCTCTGCTCGAAGCGCTGCCTTGAAGCCGCTGCGATAGCAACCGGCAAGACGAGAAATTGACCTCCAACTGCGTTGAGTGGCGGGGCAAGCAAGCCGCTCGACGTTGATCTGGGCAACCGTAGGGTCAAACTGGATATGGCCTGTCTTACGGTCCACGCTGATACCAAGTAGCGGCGCCATACTTCGCTGACGGCCGCGTAAATGCTGGTTGACGGCCGCGGCTAACCCGTTAGAAAACGGCCCCACAGCTACGGACGCGAATCCCGTAGCCACTCCCACGCCGGTCATTAGCAATGGCGCAGCGGCGAATAGGCTGAGCATGGCAGAAGCGACTTGCCCGGGTAACGCAGTCGCCAGCCGTATGCCACTGCGCACGGCTTCTGTCTTGCCAGCATGCCGTAACTTGGTGGCAAGCGCTGCGGGTGTCGGACACGCGGAGAACCGCTCACGTTTGCTACCGTCAGGTCGTGTGGTTTCGTCGAACTGGGATTCCAGTTTGAGGCCAGCAGCCCATGCGTGCACTCCGTATCGATACGATCCGACCAATGTGAGCGCGAGCGCGACACCAATGAGTGCCAGAGACGGAAGAACTAGGCCAAGCGGAATGGTCGCCGCAAGTACAAGTAAGCCGACAACACCAGAAGATGCGGCATTCGTAAAAGTTGCTTTGAGTGCTGCCGTACCGAGATCAGCGCGCCACGCCTTGCGAGAAAGGTGATCAATGGTATCCGCGTTATAACCCAGGTCAGCAAATGCGCTGGTGCTTTCAGCAATGGCGTTGTCGAGTTGTCCCTGCAACTGTTTGCGCCGCTCTTCAGTGAGACCTGCATAGGTCTGCTCATCCAAGTGGGCACGCAATACTGTGTCCAAATCGCCAACATGGCGACCGATCGCGGCGTTGAGCGTTTGTGCGGGCTGGGCAAAATTTTTCATCTTGACCAGCGATCATGTCTTCGCTGTATTTCAATCGAATGAAAGGCCCACGCATCAGAGCCCTGCACATTGATGAGCCATCTAGTTTGACGAGTTGGGCAGAGTTGCGATCCGTATGGAAAAAATCCAGTTGGTCGAATTTGAATAGGCGGGAATGGGTGCCCAGTCTTCTTTTTTTCTCGGGACCCACGATTGTTTCGACTGCAACTGCGCTCGAGAGCTGACGAGGGAGCCGAGGGGAATTGATCCATGGGCAGAGCTGTGTTGATTGCCGTTGGTGCCGTCGGCATGGTGCTCGTCGGTTTAGTTGCGCTGGCATACCTTGCGGGAGCCATCTATCTTGTCGAGCAGCACGCGTCACTCAAGGAGCTGTCTCTACAGACGTTTGTTGGGCACTGGTATTGGTACCACGATGATCCGCGGTATGGCGGGCCCCTGGAACGTGCGCTAGCACAGGCGGGATTGGTGCTCGTAGTGGCATTGCTGGGCCTCAGCATGGCAGCGCGGAATCAGCGGTCTCTGTATGGGGATGCGCGCTTCGCGCGCGCGGGAGAAATTGCGCGTGCAGGCCTATTTTCGCATCGCGGCATCATCGTGGGACGATACGGACGTCGCTACCTCTTGTTTGACGGGCAGCAATTCGTAATCGTGGCGGCCCCGACCCGTTCTGGGAAAGGGGTGGGTATCGTCGTGCCGAATTTGCTTAATTTTTCCGACTCGGTGGTAGTGCTGGACATCAAGCACGAAAACTTCAAACTAACCGCAGGGTTCCGTGCCGAGCACGGACAGGAAGTCTATTTGTTCAATCCATTTGCTCGTGACGGACGCACCCATCGCTACAACCCACTAACTTACATCAGCGATGATCCCCATCTACGCGTGCGCGATATTCTTGCCATTGGCACGATTCTGTTCCCACCTGAAGGGAAGGACGGTTCTGGCAAGGATGCGTTTTGGTATGAGGCTGCACGCAACTTGTTTTTGGGGCTTGCCCTACTCGTTTGCGAGTCGCCCGAATTGCCGCGCACAATGGGGGAGGTTATGCGCCAGGCTTCAGGCTATGGCCGCAAGCTCAGCATTCACTTGAATGCCGTTATCCAGGGCCGTTGGGCGGAGGGTCGGCCGTTGTCCGCTACCTGTGTGGACGCGTTGTATCGGGTACTGGACAATGCCGAGATTACGTACGCGAGTATTGTCTCGACATTCAATGCAGCGTTGACCAATTGGGCTAACCCAATCTTCGATGCGGCAACCAGTGAGAGCGATTTTCTGCTGACCGACGTACGTCGCCGTCGCATGAGCATTTACATCGGCGTCACCCCGGACGATCTACCGGAAGCCGCCATGATCCTGAACATGTTTTTTTCGCAGTTGCTTAACCTGAACATGCGGGAATTGCCAGCAGGAAACCCAGAATTGCGGCACCAATGCCTGCTCGTAATGGATGAATTTACGTCCATGGGGAAGGTTACCATTATTGCAAAGGCGGTCGGCTTCATGGCTGGGTACAACTTGCGCCTGATGCCAATCATTCAGTCGGTCGCTCAACTGACAGCAGTTTATGGCGAGCAAGATGCGCGAACGATCCTGTCCAATCACGCATTGCAGGTCATTTTTACCCCCAAAGAACAACGCGACGCGAACGATTATTCTGAGATGCTCGGCTATGTTTCCGAGAAGAAGCGGTCGTTAAGCCGTCCCGTCGGCTTCGGCTTCCAGAAAGGTGGGTCGCCTAGCGACACCGTGGCCGACGAGAAACGAGCTTTGATGCTTCCGCAGGAGTTGAAGGAGCTTGGGCAGGATAAAGAGATTGTGCTGCTCGAGAACTGCAAACCAGTATTGGCCACGAAAATTCGCTACTACGCGGATGCCGTTTTTCGACGCCGATTGAGGCAACCGCCCCAGATTGCTTCCTTGGACTTGGCAAAGCATGCTGCACTCATCGAGGTAGGCCGTCGGCTTATGAGCCAATACCAGCTTCCAGATAAACAGTCGGGTGACTCCCAGGAGGCATCGGGCGATGCGCCGGTGAACTCCACAACGGCGGAAAGATCCATCGAGACTCCATCCGCAGGGGGCGGCTTGAGTCTCTAATAATCACGCCGGAGTGCCGGATTGTTCGACTGAGGGTCTTCTGAAGCAACCGTAGGGCCGTCCGAGTGTTACTCGGGCGTGATCCGACGCTTGGCGGGGAAAGGCAAGGTGCTTTGGTACGCAAAGCGTGGTGAGAGGATTCTGCCATCGCACATTGGCACGCAGCGGCGTATTCGAGTTCGCATGAGGCGTAAAGTGGGCAGATCATTTGTACGGGATACGGGAAGTTGTAGCGGTAAGCGTGAATCATGCAAGCGGCGACAAGTCGATGCACTGCTGCGACTACAGGTTGCGGGCAGTCTCGCTATGACAGCAAGCATGAGTTGGGCGAGCGGTGGCGAGGCGTTTACACAGTTTGCGGAGACTTTAGAGAGAGTATTTCACGTGCTGCAGACTGCAGGCGTGGTCGTGGTGGCCTTAGCGATTAGTTGGGCCGGTTACCGAATCCTATTTCAGCACGCACGCTGGGCCGATGTTGCCACGCTTGTCATTGGTGCTCTGTTTGTTGGTGCGGCGCCGAGTCTTGCGGTATGGCTTTTGTACGGGACAAGCGACGGACGGAGTGTGGCAGCCGCCCCTGCCGTGCCAGCCACGCCGTATATCGCGAGGATGCTGGAGAGAGGCGATATCGTGCGGTTCGATAGAGGTCTTCGCGAAGCATCCGATGCTGCTGAAGCAGCGCGGATCTCCCTCGTCATATCAAGTGCAACGGTGAATCGTCGAGGAAGGGTTCTTCTCGTGCCCATTGTTTCTGCTCCTACCGATTCTCCGGGGCAGCCGTTGACGGTACGTATCGCGGACGGCAGTGCTCCCACACTTGCCTTGGTGGACGAGATGCGAACCGAGGCTTGGCTAAGTCGCGAGCCGCAGATAGTTGGTCGAGTATCGGCTCGCAGTCTTGCAGCTGTGACCACGTGCGTGAGGGCGGTAGCGATTGGGGCGCATGCCTGCGGGGCCGCAGATTGACGATCGTGGCGGAACTCTTTGCGCCTCCGAGCCAGTCCGTTGGGATCTGCGCGATCGCCGCCGTCCCATCCCCAATGGAGACGGTGAGGTCGTCTCTAACACCTTCTTGCTGTTAGGGTCACCGCCTTGCGGCGAGGCCGGTCGCGGAGCCGGCAGGCGCCAAGTAGTCTCCTTTACCTGCGGCTTCGATTCGCTTCTGAATTTCTTTGGCCGCAACGACGCCGTCGGCCATCGATGTTACGCAACATGGGTGCATTCGATGAGCGACCTCCCCAATAGTGAATACATTTTGTATAGATGTCTCGGCGGTACGGTGATCGGTGGCAATGAACCCGCCGGAAGTGCGGGTGAATTCAAGATTGCCAATGAATTCCAACGACGGCGTCCAACCATATAGCGCAACAACGGCATCGTAGCGCTGGCCGGCGACTGTCATTGTGTCAGGATCGACTACATAGGGTCCGACCCGCACGTTTTGCACTGGGACGCATTGGAGAAATTCACGTCGGGCTTTGATCGTTCTTGCGTAAATGCGAATATTCGACGCACCTTTGGCGCGGATGAATTCGTAGTTTTCGAAGGCGCTGTCCCCGCCGCCCAATATGGCGACGGATTTGTTGTGCCAGTCCGTCATGTCGATTTGCTTGCCAGGACCTATTAATAGCTTCGGGCCTGCACGGAGCCCCCCATCAGCCGGGCGTACGCCGGAGGCGATTACGAGATACGGGGCGAAAAGAACTTCGCGCGTTGCTGCACTGCCTGTGTTCACAAGAAAGCCTCCATCACGCGGAATGATGGATTGCACCGTTGTGTTCAGGCAGCTTGCTATATCGTGAGAGTGGACATTTTCGTGTATGGCGCGTGCCACTTGCTGGCCACGATACCCGATGGACGATGCAATCCAAACGTTGGGGTATGGGCTTTCGTTCTGAAGACCACCTAGGATCGCGCGGCGTTCGACAATGCAAGGTTGGAACCCGAGAAGTTTGAGCCACAATGCGCATGACGCGCCGGCGGGACCACCGCCGACGATGACTGCATCAAAGGTAGACACGGATTACCTCCTGCACGCTTCGGGCGAAGAGCGTCATGAATCTTTATCGGAACGGTTAGTGCGGCAACGAGATGTATTGCCGACGTTGGCCTGGAAAGGTGTTACAAGGCAACAAATCGTCGGTGCGGTAAGGCGTTTCAACGCCCTTTGCTACACGCCTGGTGGCACCTCACGACAGCAACAAGCTGAAGGTCGCGTTTTTCTTTGACGCTAGAAGACGTGGGCGTCATTGGTGGCGTTAGGTGAGGGGGATTGTGTTGCTGGCGAAGTGGAAGGCGCTGGCGCATTGGCGGCGCGCCCCGGCGGCGTGACATTGCCCTCATGAACTTCAGGGCGAGCAGGGACGGGCGGGCGCTCAGATCTTGGCGCAATCTCTGGTACAACAGGTATGGGAGTAACTCGTGCTTGTGCGGCAGCGTCAGCCACCTTGCGCACATAGTTGGGGGCGGAAGATTCGTTGGGCTGTCCGCTGTAGTAGCAGGAGATTGCGCCGCGAAGCGCGATTTGCGTGTCGGGCTCACGACGTTTGGCTCGCTCGAAGCAATGTGTGAGGATCTGCGAACCGACCGCCAAGTTGGTGCAAGGGTCAAAAGCATTCTCGAGCGTAAGTCCATAACGGACGAGATTGGATCGCTCGATCTGGGCGAGCCCCACGCTATAGCGGTAGCCTTGTGCTTCCAGCGCCTGGGCCGTGGCAATTGCCTCTGGAAGAGACCGAGGCTGCCGTGCAAGGCGTCCTTTCACTACCCCGATGGCCCAGGGATTAAAGCTCGATTCCACGCGGACCACCGCCGCCATCGTATACCTGTCGACCGTTGGCGCGCATTGTTGAGCAAGCTGTATGAAGTCCCACATATCAATCCTCCACCTTGTTGTCGGCGGGAGCGGAGATTGTTTATTGCTGCTGGTGGAGGACAGGCCCAGCTTGGCTGGCATCCGCTCGGACTGGAAGCCTAGTCGCCTGCGAGGACATCTCGTCGGACCTTATTGGGGTTGCCGGTGTCGCTTGTGGCGATTGCTGCGAGGCAGGGCTTGGTGGATGTTGCTTTGGCGCGGCGGATGAATCTTTTCGTGCTTTCTTTGAAAGCGACGAAATGCCTAAAGCCAACGCGGTGCCGATGCCGGCTCCCACAAGAGTACCGACTCCAGGCAAAAAGATGCTGCAGACCACAGCACCTATCACTGCGCCTGCAATGCCTTTTTTGGTCGTGCTACTCATACTGGGTCTCGTAGTAACAGTAGAAGTGTTCCGTGCTTGATTGTTACGCTGCTGAGCATACAGAACCGTTACGCCAGTGAGCGTTGCTGCCGGTCGACCATGGCGGGCGAATTTTCCAAAAGAAGAAGGGAGCGACTCTGTAGTTGCTGCGCGGATCAGTGCAATGACTATGAATTTGCCCGGCTCTGGCGTTAAGGCGCGTGTATTGCGGCAGTGTGCGGCTCGTGGAGCAGCCCCCTGAATCTCCGGACACGAGGACTCTCTTAAATAGCGAGTAGTCTTGTGACTATCAGTAAGCCTAGTCATTACGTGGA
>NZ_CATZBU010000020.1:0-50428 GCF_958405935.1 Ralstonia psammae
CGGCGCTCTCGCGTCTGGCAATCGCCTTTGAACACTACAATGAGCGCCACCCGCACAGCGCCCTGAAATACCGTTCGCCACGGGAGTTCAGGAGGACTGCGGCATCCTTAACTTAACGATGTCCGAGTGTCCTGAGATGCGGGGGCAACTCCAAGAACTGGTTTGTCTTATTCATAGCTCCATTCTCTCAAGAGTTGGAGCCTCCTCGATTCCCGGGGCGATTCACCCCTGGCAATCAGGCCAGCGTTGTACTGCGCCCAGTTCTTGACGCGATAGGTGCCCTTGGGCTCGGCTCGCTTCTTTGTGTCCCTGCGCATCTTCTCGGCAAAAGACGAGAATCTACGCAGCCAGCCGGATTGTTTACAGCGCTATCTGCCCAAGCCGTTGCGCGTAAACGTCAGCATGCCGCGCACCAGCGACCGGATTTATGCAACAACGCCTTGTACGTCCGAAATTAGCCGACAGCGCGCAGTTGTAAATTGATACGCGGACGTACTTTGGAATTGATACACCTCGTTGTAGAGTCGTCTTTTTTGGGCGCCCGTGATCAGCTACGAGGATTACATGGAAGTACAGATTCTGCGTCGCCGGGGCTGCAGCTTGCGAGAGATCGCAACCGAGACTGGCATGGCCGTGAATACCATCAGGAAGTACGCGGTACGCCCGCCGCGGTTCTCGAAGAGAGCATCGATTTTCGCAATCAGGTCTGGCCCAAGTGCATCGGCGATTGTGCCGTAGATGGTCGCATTGACTTAGCTTCGGGCGCGGGCGGCGATCCAGCCCGCAAAAACGAACATGGGTTCCACTTGCGCGCTAGACGCCGACTCGCGCAGCCTCAGCGCAGCAGTGCTAAGTCCCGAGCAGACGGATACCCCGCTGACGGCCACGCAAACTTTGCGTCGCAGTCAAGTGAAGCCGAGTTAGGTGTTTTCGCCTGCGCGGGCCGCTTTGCTAACCTTCGCAGAGACGAACTGGCAAAAGGACGTAACGATGTCCGTGTGTAGGGTTAGGACATTACCTTCTGTGATATCAGCGGGGGTCAGCTTATGTCGACGTACCATAATCTTGCCGTGCAGTGGAGACGCTAGGAACGATCGGACAAGGTCCTTGCGGGTTTTCGCGTCGGCGTCAGTGAAGTGCCTGCGTCCGGACTGGATTTCATCGTTGACCCGATCTCGCGTCGCTGCGTCGTGCATGGCCGTGCTGGTCTGGACTGCCTTGTGGGCTGATGACTTCTCCTCCGCCAGTTTGCGCTCGGCTGTTAGGAGGTTCCCCTGAATGGTATTCATCTTCAGCTCGGCTTCGCTGACGGCCCAGTTGCCTCTCAAGGCCTGCATGAGATACCCGGCCGGACTCTTTTTCACCACGCCCTGATTGATGCGATATCGGGTGTATTCCAGCGCCTGCAGAATCCGATCGTCTGTCCACGTGCTCCGGTTTTCAGAGATTTCCGTGAATTGCTCCGTCGACAGGCGAAACTCATTCTTCAGCGTCATATACAAGTCGCTCGCATCGGAGAGATTCACAAGGACAGCATCGGCGGTTTCTTTACGCTTCAAATTCACGAACCGGATGCGGTCAATTTTCTTCGACGAGGGCGATTCACTGCGCGTTTCGTACTCCAGCTCGATGTCGGAAATCGCGTTGATTTCCTTCACGGCAGGCTCCAGCCAATCACGCTTGAAGTACTTGAAGATGGCCGCATTCGCGCCCATCTTTCCTGGCCAATTGCGGACCTCCTCGAGCGGTATCCAGTCGGTCCTGCCCTGCTGGACACTTGGCAGGATGCGGTCGTAAATTGCACGAGCCAGACTTCGCGTGAACGCCGTGGCAATGCGAAGGCTCAACCAGTGCGAGCGTTGTGGGTCACGGATGTGGGGGAGTAGCTCAGGAGGTACGCGAAATCCAATTCGGCCACGATGCATGGCCACCGTACCCATCAGTTGCACCGATACCCACGAGTCGTCGTCGCGCGGCGCTTGACCTGGCGGCGTGCTGGTAACGCGAATCTTGCCATTCTGGCACTCGTCCGCAACAGACCTCAGGTGTTTGAGGTTGCGGCTGTCATACCGCATGAGCCACTTGAAGTAATTCAGGTCGACGTCGAAGAAGTCCTTCTCGGAAGCATCCTGTGCGATGAGGAAGTACGCCGCGTCGAGAAAGCGGCGTGCGGGCAGGCCTACGTTGACAATCTCCGTGAAGAGGTTGTTGCGCTGGTAGCCAATTTCCCGGTTGGCTTCGTTGATGGGCACGCCGATATCGAACATGTCCTCGAACAGTGCGAGCGCCATCTGCCGTGATGTCGCTTTGACTGTGCCATCTGCCGGGTTGTCCGCTGCCATTGCTAGGTCTGCCCTTTTTCTGTTCCGTGGACTGTAGCACGCGGTGGTGAGCAGTCAACACATAGAACCTCACCGTAGCGTTCAAGGGACAGCTGCACAACCAACCTCCCCTTACCCTGCACAACGTGCCTCACCAACAAATGCGGCACGATGCCCGCGAAGCCTTATGGAATGCGTGTCTATGTGTTATCCACAGACGCGCGCACAACCTACCTCACCCACCGGTTATCCGGGTTCATCGTGCACACGCGGGGTCACCTTGGTGTAGTCCAGAGCCTCACCTTGTCAGCACAGCTACCCTCACCTGTCAGTACACTAAACCTCACCTCTGGCACAAGAACCCTCACCTTTACGGACCTAAGCCCTTGAATTTAATGAACATTGGGTTTCCCTGTTGGTTTGTAGGTCGGTTGTTTTTGAAAAAAAACAAACAAACCTTGGGCTTTTATGAAGGTTGAGTGGTAACGCGAAGGTTCTCGGGGACCTTAATGGTGAGGTGCATTGTGTGTGTACGCGGAATGAAGTCATCACTGTGCGCAAGACGTGCCCACACCCCTTCAATCTGGGTGAGGTTCATTGTGCGGATAAGCCCAGCGCGGAGTTCAATGGTGAGATTCATTGTGCTGAATTCAATGGATGGAGGGTCTGATGGTTCTTGCCGCCACCGGTTGTGCTGAAGATTTCGGCATGGGAACCGCAGGTCGCGCACCGCATGTGCGTGGCTAAAATGCACTTCCGTGTAAACCTGCACAACGGACCTCACCTTTAAGACAGGTTCGGGGATTCTGTCGAGGGTCGATCAACTCTACCTGCTACTTGCGCACTGCCCTGCGGCGAAGCGTTTCTGCAACGAAAACGTCGAAAAGTGCCGGTCTGTTCAATAGAATCTATCGTTCACTAAAGACGCTTTCTGCATTTTGCTATATTCTGAGGTTTGTGGAATTTTTCTAGAAAACCTCAGAATGGTAAAAACAATCCAACTTCCAGCGATCGACCGGACTGTTACGCTGGAGCAGATTAGCCAGTTTGCAGACAAGGTCACGATTTTTACCGACGAGCTGCGTGAAACGATTCTCGCGCCACGACCCCGGAAGACCCCACCGATCTTCAAGACAGGCGAAATCGCCGACATGTGCAACATCTCGCATTCGCAAGTCCAGTATCTAGCGACGAAGGGAGATGGTGAGCTGCCCGCTGGGACTGCGGCTGGTACCGGCAGGACCCGTACGTTCACCCTGGCTGAAGCACGTACGTGGGTCCAGAAGGTCAGTGACATCTACCAAACACCTCTGGCTTCTGGAACTGGCGATGGCAAGGGGAAGATCTTGATTACGGCCCAGCTTAAGGGGGGGTCTGCCAAAACCACTACCACCATGTGCATTGCACAGGGGCTGACGCTTCGTGGACGAAAGGTACTTGTAGTGGACTTGGATCCGCAGGCGTCCCTCTCGGAGCTGTGTGGGCTATATGCCGAGAAGGATGTCACGTCGGACGACACGGTGCTGCCATTCATCTACGACCAAAAGATGCCTGGTGGATTGGAGTCAAAAATCCAATCCACCTACTGGGACGGCTTGGATGTGCTTCCGGCTCATACCGAGCTCATCGGTGCAGAGTTTCACCTGCCGGCCATGCAGCGAGTCACTCCAGGGTTCAAGTTCTGGACCGTGTTGCGCGATGGGCTTGAGCCACTGCGCGCGAAGTATGACTACATCCTGATGGACACTTCGCCATCGCTTTCCTACATGAATCTCAATGCGCTGTTGGCGGCCGACGCTATGGTCATGCCCATGGTTCCTGAGAGCCTGGACTTCATTAGCTCGCTGTCATTCTGGAAATTGTTCTCGGACGTGTCCAAGAGTTTCCTTCAGTACGAACAAGGCAAGAAGTACGACTTCGTTTCACTAGTGTTGTCCAAGGTCGACTATGGACGCACCTCGTCCGCGCCCGTTGTTCGTGCATGGGCGGAGTCAGCATATGAGAAATGGCTTCATTCCATCGAGGTGCCGGCGAGTTCAGTAATGAGCACCGGCGCGTTGGCGTTTTCCACCGTGTTTGACGTGAGCAGCTCCCATAGCGCGGCGAAGTCCCTTCAGCGTGTTCGTCAGCCATTGGTTGATTACTGTCGCTGGATTGATGAGACTTACGCTGAGAAGTGGAGGAACGAACAATGAGCAACAATCTGCGGGAATCCCTGCTGAACAAGACCGCCGGCCTTCGGAAGACTTCGGACATCAAAGACGGCGAAGTGCCCCGGAATAACCGCACACAGACGGCGCCGGGTCTTGCTGGCGCGCTTGCTGTTGCCCAGCTTCGAGTACAAGAGCTTGAAGCCAAAGGGACTGCTTCGGAGCTCTTGGTTGTGGAGATTGGTCCGAATCCCTGGCAGCCGCGTCGAAAGTTCAACGAAGCGAAGATGGCCGAGCTCGCCGAGTCGATTCGCGAGGTCGGGCTCATGCAGCCTATCGTTGTTCGGCGTATGGAGACGGGATACCAAATTGTGGCTGGCGAGCGACGTTGGCGAGCACACAAGATCCTCGGCCTGGAGAACATCAAAGCGGTCGTGGCGGAGTGCAGTGACGAGGATATGGCCGTGCTGGCGCTCGTCGAGAATATGGGGCGCGACGACCTGGCCGACTACGAGATCTCCTTGTCGCTTCAGCGGTCGGTCAAGGAGTTTCCGAACAGAAAGCGCCTGGCTGAGGCGCTTGGCTTGTCGAAGCAGGGGCTGCATCGTTTCTTGGCATTCGAGAGGTTGCCTGACTTCATCCGTGCTGACTTGGACCTTGAGCCAGGTCTGCTAGGCGGAAATGCTGCGGAAGCGCTTGCCGCCGCGTTGAAGAAGCACGGGGACGCTGCACTTGCGGCGGCGAAGGAACTTTGGCCGTCGGTATCGGCCGGCCAGATGGCGGAGACGAAGCTTGCTGCTGCAGTGATCGCTGTTGCGACTCGTAAGGGAACCCCTGCAGTTGCGACCGAGCGTACCATCGACAAGTTCTTTTCAGGAAAGAAGCAGGCTGGAAGTCTCACTAAGGATGTGAACTCGCTGACCCTGAAAATCAAGCGTGCCATGTTGACCGACGCTCAAGAGGTGCGAATTCGGCAGCTTATGAGTGAGCTATTCAGCGAGAACCCCGGACAGGATTGAGCTAGATGTCTGCACTGAAGAGCCCGTTGGGGCTCTTTTTTTTGGGGGGTGAATGGGGCAGTCCCTTTTAGGGACTTCGTTGTGGGAACCGGTTTTCAGAAGCCGTGTGATCGGCTGGGGGAGCTTTCATATCAAGTAGTCCCTAAAAGGGACCGGGTTCTCAGATCCTTTTTGTGGCCTCTGGAGCGACTCGAGACGCAGCGAGCACTACCAACCTTGCAAGACAGAGGGCGCTGCACTTCCCAGTATTGCGAGTACAGCGAGAGGCACACAACCACCTCGGTGTGCGCATGCTTTGCAGCGCTCACGAGAGCCCTGACTTCTGGTCGCCTCGTGGATGAGCCATAGGGCGCGGTGAATGCGGTCCCTTTTAGGGGCCGGCCTTCTGAACGTAAAGTCGTCGGTCGCGCGCTCTTCTATCTCAGGATGCGCTTGCTGCAAACCAGTCCAAGATGGCTGCTTGCGAGGCTGATTTCATTAGGACAACGGCAGCGGGCGACGTTGATCTTCGAACGGGCGATCCCGTCGCTGGTACAGGGCGGCCTGGATAGGGTGGTTGAGCGGAGGGCCCTCCGGCCCTCGGGGACGACGTCCCGCTGGGCAGCTCCACACACAAATGGCGTTGGGCGGCGCAGAGGATTGAGGCGCCACACACTTCAAAACCAAGCGGCTTCTAGAGCAGCGGCCGCACGTCGTCGCGCCCCAGCCAGGCGGCGGTGCCGACTAGCCCGCTCCGCCCTATCCGCTCAATGAACTCGTCGACCGTCCAGGGCGGGTTCTTCTTGCGCGAGCGCATTTCCTTGAAGGCCACGACGGCGCGCTTTTCCTGCAGGTCGATGAGATCCAGAACAAAGTTATCGGGGTGCAGGATTTCAATGTCGTGCGTCTGCAGCACGTGTTCCGCCGCAAAGTCCCGCAGGTTGAACGTCACCACGGCATCCGCCCTCGCAGCGATAGCAGTCATCACCACGTGGCGATCTTTGGGGTCGACCGGTGCCAAGTCGGCGGTCTCGGGCAACACGTCTTCAACGAGCGCATCGGGGAATGCCCGGTCCATGTTGTCGCGGATCGCTTCGATCCTTGCCTGAACATCGCCAGTCAGATTCAGCGCCTGACGATGTGCAATCAGATTACGTGTCCATTCATCGTGCAGCCGGGCCGACCACTTCGGGTTGAAGAACTCGTGGTCGGCCAGGGTGAGGAGCACGTCGCGTACCACCATCGGGAACAGGACGCACGCATCGAGGACGACGGCGAAGCGGTCGAAGGCAATCACAGGTCGTATCCGCCCAACGACTCGCTGTCTTCTACCAGAGCGTCCAAGGCAGCCCGGCGCGTCTGGCGCATGGTCTCCTTAAACGCCAGCACGTCTTCCATCCGGATGCGGCGATGGCGACCTACCTTGCGGTAGTCCAGTTCGCCGGCCTCCAGGCGCGCGATCAGGTACGGGCGCGACACACCGAGCAGCTCGGCGGCCTGCTTGGTGGTCAGCTCCGTATGGGCGGGATAGAGCAGGAAGGCCTGTTCACTGGCCATCATGGCCAGTACACGCGAGAGCAGACGCAGTGTATCGGGCGGCACCTCGATGCGGGCAATGTCGCGCCCCTCTTCTTCTTCAACAAGGGCGACGCGGGCGGCGTGGGGCCGGTCCAGCGCCTCGCCCATCAGGCGGCTGGCGTCAGCCAGCAATTGCGCCACATCGTCCGGCAGGTCGATGCGGTCGGGAGTCGCGGTGGTCATGTTGTTGTCCTGGGTCGGTATGGCTGTCCGCTCGCCGGCGGCTAGTAGGTTTACTGTACTGGCACGAAGTAGCAAACGCAATAAACGCAACGAATGAAATAGATGCAGGTGTTGCCCCAAAGTTCACCCTTGCCGATAACTCTTATTACTGGCGACACGCATGAACAACTAAAGTTGTAACCATCGGTGGGCTGCATAAAATTCACCAAAGCCCTTGCCTAGCCAAGTCTTGGCGCCAATTCTGCCGTCAACTGAAGTTGTGTCGATCGGTCCCGACGGCGTCAACTAAAGTCGACACGTGATGCGCGATTTCAACTAATCGTGTGCCTGAGTGCCACGGACAGACTCACGAGGACGCGCACACGTTGCTGCCAACTGCGGTCGCCGCGTTACCGGTGAAACTGACCTGCGCCAATGTACCGGCGGCGCGATGCGATTCGAATTTCACTTCCAGTCCTCGGGGAGGGCCAGTCCGCCAGCCACGGCCGCGGCCACATCCTCCAGCGCCTCGTGCGTGTAGGTGCGGGTTGTGTTGATGTCCCGATGCCGCAGGACGCGCTGCACGTCGGTCACCAGGCGCCCGGCGCGCAGGAGTTGGGTCGCCGTTGTGTGGCGTAGCCAGTGGGTCGATGCGCACCGCAGCTTGTCCGCCAGTTCGGCGTCGTCGTGGGGCGCGAGCCGATCCGCCGCCTCCGCAAAGGCCTGTCGCACGATGCCATACACACCCTGACGAGTTCCGACCGGACGCATCAGCAAGCGCTGCAACGTTAGCCGGTCGTGAGGCCGGGTGGACTTGCGCGCTCCGCCCGGGATCGCCGGGATGACGGCCGCGGTGTCGGTGCTGCGCGGCTCCGGCGACAGGCCCAGCACCTGCCGGAAACGCGCGATCTCCGCCATCGCGTTGTCGCACGGCACCTCCTGCGCGTCGCCCCCCTTGGCTTCCCGGATGACCACCACCCAGTAGGGCCCGTGCCGGCCGCGGCGTCGCTCAAAGTCGCCCCAGCGCAGGGCCGCTAGCTCGGAGGCGCGCAGGCCGGTCTGGAAGGCCAGGGCAATCACCAGGCGGTCGCGCGCCTGCTTGATCCGGTCCCAGAAAGCCGGTGTCGGCCGCGCGGCGATGGTGTCGAACACGGCCCGCAGGTGGTCGAGCTCCAGGAAGTGCTGCTGCGAGCCAGGGCCACGTGCGCGCCGCGGGCGGGGCAGGGCCGGGAAGGGGTTGACGCGCAGCGCCGCCATCTTGACCAGCCAGCCAAAGAAGCTGCGCGCGATCAGCGCGCTCTGGCGCGCCGACGCCTCGGATAGCGGCCCCCGCAGCGGCCGCCACGCCGGGCTGTCAACGGTGCGGGTGTCGCCCACCGCGTGCGCGGGCGGCTGCAGCAGCAGCGCCAGGTAGGCCTGCGCGTGCGTCGCGTCCCACTGCTGCAGGCGGCGCCCGGTGGTCTGCGCGAACCACAACAGGCGCCGGCCTTCGAGCGCGTACTGGTGCGCGGTGTTGGGCCGGATGCCGAGGCCCCCGGCCAGCTTGGCGGCCAGCCACTGGCGCACGAGTTCGGTGTCGTCGGCGTCGGCCGGCAGCACGGGGCTGGGCAGGGCATTGGATGTGTCGGCAGCCGTTTTGGGGGCCGTGGGGAGGGTCGACATGGGTGCGAAGAGGGTCGCAGGACGGATTGGGCGGGAAATGCTACCAATTTACCATTAGTTGGTTAATGGTAAGGGATCGCGGTTTACCGTGGCAAAATTGATTGTGACATGATCGCGACTATAATGACCCAATGCCGCGCACGCCTACCGCCTTCTCCGACGACGAACTGCACGCGATCTGCCTCGCGCTGCAGCAGCTCGACGCCCGCCACGCCGACAACCGCGTGTTTCTGCGCCGCGCCTTCGATGCGATCGACCACGTCGCCGGCCGTACCTTCGGCGAGACGGTCTATCGGCGCCTGCTGGCCGTCGCCGGTATTGCGCGTGCGCCCAGCACGCGCACTGTGCAGGCGGTGCTCGCTGCGCGCCGCGCAGAAGGGAAGGGGGGGGCTACGCCGGAGGTGGCGCCGGCCGATCGCGTGCGTGCTCTGGTGCAGCGCGAATTGCAGGTGGCGTTGCAACAGCTGGCTCCCCTGCCGTCCAATGCGCCACCGGCACCCGCCACTCTACGTGCCGATGCAGAAGCCGACACTTGGCTGGCGCGCCACTGCGAGCGCCTGGAAGCGGAGCAGCCGCAGTTGCGTGCGTTGTTGCAGGCGGCCGAGGCCCGTGCGGCCGCCGCCGATGCGCGCGTGCAGTTGCTCGCTGCCCAACTCGAACACGCGCAGGCGAGCATGGCGGCGCGCGGACGCGAGGTCGCGACGCAACTCACGCGCGCCAGCGCCGACCTAATCGCCCTGGCCACGCGCCTGGAAGGCGCCGAGCGGCGCCGTGCCGTTGAGACCGATGCCGTGCGGCAGGCGTTTCGGGAGGAGCGCGGGCAGCTCGTTGCGCGCGTTGAACGCCTGGAGAAGGACTTGGTGGTGGCGCGTCAGGCGCTGGAGGTCTACCGACGCCGCGTCGGTGGCAATGCGGGGTGAGGTCGCAGGATCGATGACGCGTCGACTCCGTTAGCGCGCGATGTCGGGGGGGCGCCACTGGTCATGGACGCGGCACGATCTACTTTGACGCCTACCAGACGGCGACGCTGATGCCAGAGGTTGAAGGCAATGGGTTTTCGCCTGCGCCGCTCTCGCCAGCCTTCTCGGGAATGCCAGCCCCCTTAGGACCGGCAGCTGGGCAACCTCCCAAGCTCCCCGTTCACTCCGAACGTTTGGAAACAAGCTCAGGAGGTTTGGGTCTGGCACAGGAACCGCCGGGACGTGCCCGCAACGTCATATTGTCTTTATATCCGCGAGGCATGCCCAGGAAGATGAAGTAGGAGGCTTTGCGAGACCTGATCTTGGACCTTTGTGCCGTCGAGGCACTCAGTCTGCGGGACTTGGCTACCCTCCTGATTTCATCCGCATCCAATATATTCGGCCCATGGTCGCCGCTGGTAGTTTGGTTGCAGAATTTCCAGACCGGCCACGTCACCCGGGCCAGCGTTATCGCCGGGCTTAGCCTGCAGCAAGTCGGAGAACGCCCGTTCCGGGAGCGAGCGGCGCTCAGGGGGCAGGGGTAGGCTCCACGTCGGTGACTGTGTTGATGGCGGCCTCCGATATCTACGGCGAACTGGCCCGCTGGCTTGTGCGTCGCGAAAATGGCCGCGTTGCGGAGTGCGTAGACGTCGGTTTCAGGATCGGCTCTTCAACGGACGGGGGCGTGATTGCGCGGCGGCTGTTTCCGGTAGAACTCATGATCTTTGCTGCGCCGTCCTACCTGGAGCGGCATGGGGTGCCAAGATCCCAGCATGAGTTAGCGGCGCACAGTTGCAGCGCATTTCGCCATCCAGCCACGGGGCAGGTGTTGCCGTGGTATCTCAATATCGACGGGGAAATCGTGCATCGGCACGTCTCACCAATGTTTGCCACGAACGACACCGAATTGGAGATAAAAGCCCTCTTGGCGGGCCAAGTGATTGGACAAGCCGTCAATTTGTCTGTGGCTGAGCACATTCGGGCAGGCCGGCTTGTACCGCTGCTCCTGCAGCATATGAGCGGCCATACCCATGTCCATGTGTACTACGGCACGCGAGCCGCGCAACCACGGCGGGTGCGCGCGTTTATCGATCTGGCGGTCGAACGATTGCACGAGACACCGACTTACATGCTGATTGAGAAGAAGCGTGCCTTGGCAACGATCTTTCCTACAGGAAAAGTACGCCGCTTGTCCTGACCGCTCTGAGGATGTCCTCAATTATGCGCAGCAGGTCAGATAACAACCGGTCTATAAACCACTGTCGCTTGGTATTGGGATACCGTTGAGACGGGACGAAGCGTTGATGGCATTGATGGGTGCTCCTCCGTTTGTCTGTAGAGGAGAAGATCGAGCGTTTGAATCTCTCGGTTCCTTGGCCATCCTAGATGGAGATCCTGTCAGCTAGGACTGGGAGTCTCAGAAGGCGGCGGATGCTCAAATGATCCCTATCCGGCCTAGTGGTTGTACGCGATTAGGAGCTGCGCTTGCGGCGAATCGTTTTGGGCCGAGCAGCAGGCCATTGACTGTCGTCTTGCAATCGGTCGAACAGGCGCGTCCGTTGTTCTTCCGTGAATGGGCACAGCCCGAAAAGAGCGGATAGGACTAGGCCCTGCGCGGCGGACCAGCGCAGTAGCGACAGATCGGCGTCGGCCGCTTCGGCCGCGATGGACCGGACCTTCTCCACCGAACTCGCGCGCGAGGCCGCCAGCAGGTTGGGGTCTTCGGCCAGTACGGCTAGGATGGCCGCGGTAATCGCAGCAGGGGTGGTGACGGCCTCGCGCAGCGTGGCGAGTTGTGCCGCCAGCGTGGGCTCAGCCAACGAATCGCCCGCCGATGCAAGGTAGGCGCCTGAGAAGCGCTCGAAGTGCTCTATTTGGTGATCCAGCAACGCCTTCAGGACCGCGCCCTTGTTCGGAAACTGATGCATCAGTCCGCCCTTACTGATGCCACTTTCCCGCGCCATGGCTTCGAACGTCAACTGCTTCGGGCCATCACGCGAGACGATGGTCAGCGCGGCCTGAATGCCCGCCTGCCGAGTGCGTTCTGAACGAGTTGCGTTGTCCATGGTGTTTGTTTGAAGGCTCCTCGGAGGAGCCGGTCTGACTGGAGCGAAAAACGAAGGCGATTGTACAAGCGCTGTCCCAGTGTCGTGGTCGATGATCGGCACTAAGGTGCCGGAGCGCGCTGCTCCAACGTGCCGGAAAGCACGCCAAGAGCCTGCAACGCCTGATTCAAATGTTCGCGTGCCGGCTGGAAATCCGGTCCTTGAGACGGCGAGGCATGCAAGTCCGCTTCCGCATCGTCGAGTAGTTGTTTGGCCGCCCCTAGTGTTTCCCGCCCCTGCGGCACCAACTGCGCATTCGCCAACTTGAAGAGACGGCGCGCCCGCACGAATGAACGGCTCAGTTCGGATCCGACGGGGCCAAACGGCACGCGATCCAGGGTGTGCAGCATCTGGCTGATCTCTGCCTGCAGATCGTCAAGCGCGTTGGGAACAGTTGGTAACTCAACCGGAGACCGAACGAGATCCAACCGCACGGGTAACGCATGCGGAAACATGTCCAGTGCCACATAAAGTTGATTGGTCAGAAGATTGCCCGTGCGCAGTTGGCCTCTCAACCCATCGTCGACCAGCTTGCGCAGCAATGCCCTCCCGGCAACCGCGTCGACATGTTCAGCTGAATCCCGAAACTGTTGACCCAAGCGATCAGGGTACAAGCTCATTGTGACCAGCATCACGGGTTCCCGTTTGCCAACGTCGTGTTCGATCTCGATCTTGGTGACTTCGCCCAGGGCCAAGCCGCGAAAGTCGACCGTCGCGCCAACGGACAAGCCGCGCAGCGATGGCGCAAAGCGCATGACGACCACTGCCGGCGCACTGGTAGGCGGTTCGTCGGCGATGCGTTCGTTCTCAGCCAGCACGAACGTCATTCCGGTCGGGGCCTGTGCGCCCGGCGACTGGCCCGTCACAGGTTGGAAAGCCACAGCACCAAACCACATTCCTGTCAGTGATTGCATGCTGACTGAAAGGCCGCGCGCGTCCAACCACAGGCTGCAGCCGCTTGCGTTCCACCAGCGCGTATTGGCTACGATGTAGCGGTGATACGGCGCATCTATAAACACGTCGATCGAAACGCCTTTGCCGTCCGGGTCCAACGATACGGCGGTTACCCGGCCGACATCCACGTGCCGGTAGTAGACCGGGGCGCCGGCCTCAATGGAATTCTGCGAACGCGCCCGCAGCACGTAGCGGGTACCTCGCTGCCCATGCGTGACAGCCGGCGGGCCCTCCAGCCCCGTGAATGCGGATGCTGCTTCATGTGAAAGGCCGGCATCGAGTCCAACGTAACTACCCACCAGCAACGTGCCCACGCCAGATATGCCGCGCGATTCCACGCGAGGCCGCACAATCCAGAAATGTGTGTCGGCGACGGCGAGGCCAGCGGCCGCGCGAGCAAGTCGTACCGAAGCCAGTACGCGTTTACGATCCGGCGACAGATGCACCGCAGTGACAATCCCCACGTCGACATCCCGATATCGGACTGGCGTGCGACCGGATTCCAACCCCTCGGCGTCAAGAAAGCTGATGGTGATCAGAGGACCGGAGTCATCGACAAGCCACAAGAGCAGCCCCATGCCGATCAGCGCCGCCAAGAGCGACACCAGCACACACCAGAGACGCGCCGCGCGGCCGCTCGTCATGTGCGTTGGCTACTTCAACTTTGCGACCAGCGCGTCGGCACCTTTGTCGATACCGGTCTTGGCCGCGCTCAACGATCCCACGCTCGCCCCGATGTTCCACGGACTGGGGTATTGCTTGGTAACGTAGGCGTTCAGCAAACGATTGCTCGTCGCATCAAAAATTTCGACCGAATAGATGACGAAACCGGTGAATGTGCCTTCGCGGCCGCGAAAGGTCTGCACACCGTTGTAGATGCCACCAGCGATATCGAAACGCGACAACGTGCCGAGTACTGGCGTGGTGGTATCGGCGCCCGTGAGGGTTAGTTTCACGCGTAATGTGTTCGAGTCGCCACTGCGTACGAGTTCGAAGCGCGACTGCAACCTTTCGGCGAACTTGCTCTGCATGTAGCTGGCGAGCGCGGCACGGTCACCCTCGCTCATGTCACCGAACTGGCTGTCGGCACCGCGATAGATTGCGACGGGGTCGATCATTACGCTGCGGTATCGGTGCCAATCGGCCTGTGCTGAGTAGCTGTAGGGCACACGGTCTGAATCGTCTTGCGCGTTCGGCTTCATGTACGAGGACGATTCCACGCCCGAATATGCAACCGGCTGGACGCTCGCGCAGCCAGTGAGGCCTGCGCATGCCACGGCAATCAGCAGTACTCCTGCGTTGCTTGAATTCTTCATGTTGATCTCCGTTTTCGATGAGTGGCCCTCTGCCTTGCACAGGGGGACAGCCGAATGCCCGGGCATCCAGACGAGCCGGAGCGTAGCATCGGCACATCACAATGTAAACCGGACAGCCGGTTTGTTTGTGAAAAAAACGTGAGAGGTGCCGAAGTAATCGTCTCGAAAGACCTCGCTCCGAGGGCGGCGGCTATGACTCGAACACTGGCGAAGTACGCCAGCAGTCACAGCGATTGCTACACGGACGCGTGTTTTAGATACTTGGCCGAGTCTGCTAACACCGATGGCCGAGCAATGAGGCATCGCTAACCATGCGCGCTATGGTGCCGGTTGCCTTTTCTGGCGCAGTTCCTTGATAGCGCTTCGCAAAGAGATCCGCTTGTTGCTTCAACGATGGAGTCGAGAGCGCGGTCGTGAGCACTGTGCGTGCACTTTCAAGTGTGCGAGGCGGTTTCCACATGATCCCTGCGCCAAGATCCTCAATGCGGCGCGCCGCCAAAGCTTGCTCAATGACCTGCGGAACCATCAGGAGAGGTACCCCAGCCAGTAGTGCGTCAGCCATGGTGCCAGTTCCGTAGACCACGGCGAGGTCCACGCCCTGGAGCGTGGCATTCAAAGCGACTGGGTGCGGCAAAATCTTAAGGCGTGGCGAACTCAATCGTTTTATATCGTCTTCCGACATACCAGGCGAGACGCAAAGCACCGTTGCCGCTGTGTCCCTGAGCGCTGCAAGCATGTGCTCGAATCCGGGCACTGACGGGCGAAGATAGGCAAAGATGCGACGCCTCGCCCCTGCGGGCCAGGGGCACTCTACCGCGTTCGTCAGCATGGAGACGGGGCCGACGTACAAGACGTCAGTGCGCGCCCCATAGTGGTCCAACTCCGGAAACGTCGTTAGTACGGTCGGCAGATTGGCGAACAGGTCGGCTACGCGCAATATCGGTGCTCGGTCAAATCTGTCCAAGACGGAATTGAAGGTATGCAGGACGACCGAATCTGCTTGCTGCAACCGCTCGGTGGGAATGCTTTCCCATGGCCGGATGCTCGGAAGCGGGCTGACGGCAGGCGGCAACTCGAAACCGATGCAGGTCAGCACAACTGGCAGCCCCAAAGCGCGGGCCGCGAGGAGTGCTGTCGGCGCGTGGTTGATCACCACAACTTCGGTTTGGTGCAGGTCAAAGACGGCCGCCCATGCTTTCACACGTGCGATTGTGCCGAGCACATCTCCGTATCCGGATCCAATCAACATTTCGGAGTAGTTCGCAGGTGCGTAACTATCTTGAGGGATGCCTGCGGCAGCCGGGGCCTGGACAAATTTGAAGCCTGCCGGCGATAAAACCTGTTCAGCGACGCGCAAGTCTTTCACCGAGAAAAGCACGTCATGCCGCTGTTTTCGTAGCACTTCGGCCACGGGCAGATCGCGCGCGAGATGCCCGAGATTGGCGCCCAACTCCCAAGCGAACAGGATGCGGCTCATGCCGGAAAAAAGAGATTCGAATATCTGATTTTCAAAAGATTCATCTGCTGTCGCGAAAGATGCACACCTACCTTAGGAGGAGCTTTCTACCGGACGCCTTGCTGCTACCCTCCCTGCCCAATAACAAACGCGTCCATACGCGTAGCACGGGGAGTTTCCAGCATGTCCGAGGGCAATCACGCCAACGCCACCGGGAGCGTAGCCGATAAAGTCGGGACTGCGCGCATCAGCACGGGCCTTATTTGCGTCTGCATTGTGGCCGGGCATCACCAGCGGCCAACAGATGCAAATCAATTGGCGCGCGCGCTCGCGTTCGAGGCCGGCCGTCTTCTCTCAGACGTGGAAGTACTGCGGGCTGCAGGAGAGATTGGCCTGAAGGCAAAGTTCGCATCGTCATCCTGGGAACGGCTCGCGCGTACGCCCTTACCGGCCATTGCAACGTTGGACGGCGGGGAGCGCGTTGTTATCCTGCGCATCCTCTCGGATGACCGAATCGTCGTGGCAGATCCACGGCAACCGCGCGCCACGCTGTTTACTCGCGAAGCATTCGAAGAGGTCTGGACGGGGCAGCTTTGTCTCATCAAGACCAAGCTCCGGCTCGACAATCCCAATCGCCTTTTCGATATTGCTTGGTTCGTTCCCGCAATTTGGAAGTACAAGCGCATTCTGGGCGAGATCCTGGTCGCCGCTTTCGTCATCCAGCTGTTTGGTCTGGTCACACCGCTGTTCACGCAGGTCATCATTGACAAGGTGCTAATGCACAAGAGCTTGTCGACGCTGCACGTGCTGGCAGCTGGCATGCTGATCCTGATCGTCTTCGAAGCCATCCTGAGCGTGCTCAAGGCGCAGTTGATGGCGCATACCTCCAACCGGATCGATGTGGGGCTTGGTGCGAAGCTGTTTAAGCACTTGCTGCATATCCCACTGCGCTACTTCGAGGTCCGGCGAGTCGGCGACACCGTGGCGCGCGTACGTGAACTGGAGGGTATTCGCCAGTTCCTGACAGGCTCATCCATCAACGTCGTGATGGATCTGCTGTTCGTGGTGATCTTCATCGCTGTAATGCTGCTGTACAGCCCGCTACTGACTGCGGTGGTCTTGGCGTTCATCCCGCTATTCGTTGCGCTGTCGTTGGTAATGCGCCCGCTGATGCGTGAGCGGCTCGAAGAGAAGTTCGATCGCGGTGCGGAAAGCCAGTCCTATCTGGTGGAGGCGGTTACGGGTGTGCAGACCGTCAAGGCCATGGCGCTGGAGCCGATTCTGTACAAGCGCTGGGAAGAGCTGCTTGCACGGTATGTCACCGCGTCGTTCCGCACTTCACACCTCTCAGGCATCTCCGGCGCACTTGGCCAATCCATTCAGAAGCTATCAACCTTGGCGGTGTTGTGGGTTGGCGCCTATCTGGTGATGGAGAACAGCCTGACGGTCGGGCAGCTGATCGCGTTTCAGATGCTGTCGGGGCGCGTGATTTCGCCGGTGCTGCGTGTCGTGCAGACGTGGCAAACGTTCCAGCAGGTCGGGCTGTCGGTCGAGCGGCTCGGCGACATCCTCAATACGCGTGCAGAGCCATCGCTCAATCCAAACAAGGCGAGCCTTCCAGCTATTCAAGGGGCGGTGCGTCTGGAGAACGTGCGCTTTCGCTACAACGTCGATGGCCCCGAAATTCTGCGCAATCTATCGTTCACGATCGAGCCAGGCACGACCGTCGGCATCGTAGGGCGCAGTGGTTCCGGTAAGAGCACGCTCACGCGGCTGTTGCAGCGACTGTATGTGCCGGAATCGGGACGCGTGCTCATCGATGGTGTCGACTTGCAGCAGGCCGATCCGATGTGGCTACGCCGACAAATCGGCGTCGTGCTGCAGGAGAACTTCCTCTTCAACGGCAGTGTCCGCGACAACATTGCCATCCACGTGCCTGGCACCTCGATGCAACGCATTGTAGAAGTGGCCAAGCTCGCCGGGGCGCATGACTTCATTCTCGAGTTGCCCGAGGCGTATGACACCCCAGTCGGCGAACGCGGCACCGCGCTTTCCGGCGGGCAACGCCAGCGCATTGCGATCGCTCGTGCGCTCCTAGCCAACCCCCGCATTCTGATTTTCGACGAAGCGACCAGCGCGCTGGACTATGAGTCGGAGCGGATCATCCAGGACAACCTGAGCAAGATCTGTGAGGGCCGCAGTGTCTTCATCATTGCGCACCGGCTGTCCACCATTCGCCATGCGGACACCATTCTGGTGATGGACAAGGGCGAACTGGCTGAGCGCGGCTCGCACGCGGAACTGCTCGCGCGCGGTGGCATCTACGCGCATCTGTTCTCTCAACAAGCGGGGGCGGAATATGCCGCTGCTTAAGTTGATGAAGTTTGACCGCACGGATGCAAGCGGCCAGACCAAGGCCGAACGTCGGCGCGCCCGTCGCAATGCCCCGCTGACGCCGCTGGAGCAGGAGTTTCTGCCACATCTGCTGGAAATCCAGGAGACACCGCCATCTCCGGCGCACCGCAAGGTGTTGTGGAGCATTGTCGGGCTCGTTGTGATTTTGATTGTGTGGTCGTGCATCGGCCAAATCGCAGTCGTGGCGACGGCCCCGGGCAAGTTCATCCCCGACGGGCGGATCAAGCAGATCCAGCCGCTGGAGGCGTCGACCATCAAGGCGATCCACGTGCAAGAGGGCCAGCACGTGCGGGCTGGTGACCTGTTGCTCGAACTTGATCCGGCTATCAGCGGTGCCGCACTTCAAGCAAACACCGACAAGTACGCATACAACCGCCTTGAGCAGGCACGGTTGGCCGCAGAACTTACACACACTGCACCTGACTACCGCAACGCTGATCCTGCCTGGGTTGCGCTGCAGGAAAGTACTCGCGCCGCAAGGGAAGCCGCATATACCGCAAAGCGAGAGCAAGCGCGGTCACAAGTCGAAGAGAAAACCCACGGTTTGGCTGCAGCTCAGGCCACGCTGACGAAATACCGAGAGAACACCGCCATCAGCGAAGAGCGCGAATCCAGCGCCCGACCACTAGTGGAAAGCGGCGCTATTTCACGCGTCGACTACCTCCAACTCAAGCAAGAACTGACGAGCAACCGCAACGATCTGGCTGCCCAATCTAAAACGGTGGACGAGCAGCGCGCTGCGCTGCAGGAAGCCCAAAAGCGTCTGGCCGAAGTCGAGCACGATCACCAGGCCGAGGTCTACGGGCAGTTGAGCGACAAGGTGGCCAACGAGCCAGGGTTGCGCGGCGATATGGAGAAAAGCCGCGAACTGCACGAGTTGAAGTGGCTCAAGGCGCCGGTGGATGGCTGGGTGCAGAAGATCAACGTGACGACGGTGGGTGGTGTCGTCAATCCTGCCCAGACGCTGATGACCATCGTGCCGGATGGCATGCCGCTGGTGGTCGAAGCCACGCTTTCCAACGATGACATCGGGTACGTCAAAGTGGGACAGCCGGTGGAGCTCAAAGTCGATACCTTCCCGTTCCAGAAGTACGGGACGCTGAAAGGAACGTTGGTGTGGGTGAGCCCCGATGCGGAGGAGAAGAGCAGTGCCTCCATCAGTGATGAGAATGGCGCTGGGGGAAATCAACCGGAGAAAGCCATTCAGAACGTGAAGTCGGTGAAGGATGGGTATGTCTACAAGGCGCGAATCCGAGCTGAGCGAAGTGGCTTTGTTGTGGATGGGCTCCCCGCACCGTTGCAGGCTGGGATGACGGTACAGGCCGATATTGAGACGGATCACAGGAAGGTTATTCAGTTCATCTTGTCTCCTGTAACAAAGTACCTTAGTGAGTCAGCCAGTCTTCGCTAATCACATCGAAATGTCTCTCAAGAATTGATTGATAAACAAAGAACATCATGAAGAAAAGAACCCTACTACAGTTGCCCCGAATTCTCGCAGCGATGTTAGTGAGCGCATTGTGTCTCTGTTCGTGCAAGCAAATGCAGGCGCGTGAAAATTCAAAGTACAGCAGCACTGCAGAAAAGGCTTTTCTGCCGCCCGCAGTTCCAAGCGATGTTCTTGTGGTTTTGGCCCCTCCTCATCAGGAGTATCGAGCAGGCTTGACTGAGGAGACACTGAAGAAATTCGGGTGCGAATACCGAATCAGTGATCAGATTATCATTGGTCGATTGATTAATTCAGTCGAGAAATCCCATATTTCAGGTCGTATTACTGATCTTGTGAAATTGGATCTTAGGGAGGCTGTCTATATGAAATACACCGATAGGCCGCCAATCAAATTATTGCTCAGAGCACCGTTCCCAGGTGAGGTTCGACTACCAGGGTTCGTAGATGATGCGCCGATTTCAATTGATGCCGGCATTGTTGAGAAAATATACGAATTGGTGGCGAACCTTGGAATCGATGATGGGTGCAGTTTTTTTGTTCGGGCCGGGAAGTAATTTCAATTGATTGACGTGTTTAATATCATTTAAATATCAAATGACACTCACTGCAAACGATTTTCGTGTTATTGGCGCAACCGCAGGGGATATCGCCAACCTCAATGCCGCGCTTGCCTATCTACAACAAAGCCCGGTGGCCGCCGCGATTCTTCAGCAAATGGCTCAGAATGGAACGACGATTAATATAAATGCAAGGGATCAAGATACTTACAATCCCCCAGTTGGCGCGCCGCGGTACAACCCAAATTTCCCTCCTAATAGCATAAATTGGGATCCAAATTCCGGCCAAATTGTATCGGATGCCAACGGGACTATATTGGGGGTTCAGTCCGCTGCACTCAGTCTCCTGCATGAGGCTGCGCATGCAACGGACCCCAACTTCAATACAAATGCAATCACTCCGAATTCGCAGTACGACGATAACGCAGAGCAATACGCGATCGGCCAGGAGGATGCGGTTGCACAGCAGCTTGGCGAACCGCAACGCTTCAACCACCACGGTGGCGCCATAGACGACGCAAATCCAACGGACCATACTATTAGCAATGGAGATGGAACGTTGAGCTGGCAGGAGACCGTGCTGAATGGTGCAGCTACGGTAACCAGTGGAACGATGCAGCAAGGGGACATCCCTTCGCAAAGCGGAAATCAAGCGGTCAGCGTGATCGATAACACGATCAATGCAAGCAATGCGGCAATTACGGTGTCGGCCGGTGCCAGTGTATCTATTAGTGGGGCGGGGGATACCGTTAACCTCGGAAATGGAAGCAGCGTAAGCATTGACTCTTCGGGGAGCAATACCGTGACGTGCGGGCAAGGCACGGCCACCGTTACGGGAGGCTCAACCGCAACGTGTTCAAACGGAAGCATCACAGTTTCGGATACTACCAAGGGCGCAAGTATCGACATTACGGGAAGTGGAATCTCCGTGGCTGCCAATGGCGATTCCGTCAATGTTGCCGACAACGGCAATACCACTATTGACGGGAGTGGGAACACTGTGAATGTTGGTGCGAATGACACAGTTTCAGTGGTCGGCGGAGATAACACGATCAACATCACGGGTGCTGGAAGCCAGGTTGTAATCGGCCGCAACGATTCCAATGGCAATTTGAACTCGATCGAGAACATATCTAGCCAGAGCGGCAGCAATGGAAATCTCGAAATCACGACCACCCTCACAAGCTACGACCCCATTACAGGAGTCGAAATCGGCCGAAATGTCCAGACCAACGACGGCGAGGGCAACACCACGACGAGTAGCTACGACGCCAACGGCAATCTGACCTCCTATGGCTGGCAGACAGAAGGTGGCGGCTCGGGCTCCAACACGTACGGCCCGAACGGCCAGATCACCAGCGAAACCTGGAACGACGGCAACGGCAATTCAGGCAGCAACACCTACGATTCGAACGGCACGCTGGAATCCTCCTCGTGGCAAAGCAACGACGGCCACTCGGGTACCAACAACTACGACCAGAACGGCAATCTGACCTCCGATTCGTGGCAATCCCCCGATGGCACGACGGGCACCGACACGTATAACTCCGACGGTTCGCGCGCTTCTGACACGTGGCAATCGACGGGTGGCAGCTACGGATCGGACACCTACAACCAGGACGGGTCAGTCGCGAGCTCAAGCGTGACCACCGTTACCACCAATGCTGACGGCTCCGTCACCACCTCAACGAGAGAGGACAATTACTCGACTGGCGGCGGTGACAGTTACGGTGGTGGCTATGGCGGTGGCTACGGTGGCGACTATGGTGGTGGCTATGGCGGCAGCTATGGTGACATCTACAACGACACCACCATCACGACCAACCCGGACGGGTCGTCGGTAGAAGTCGTCAGCACCAATCAATACGGCTATGGTGATACCACCACGACCGTCAAGTCGGCCGACGGCTCTTACAGCACCACTGAGACGACCGCGATGGGTATCACTTGGGAAAACTCGTACAACGCCACCACGGGCGAGTACGACAATTCCACCATCTATAACGATGGCTCACGCGTCGACAATCAACAACAGGCCGACGGGACCAATACGTCTACCGAGCGAGACGCAAACGGGAACGTGACGCGGGTCGAAGTGAGCAACGGCGACTCGGATGTCACGACGATCTACCAAGGTAACGGTACCGTCAGCGTTGACACGCGAACCGGCGACGACCATGTGATCGAAACCACCAACCCCGACGGCTCCCATTCGGAAACGCGCATCACCAACGACTGGAACGACCGCATCACCGACAACTACGATGCGAGCGGTCGCTTGACGAGCGAGGACGGTTACAACGCTTCGATACCGAGCGACAACACGTCGAGCGGAACCATCAGTAGCAGTTGGGAAACCACATACAACAGCGACGGCTCGAGCTCAACGCATGAAATTGAGATGGCCGGGAATGGACAGATCACGCACGATACAGAAACGGACTCGTATGGCCACACTGTCAGTGCCAGCACGACGATCGAGGTGAACGGCGTCTCGGATCAAACGACGCAAAACGCTGACGGCTCGCACTCGACGGCACACTGGGACGACAACGGCAACTATGATTCGCACCAGTACGACGCCGATGGTCACGACATCCATGACGTGTCGCGCGGTTCCGACGGCTCGTACTCGGATCAGACCTATGACCCTTCCTCGGGCAGCACGACGGAGGACGCTTACAACGGGTCGACCGGTGAGCACTCAACATACGAGAGCTCTTACGACGCCGACGGTATCCATCACGAAATCACTACGCTGGATCGCGCCGATGGAAGCAGTGAGACGCAGCAGACCGACACCCTCAACGGCATCTCGCTAATGACGGATACCAGCAGCGATGGAACAACGAACTACTACATGAACGGCTCAGGAATCTCGGCGGACCAGTTCGACCAGTACTGGCAGGACTACTTTGCCGGCGACGCTGCCAGCAATGATCCGGGCGCAGGTGATCCGGGCACGGGGGATCCTGGCGTTGCCGGTGGCAGCACAAGCGCTACTTCTACCGATATGGCCGCTGGAACGACGGACCAACAAGCAGCTGCGTAGTGAGTAAGCAGGACGAGCCGTGCATGGGTGCGGCTCGTCTTTTTTCTTGTGATAGATCCGCTACCCGCGGTGGCGGCAAAGTTGTTTTTCATGTTCGAACGTCTCGCACTGGTCTTTCTAACAGCGCTTTGGTGCGGCGCATGTCATGCCGTAGGGGGAGTCGGATCAGATGGTGCCGTACCGTGCGCTGGCTTAAGTGCAGAACCGATTGCTCTGAGCAAATCGCTGCAGATTGCATCGCAAGGACAGCCACAGTACCTGATGACGCTGCAGGATCAGGAAAAAGCCAAAGCGGGTGTCCTGCGCGCTTGGTCTGCCTTTCTGCCTTCCGCTGCCGCAACGGTTGAGAACGACCGCTACAAGCCAGCGAACGGAGGTAGTCCTGCGATTGTCGTCGGCAACTCCATCGTCGGTGGCAACGGCCAGGGCTACACCAGTTACGGCGCTGTCAGCGTTAATCTGAACCTATACAACGGCGGCCGAGATGTCGCTGGCTATCGTGGCAGCAAAGCGCTGGAGCGCGCTAGCGCAGCGACCCTTGATGCCACGTTCGCTGACACCCTGCAGGCTGTCATCGTTGCCTATGGCGACTTATATAAGGCACAACTTGCCGTGGATGAAACTGGGCGGGTACTGAAGAGCCTGAAAATCATTCAGGGCACAGCGACGGAACGTTATCGTGATGGCCACGGAACGACCATCACCATTGGGAAGGCACGCAATGATGTGCTGGATGCAGAGCGTCAGCTCTACCAGGCCTGCCACACACTGCGCGATAGGTCGGATACGTTGGTCAAGGCCATGGGCGCGGATGTGTCGCCGGGCAAAGTCCTGGTAGCGAGCGGCAATGTTCCCTCCGCTGATACGGAGATCGCTGATGCCGTCACGATGGATGCCGTGGTCATGGCTGATCCCGCAGTGATTGCAGCACGCCAGCAGGTCGACGCAGCATATGCCAAGGTCGATCAGGCCCGTGGTGCTTTCCTTCCTGTTGTCAGTGCTTTTGCTAAGAAGGATTTCTTGGGGCAGAGCCTCTCCGGCTTCGGATCAGCCAATGGCGCATTGGGATACCAAAGCTATCGCGTGGGCGTATCGGTTCAGCAGCCGCTGGGCCCATTCACCACCGAGTATGCGGAGTTAGAGACCGCGAAGGCCGATGCACTCCGGCAGGAGGCCGTGTTACAGCAAGTCATTGTCGACACCAGAAATCGGCTGCATGCGGCTTTCAATGCCTTGCTTGAGGCGAAGGATGCTGTTCGAGCGGCCAAAGACAGCGTTGAGGAATCGCGCAAGCTGCTGGCTCTTACTGAATCACTCTACAAGGCGGGTCGAGCCGCCATAGATAGCGTCGAACAGTCGCGCATCGACGTTCGAAAGTCGGAGCGCTTGTTAGATGAGCAGACTGCCGAACTGCGTGTCGCTGGCTGGCGGTTGTCCAAGTCGATGGACGCGCGCTCTTTTGTGGACCGTGCACTTGGAATACTCCCCTAGCCATGAAGCGCCTCCTTTATCGCCTTTGAGTCGCTAACAAAACCAAGTCATCGCGTCATGCACTTGGGGCGTTGTAGGTGGCATGACACGAAAGAAGATCAGCAACCAACTGTGGAAGGCTCTGCAACCGCTGCTGCCGGTTGTGGATCCTTCGACCAAAGGCGGTCCCGTGCGTGGATGATCGGGCGGCGCTCAACGGCATCCTGTTTGTTCTGCATACCGGTATCCCGTGGGAAGACCTGCCTAAAGAACTGGGCTTTGGCAGCGGTATGACGTGCTGGCGCCGCTTGCGCGACTGGCAGGCCAACGGCATTTGGGAGCGGCTGCATTTGGCTCTGCTCAAGCGCCTACGGGAGCACGACCAGATCGACTGGAGCAGGGCTAGCCTCGACGGTGCAACGGTGGCCAGCCCCCGGGGGGGCGAACAGACTGGGCCGAACCCAACGGATCGCGGCAAGTTCGGCAGCAAGCGCCATCTCGTCGTAGACCGGCGCGGCGTGCCGTTGGCGCTGATGGTCACGGTGCCAATCGTCACGATTCGATGGTGATCGAGGAACTCGTTGACGCCACCCCGAGCGTGCCCGGACTCGATGGCCGCCCGCGATGCCGTCCCGACAAGCTTCACGCGGGTAAGGGATACGACTTCGCGCGATGCCGCCGACATCTGCGCGAGCGCAGTATCACTCCCCGGATCGCTCGCCGAGGCATCGAGAAGAACGACCGGCTCGGCAAGCATCGCTGGATTGTAGAAAGCCCCCATGCTTGGCTTGCCGGCTTCGGCAAGATGCGCATTCGTTTCGAGCGCTCTCTTCAGACTCATCTCGCGTTGCTTACCCTGGCTTGCGCCGTCATCTGCGGCCGACTTGTTGATCGGCTTTGTTAGCGACTCTTATGCAGCAACGCCCAGAAGTTCTCTAGCAACTCCCTGACGTAATGGTGCCCCGTCCTGCGCCCCGCCATCATGGGGTTGCGCTGCCATTCAATATGCACTGTCTGGTTTCGACATAGATTATTCGAGGCCCGGTTTCAAGGTCCGAACTGGATAATATTTGCAGATTTATCCCAACCCAACACATTAATCAGTAAGGACTATTATTTTTTCCCGGCGATTTCCGTTCTTGGTGGTGGGTGGCCCCACGAAACTTTGGTGCAACGCCCATGATTACCCGTGAAGCCGCCCAAAAAACGAGCGCTGTTCATTTGAGAGCAAAGCGTGGAATGAGCAAAGGCGAGACGCTCGAAATTCCATTTTCAATGGAGGTCAAATCGCACATTGCCGCTCGATGGAGATGTGGTCATTGAATCTTGCCGGCTTCAATTCTTCGCTTCGGGCCAACCTCAGAAGCTTGGGCAAGGCTATTTGACTTGAGTTAAAGCCGATGCAGAAATGAGATGCCTATCCAATCCGATAGCGTGCGCGCCAATAATCATCGTTAGTCATTTTCTGCAGGTTTCGCAATACACATGATCGCTCAACGCTTCCAATAAGGACCGCTTATGCCGTCAACCATTCCCTATGATCCGGCGCTTGCTCTAGGCAATATCGTCAGCCCTCAGCGTCTTGATGTCCTCGAAAAGATCGCCGCTGCCCAAGCTCCGGCTGACGCGGCCGAAGACAATCTCAACTCGCTAATTGCAATGAAGCGATCATTGGATATGACTATCCAGGAAATGATCAACATGGGCACCGACCCGGCCGACGTGATCACGGCCAGCAGCGACACAGGCAAACAGATTTCCGCGGCGGCATCGGAATTCGCCAAGGCCAAGATTCAGTCGCTCAAAGATACTCAGCCGCTCAAGGCAACGATCCGGGGCATCAACGACTCCATCGAGAGTCCGCTTGACTACAATCGCACCGCCATCAAGAAGATGCCGCTGTCGGCAGACTCGATGCGCATGAACGTGCAGTACTTCGCCGTCGATCAGAACGCTCAGAGTTCCAACACGCACGCGGCCACGATCAGCGCGTTCGTGAGTGACCAAGTCAGTTATTTCGGCGACGATTTCTCGTCGCAGGCCAGCACCTCGGCATCTTCGCAAGTGAACAGCCAGATGGCCAATCACAGCATCGCCGGCACGCTGGTCATCTCCGTCACGTGCACGCATAAGGACGCGGTACTGCTTGCCCCGTTCATCCTCGACGTGGACAAGGCCATCCGCGTCTGGAATCAGGTCCACTCCGACGCGATGATCAAGACCGATTCGATCCAGAACGTTTCCACGATCGCAGCCCAGGCCGATACCCCCGACGAAAAATCCATCACGCTGCTGTCGGGAGCCACCTACGGCTCGTGCTTCATCGGCATGGTGCATGTCCTGAATACCACTGACACAACGAGCAGCGAGGAGATGTACTCCTTTGCCGACAAGCTCCAGGAACAGTTCAAGGTTTCCGGCTGGTTCGCCGACGTGCAGGGCGGCTTCGGCGTCGATGGCAGCTTCTCTCAGGACGCGAAAAATCTGTTGAGCACCCAGAACATCACCGCACACTGTTCGCTGGTAACGATGGGCTCCATTCCGTCGATCAAGTCCAACCAGGTTGCGATGGGCGTGAAGGGCTTTAGCGATGACGACGGCGCCAAATCCATGGCCGCGCTGATGAAACTGCAGAATGCGACAGCCCAGGCGCAGGACTCCGTTGACGCATCCGCGCAGGCAGCACGTACCGGGGCGCAGATGATCACCTTGCAGAACTCAAGAATCCAGGCCGCGCTGAGCGGTCTCGCAAACATCGACAATCAGCAGAACAAGATCATCGACACCAACTCCGTGATGGACGCGCTGGACGACTACGTCCAGAAGGCGCTGGCCGGCAACATCGGCGTGCCGGTCAATTACTACCTCAAGCCCATCACGCGCTCGCAACTGGCCCAGATGTGGATGGCCAAGTACTACCCAGGCAAATTCTTGGCGATCGACGGCGACGACTCCAATTCCGGCAAACCTGCTAACCCCGCCAATCCCGGCGGAAACGGGGGCACACACTGAGTGTCGGGGTCACATGTATTCGCCATGGCCAGGCTGCTCGCCCGCAACCTGGCTACTCACGACCGAATTTTCTGAAGCCGAACGGCCCACGACGACGCTTCGTGAAGCCCGCTGTTTCGCTTCGATCAACTTTCTTCAGCAGGAACATTGACATGACGATTCAAGATGATCTTCGGGCTGCAATGACGGATGGCGCTGACCGTACGCTTGAGTTTGACGCCGTGCTCAACGCCAGATACCCAGGCAAGTTGGACGTGTATCTGCATGCAACGGAAACCGGCTTCAGAATCGACCTGGACAGTTCCGGGGAACCAGCCACCATCCTTTGGCTGCCGTGGAAGCAAGGTGAACTGACCACTCTCCGGCCAGAATCCATTGGAAACGCGGACGTTGGAACGCTCTTCTTTACGTATGACCTCTCCGGATGCAAGCTGTTTGCCATTCTCGGTGGGCCGGTATTCCACATCGATGCTCCGGTGACTGCAGACGAAATGTGGCAGCAAATTTCCAGTGACGAATGGGTTGAAGAACACTGGGAGTCCGGAAGCCAGCAGGTCGCATATGTCCATCGTGATGGTCAGGACGCCGGGCTTTGGGACCTTTCCGCGTATCTCGTTAGCGACGGCCCTCCGAGCACATATGGCAATGGCAACGTCGGTAGTGCGATTGTTGGTGGCGTCGTGAATGCAGACCATCAACTTGACTTGTATATGAGGTCCTCCCCCTGGGCTTCTCTCAAATATTCTGGCCAAACGCGCAAGTCCAAATAAGTGCGCGGGATGTCGCTGAACCGGGCGTTGTCGGATTGACGCCCGCCGTAGCCTGATCATGCAAACGCATTGCGCTCCGGCTATTCGCAAGCACCGCGCTTCAGTAGTCGCTTGCGGTTTGCAAGAGCCATGTCCACAAGAGATATGCCCGAACAACAGCAGACCGACAGGCTACCCGCATTCCGCGCATCGGAATCCGCATGGATTTCGAAGATGCTGGCCGCCACCGAAGCGCTGCCACAGCGGTTGACGAGCTTTTTGCCGGCCAATTATTTCAATGAGGCAGCGGGCCGCGCCTTGATCCTGCAGCCGGGTCGGGCGTTTGGCTACTTCTACTTGAAATCGGAGATTCACACGCAGCCGGAAAGACTCGCTTCCGAGCTCAAGGGGCTGTTGGATCTATGCATGCTTTTGGCCCGGCTGCGGGACCATCGGCTGATCTATGTGTTCCGGACGGAGCACGCTGTTTGGCACGACATGGTGTATGTCAGCGACCTGTTCCAGGACCCCAAACCGAGCACAGCCCACGTTGTGCTGAACAAGCGCGGTGATTTCACGTGCGAGCCGGAAGCGATCCAGAACGATGCGGGCGACGTCATCTATCGAGGCACCAGGCTCGACGGTGCAGTATTCGATCTCGTCCACGACTGCGTCAACGGCATGCTTTGCATTCCGGACGATTGCCGTCGGGATCTGTCGAACCTGATTGCAACGCGCGAGCCAGCATCGGCGGCGGGGCAAGGCACGCCTTCCAACGTGGTCGATCATTCATCCACAACGCCGCCAACCAATCAGAACGGAAAAAATACGGCCAGCACCACCGCCGGTTTGTTTCAGCGATACAAGACCCATGCAGCGGCAACGCTGCTGACGCTCTCCAGCGCATCCGGATCGGTCTATTGGTGGCACGGCCAACACCATGACGCACAACCCGCTGCGAGCGCCGGCTCAGCGCCAGCCGCCGTTGCCGTTGGCTCGCCAACCGCTGCGCCGGCGTTCGTGCCAAGGGAGCCATCGTCTCCTGATTCGGCAGCAAGCGCCGTGCCGGCACTCAGACCTGCGGTTTCCGTAGTGGGCCTGGATGTCTCAAAGTGGAACGGCGAGAGCGGAGCTGAAGTGCTGCAATCCAAAGGGATCGCATTTGCATTCGCCCGTGCCAGCTATGGTGCGACGATCGATCCCAGCTTCGAGGCCAACTGGCGGCGTATGGCCGATCGCGGATTGGTACGAGGTGCCTATCATTTCTTTACGCTGCAATCCGACCCGGAAACGCAAGCCGAGACCGCGCTCAGCGCAATCGGCAGGTTCGGCGCGAACGACCTGTGTCCTGCCGTGGATTTCGAAGAAACCAGCCTTCCTGGCCGCGGCGTGACCGTTCCCGTTCAACACGTTCAGCAAGCGCTTCTGAAGGTATTGCAGGCAGTTGAGCGCAAGGCCAACTGCATGCCCATTCTGTACACCAACGTGGCCATGGGTAACGCGTACCTCGCGAACGAGGCATTCAGTAAATATCCCTTATGGATCGCGGACTGGGAATCAAATGGCGCGCCTGTCGTGCCCGCCGTATGGAAGCGGCAGGGATACCGGTTCTGGCAACGATCCGCTCGGTATTCATTTGCAGCGGCACCGAAAGCGGAGACGGACTTCGATGCATTCGCCGGCGACATGCAAGCCCTGCTCGATATGCGAAGGGTTGAGGTTGCGGACGATCGTTAGTCCATGCTCCCTCTGCTACCGGGAAAGCCAGCCGCATGGGTGCGCTGCCCGACCCGAATCGCGTGGGTTTCGCCCGGTTCTGCCTCGCGACGCGCAGTTACTTCACGTACGCGCGCACCCGGCGTACCAGCCGTATGGAAGCGACCTGGATACCGGTTCTGGCAGCGATCCGCATAATAGGCATTTGATGAGCAAACACCTCTGCCTAAGAACTCGGAGGCTGCGTCACATGTTCGACCCATCCAGCGATGGAGACCTTCGACGCACGGCTGCGCTAGCGTATGCGTGCTGCAACCTCAACACTAACCTCCAGCAATACAAGGAATGCATATGCCCAGAACCTTTGCGCCGATTCTCAACGTCGGAACGACGGCCAACGACATCAACGGGAATCTTGACCAGAACTGCTACTACTGCACGGTAGCGGCGTTGAACAATACGACGGTCTCGCAGCTTTTTCAGCGGGCGGAGATCATGCAGCAAGACACGGCAACTTTGGACGAGATTCTGCAACTGTTCGCCGCAGGTGGTGTGCAGAACGCGGGCTATCGGACATACAACGACAACGCCACGTTCCAGAGCGACTTCGTGAATGCGATGCCGAAGAGCTCTGGCGTTGGGATCGCCTATACCCGTTCGAACACTACCGGGCACATGGTCGTGCTGGCGAAAGACGACAACGGCGTGGTGAAATGCGTGGACTATCAGCAGAACCCGCCCACCATCACGGATTTTCCGCCTGAAGACAGTATAACGACCGTGAACATGTTCTATCTCAACGACAATTGAGCGCTGAGGTTGCGACGTGGAACGGACGCGCAGATCAAAATCGCGCTGGAGTTTGCCAATCGCAGCGATGCGAAGGGCATCGAGTTCGGCAAGGCGCTCGAAATCAAGCGCCTGCCTCGGCCCTTGACGACCACGAGGAGCCTGCCATGTTCAAGTTGGTTGCCAAGGTCGCCATCGACGGCGAGATGCTGGAGGTGATGGAAGCCCCGGTGCTCGAGGTGAGGGGGCGGCAGATGCTGGTGCAAGCGCATGCCCACGAGCGCGCACTGCCGACCACGCGAGGTGCGACCGAAGACGGTGAGGTTTGGATCAGTCTGCGCTCTGCCGAGGGTGAGTTTGTGCCCGCCTTGCCGGTGGGGTTTCATCGGGCAGATGCTGCCGACGCCCTGCAGCTGTACTTTGAGGTAGCGCCCGACACGGTAGCGCAGTGCCTATCCCGAAGCAACATTGCAGTCCATTTCAAGGAGCATCGCGCGGCACTGAAGGGTCCGCGCCGATTGTGCACATCAACGAGCACGGTGTGCCGGACTGCGTCGTGGCCAACTTCGGTTTTGTGCCCAAACGCAGGCTACCGCCTGGCGTGAGCATCGACACCACCAACGCGCGCTCCAAGACCGTGGGCGAAAAGCCGACCTTTGCGAAGTTCTGGAAGGCTGGCCAACTCTGCCTGGTGCCGGCGCGTTCGATCTACGAGCCCAACTACGAGGCCGATCCGAAGAAGAGCAGGCGCTACAAGATCTGGTTGAAGGACGGGCCCGACTTTGCCAATGCCGGGCTGTGGCGCGCTTGGGACGCGCGTGCCGATGGCCTGCCACCCGGCTACAGCTTCACGATGCTGACCGTCAATGCCGACGAGCACCCGCTGATGCGGCGGATGCATGCTCCCAACAAGGAAAAGCGGAGCATCGTCATCGTTCCGCGCGATCACTGGGACGACTTGCGGGATTGTCGTGACCCGGAAGTCGCCCGAACCTTCCTGAGCCTCTATCCGGCCGAGCTGATGGACACTGCGCCGCGGCCGCGTCGGGCAGCCAAGCAGCCGGCGAGCGACCCCCTGGTCTAACGCTTATACACCGTCGTCACGTCGCGGTGGCGGGGCATGTGGAAGCCCTTTGGGCGCCACCGTGGCCCGCAAACACAGCTGGAGGTTCACCACGACGTGGCCGGGCGGCAAGATGCCGTTGGCCCGCAGGTGGGCGGCCAGCGTGTCCGCCGTGCGATTGTTCTGTGCGAATGCGACACCACTCCAGTCCTCGTCGGAAGTGCTCATTGTGGTCTCCCGTCGTTGCTGTGCTTGTGGGCACGAACGCGTGACTGCCGATTTGCGAGGCAAGGGCATCCAGCGCGGCCGCCTTCCGTTGCACCGTCGTGTTCCATCTTACGCCGGCGTGCGCGTGTTCTGCAGACGCTGGAGAGGGCATTGCGATCGACTCTCGAAAGGCGAGCCGTGGTGGTCCACTAGGCTGTGGACAGCCGCTGGCGCAGCCCGTGTGGATAGCCTGATGGACAACCCGATGGACAGGCTGCGCCTGCCCACAGGTTGCCCACGAGGCTACCCACACTTGCCCACAGCAGCACCAGTGTGCGAGCCAACGTCACGAGCAATGTTTGATATTTTGAACCCCATTTTGAACCCCACCTGCGAGTGATCGCGCCATGAAAAACTAGATGGGACATCAAATGAGTCAGAAGACGTCGGTCACGCTGGTGCTGCTCCCCGGCATGGATGGGACCGGCCGACTGTTTCAGCCGCTGCTCGCCGAGATGGGGAAGGGCATCGCGCCAAAGGTCATCACGTATCCCGAATCGGAGCCCCTTACCTACGAAGCGTTGATTCCTCGGATTCAGGCCGCGCTACAGGCTATCGACGGACCCTATGTCGTGCTCGGTGAGTCGTTCTCCGGGCCGTTGGCAATCGAAATCGCAGCTAACTGTCCTCCTGGCATGCGGGGCTTGATCCTCTGCTGTACCTTCGCGCGTAATCCGCATCCTCGGCTGCGTCCACTCAGATCTGCTGTGAACCTCCTGCCGTTCAACGTCGCCATCAGCAGCATTGGCAGCCGGCTGCTGTTTGGCCGATTCTTTACTCAGCCTTTGCATCGCATGTTCCAGCAAGCCGTGGCCACGGTGACGCCAGCCGTCTTTCGCGTGCGACTGAGATCCGTGCTTGAGGTGGACGTCACCGACAAACTCGCCGCGGTGCAGGTGCCGCTCCTCTATCTCCAGGGAGCGGCGGACAACGTTGTGCCGCGCTCCGCGGCTGCGCTCATTCAGCAGATCCGACCAGACGTGCAACTTGTCGAGATGGACGCACCGCATTGCCTCCTGCAGGCCGTGCCACGGAATGCGGCCCGTGTGATTGCGGACTTTGTCGCGTCGACGGCTGATCGGTTCGCAGCTTCGCAAATCAGTTCGGCTGGCTCGTGATCGTTACCCACAACTTGCCCACAGCAGCGGTGTGCGAGCCCACATCACAAGCAGTGTTTGATGGTTTGAACCCCACCTGCGAGCGCTGGAGCCATGGCAATCTAGGTGGGTCCGCACGGACCTTGCTCAGCGATGATCCGTGGCAATCCTCTCTGGAGGTCTTCTTCCGTGCTAAACCGCGTCGCGCCCCCAATCAGCGAACCCAGCTCAACCGTGGCCATTCGGCGCCGCGTCGAGGCGGTCACGTGGGTCCGTCTGCAGATTGCGCGTTACGGGCTTTCGTATGCCGACTTGGCGGCGGCAGGCGTGTTCCCGTCGCGACAGCGAAAGCGGCTGAAGGTGCGCTATCGCAGCGCGGATGGACAGACATGGGGCGGAGAGGGCGACATGCCCGACTGGCTGCAGCGGGCTGTCAATGCTGGCCAGAGCCCGGAGCATTTCCGCGTCGATAGCTGAGTCATCTGCCGGGCGCCGGACGCCCAGGCCCAACCGTCGTTGCAAAGGCGCAGACCTGTTCGAGGCCGCGCTTTTTTCGCTGTGGCCATCACGCGTTGACTGTAAGCGCCCGAGAATCGACGCTTTAACCACCGCTCCGCGCGTGCGCCTTCTTATATCGATCGACTTTTTCGGATTCTGTCGTTATTTCGGGTTGCTGCTTTTCTAGCCTAATAGACCGATTTCAATTGTGGAGTTATACAAATGCCTGTCAACAGAGCGGGTTCGTCGCGATCATCGGTCGTACAGGAATACGCACCTCTTTCACACATAAGAGATACTCGCCTTGATGCTATCGTCGGCACTCCAGCGCCCACGCGGCTAGCCGTGTCGAAGAAGACATTTGAAGCCATGGGCATTGCAAGCCGGGTGGTCAAGAAGACGGGCTATGAGACATTCCCGGATGGCCCGGCTAACCAGGAAGCAGCCATTTGGATGAGCGGTGGTCGAAGCTGGACGCGGATGAAGCTTGTTCGCGACATGATCGATGGCGGGCACTGCGCTGATGAGGCCGAAGAACTCAAGACGATTAAGGAAATGGGGGGCGGCAGTTGCGGCGAACATCGACGCCTCTCAGGAGCGGAACTCCGGCAAATGCATCGCAACTTGCCGGTCTTTCAGGTCAAAGAATCTAACGAGGACCATCACTACGCCATCATCGGCGATTGGCGGGACCGGACAGTGGGCAATCACGCGGTTGTGGTTGACCCCTGGCAAATGCTCAAGAAAGTCCACACATACGGCGAGCGACTGAATCCGACGGAGCCGGTTCGGCTGTTTGCCACGCCGCCCGGACCGCCGGAGCCGAACGAAGCGCTCGCCGAGGCGCTGTCGGCTAGCCCCGCCGATAATGCACGGATGAACCGCTTCACAAAAATGAGGGTGAAGCGCCCGGCAGGGCCTGAGGCCGCATCGGCCATCATTCAAGGGCTGAGGAACAACAATAGCGTTTGGGATCAAGCAACGGGAACGACGAATGTATTCGCCGAATACGTCGATCCGGATGGCCGTGTGTCTGCCTTCAACGATGTCCCGCCAGATTACCTTGATCGCTACCTTGAGGCAAAAGAGCAAATGATGTACCACTTGCCGATTCGAGGATAACCGGACATAGCTGGCGCCAACACCCAAAAGTGCTGCGATGTCACGCGGCGCGCAACCTTTTCGCGGCACAACCGCTCTCCAGCTTCCTGGAGATTAGCAGTCAAGGGAGGACGACTGATGGTGGATTCGGTTAGGTGCTGGCTGACGGTCTGAGCTTCCAAGGAAGCAAAGCCTCGCAATCGTCAGCGGTCTGCGCATTTGGCAGGAGTTTGAGCAAGGCAACGAGTTACCGGTACGGATCGACGCCGTTGGCCTTGGCTGTTTTCACCAGCGAATACAGGTTTGCCGAAGCGTTCGCCCCGGCCACGGTATCGCAGAACAGCCAGTTGCGGCGCCCGGCGACGAACGGCCGGATGGCGTTCTCGCATGGGTTGTTCGAGATCGGCCAAGCGCCGTTCTCGACGTAACGGGTGAGTTTTGTCCACTGGCCGTGCAGGTAGTGCAAGGCCTTGCCGAACAGGCTTTGTGGCAGCACGGTGTGCAGGAGCAACGTCTCAAGCTCGCTCTGCACCGGTCGGCTTTGCTCAGCACGGACCTGCTGCCGCTGCTGCACTGCCACTTCCTTGGTTTGGGCCTCGATGACGAACAACATGCCGATGCGCTCGATGAACCCGGCCACGGGATGCTCGGCGCGCGTGGCCTTTGGCAGCGCTTCTTCTGCCTCGATCAGGTAACGCCGCGCGTGCGCCCCAGCACCCCGGGTGCACGAGTTCGCAACGGCGGGCGATGTCTTTAGCTGCCGCGGCCCCGTTCCGTCGCCTACGTCCGCGCCCGTAAACCCATTTGTGCAACTGGTTCGCGTTGACGCCAGCCTTGAGCGCCATCCCAGAGAGCGATCGCCTGGCTGTCGACAAGCCTCGATGAGCCGGCGCTTGTTCTCCGCATCAAAGGTGCGTTTGCCGTTGTCCTCAATACGGACCACCCTCAGGGGTAGGTAGCTCACGTATCTTCTGTGGTCATTGTTGCGTCCGCAATTCTGGTTGCGGACGCAATCCTGTCAACCTATTGCCTTGACGGCGAGGACGTGATTCTCGAGCGCTTACCGCTGACTTGGGCGGGCGCGGCGTCGTGCCCATGAAATCCAAGTGCGGGCCGACGGCCCGTGAATGACGAGCGTCCCGCACTGCCCGCACCGGGCCAGTCCCGCGCCAGCGCTGCGCACTGTCACGCGTCTGGCTTGTCCGGCCACTTGCAGCGCAGACCGCTGGCGGCACCGACGCAGCCGTCACGCCAGCGCCAGTGCGCTGTCATGCCGGCGGCCTGATGTCGGCACCGCCCACAGCACAGCGACACGGTTGACCACCACGTCGCGCATCCGCACACATGCCCCGATCACGCTGTGAGGGGCCTTGTGTGGGGATGCTTGATGCGACGCGGTGACCAGCCGTGTTGCTCGCTGCTCGAACCCCACCCCATCCCAACCCTTTCCCGTGAGGGCAAGGGCTATCTCCCACCCGCCCGCCCGCCCCAGGGCGGGAGCGACGGAAGCCGAGCGAGAGGATCGCTCGCAAGCCGCCTCTCCGAAAGAAAAAGCCCCGAGGCGGTCACACCCCGGGGCTTCCCGACCATCTTCCACGGAGGCTCATGAACGATGGCTAAGCCAAAGTTTAATCATTTGGACACACACCAGCAGGCCCTGGTGAGATTAATTGAGCAATGCGCACGCCGCCATCGGCGGCACGAGGTGTTCCGCGACTTCTGCGAACTCGCGGCACTGTCTATCAGCAACCGCGTCGATCTGCTGCAGTACGAGGCGCGCGAAGCGCGCTACCTGGAAATCATCCAGCGCTACGAGCGCGCCGAAGTGGAATGCTTCCCGCGCATGCTGGGCTGTCTCGTGGAGTCGCTGGAAGGCGGGCACAAGGATGCGCTGGGTCAGATCTTTGAGGCGCTGCAGTTGTCGGACCATTATCGCGGTCAGTTTTTTACACCATGGGAAGTGTCGCGCCTGATGGCCAAGATGCTGTTCTCGGGCGCTGCGTCCGAGATCGAGTGCAAGGGCTTTATCACGGTGATGGAGCCCGCCGCCGGCGCCGTCGGCATGGTGATCGCGGCAGCATCCGCGCTGCTCGATGACGGCATCAACTACCAACAGACGATGCATGCCACGCTGATCGACATCGATGCGACGGCGTGCCAAATGGCCTATCTACAGCTCTCACTCTTGCATGTCCCGGCCATCGTGATCCACGGCAATGCGCTGGCTCCAGACGCGGTCGGGCGTCACTGGGTGACACCTGCACACGTGATGGGGCTTTGGGATATAGGGCTGCGTCGCCGAGACCGTGAAGAGGCCGAGCGGGAAGGGGAGACAGCCGACACCGAAAGCGAGAGCGCCACTATGTCCACCGCCACCACATCGTTGGAGCCGATCGCACAGCACCGCGCGGCAATTGTGACCCGCCGCATCGCGCACAGCGAGCAGCTCGATTTGTTCTCATCCTAAGCACGGCAAGATCGAGCCGCCCGCACTGGAGGCGGGCGGCATTGGTCGAGGCCGCGGCAACCCCTCAATCGAGGGACTGGGTGGGCTGGGAAGCACAGGCGCTGCCGAGGTATGGAATTGGCCATCGGCGTCGAACTATTTCAGTTTGATGTCATTTTGATGACAGGTTCGCCGATTGGAAGATTAAGCGCCGTAGCTCTGGAAGATCACTCCTTGGAGGGATGTATGAAGGATTTGTGAAAGTTATGCTGGGGTAAAAGACAACAAGCGGGGCCACGCATTGATTGGTACCGCATCGATCGGGGTCGTCATGAAATTCGCCATCCTCACCAGCAATTCTTCCAGCTTTGCGTACTTGACGGCTTGCCTGTCAGGGGATGCGACGTGCGTGCAATTCGACGATGCATTGGCACTGCTGCGCGCCCGGCGCACCCAGGTGTTCGATTTGTTGATGATCGATGCTCAGCTGTTCAGTACGGCCGGGCAACTGGTGCTGTCCTGGCGCGAGTGCAACGCCGATATGTGCTGGCCAACGCTGGTATTCGGCAACTTTGCCGAACGCGCCGAAATGCTGGGCGTTTTTGACAACGCTGTCGACGATTTGATCACCGGCTACTTCACTGCGGAAGAGTTGGGTGCCCGTGTCCGCCGCATTCTGCGCACAGAGCGCGGGACGCAGCAGACCGAATCCGTCACCCGGACGGTGGTCGGGCCGTATCGCTTGTGCCGGCTCACCCGGACGGTGACGTTACACGGGGCGCCCATCCGTTTGACCGCGCGGGAATTTGCCACCGCCTGGCTGTTGTTTTCGTCGCCGGGAGCGTTTCTGTCACGCCAGCAGATCGCCACTGCAGTATGGGGAACTGAGGCGAGTGTTGCAGAGCGCTCGATCGAGCAGCATGTCTACAAACTGCGTAAGAAGCTGGGCTTCGGCGTGGCCACCGGGGTCGAGCTCAAGACGGTCTACTCGCGGGGCTATCAGTTGGCCGTCAAGCAAGCGGGCGAACTTTCGCGGACCGTCGAGTCGCCGCAATTCATGCTGGCGGCTTGACACCTGTGGCTGAAGCGTCCGCGCTTAGGCGTTCCCGGCAGATGGGTGCGCGACCTAAGCGTTGTTGCCACCGGCCTTAGGCTCCATGTCGAAATGCACTGCGGCATAGCTCGCGTTGCAGCTCCACACTTCTGTGCCTTCGCAATAGAAGGTGCACCACCGGCCATCGCTGACGCAGATCGCCTCTGAAAAAAAACTGCCGTGTTCGTTCATCGCGGCACGGAGTACGTCCACTTCACGGCAAACAGCTCGATAGGTACCGGCGGCAAGCGGAGGGGGGTGTTCGGGCCTGCGTCTCACCATGAACGGCTTTCCTCGTACATCTGTTCTCAAAGAATTCGTGTTGCTCTAACGCCGACGATATCACGCGTGTAGGAGCTGGTGTCTGCTCGTCGTGACGCGCCGAGGGTAAGAAGCCGCGCTCCACCTTTGACGGCAATGCATTGCAAGCCGTCGCCGCCAGATATGTGCAGTTCGAATTCCAGTGCGGGCCAAGGCCCGCAATAGGCGCTCGCCGCGCGGCGTTGGCCAGCGGTGATGGCGTGCCATGCGCGCCATGCTCCCGAGTCCGTCGCCCTAATCCGGGACCGTAGGCCTCGCCGTCCCGGCGGCCAAGGGTTCGCAAGCCGCGCCAAGCGCGCCCTTGTCCGCCAGGCCCGCGCCGCCTCCTTAGGTCCCAGGGCGACGAACTCAGGAGAACGGCGGCAAGGCTGACAGGCCGCCACACCGCCTGACCAACCTGCCCACAAGGGGGCTCCGAATCTAGGAGCCCGGTAGCACAACCACCCTTTTGGAAGCGCATCATGAAAGAACAACTGATTTCCGTCCCGCTGTCCCGCCTGACCGAATCCGAAGCCAACGTCCGCAAGGGCGTGCTCGATGAAGGCAAGGTCCGCAGTCTCGCCGCCACCATCGCGGCGCATGGCCTGCTGTATCCATTGCTGCTGACGGAAGTGAAGCCGAAGGGCAGAAGCAAGAAGATGATGTACGCGGTGGTCGCAGGGCGTCGGCGCTTCGCCGCGCTGCGCCTGCTGTGCGAGGAAGGCAAGATCGATGCGGACTATGACGTGCCCGCGCGCATCGTGGCTGATGAGAACGCCGTCGAGCTATCGGCGGTCGAGAACATGCATCAGCCCATGCATCCTGCCGACGAATACGAAGCCTTCCGGCGCATGGTGGACGAGGGTGCCGGTGTCGAAACCGTGGCCGCGCACTTCGGCGTGTCGGTGGCAGTCGTGCAGCGTCGTCTGAAGCTCGCCAAGGTCGCGCCGACACTTGTCACCCTCTACCGCGAAGGAGCCATGTCGTTGGATCAGTTGATGGCCTTGACGGTGAGTGACGACCATGCCGCGCAGGAACAGGTTTGGCATGGCACGCCTGCATATCAGCGCGCACCTGCGGCGCTGCGCCGTGCGCTGCTGGGCGAAACGTCGATGGACTCGGACTCGCTGCTGGCGACCTTTGTTGGACGCGAAGCCTATCTGGCGGCCGGTGGCCGCGAGCAGGTCGACCTGTTTGCCGATCATGGTGCGCACTGGACGGATGGCGCCTTGGTGCAGCAGTTGGCCGAAGAGCGGCTGATGCAGCAGGCCGAGGCAATCCGTGAAGCCGAAGGCTGGGCGTGGGCAGTCGCGCTGGTGCAGCCCGACTATGCGACCGTCAACGCTTACGGTCGTGCGCGCATGACGTTGCGCGAACCGACCGAGGCCGAACAGGCTGCCATGGAAGCGCTGGAAGCCCGTCAGCAGGCGATCGAGGTGCAGATGGAGGCGTTGGAATTGTCCGACGAAGAGGGCTCCGATGAAGCCTACCAGCGCTTGTCACAAGAGCTTGACGATCTCTATAGCGAAGGCAGGGCGCAGGAAGCCGCATTGGAGACGGTTGAGGACAAGACCAATGTCGGCGTCATGGTTGCACTGCGTACCCATGGCGTGGAAGTGATCCGTGGCGTGATCCACCCAGAAGACCGCAAGGCCGCAGCCAAAGCCGCTCGCGCGCAGGCGCGCGGCGCAGTGGTTGCGTCCGATGGTGGCAATACCAATCGCCTGCCTGCGATGCCCGAGAAACTGGTTCGCGCGCTTACTGCACACCGTACCGCTGCCTTGCAGGCGATGCTCATGGAGAACCACCACGTGGCGCTGGCCGCTCTGGCCTACACGCTGGTGACCGAGCTGGCTCCCGAGGTGTACTACCGCTGTGACAGCGGCGTCGAACTCTCAGCCAAGAGCGCAGCGCATGCCATGCATTCCGCCGATCCGACCGTCGAACAATCACGCGCATGGCAGCAGATCAATGCTTCACGCGCCGCGTGGGGCGAGCGCTTGCCGGGTGAGCCGGATGCCCTGTGGCAATGCCTGTTGAAGTTGTCGCAGGAAGACTTGATCGCATTGCTGGCGCACTGCACGGCGCTCACCGTTGACGGCATCCAATCGCGTGCCGGCGAACATGCCACCGATGCACTCGCGCAAGCCGTCAATCTGGACATGGCGGACTGGTGGAACGCGACGCCCGACGCGTACCTGTGTCGCGTACGCAAGACCGACGTGCTGCAAGCGGTGAGTGAGGCTGTTTCGCCAGCGGAAGCCGTGCCGCTCGCGTCGATGAAGAAAGGGCCAATGGTGGAGGCCGCAGGGCGCTTGCTGGAGGGCAAACGCTGGGTGCCGCCGCTGTTGCGCCAGCACTCCGCCTAAAAAAATACCCCAGCGATAGAGCCGGGGTGAGATAAGAGTTCTGCCAGCGGGTGAGTCGCCCGCTGGCAGGCAACAGTGTAGTGACTCGCACCGTTGCCTGCAATTGGTCGCTGTCTTCTTGGCCGGTTGAGTTGCCGGGTGAGCGGCTATGTCCTCTGCGCAGTGTCGTGTCGCGCATCCCATTGCTTACTTGGATTCCAGTGCGGGCTGAAGCCCGCAATAGGCGCTCGCCGCGCGGCGTTTGCCAGTGGTGTCGCCGGGCACCACCGCCGTTCCCCTGAGTTCCTCGCCCTGTTGTGGACGGTAGTCGACGCTTGCCACGCCGCAAGGGTTCGCTGCGCCGCGTACTCGCCCGTTCGGTGCTCGCCCCAAGGGGCTGCGCTCCGCATGCGGCCTCCGTGCGCGCCCTTGCGGCGTGGCAAGCGTCGCCTCCTTTGTCCACAGGGCGAGGAACTCAGGGGAACGGCGGCAGCGCTGACAGGCCGCAACACCACCTGACAAACCTGCTCTGGAGCGGGCTCCGAATCTAGGGGCCCGGTGGCAAAAAATACAATGGGAGTTCATGCAATGAGTCAACATTACTTTGAAACGACCTACCTGAATCGTCCGGTGCGCGTGACCCTCGGCTGGGATCGTCCGGTGCAGCACTACTACCTGACGGTCGAGTATCTGGATGCAGACCGGTATGTGTATTCCAACCTGCAGGAGCGCAAGCCGTTCGCGTTCGATCTGGACGACTACCGCAGCAAGCTGGAAACTCTGGGCATCGCAGTGCCGCAGAGCATGTTCGTGCAAGCGCAGAAGGACCGCGCCGCGAACACGGCAAACCGGTACGTCTATCACGGTGAAGACGGCACCTTCACCGAACACTTCCTGAAAGCCGCACCGTCTGGCGTGGAAGCGCGCCGGGGGCTGCCCTTCAAGCTGGGCGACGTGGCGATGACGGCAGGGTGTTTTGAGTTCTTGAAGGAGCGAGGCCTGTTGCCGGCCATCCCTGCCGCTCTGGCCGCACGTCACGCCATGGGCGACTGGGGCGACCTGTGCGAAGAGGACTGGAATAGCAATAACCGGGCGCTGGAAGAGGGTGGCCGAATTCTGTCGAGCTACATGGTCGGCAGCCGCAAGGTATGGGTCATCACCGAGGCTGACCGCAGCGTGACAACGCTGCTGTTCCCGGACGAGTACTAAGCCAAACGGGGCGCCACCCTTGGCGCCCCTAGGGCGGGCATCGCTCGCCCACCGTCGCGGCATGACGGCGACAGCCGGATACGCCGCGAGCGGTTCACCTGCCAAGGCGGCTGGGCTTGCAGAGAAAGGGGGGCACGCAAGGGCGAGCTGAGGTCGGGGCGCTGTCAGTCCAACCCGCTACTCGGTCCCGCCAGCCGCGCTAGTCGCGCGACAACCGCTCTGACGCTGGCCAGCGCTCCCATGTCCCCAGAGGGGTCCCCTGTGCCCTTCGATTGCGGTGCGGACACTCCTGACGCTGGCCGCCTGCCCGGCTATCCGCTCGCCGTGGTTGATCCGGCCCCTGCGCCACCCGCTGCCGCCTGCTCCCGTTGCAGGCGTTTGCGTTCTTCCTGTTTGCGGATCAACTCATCCAACGGATTCGGTGGCTCCACCTGGAACTGCCGTGCGTACAGATCGAGGATGGCCCGCTTGTTGAGCATCGGGTTTTCCTTGGCGAGTTCTTCCGTGGTCTTGTAGCTCAATTCGGCTTTCTTCTGCGAGGCCGATACCGTGGTGTCCGCTCGAGTTGCTTCCTTGGCAGGCGGCACTGTCGCGGCCCGTGCGCGTGCGGATTCGCCTTTTGGCGTCTGCCGTGCAATGAAGGCTGCCAAGGTCGAGAACGCGACGATGACCTGATTCGCGGCGAGATATTGACGCACTTGTTCAATGGTGTAACCGGCCGCCCGGAGGGCCTGAATGTCGGCGAGCCACGGATGCATTTTTGAGCGGCGCTGTGCTGGCGACACCTGTTTCTGAAACTCTCGGATATCCATTCGCTGACCTGAATGTGATCTATTAACCGCGCGCATTGAGCCTTGGCCGGGCGCGTGAGTGAAATCGGCGAATTCTCGCGAAATTCTTGTCTGACTCTCTATCAATTTTGGGCCATTCTAATTGACTCTGGATTGCTATTGCAGAGTCCCCTGAGATTCTTGCCAGAATCTTCAATAGCCGTGCTGCGAAAAAAAATAGTAAGGCACGTCGGATATGTTTACGCGATGCTCCGCATCCCGTAAAATATCCCCGTGCCAAAGGGGCTCGCCCCTTTGAAACCCCCGCGGCGAAGCCGCAGGGAACCCCAGGCCCTCCGGCCCCGCGCCCCTGGATATGCGTAGCGCGACGCGCCCCGGCAGTGGCTCCGTTGAGCTGGCAACCCCAACAAGAAGAACCACGCGATGCCCAAACCGAAGACCGAAGGTGGCCTGTCCAAGCCGATCAGCTTCCGGCTCTCCGAGGCTGACCGCGAGGCGTATCTAGCCAAGGTGGCGGCCTCTGGTCTCACCTCATCGGAGTTCTTCCGCCAGGCGGTGCTGACCAATCGCACCCAGCTTGTCGCCCGCCTGAAGGCCACGCCCCACCGTGAGCGATTGCTTTTCATCTTCAGCAAGACGAGCCGCGACATCGAGCAGCTTGCGCGCCAGGCCTGCGCCGACCATGAGCGTGGCGCCCTGTCGGAAGAGGCGTATCTGCAGATGCTCGACCGGCTGCAGCTGATCGGGCGGTATCTGAAGGCCACGCTGGCCAACGTGGATTGAGCGGCCCATGCTGATCCGTGTGCGTGGGAACAACGATGGCGTCAAGGCTTACCTGGAGAAGGGGCAGAAGCAAGACCGCGAGTTCGGGCGCGACGAGATGGATGAGCGCGTCATCCTCGCTGGCGACTTGGATTTGACCGACGCGTTGATCCAGACGATCGCCACTGACGCTGAGCGCTACCTGCATATCACGCTGGCGTTCAAGGAAGACGAGTTGCCTCGCGAGGTGCTCGCCGACATCACGCGCGATTTCGAAGCGTTCATGTTCGCGGCGTACCGGCCGGACGAATACAACTTTTACGCCGAAGCCCACGTTCCGCGCCTTAAAAGCTATGCCGACCGCAAGTCAGGTGAGCTGGTCGAGCGCAAGGTGCACATCCACGTCGTCGTGCCGTCGCTGAATCGGCTGACGGGCCGGCGCCTGGACCCCTTCGGCAAGGTCGAGCAACAAACGCGCTTCCTGGAGGCCTTCCAGGAGCACGTCAACGCCAAGTATGGCCTGGCCAGCCCGCGCGACAACCGGCGCGTCGCCTTCACCGATTCGTCGGAGATGATCAGTCGCTACAAGGGCGACGCGTTCGACGGGTCGAACCGTGAACTGCGCTCCGCGATCTTGGATGCGCTGTTGGCACGGGACATCACACGTTACGAGGATTTCCGCGCGCTCTTATCCGAGTTCGGCGAGGTGCGCACGCGCAACGCGGGCCGTGGCAACGAATACGAGAACGTGAAGCCGCCTGGCGCGGCCAAGGGCGTCAACCTCAAGGAATACGTGTTTTCGCGCGAGTTCGTGGAACTCAATGCTGACGGCAAGCGCGCAGCCATGGAGGCCCGGGTGCATGCCGAGTACGTCGTGCCGGGCGAGTCGCGCGGCACGCCGACCGTGTTCCGTGAAGCGCTGACCGAGTGGCACGCGGTGCGCGCACGTGAGGTCAAGTACCTCAACAGCGGCAGTCCGTTCTACAAGATCTACCGAGAAGCGCCGGCGGACGAACAGCGCAGGCTGCTGGCCGAGCGGGAGTTTCAGTTCTATCAACCCTATGGAGGTTTGGATGGCAAAGCAATCGACAGAGGCGAGCGCAGCGGATACGGCGAGCGGGACGCCTGGCGTTGGGCCGAACGAAACGGTGGATGCGGATGGGGTGATCCACACCCTGCGCACGGACGAGAAATCGAAGCGCAGCCAGGCCAACGTGACCGGCGAGGCGGGCACGGGCGTGGTGGCGTTGACGTTGATGCAGATCGACCCATCGAGGCGCCCGAATCCGCAGACCGTGTGCGAGGTCTGCCCCTCGGCGGTGTGGATGGCCACCCCACGCGAGGTCAAGAGCTACTGTCGCCTGATTCACTACTGGAGCTGGGAGTCGAGCAAGCCGAACGAGCTGACGCATTGCGATGGGCTGGCGATTTCGCTGGAGCAGGAGCAGGCGAAAGACGCGGCGTAAGTCAGTCGGCTGAGGATCTCGCGTGGCGGTTTGTGGCGGCACGGATGTATGACGCTTATCAGGCGGGTGGTCCTGCAGAACGGGCGCACCTGAGGGCAGCAAGCGCGACAAAGTTTACTCAGTACCAGTTTGCGCCGCCGCCCGGTGCGGCGGGCACGCCGGCACCGTTTGGCCAGCGACCTGGGCCGCGTAACTTGGCGGACATCCCGGGCTTTGATGCGATTGACTCGATGCCGTTTGAGCTGGCGTGGCCGAGTTCGTCTGTCCGACCAAATGCAATTAACAGCCAGCCTGTTGAGGCTGACGCTCTCAACCAGCACTTTCAGCCGCCCCAGCCATGGCCACCGGCCGTCGGCGCCGGCGACATTCTGGTGCAGTTCAACAGCCGAGCTCGTCCGTCCACGGGGCGCGAGGCAGATAGCGTGCTGGATCAACTGGCGCGCGATTTGTCGGAGAGGCGGGCCGCCGGCAGCGACATCGAGCGGGCCGAGTTCCGGGAGATCAAGGCGAATCTGGATGCGCAGCGGCTGATGGATACGCTCTCACGGACGCATGGGTTGATCGTTGAGAAGTATGCGATCACCAAGGGTGCCGACGGCGGTGATCGCATCCGTGCCGGCACACGCAATCTGAACGTGTCGGACTTTTTGACGAAAGAACTGAACCTGTCGTGGGCGGACGCGGCGCAGCTGCTGCGCACGACCTACCGGGCGCAGACCGGCCGGGAAATTGAGGCGCCCTCACCGCAGCGGCCGGAGCCGACGCCGGTGCTGTGGCGCGAGTTTATGCTGGAGCGTGCGAGTTTTGGTCAAGCAGGCCGGGCGGTGTGGGCGGCGCAGTTGGGGAGTGAGCGCGAGCGGCGCGATGCCATCCGAGCGGCGTTCCGTGCGGCTCGAAGCGCGATTGGCGAAGATCCGAAGCTGTCGCGGGCTCAAGTGAAAGCCGCGTTGTCGACGGCGCGGATGACGCGCGTCGGGCGTGAAACGGCGCTAAGTCGCACGATTACCACCGAGCGCGATACGCTGCGCGCATCGCGGCCGTCGCAGGAGGATCGCTACCTCGCGTATCTAGCAGCACGTGGCCAGCGCGGCGACCACGCGGCGCTGTTCGAGCTGCAGCGACTGCGCCCGCAAGAGCCGCCAGAAGATGCACGTCGACTCACGATCCGACCGGCGCGCCCAGTGCAGCCTAACGCAATTCTGTATGACGGCCCGGTCATCACTCACCAGGTGCAGCGCAACGGCGACGTCGAGTATCAGCGCAACGGCGATGCGCTGCTGGTCGACCAGGGTGAGTCGGTGCGACTGTGGCAGAACGATCGGGACGCAATCGAAATCGCCCTGCGCCTGGCGCTGCAGAAGTTCGGGCCAGCGCTGGAGCTGACCGGCCCACTGGAGTTCCAGATGGAGGCAGCGCGGGTGGTGGCCGATGCGAGGCTCCAAGTTGAGTTTGCTGATGGCACAATTAACCGCCTCTGCCGAGAGCGAAAAGAGGACGTCGCGAGACTGGCCGAATCGAGGCAGCGACAATCCTTTGAGTGGGGCGTTGGCACCCAGAAGAGAGCACCAGAAGGGACGGTACCGGGGAAAACGGATCGGTCCCCAGAGCGTCATCCAGACCGGCTCGGTCACGACAGCCGGGATGGTGGCCAATATCCCCACCCCGATCCCGATGGCGACGTTGAGCGCTGATGCAACCTTTCGGCGCCCACGCGCACATTCTGGATGATTTGCGTAGGCTCCGGAGCACAGAATGGGGCCAAAGTTAGCCGCTTCCGCTCATAGCGATTTTGCGCGTCCTTTGAGGGTCTAGGGACGCGGCCCGAATCCGATTGATCCTAGTTTCAAAGCACTTTAAGGCTGTCGTGGAGACAGCCCTGTCGGCATAGCGAAGAAAAGTACAAAAAAGGGCAGTTTCGCCCGAAAAAATTGCGAAGTAGTCTGAAAAAATAGCGAAGGAGATTGCAATGCGTTGGCCTGCTAGGGCGGACCATAGAAGGTCCGCGTTCTCTTGACGGCCTCCAGCACAGATAGTCACGTCGCCATGCCCGTGGCGGAACTCAAAAACTGACACAGTTCCCCAGCTCAATCGTGCGCTAGTGCATCGATGATCGGACAGGTTTCGAGGTCGTCACGTGCTTCGCACTGCCGTACCAATCCCATGAGCACTTCAGCCATGGCGGCAAGATCAGTCATCTTGCGCTCAATTAAGTCCAGTTTGCGCACGGCTAATGCATGTGTTTCGCAGCACACAGATGCCGCATCCAGCAACAGCAATGTGTTGATCTCGTCCAACGTGAATCCAATCGCCTGCGCCCGTTTGATGAAGCGTACGCGCTTGACTTGTTCCGATGCATAGCGCCGGTGGCTGCCCGCCGGCTTTTGGGGTTCGTCCAGCAGGCCGCGCCGCTGGTAATAGCGGATCGTCTCCACGTTCACGCCGGCGGCTTGTGCCAACTGCCCGATGGTCAGGTCTGGGCCCATCACATTCTCCTTGACTCCGTACCCAAGTACGGACTTTAAACTAACAGCAGAGCGAGGAGATTCGGGCGGTCGGGTATCCACCGGTTCGGTGAAGACGCAAGATTGCAGGTGTCCGGGTCACCATCGGTGCATCAGTGTGCTGTGCTCGGTATCGGTGGCTCGTAGGTGGGCCGCCCGACTGTCACGCGGCTATATCTTCCGATTTTCATAGGCCTGGCGTTGCTGCTTCTCGGACTGGCAATCCGCAAGGTCCAGTGCCGCGTGCCTTTTCGGAGAGGTGCCCGGGATGGGCGCTATCGGTTTCGACTTTAGAACGGCCACAGTCATCTATGAGGCTGGCTCAACCTCGTCGCCGGCATTGACGCGGTCGATGGCGAATGCAGGCTATCCGCCCACCATTCAAAAGTGACATAGTCATGAGAGCGGTCGTCCTCGAATCGGTGCTGACCCGCCCGCACTGCGGCTCTGCCAAGCGGGACCTCATGCCTAGGAGGCCCTGCTTGTTTTACTGGGGATGCCCGCAATGGAGAACCCTGCTGCGACCTAAGCCAAGAGATTGCTGCCTATTCTGTTCATTCGGTTCGGTGCCGTGCCCGCCGTCCACTTGCAGCGGGGATACTGTGGTGGATTTGACCGAACAATATTTGCATCACCGGCCGGGTCGTTACCAATTTCCGCAACAAAAAAAGGGGAGTCGATGTGGCGCATAGGTATTGAGCTCAAGCGGAATGAAGGGCACTCGATACACTTTCTGAAACAGTTTGGCCGTAGTCTCCGAATTCGCCAGCTGGGCCACTGCCGAATTCCAGAAAACCGCGGCGGCGGAGAGTCTCGAATCGCGGCGGGAGGCCAATTCCGGTGCGGGGTCTTTACGAGATTGCTGCTTCAGGGTCAGTATTGAGGCCCTCTTTGACGGTGGGCTATGTTTCCGGAAATTTGCGCCGAAACAACCATTTCCCACGTTTCCGAAGAACTGTTTTTTTTCGGGACGCGAAAGGCTATTTCACCGTCATGTAACCGTTGCATGGCCTGACCTCCGTAAGCCGAGGCAGCACTGCAACGCCAATAGAGACTGCTTCTCCCTACTATCAACGTGTTTACGATGGCGAGCTATAAGGAACTTCTTCTGCAGATTCGAGAGCTTCGGCAACAAGCCGATGAGATGAAAATGCGTGAGCGCAACGATGCAATCCGAGATATCCGCGAAAAGATCGCGATGTTCGACCTGAAGGAGGAGGAACTCTTCAGCAGGACTGGAAGGGCGCTCTCAAAGTTCGCCGGCAGATCTGTACCTGCCAAATATCGGGACCATGAGGGACATACTTGGAGCGGACGCGGAAAGCAACCCTTGTGGCTGGTGAAGAAGCTGATGTCCGGCGCTTCGCTGGACGATTTCTTGATTCGTTAGTATGTGCCGTCGGCAGTCACGTCGTCTTCCCGCTGCACATGTGCGTAAGATTTGAATCTACTCGCTCCTCCTGTTGTTCTACACTTAGTCTGACATCCTGCGCATCTGAGAACCAGCACTCCGGAGCTTTTGAGCGCTCCGGAGGAAACCGAGGGAACTGAATCGCCCCGGGATTCGAGGAGGCTCCGACTCTTGAGAGAATGGAGCCATGAACAAGACGAACAAGTTCTCACCCGAGGTGCGCGAGCGCGCCGTACGCTTGGTGCAGGAGCACCGAGACGAATATCCGTCGCTCTGGGCGGCCGTTGAGTCCATCGCGCCCAAGATTGGCTGCGTGCCGCAGACGCTGCTGGACTGGGTTAAGCGGGATGAGATCGACAGCGGGCAACGCGACGGCCTGACCAGCAGCGAGCGAGATGAGCTCAAACGCTTGCAGCGCGAGGTCAAGGAGCTGCGCCGTGCCAACGAGATTCTCAAGACCGCCAGCGCGTTTTTTGCGCAGGCGGAGCTCGACCGCCAACTCAAGCGGTGAAGGCGTACATCGACCGCTACCGCGATGCGTACGGGGTCGAGCCCATCTGCAAAGTCTTGCAGATGGCCCCGTCTTGCTACCGACGCCACGCGGCGCGGCTTCGCAACCCGGCACTGCGCTGCAAACGCGCCCAACGCGATGACGTGCTCATCCCCGACATCGAGCGCGTCTGGCATGCCAACTGGCAGCTGTACGGTGCCGACAAGGTCTGGAAGCAGATGAACCGCGAAGGCATCCGTGTCGCGCGCTGCACGGTCGAGCGTTTGATGAAGCGTCAGGGGCTGCAAGGCGTGCGTCGTGGCAAGGTAGTGCGGACCACGACGCCGGACACTTCGGCGCCATGCCCATTGGACCGGGTCCAGCGGGTGTTCAAGGCCGAACGGCTCAACCAGTTGTGGGTATCGGACTTCACCTACGTCTCGACCTGGCAGGGCTGGCTGTACGTGGCGTTCGTCATCGACGTGTTCGCGCGGCGCATCGTGGGCTGGCGTGTGAGCAGCACCATGCGTACGGACTTCGTGCTGGACGCCCTGGAGCAGGCGCTGTATGACCGTCAACCGGCCTCCGACACCTTGGTCCACCATTCCGACCGTGGCTCGCAAGGCGGATTCAACCGGTCGTCGCAACACCGTTATAGAGAAGGTGTTTATGGGACGACCAGCGGGGTGGATGCAGAAGTTGACGGGGCGAGGA
>NZ_CATZBU010000021.1:0-41811 GCF_958405935.1 Ralstonia psammae
TGCCAGCATCCGCCAAAACCACCCCCATCCGATAGCGCTTCCCGGCATCACCGTCAACACCAACTGCTACGGTGCTGATCTGGCCCTTACGCGGCGCTGGCCGAGGTTCTCTGCCGGCTGTGGCATTGGGGCCCCGGCATTAGCCCCTGTCGAGCACTACTTCCCCCGAACTTTTCCCCATAGCCCAAAAGGCCAACGGCTATTAGGGTCGACTGCTCCCTGGGTAGGCGTCGCGGAAGAAAGCGCCACTTGCCGCGGCCTCTGTGCACTCCCGCCCGGCTGGGATGCCCCAGCCATGTCTTGTTTCGCGACCTCCTGACCCGCGCGTGCGCCCACGACAACCGCGCCAGCGGAGCCAGGTTGCAGGGCAGCCGCTGTGCCAGTTTGAGGAGCTGCGAACCACGAATTAATTATGGCTTGAGCCTTGTCCCCAAACATTGCGCGAAATGCCTGCTCGCCACCTTCCCAATGAGACCAATCAATGAGCCCAGGCTTCCCGCTCCGGATCTGTTCAATTGCTTCCGCAGCCTTGTTACCGAACGCCCCCCGAAAGCCCTCTACCCCCCCTGGCCACTGAGACCAATCGATTCCGTCATCGCCCGGCATAGCTACCCCCATTTGCATTTCGATACGCTTAAGTTACCCGCACCATCAAACCGATGGCTTACCGAGAACTCTGCGCGAACAGAAACCAGGCCCCACGACCATCAACCTCCCCACCCGTATGGCATCGGCATAGCGATAGAGACGATGGCGACACTCCCACTCCTATCGCGGGACTGTTCAACCTGTTGGTTGGGAAAATCGAATGCCTGACGGCAAGCACCGCGGTCGCAAATCCACACTCAGTGCTACGCAGCAATTCAAGGCGATTGCCCTGCTCAGTACAGTGCCGGCAACGGCTGTGGCAAAACACTCGGATGTCCACCCTCTGCACGCCGCGACGACTGCCAGCCTCTCACACCGCCCAAGTTTCATGGGGCGGCGTGGATTGCCGCTGTAGCGGTCAGTTTGGATCTGGGGGTGCCGGCTCGACCGTATAGGCGACGTCATGCCAGCGGCGCGAAGTCTTTGAGCCAAGCCTAGCGCCGGGATAGCGCGTGCTCCTCAGAGCGGTGAGCGCTTGAGCGTCGAGCGCTGGATCGCCACAACTACGCTTGAGTTCCACGGCCTGCACGCGGCCAGTGTCATCGAGTAGAACCCGCGCAAGAACGCGACGCCCGGCAGGCGTCGAGGCAGTGTTTCGTGCAAGGAGCGTGTCAAGCAGACCCATGATCGGAGGCTTCCAGTTTCTCGGCGGCGTCCAGCTCGCCCATCGGCAAGTCCAGACGCAGCTGCATTCGGACTAGCAGTTATTGACTTTCGGTGTCAGTCCAGATCCGTGTTGACGGCAAACCGATCATGATGCCCACTCCAACATCAATTCCCGCAACACATTCGGCTGCGCCGGGCCCGCTATAGAACAAGGTTACCGGTGGGCGGGAATCGTAGCCGCGCAGGGGCTGAATTCGCGCGGCGTGATGAAGTGGCGTGAGTCCCTACCCTGGCAGTGGCGGGCGCCCCCACCCTGATCTCATGATCGATCCGGTGCACTTCTACGTGATCCTTGCCTACCCAACGGTCGATCGCTTCGTTGCCGATCACGTTGATATAGGCACTGACCCGCTTGCGCGCATCCATCACTCGTTGTGTAAAGAAACCGTCCGCATGTCCGGAACGCGCAGCTGCGGCCATGTTGTCGAGTCGACGGCCGAGCTCGTGCGACAAGGTCGGCAACAGGCATCGCAGCCGATAGGCTGCGGCCAAATGCGGCTCGCTTTGCCGCAAATCGGTACCTTCCGGATAGAGCTGGCTCTGTCGCCGCAGGATTTCCACATAGACATCGCTGCGCGGCACCCCGCCTGGCGGGACATCCACACCGGCCCAGCCCGATTTTGATACATCTGCATCTAAATCGCGTAGGTGTAATCGATTGGCCAGTCCGGTCGCGGTCAGTGCTGGCAATCCCAACACGGCGACAAAAGATTCAGCCTTCAACTGACCACTGAACCCTGAACTATGCGTATTGCCGCCATCAACCACTGCCACCCGGTAGCATTCCGGCCCAGGATTCTTGTCAGTGGGCCTCCAAGCGTAATCCGGATAAAACCCAGCGTTGGCGCCGCGATGATTCAGGAGATCCCAATGCGCGTTGAGCACCCCCGTCGAAATGAGCGCTTCATGGAAAGCTATTCGCATGGATGCGGGTAAACAACTAAACAGCGCAGCCGTCAAATGCTGTTCGGCCCGGTACTGCCGTCGCAAGTCTTTGCGAGTAACGTCGCCGTAGTCGCGAAACTCGTCGCGGGCGGCATGGACTTCATCCTCGAATGGAGTGGCCCCTTTTGTTGCGGCACGTACCGCGGTCATTGCAAATATGCTGTTCCGCAACTCTCCTTGCGCCATCGCGCCTGCCGTCTTCTCCCGGGCAGAGCACTGTTTCTCGAGAGCATCGATGGTGGTACGCAACTGCACCAATTGCCCCTGCCAATCCAGTGCTCGCTCACGACGCTCAGGCGCGACCGTAGCAAGCATCTGAGGTGATGTGGCAAAGGTGCCTAGATCCTGAAAATGGGGGAGCATGTGCGAGGCCAGGCGCGGCGGCAGTGCCTCACGAATAGAACCCACAGGCTCCGGAGTTGGCACGACGTAGTCCACCCGAGGCGCTAGCCCCGCCATTGCGCCAAGGTAACCCGCGAGAAATTCGTCCCCCGCGGCTCTCGGCCCATAGGCAATTTCTTTGCTCCGCACCCGACGCTGTGTTCCCCCTTCCGACACCGATCCCAATGACGCGCAACGCGTCGAGAATCCGCCCGGACCGTTTGGGTCCAGCAAATCGGAGCTATCGAGCGAACTCAGTGACTCCTGGCTGCGAAAGCTACCCAAACTTCGGAGCGTGGATGTAGGCTCTGAGCTTGATCGACCGTTCACTGGCATCTTTGTCTCCACTGGTCCGCGAGATTGGCAATGGGGTTTCGCTATCGAATAGCTGGGATTCAATTCAACGTGCTAGCAGCCGTACGCAGATGCTGCACTTGATGTGCGAAATCTACCCCTCAATGCGACTGCGCACAGGGCGAGCCGTATCCATGGCATAGGCCACGTCATGCCGCCGACGCGACGTTTTCGGCCCGAGTCTCGCGCCGAGGTAGCGCGTACTCCGAAGCGCCGGATTGCCGCAACTGCGCTAAAGCCGCACAGACGGCACGTGGCCGGGTCATCGAGTAGAACGCGTGCAAGTACGCGATGTCTGCTAGGTGTCGATGCCCCATTTCGCACAAGCAGTGCTTCAAGAAGGGGCATGCGGTTACCGATGGAGTCAACCGAGGTTCTCCGGCTCCATCCGAAAGTTCCACACTACACCGGGACCCTGTGCATCACAACGAACGGCGGATGCGGACCTAAGATCGGAGCGGCTACCGCCCCTCTGGTTGAATGCCTGTCGCCTGAAGCCCCTTCGGCCCCTCCTTGATATCGAAAGACACCTTTTGGCCAGTCTTCAGGGTTTTGAATCCCTCGCTACGGATCTCGGAATAGTGCACGAACAAATCCGCGCCGCCTCCGTCCTGCATGATGAAGCCGAAGCCTTTAACGTCACTAAACCACTTCACGATTCCCGTCGCCATTCATCCTTCCCTCATAAAACCACGGCCACACTGCGGCTCGTCACACCCTTCCAAAGTTGATCTCTTGCACGCCGGTGGCACTGCGCAATACGTTCGCATATCGCATCAGCGCCTCGCGCAACCGGTCTGGCTGCGGCATCCCCGGTAATACCCACGCCGGATAGGCAACATCACTGCTTTCGATAATCAAGGTGCCGAAACCTAGCGGCCGCTGCCACCAGACAATTTGCGCCTCAACGTTCTGAATACGAAATAGTTCCAGGCTGATTACCCGCTGGACGCGAATGCCTCCGCGCCACGTTAATCGCTCCTGATCGATTGTGATGCGCGTTGCAGCAAGCTCGGCAAACCTGTATGCAACGGCACCGACTATCCCGGCCAGCGAAACCAGCGGGACCATCCTGACCCAAGGAGAGAAGTTCCACCGGGCGGCAAGCAACACGATGACGGTCAATCCCAACAGGATTGCCGAGCAACTCAGCAGCATCGGCAGGAGCACCAGCCAAGTCGGTGAGCCATCAAACGAGACACACCGGCTCTCTTCCGGCCATCGGATGACATTTCGCTGTGTTTGCATGATTAGCCGGATGAAAAACTGCCCTGGAGAGAAGTCGTCCCGCGATCAGCTGTGGGCTACGGTAACGCGCCTCCCTTTCCGGGCCTTATCACTTTCAGCCGCTTTCGCGGCTGCAGTCCGCTGTACCGACCTTATGACCAAGCGATCATAGGACGGCCTCGCATACGGCAGCCTTGCTCGTGCGCTCGCTACTGGAATAGGTATCGGACGCGTCCTCAACTAGCGCGTCGTGATGTCACCCCCAGGGAATCACGCTGGAAAGTTCAGTCGATCGGCTTAAGAGCAGCGAACCAGCTTTTTTCGGTGTCACCTGGACTGTGGTGGTTGGTGCCGCATGGAGACGATGGGCTGACGGCTATACGGTTTACATACGAGCGACACCACAGCAATCACCCTGACACGGCAACCGGATTTACTGAAGCCTTATAGGACGTTCTCAACGGCCCTTCGCCTGCGTGGCGCACGCGAGACGGAAAACCCGCGACCAATACGTCGTGCGCCCAATGGCTATCAGCTACGCAGTGAACTCCGTCGTTGGCATTGCTTCACGCAGCGTTTCGAGGAAGAGATCAACGACAGCCGATTTTTTTGCGGTACGCGCGGTAACGACGGAGACGTACGGCTGTTCGATCAGTGGTCCCTCTAGAGGGACAAACCTGAATTCGCCAGCCTCATGTTCCATTGCGACGTCAAACCATGTTAAGAACGAGATACCAAGGCCCGCGCGCACGAGCGACTTGATTGCCACAATGCGATTGCACGTCGCGGCGATTTGAAAGCGGCCGAGAGACTCCAATGCTGCACGAACTGCAGAATGGGCGATAAGTCCCTCATCAGGAAGAACGACTGGGTCACTAACGCACTCTTCCAGCCGCACTGATTTGCGATGCGCCAGCCGGTGCCCAGAGGGGAGTACGACGCCGATAGGGTTATGAACCGTCCATTCTGTTCGCCCCGGTGCCGACTTGGGAAGGTTGATGACCAAGCCAATATCGGCAGCGCCATTGGCTATCGATTCCAACACAGTCTTCGCATTACCCACGTTCAGTTGAAGTTGCACCCCTTGAACGCGACGTTGCACTTCTGCGACCGCACTCGGTACCAAGTCGTACGAAGCCACCTCCACGCAGGCAATTCGCAATACCTGCAATTGGAGCCCTGAGAGGCTTCTTAATGCGTCAGCCAATTGCTCACTCTCTCGCTCCCAGCGCTGAGCATATGTCAGCACGATTTGCCCCGCAGCAGTGAGCTGTAAGCCGTTCACAGTCCGGTCGAAGAGAGGCGTGCCAATTTCATGTTCGAGCTGTTGCACAGCCCGACTTACAGCTGACGGCGCGACGTGCAGTGCTAGAGAAGCAGCGCGGACTGACTTGGTGCGCCCGACCTGTTCAAAGTAGTGAAGCGCTCTACGGAGAGATCTCATCGTGTTGCTTTTTATAGTACAGATGGGTGCAATTATAGCAATTGACGGCAACAACTCGGGTTCCTAGACTCAGCACATAAAAGTCAAATGTATTTGACTGTTGCGCAAAGAAGAACGTATGGGGCGGGGACCCACAATGACACGGCAAATTAGCGCCTCGACAGTAATAGCCACGGCAATAAATATGGCACGCGCGTCTCCAGTGATGGACAGCGCAATTGCCGCAGGCGACACCCGGGCGGCTCGGTCACTACGACCTTGGCAATGCGCTGTGGGACACGGTTCTAGCGTCGACCTAGATCGACTTGGCGATCGAAGCGGCGGAAGAATCGACTACATGCCTGGACTTCCATCACTCTCCGACTAATGAGGGTCGCACGTGAATACCATCAATTCTTGCGGCAGCGGCTAGCAGCATCAGGCGCATAGCCCCCTCTTTTGCCAGCTTTCCTTAAAGGAACCAATTTTGGAACACAGCGAATTCATGGAGCGCGCTATAGCGCTAGCGCAACAGGGAGCAGAAGGCGGTCATGGTGGCCCTTTTGGTTGCGTTGTTGTAAAAGACGGCGAGATCGTTGGCGAAGGATTCAATCAGGTGCTTTCGGCGGGGGATCCTACCGCGCATGGAGAAATGGTTGCCTTGCGGCAAGCCGCAATGACTTTGGGTACCCATGATTTGAGTGACTGCGTTGTCTACAACATATCGGTTCCTTGCCCAATGTGCTTCTCGGCGATGTATTGGGGGAGAGTGAAGGCGGTGTATTACTGCTGCACACCTGCAGATGCAAAAGACATTGGCTTTGATAATACCAAGATTGCAAAGGAAATTTGCCTCCCCTTGCATGACCGGTCGCTCCCTTTGATTGAGATCCCTTCTCTATATCCGACCGCGCGCGCGGTATATGACGAGTGGTTCAAGAGCACGGGAAAGCTGTACTGAAGCCTATAATTGCTCTCGAAATCTTCAAGCTCCTTAGCGCATGTCGCTGCCAATTCAATAGGATCCCAATAATGCTGAATTCGAAAGCAGTAGGGCAACAATCCCGGGGAACGGAGTTGCTTTCGTCAAGAGTGGGAGGCAAACGTTGGATATTGATGTGCCCGTCCCTTTTTCTCTTCTGGGCAGTCGCAAATATTGACAAGGTCGGCATATCCGCTATCGCGGCGAATGATCAATTTTTGCAAGAAATGGGGATTTCTGGGCAGGCAACCGAGATCGGGAAACTGATGACAGCGTTCACGCTGTCCTATGGTTTATCTAGTGTGATATGGGGCTATCTTGTAGATCGAGTCGGCCCCCGCAGAACGGCGATGCTCGGCATCTACCTCTGGGGGCTGAGCCTCGTGATCGGAGGTTTTGCCAGCCATTACGATCAGGTTTTGCTGTCCCGCCTAATTTTAGGCTTGGGCGAAGGGATGCTTTTTCCCGTTACAAATAAATATATATCTGAATGGTTTCACCCAAAGGAGCTAGGAAAGGCCCAGGCTTCTTGGATATATGGCGCCTACGCTGGTCCAGCGCTTGGCTTGCCTCTGGTGATATGGATTAGTGGCGAATTTTGCTGGCAAATTTCATTCTTCGTTCTGGCGGGTGTTGCATTGATGGCAAATCTCCCGCTTATCTATTTCATCACGCGCGATACCCCCGCCTTGCATCCATCCGTATCCGAGGCCGAAGTAAATTATATCCAAGAAAACAGACATATTTACACCGATGGAGTAAAGAGTGCGAATTTCCACAAAGATCCTAAATACTGGTCGATTAATGCGGCCTTCTTGATGGCGGCGGCCCTGTTTTACGGTATCACGTTCTGGATGCCAACCTACCTACAGAAATCACATGGATTCTCGGCAAAAGAGATTAAATCCGCCCTCCCCCTGTCCTGGATATTTGCTGTATTTTCCGTCTCCGTTGTCGCATTTCTTGCCGACCGCACGAAACGACCTGCGCTAATCGCGATAATTATATTTTTGATCTGTGGCGTCGCACTAATTGCCGTCCCGATGCAGAACGAAAGAGGCGCAGTCACCGCGCTGCTGGCCCTGGCACTGGGGTGCACTGCGAGTGAGCTTCTTTTGAGTCAGCTAATGCTTGTTAATCTCGCAGCCTCAAAGGCTACCGGCAAGGCGGCTGGTGTGATGGGGCTCCTGAATCTGCTGGGTGGGTTCGTAACCACTTTCATGGGATTTATTGTCGACAAAACAGGAGGAAATTTCAACGCCGCGTTTCTATGCCTCGCATCTGCACCATTTCTTGGCTCGCTGGCATACGTTTGCTTGGCACGACATGAGGGTGCGCAACTACTGGAACGCAAAGCTCAGGCAATGTCCAGCGAGCAGCCCTTGGCTTTGTAGCGAATGCTCTCTGTGATCTTGATTCATCGCAGCACATTACTCGCATTCGGAGGTATTGAAAGGGTTGAAATTATTCGAACTAGTTTTATTAATAATAATATCCCACCCAAAGGATGGCGTCATCGGTTTTTTTCTAAAAGCAAAGCAGATTTAAAAACGGGGGAGCGTTAAACAAATGATCATAGGATATGCGCGCGTTTCAACTGATGAGCAGAATCTTGATCTTCAATTGCAAGCCTTGGGAGCTTATGGGTGCGACACTATTTACTCGGATCAAGGCTTTTCCGGTGCGCGGTTTGATAGGCCCGGCCTTCGTGATACGTTAGATGCCCTGCATTCCGGTGACACGTTGGTCGTATGGAAACTGGATCGAATGGGGCGTTCCCTGGGTAACCTAGTAGTTGTTATGTCCGAATTGGAGAAAAAGGACATTCGCGTAGTGTCGCTGACGGAATGCATCGACACCGTGTCACCCGCGGGACGATTTAGCTTCCACATGATCGCGGCACTCGCGGAGTTTGAGCGCGCGCTCATCAGCGAGCGTACGCGAGCTGGCATTGCAGCGGCGCGTGAGCGCGGCCGCAAAATTGGGCGGCCTGTGGCATTGTCCGCACTACAACAACAAGAGGTAAAGTCTTTGCGTGGAGTTGTACCAGAAGCCCAGCTTGCGCAAACTTACAACGTTCATGTTCGCACGTTGCAGCGCCACCTGGCCAAGACAAAGCACGCAGGGTGAGGTGTTCTGAGCAAACGGGCGTCAATCGAAGATTGACGCCCGACCAGCCACTCGTGCAGCCCTCTCCGAGGTCGAATGGGTCTCGGAGAGAATGACTCGATCTCGTCCGCAAGCCGAACTCGTAACGCAAACTCCAGGGACGTTATCCGATCCGGAAATGCTCGGCACTCTGTCCAGCGTTAACTGCTCGCTGTAGCCAGTCGGGCATATCGCCCTCGCCATCCCAGCTCCGACCGTCAGCACTGCGGTATTGTGCCGCGCGCCCCGGCTCCTTGTCGGCAGCCCCACGACTGCGAACTTCGAAGCAACCTGCTGCGATGAGATCGGCCAATGTCAATCCATGCTGGGCCATCTGTTTGCGTACCCAAAGCACTGCTTCAGCCTGCGCGCGCAGGCGTTCGACAGAATCGGCTTCCACAAAGGGATTATCTCGTTGCCTTGAGCGGGCCATTGGCGTAGGTGCTGTGACATGCTTTTTCGAATCCAGCATACTGACTCTCTGCAAGCAGGATGGACAGAGGGTGATAACTCTCGCAACTCTATTACACACAATCACAACGCCGACTGACAATCGAACACCGCAAGAGCTAAATGAATAATAGCCTTCTCTGGCTGGTCAGGCGACCAACCAACTGCCGGATTGCGCTCATTAGCATCTCTCGCGTGTCGTCCAGCCGAGTGCTCGGACAGACAAGCTAGGGCTCTCTTGCCGCCAGCGCGGGCATGTGAGAGATATATGCGCCGAGGACTGAGCTAGTCGGAACTCTCAGGCGGCTTATAGCTCGGCAGCGCCCACGATGGTGTGCCGCGCCATTTGCGATAGACACCCTCCAGACGTTCTCAGCGATATCCCTCAAAATCGTGCGCATACATGCAACCATACGGATCCTCGCCTTCGATCACAGGAATCTGTGCCAAGAACATCCACGCGCGAAATTCAGCGCGAAAGGGTTGCGGGATATCAATGAGGCGCACGTACTGCGTCCGATCCGTGCTTATCGAGGGAACCGTCCATTGCCACGTTCGCTCGCTCACTGGAGCAAGCCGGCTTCTCCCCTGCCACAAAACAAGAGGTGGTTCAGGCTGTGAGCTGCTTGATTCATGAGGTCGTTGCTCGCCAATTGCCCCCGTCGGCAACGCATCTTTGGGACATCTACCCGCTTGAGACGTCAGTGCAAGCAAGCGTGTTGAATTCAAGGGATATCGTTGAACGCATACGCGAGCGCATGGACGAGGAGCAACCCGATTTGCTTCTCCTCGAATGCTATGCGGCGGTACTGCGCATCGGGTTCGGTCAGCAACGGGCACATGGCCAGACCACTAGATTCAATACGCTCGCAAAATCACTGAACGTCCTGCTTGCCAAGCTTCGCGCCGAAACCGCCCGCACCGAACGCGCAGTTGCTGGCGCTGACGCTTGGACCGTGTGGCTAAACGAGATGCCCGCTTGGATGCCGCTCGGCGTATTTGGTACGGGAGCGCTGTGCTTGTACCGATGCGGCTATCTGCTGCTGACTGCAGGAATGGTCAACTGAACGTATACGTCTGAATTGCGTGACCGGCCCGTCCTTGGGCTCCTTTGAGGAGATGCACGAAATCGCGGACCTCTGCAATTGCTTCATCAAGGTAACCCTGCGCGATTCGCTGACCGACAGCTATTGGGAAGCTAGCCGGAGCGGTTCTCAGGTGCCGCTCGCGCGCCGCCTTGGTGCCGTCTCGATCAACGCATCCTGGTAGAGGTGGATCGGGAAGCTCAGGATGCCCCGGAAGTTCACATGTGCGAAGTGCGCAGGCCCCATGCGGCGCAGCCAGTCATCTTCGATCCGTTGTCCTTTGCGCCGCCACGTATCCACCGTCGCCTGCATGTGCTCGGTATTCCAGGCAATCACCAGATTCGTCAGCAGCGTGAGCGCCCCGGAAATTGCGATCATCTCGTCCTGGCGGCGGCCGCGCTCGTGTTGGACCTTGCTCATATAGATCGCCCGCTGGAGCTGGTGCACGGATTCGCCCCGATTGAGCAGCGTGCGCAACTCCCGACGAAACTCGATGTTGCTGAAAAAGTCGCACAGGAACAGCGTGCGCAGCAATTTGCCAAGGTGATCCGCCGCCCGGTGAGTCGGGTCTCCCTGAGCCGCGCTGCCGAATCGCTGCAGCGCCACGACCGCGCTCACGCGCCCCGAGTGGATGGACGCGACCAAGCGCAGCAGGCTATCCCAGCCGTCACGGATCGCCTTGAGTGAAATCTCGTGCGACACGGCAGCCGACAATCCCTCCGCCACCGACAGGCCGCGCGGCAGGTACAGTTTGCGCTCCGACAGGTTGCGCAGCCAGGGGCAGAGGTCAAAGCCAAGCAGCTTGGCCACCGCCATCCCCACATTCGTGTAACCATGGGTGTCGACAGCAAGCCGCAGCAGCCCGCCATCAGCGCGCGTCTCGTTGTGGCGCATCACACCTTCGATCGCCACACCGGTTTGACGCTCGTTGAGCACCATCGGCTGGTTGTAAACTATGCCGTGCTGATCCAGCACGTGCGTATAAATGCCGACGGCGTGCGTGCGTCGGCGGGGATCGGCGCGAGCATAGAACAAGTGTGGAGAAGTATCCAGACTCATGGAATCACTGGAGGCGAGCTGGCCGGTGCCCCATAGGTCGGTGATCGCGTGCCTGCGCTGGAACTCCACCACGCGTTCGTTGGCGCGGCGCAGCCGGCCGGGCATTTCCAGGGCGCGCATCGCCGTGGAGACGTGGGCAGGATCCAACTGCGGGATCATGGCCGCGACGCCTTTGGCGTCGAGTTCGGTGCCGTGCGCGATCAGGGCCGCGTAGAGGGAGATAAGCTCGTGAGCATCCCGCGCCTTGCGCGCCAGCAGCACTTCGCTGAAATTGGTACGCGCATCCATCTCCAGGATCATGTAGGCAAACTGCGTGCTACCGATGTCCTTGAAAAGCAGATCTCGGGTGCGTTGCGGCGTGGTATCGGTGGTCTGTGCTTCCAGTGGCGACAAATGCAGGACGCCGTCCGCGTCAATCGTGAAATGGCCAGCCTCACGGGCCTCGTCCAGCGCCGCAAGACCCGCCTTCAAATGCTCGGTCAGGCGATCAAGGTAGAGGCTCGCTTGGTTCGGCAGACCGAGCGAAGACAGATGCCGGTCCCGATCGACCTCCCACTGTACCGGCGGAATCAGCAACTGGTCTCGTTCTCGAAACGACAGGCTATGGTTGATCCACACCGTGCCGCGGCGCAGTCCCTTGCGCAAGCTCATCACTGCGGAGGCCTCCAAGGCACGCAGCGCACGCTGGCGATCCTCACCATCGACCAGCTCGCGCCAACTGGCGCTCACCGACACAGTGCAGTCAGGCGGCAATTCCGTCATGCCCTGGTCGTGCAAACCGCCAATGAGGTCGAGTTGGCGCATGGCCGGATCGTTACCGTGACTGGCAAATTCCAACGCCCGCAAGGGTGTCAGGAGATTGCGGAGTCGGTGGTGGTCCTCGGTGAGCGTTTCGCGCACGCTCGCGGCGTGACTTGCCGGCGGCCGACTGGACAGACCCTCAAGCAGCTTGCCGATGTCGGCCAGCCGCTCCTCGGCCGAGCGGCGGGTATCGTCCACCAGGGCCTTGATCTCCACCAGTTGCTGCCGGTACTCGACCGCCGAGCGGGCTTGTTTCGTTGTGGTCTTGTTGTAAGCCTGCCGGACCAGGTCTGAGATACGGCGCCCACTTTGGTAGACCATTGCGTCCGTCAACTCCAGCAAGGTGATACGCAGGAAGAACACCAGTTCGAGCGTGCGCGTCGACGCTTTGAGTTCGCGGACTTTGGCGGGACGGCGGGCCTGGATACGTTGGCCGTAGGCCCGCTGTTTCTCGATAGGGACCGCGTCAAATGTCCAGGTATGCGCGCCCAGGCCCTTCAAAAAGCTGATCTTGGCCAGCGTCTCGGTCATAGTCGACGGGCTGTGGCGCGCAGGTGGGGTCTTGAGCCATTCCAGCACCGTCGTTCCCGATATGGCGTGCTGGGCCAACACCGCAGCCTCGGCCCGCAGGATCTGCTCGGGCAAGACCACCACATCGATCATGGCCAGCAAATCCCGCTCGATACCAGCCCATATGGTGCGGGCAAGATCCCGCAGCGCTCGCGTCGACGGGATCAAAATGCGCCGTTCGTAGAGCCAGTAGTGGGCGTGCTGAAGCAGTTCCTCAATGGTCAGCGATTCGGCGGCGTCCTGGCGCATCCAGGTTTCGAGGCCGGTCCACTGATCTCCATCGAGCCGCGACAGGCCAAGATATTCGCAAGCCCAGATCTGGTGGTCATACAGGGTCTTGTAACGCTGATAAATCGTGCGCAACGAAGCGATGGTCGGGGACACCGTACCAAGCTTTTCGCCCACGTAGCGCAGCAATTGCCGTGGAAGCGTGTTGAGCTGGTCGAGGGTGCGGCCGCTTGCGCGCAGAAAAACCAGTTGGATGGCAGCCCCAGCGCGCCCGTCACGCCGGAATTTCTCATTGATCACAGCAACGTCGCTGTCGGTTAACGCGAAATAATTCTCGACATCGAACTCCGACAGGCGCGTTGGCAGAGAATCCTTTCCCACATAGCGAAATTCCAAGCCCGGCATCTTCTGCCCCCGTCAAGGTGGCGCGATCCGAAATCGCGGGCGAACATCGTACCCCCGAAGTCACTTGAGGGCAGCAGACAATTGTCGGAAATGACAGGGAACCCTTATGAACAGGGGCTTTGGGGGGAAAGCGCCAGATTTTGCATAAAAAGTACGATTACCCCGTCGTGCCCATGCCCGCTGAGCGACCACCGCAACGTCTGCGCGGCTAGCGCGAACTCCCGCCAGCCATGTCGTGAGGCATGCATATCCAGTGCTTCCGACGGGAAATCCCGTCCGAACTCGAATGTCGTGGGCGGCACCCGCGCCGATCGAAAGCGCAAGTATGGCGCTGCCCCGCACCCCATGGAGTTACACCATGAAGATTTCATTGCGCTCGCCGCCGGCTTGGCGGCCTTGCTGTCATCCGTGGCCACCTTTGCCGGCCCTGACTGGTATCTCATTGAGAAGGCCCGCGCCGCCAAACTGGCGCAGGTTCGCGCAGAACAAGCCCAAAAGGCTGGTGACCCCGCCGCCATGATGCAGATGTGCCAAAGCATGATGCCGGCCTGCGCGGAGATGATGGGGCAGTCGTGCGCCGGGATGATGTCGGCGCCCAACTAAGCCACCGGAGCCCCAGCCGCGCTTGGCACCCGGTTACCGCAGCCGGGTGCCATTTCCGGCAAGACGCTGCTACCATTTCGTCACCTACAAGACTCAACAAAACGTGCGCGCGCTATCGCGCCGGCTCTGGCTGGCCTGCTTCCTCGCTCTGACTTTTCTGACCGTGCAACTGGCCGCGGCTGCCTACGCTTGCGCGGGTGAGCGGTTCGCCGTGGGTCAGGCCGTTGAAATGCACGAGATGGGCGACATGTCGGAGTCCTGTCCAGAGATGGCGCAGAGCCCCTCGAAGGACACCGGGCAACACGATGGCCTCTGCCTAGAGCATTGCCAGGCAAGCCACAAGAGCGCCGATCACGTGGCGCCGCAGATTCCGACCTTCCTGCCGGTCCTTGTTCGCATGGTCGAGCCGACCCCGGTGGCCATTGCGGTACCCCAGGCCTTGGCCCTAGGCGATGCTGTTGCGCGCGCACCGCCACCACCGCTCTCCATCCTCCACTGCTGTTTTCGAACGTAGCCTCCGAAGCAATGCGTCTCTTGTGCTTTGCTGCTTAAGCGGCAAAGCGTTCGTTGCTTTCCGGAGGTTTTATGCATTTGCGTTTTCGCCCGCGCGGTGGGCGTCTGCTTGCGCTCGTCGCCGTGCTGGCCGTCGGCAGCCGGTTGGCGTTCGGCCAGCCTGCCGGTGAGGTCCTCTCATTGCAGGAGACAGTCGGCTTGGCGTCGGCCCGCTCCGCCGACGCGGAAACTTCCCGCGCGTACGTCCAGGCAGCCAGCGAGATGGCCGTTGCCGCTGGCCAGTTGCCCGATCCCGTCCTCAGGCTGGGTGTCAACAACGTCCCACTCAACAAGTCCGCTCAGTTCTCGCTCACCCGGGATTTCATGACGATGCGCTCGATCAGTGTGATGCAGGAATTCACGCGATCGGACAAACGCCGAGCGAAGGCAGCACGCTTCGAGGCAGAGGCTACGGCCGTAGAGGCGCAGCGCGCCGCTGCGCTGGCCAATGTCCAGCGCAGCGCTGTGGCCGCCTGGCTGGACCGCTGGTATGCCGAGCAGACCGACGCTCTGTTGGGGCACCACGGGCAGCCGCTCGAACTGGCCCGCCAAGCAGCGATGGCTGCCTATCGAAGCGGACGGGGCACACGTGCTGATGTGCTGGCCGCAGACATGGAAGTCCAGAAACTGCGTGACCGCCAGGATGCGAACCGTGCCGCGATCGAGATGGCCATGGTGAACCTGGAACGCTGGATCGGGCCGGCAGCCCGCCGGCCGCTGGGTGACCACCCGCCATTGGAGGTGCCTCAGTCTGCACAACGTCTCGCGGCGGACGCGTTCGACTCCGTGCCGGAAGTCGTGGCGGCCCAACGTGATGTGGCGCTGGCAGAAACGGAAATCCGTGCTGCAGCTCAAGCCAAGAAACCGGACGTGACGGTCGAGCTGATGTATAGCCAGCGTGGCTCCGCGTACTCCAACATGGGCTCGCTGAATGTCAGCTTCCCTGTGCCGTGGGACCAAGCCAATCGCCAGGACCGCGAAGTGGCCGCCAAGCTGGCGCAGGCGCAGGAAGCCCGCGCCAAGTCGGAAATCCTCCGGCGCAACACCCAGGCGATGGTCGCGGGCAAGCTGGCGGAACTGCGGCGCAACCTGGAGCGCCTCAAGCGCTACGACGAAACAACGCTGCCGTTGGCCAGCGCCCAGGCGGATGCGGCCCTGACTGCGTATCGGGCCAACACGGGGACGCTCTCGGCTGTCGCCGAAGCCAACCACCGCGCGATCGACGCTACACAAGAGCGCCTGGCGCTGGAAGCCAAGACGGCCAAGTTGTGGGCCGATCTGGCTTTTCTGGTGCCAATGCCTACCGCGCAAACCGAAACGGCAACGGGGAGCCTCCAATGAAGAAGAATATCATCGGCACCACTGCAGTTGCTCTGCTGATCGGTGCGGCAGCTTATGGTGGCTACCGTATCGGCATGCAGCGCGGCGCGCAGTCCATGCCGACCATCAGTTCCACGTCAGGTACGACGGGCCTCAAAGCCGGCGACGTCGATCCCAAGACCGGCAAGAGGGTGCTGTACTGGCACGATCCCATGGTGCCCGGGCAGCGTTTCGATAAGCCGGGCAAATCCCCCTTCATGGACATGCAACTGGTGCCCGTCTATGCCGAAGGGGACGGAGGCAGCGGCATCACGGTCGATAGCCGTGTCGCGCAAAACCTGGGCATCCGCATGACCGAGGTCAAGGCTGGCCGGTTGAGCGCGGTACTGGAGGCGCCAGGCAATATCGCCATCGACGAGCGCAGCGTGCAAGTGATCCAGGCGCGCACGAACGCCTTCGTCCAGCACGTCGCGGTCAGGGCGACCCTCGATCCCGTACGAAGGGGGCAGGCACTGGTGACGCTGTATTCGCCGGATTGGGTGGCGGCCCAGGAAGAGTATCTGGCCGTGTTGCACCAGTCGGCACACGGTCAGGCCGATCTCGCTGATGCGGCCAAGGCGCGCATGCTGCAAGCCGGCATGGCGCCGGGTCAGGTCAGCGCGGTCAAGGCATCCGGACGGCTGCAGCCCAGTGTAGGTATTGCAAGCCCAATCGATGGCATCGTGACCGAGGTCGCGGTGCGGGACGGGATGACGGTCTCCCCCGGCATGACGCTGTTCCGCTTGGCCGACTTGAGCCAGGTCTGGGTGGTTGCCGAGGTGCCGGAAGGCCAGGCTCGCACCATTTCGCCGGGCCTGGCGGTCAAGGTGCTGCCGACCGGGGCAGCCGAGCCCCTGGTCGGCAAGGTCGACACTGTGTTGCCCGACGTCAACCCGGCGACGCGGACCATCAAGGTGCGCATCATCCTGCCCAACAAGGGCCGGCACCTGTTGCCGGGCATGTTTGCTACGGTCCGCTTTGACAGCGGTGAGCAGCAGGATGTGTTGACCCTCCCGTTGGAGGCCGTCATCCGTACCGGTCAGCGCAGCATTGTCATGGTCGATGGTGGCCAGGCGGGCTTTATGGCCACCGAGATCAAGACCGGGCGCGAGGCCGAGGGTATGGTCGAAGTCCTCGCTGGTCTCAAGGCTGGCCAGAAAGTGGTCACCTCCGGCCAGTTCTTGATCGATTCGGAAGCTAGCCTGCGTGGCACCACCGAGCGCATGGCTGCCCCGGCTGCGGCCTCCACGCCCGCAGCGGCCACCACCGAGCACGAAGGCATCGGCCGCATCGAGGCCGTCACCGGTGAAGGTCTGACGATCTCGCACGGCCCGATTCCCTCGATCCAGTGGGGTGCCATGACGATGGACTTCGCGGCGCCACCAACAGGTGTGCCGAAGGGCTTCAAGCCAGGCGACCGGGTGCGGTTCCGCTTCCACCTGGACAAGGACGGCATGGCGGTTCTGTCCTCGGTGGAACCGGCCGGCGGTGGCACGGGAGGCAAGCCATGATCGCCTGGCTGATTCTGGCGTCCATCCGCAACCGCTTCCTGATCCTGCTGGCGACGCTGATGCTGACCGCGTGGGGATTGTGGGCGGCGCGCAGCACGCCGCTCGATGCCTTGCCCGACCTGTCGGACGTGCAGGTCATCATTCGTACCCCGTTCCCCGGCCAGGCGCCGCAGATCGTCGAGAACCAGGTCACCTATCCGCTGACCACCACCATGCTGTCGGTACCCGGTGCCAAGACGGTGCGAGGCTACTCGTTCTTTGGGGACTCCTTCGTCTACATGCTGTTCGAGGACGGCACCGACCTGTACTGGGCGCGTTCGCGCGTGCTGGAATACCTGAACCAGGTGCAATCCCGCCTGCCTGCCGCCGCCAAGCCTGCGCTGGGCCCCGACGCTACCGGCGTGGGCTGGATCTACGAGTACGCACTGGTGGACAAGACCGGCCAGCATGACCTCAGTCAATTGCGCGCACTGCAGGACTGGTTCCTGCGCTTCGAGCTCAAATCGCTGCCTAATGTGGCCGAGGTGGCATCGCTTGGCGGGATGGTCAAGCAGTTCCAGGTCGTCCTGATGCCGGACCGGTTACGCGCCTACAACCTGTCCCAAGCCAAGGTGCTGGCGGCGCTCAAGGGCGCCAACCAGGAGACCGGCGGCTCGGTGCTGGAACTGGGCGAGGCGGAGTACATGGTTCGCGCAAGCGGCTACCTGAAGACGCTCGATGACTTCCGCCAGATTCCACTGACGACAAGCGATGCAGGCATCGCCGTTCGCCTGGGCGATGTTGCGACCGTCCAGCTCGGGCCAGAGATGCGCCGCGGTATTGCTGATCTCGATGGCCAGGGTGAAGTCGCCGGCGGCGTCATCGTGATGCGCTCCGGCAAGAACGCATTAGAAACCATCGAAGCCGTCAAGGCCAAGCTCGCCACGCTGCAGAAGAGCCTGCCTGCCGGTGTCGAGATCGTGCCGACCTACGACCGTTCCGCGCTGATCAACCGAGCGGTGGAGAACCTGACGCACAAGCTGATCGAGGAGTTCATCGTCGTCGCGCTCGTGTGCCTGGTGTTCCTGTTCCACTTGCGCTCGGCGCTGGTGGCGATCGTGTCGCTGCCGCTGGGCGTGCTGGCCGCATTTCTGGTGATGCGCTACCAGGGCGTCAATGCCAACATTATGTCTTTGGGCGGCATCGCTATCGCCGTTGGCGCGATGGTCGATGCAGCCGTGGTCATGATCGAGAACGCGCACAAGCATCTGGAACACTGGCATGCAGACAATCCTGGCCGAGACCTGACCGGGCACGAGCGCTGGAGCGTGATCGGCGAGTCGGCGGCGGAAGTGGGCCCGGCGCTGTTCTTCTCGCTGCTGATCATCACGCTGTCGTTTATCCCCGTGTTCACACTGGAGGCGCAGGAAGGCCGGCTATTCTCGCCGCTGGCCTTCACCAAGACGTATTCGATGGCAGCGGCGGCCGGCCTGTCGGTCACGCTGGTGCCAGTGCTGATGGGCTACCTGATCCGGGGGCGAATTCCCACGGAGCAGTCCAACCCGCTCAGCCGCTGGCTGATACGCCTCTATCAGCCAATGCTTGCCAAGGTACTCGCCTACCCCAAAGCCACCGTGGCCATCGCAGCCGTCCTGCTGATCGCGACCGCCTGGCCGATGATGCGGATCGGCGGCGAGTTCATGCCACCGCTGGATGAGGGCGACCTGTTGTACATGCCGTCGGCACTGCCGGGGCTCTCCGCTGGCAAGGCGGCGCAGCTCCTGCAGCAAACCGACCGCCTCATCAAAACCGTACCCGAGGTTGCCAGCGTGTTCGGCAAGGCCGGCCGCGCCGACACGGCCACCGATCCGGCGCCCATCGAGATGTTCGAGACCACCATTCAGTTCAAGCCGCGCGACCAATGGCGCGCCGGCATGACCACCGACAAGCTGGTGGAGGAATTGGACCGCGTGGTCAAGGTGCCGGGCCTGTCCAACATCTGGGTGCCGCCGATCCGCAACCGCATCGACATGCTCGCCACCGGCATCAAGAGCCCGGTCGGCATCAAAGTGGCGGGCACGGACCTGAAGGAGATCGACCGGCTGACCACGCAGATCGAGGCGGCGGTCAAGACCGTGCCCGGCGTCACGTCAGCGCTGGCCGAACGTCTGTCCGGCGGGCGCTACATCGATGTCGACATCGACCGGGTGGCCGCCGGGCGGTATGGCCTCAATATCGAAGATGTCCAGAGCATCGTGTCGTCGGCGGTGGGCGGGGATAACGTGGGGGAAGTGGTCGATGGCTTGGCCCGGTTCCCGGTCAATGTGCGTTACCCGCGCGACTACCGCGACTCGGTCGAGCAACTGCGCAGCCTGCCGATCGTCACCGACCGCGGCCAGCAGATCACGCTGGCCGACGTGGCCCGCATCCAGGTGGTACAGGGCCCACCGATGCTGCGCAGCGAGAACGCCCGGCTGTCGGGCTGGGTGTACGTGGACATCCGGGGGCGCGATTTGCGCTCAGCCGTGCAGGACATGCAGGCGGCGGTGGCCAAGGCGGTGCCGATGCCGGCAGGCTACGCGCTGAGCTGGTCGGGCCAGTTCGAGTACCTGGAGCGTGCTAGCGCCAAGCTGAAGGTGGTCGTGCCATTCACCTTGCTGATCATCTTCGTGCTGCTGTACCTCGTATTTGGCCGCATCGACGAGGCGCTGCTCATCATGGGCACGCTGCCGCTGGCGCTGATCGGCGGCTTCTGGCTGCTCTATCTGCTGGGCTACAACCTGTCCGTGGCCGGAATCGTCGGCTTCATTGCGCTGGCGGGCGTGGCGGCCGAATTCGGCGTGATCATGTTGCTCTACCTCAAACAGGCGTGGACGGAGCGGCAGGAGGCCGGCCGCAACACAACCGAGGCGCTGCTGGAAGCCATTCAGGAAGGTGCTGTCCTGCGCGTGCGTCCGAAGGCCATGACGGTCGCCGTCATTCTGGCCGGCCTGATTCCGATCATGTGGACACATGGCACCGGGTCCGAGATCATGCAGCGCATTGCCGCCCCGATGGTTGGCGGCATGGTCACTGCACCCTTGCTGTCCCTGTTTGTCGTGCCGGCGGTATATCTGCTGATCCGCCGGCGCCAGACGGGACCATCACCGCTTTCCACCAACCCCTCACTTCAAGAGGAATCCACGTGAACCACATCAAGACTTTCACAATCGTGCTTGCGCTCGCTGCGGCACCGGCGGCATTTTCTGCCGGGTCCATGGACGGCATGGACATGAAGCCGGCTGGCCAGGCCAAGCAGGCGCCCAAGCCCGTGGCGGCCCAGATCCGCAAGATCGATATCGATTCCGGGCAGGTGACGCTCAGGCATGGTGCCATCGATAACCTAGGCATGGGCGCCATGACGATGTCCTTTACCGTGAAAGACAAGGCGTCGCTGAAGAACTTCAAGGAAGGGGATGCGGTGTTGGCGACGTTTGACATGGTCGATGGCAAGCCGACCGTGGTGGAGATGCGCCACCGATAACCGCGCGGTGCCCGGCTACCGGCCACGCTGGCTAAGGCTGCCAAGAACGTATTGAACGCGCAGGCTGCAGTGCGCAAGCCGCCGCCGGCCGAGTGGCACCGGGAGGCGCCTTTGCGCGCTCTCAGTGGCAGTGACGAATACCGGTCTTGTGAGCGATATGGCAGCCTTGCGCGTCGGTGCCTCCGCTATGCGCGCTGGCCGTGCTCCAGACTGCGAGCACAGCCACCGCGATCGCGGCCATCGTCAGTGTCTTCATACCTTGTCTCCCTTGAGGTATCCCGGCGCGCGTGCCGGTGGTGCCACCGTAGGCATCGCAGATGGCCGACCAATCCCTCACTTCGGGGCGTGGCGGCTGCCCGAAGATTTGCCCGGGCCAGCGTCGACGCGCGACAATAAAACTTGTTCTCCCACTCCGCTTCGTCGATATGTCCGTTCGCTCTGCCGCCCCGGCCCTCGCGGCCGCGCTGCTGTTTGGCGCTAGCACGCCCTTGGCCAAGACCTTGACTGGCGAGATCTCATCGATATTGCTTGCTGGCTTGCTCTACCTGGGCAGCGGGCTCGGCCTGGCAGCGGTGCTCCTGGTTCGGCGGCTGACCAGCAAGCCCGGCGAGGCAGTACCGTTTGCCCCGGCAATCCCCCGCCGCGAGATCCCTTGGCTCCTCGGGGCGATTCTCGCCGGTGGTGTGGCGGGGCCGGCACTCCTGATGACGGGGTTGACGCAAACGGGAGCTGCGTCCGCGTCGCTATTGCTCAACGTCGAAGGCGTGTTCACCGCACTGATTGCATGGATCGTGTTCAAGGAGAACGCCGACCGGCAGATCGTGCTGGGGATGGTCGCTATCGTGGCGGGCGGCGTGCTGCTGTCGTGGCAGCCGGATGCGGCCAGTTTATCGCCAAGCGCGTTGTTGATCGTCGCAGCCTGCGCTTGCTGGGCGATCGACAACAACCTGACGCACAATGTCTCGTCCAACGATGCGGTGCTGATCGCCTGCCTGAAAGGGCTGGTGGCCGGTGTCTGCAATACCGGTTTTGCGCTGGTCGCTGGGAGCCGGCTGCCCGAAGTCGTATCGCTCGCGTCGGCCATGTTGATTGGCTTCGCGGGCTACGGCGTTAGCCTGACGCTGTTCGTCATCGCACTGCGGCATCTCGGAACCGCGCGCACTGGCGCGTATTTCTCGGTGGCGCCGTTGTTCGGCGTGGTGATTGCCTTACTCATCTGGCCGGAAATCCCCGGAGCGTTGTTCTGGATCGCTGCGGCGCTAATGGCGCTTGGCGTCTGGCTGCATTTGCGCGAGCGGCACGAACACGAGCATGTGCATGAGCCGATGGAGCACACGCACACGCATCGACACGACGAACACCATCAACACGAGCACGATTTCCCGTGGGATGGCAAGCAGCCTCATGTGCACGCCCACCGGCACGAGGCACTGCTCCACAAACATCCGCATTACCCGGATATCCACCACCGCCACACACACTAGGTTGCGATGTCGGACGTCGACCACTATCTCGAAGCCGCCACTCGTGACCACACGCGACGCAGCTATCAGTCTGCCATCCGCCATTTCGAGCGGGAATGGGGAGGCTTCCTGCCGGCCAGCGCCGACAACATTGCGCAGTATTTGGCCGAACACGCGCAGACGCTTTCCATCGACACGCTGCGCCAACGGTTGGCTGCAATCGCGCAATGGCACATCTCGCAGGGCTTTCCGGACCCCACCCGAGCGCCACATGTCCGCAAGGTACTGAAGGGCATCCAGGCGCTACACCCGTCCCAGGAGCGACGCGCCAAGCCGCTGCAGCTCGCCCAATTGGAATAGTTGGTAGCGTGGTTGGATACGCAAGCTTCGGCCGCCTCGGCTGCGGGAAACGTCCACCAACTACAGGTTCATGCCCGCAACAAGGCGCTGATGCTGATCGGCTTCTGGCGGGGTTTCCGCTCCGACGAACTGAGTCGGCTGCAGATCGAGCACATCAAGGTCGAGGCTGGCCGGGGCATGACAATCTTCTTGCCGCGCACCAAGACGGACCGCAACCACGTGGGCACCACCCACAAAGCGCCGCCCTTATCGCGCTTGTGTACGGTCGCCGCCTATGAGGCTTGGCTGAGCGCATCCGGATTGGCCGGCGGCCCCGTGTTCCGACGGATCGATCGCTGGGGACGGACGGCCGACGACGGGCTGCGGGCCAGCAGCATCGTGCCGTTGCTGCGTTCGCTGTTTCGTGACGCGAGTCTGGCGCAGGCGGATAGCTACAGCAGCCACTCGCTGCGGCGCGGCTTCGCCACCTGAGCCAATGGGAACCAGTGGGATCTCAAAACGCTGATGGAGTACGTCGGCTGGAAAGACGCGCGCTCGGCTATGCGCTACATCGACGCGGCCGACCCGTTCGCACAGCACCGCATTGAAACGGCGCTGTCGATCGCGCCACCAGCGATGCCAGCACCGCCACACCACAAATTGCGGCCGCGCATCAGAGCAGGGCTGCGGCCTGCTTGATGGGACAGCCGAACGCGGCGCCGACCCACTCCACTACCTGCTCCAGGGCGTAGCCGAGCGCTACCATCGCTTGCTGTACCTCGGCGGCCGCCGCGCCCAGCCCCTTCAGCAGGTTGACCAGCGCCGCTTCGACCTGCCCGAACTGGTTCTTCAGTATCCGCGCCACCGCCTGCAGGTCGTTCAGCAGCTTGTGCCATTGCTGCTTGGCCCAGGCCAGGAAGGCGTCCAGCGTGTGCAGGGCGTCCTGCAGCAGCGATGCCGCCTCGTCCTTGATGGTCTCCTGCACCTGGTTGGCGATGTCCTCGAGCCTGGTGACCACGCCGTTGACGTTGACGCTCAGTATCGTGTACGGGTTGGTGCTGCTGCCCAGCGTCAGCTTCAGGCCCAACAGGTCGAAATCGAAGTAGCCGGCGACTGTCAGCTGCTTGGTCGACGCCGCCACGCTCAGCCCGGCGGCGAGACCGAAGTCCGGGAGTGTGAAGGCGGGCACCACTGTGACGCCCCATAACTTGATGTCGCCAAACTGGACGTTATTCCAGCCGAAATCGAAGGAAAACGCGGCGCTCATCTGGTAAGCCGACGGGTCGAACATGAACCGGATGCTGTCCCCGCTCCATGTGCCGCAACCGCCAGCCGGGTTGCGGTTCTGCACTGCGTAGTCGATCTCGAACCGATGGCCGTTGGTGACCAGCGCATACAAGTGCTCGGTCACCACGTCGAGGAAGCACAGGTACAGCGAAGCGTACAAACGCACCGGCTCGCCGCCGTTCACTCCTGGCACCACGATGCCGGTCGGCGTCGCCGCGATCGCGAAGGCCGGACCTTGCTTCGAGGGTTGGCCGGACGCCGGATCCCAGCCGGACAGGTGGAACACCGATCCCCAGACCACCGGCTGCCGAACGTCGATGGAGCCCGAAAAGCCGGCTTCAGGCCTGGCCTTTTCCTCGAGGGTCACCGAGACCTGCACGTCGGCCTGTTGCAGCAGGGTCAATTGCGCCTGCAGGCCGAAGCCGGGAGGGAACGGTCCCAGCGTGCCAATCTTCTGCAAGCTGGCGCCTTCGACGAACCAGGCGTCGAATTGCACGACACTGACCAGGTCGTCGATGCATGCCACCACGTCGGCGATCTCGGGCTCGCCCGCTTGCCTGAACGCCTGTGGCGAAAAATCCAGCGCGAAGGCGGCGTCCAGCACGTTCGACAGCGTCATCGGCGCCTGGTCGGCCTTGGTCCAGATCGCGATGCCGTTCGGGACTTCGAAGTCGGCCACTTCGATCTCGAACCCTACTTCGAACTCGTACTGCGGCGACGTCGGATTGCTGAGCTTGATGTCGCCGCCGAAGTCGAGCGTGACGCCGGCCGCCATGGCGCCGATCTTGACCCCGGCTTCCAGTTCTTCGATCAGTACCGTCGACAGGCCGAACGGCTGGTTCCAATTCTGTATCGTCAGGGTCAGCGCCAGGTCGCCCTCGGAAGGGACGATCTGGCCGGACAGGCCCAGATCGAGCGTGGTGTTGGCGTCGGGGCAGAACTGGCCGGCGGCGATGGCCGTGATGGTGGCGTTCGCCTGATTGCCGGAGCCGGAGAGGTCCCAGTCCAGCTCGAAGCCGTCGAACCGGAACACGCCGTTGTTCTTGGCGCTGAAGCCATCGTTCAATACCGCCTTCAGCGCGACCGCGCCGTTCGCGCTGGCATACGAGGCGAACAGGTCGAGCTGGCTGACATCTCCCAGGAACTGCGCGACCGCGGCCAGCTTGTCCTTCAGTTGCAGGGAGGTAAAGAACAGCACGCCCGGAATGGTGTCGAAGTCGGCCTTCAAGGCCGGCACGGCATCCGCGCTCAGCAGGCCGAGCGTAGCCAGGCTGCCCGATTTTCCCGGCAGCGTGGACACCACCAGCCCGGAGTTGTCGAAGGTGAGCACCGACAGGGGCGCCCACAGGCTGCCCGGCGACCATGCCTGCGCCACGACCCCGAACAGCACGCCGGTGGCTTCCGGGGTGTGCTGTACGCTCAGGGCCGCGTTCAGAAAGTCCCGGTGGTTGTAGAGCATGCTGCCCTGCCCATTGAACATGATCGACAGGTCGGGCCCCACCACCAGGTCGAGTTTGCCGTTGGCAAATTGCATCTGGTTGGCCGGTGACCACGCCAGCAGCCGTGGCCACAGCAGCTGCAACTGCCACTGCAGGGTTGCGCCCATGTCGGCCACCAGCTCCAGCTTGACCCCGCCGTCGACGGGGCTGAAGCTCAGCACCACCTGGGCATCAAGGTACTGGGTGCTGGTCAGGGTCACGGTGGCGCCGTCCGCCGTGGCCTGTAGCTCCAGGTCGGCCTGGCCAGTCTCGGCCTGGAGCGTCAGTTGCCGGGTCGCAGGGTCTACCTGCAGCGTCGCGTACTGGCCCAGTTGCAGGCAGATGCCATTTAGGTAATCGTTGAGCACTGTCTGGATCGGACCCGGGAACTGATCCTTCGCCAGTTGCAAGACCTTTTTCCCGGCGCCCGACTGCAGCAGCCCATGGAGCGTCGAAAAAATGCTGTTGCTCATGGGTTCAGCTTCCCAGCTTGTTCAGGGCGTTGCGTGCGAACTGGGTGGCGGCCGCGTCGATCTGGCCGAGGTTGGAGCCGATGTAGGCATTCAACTGGGCCAGCAAGTCATCCTTGACCGGTCCCTGGTTCACGATTTCGTCGATGAACTTGTCGTAGAACGAGTTGCCATCGCCATCCAACTGCACCGCGATATTCACGTCCGCATCTGCGGCCACCAGCGTGATGGCGCTGTAGTTCAAGGTGAGTTGGTCCGGCGTGTCGCCGCTCGCGGCCAGCGTGGTATCGACACCCAGTGTGCCGCTGGTATTCGTCAGCGTCACGGTCATGTTGCCCGAAAACGGGATCGGCTTATTGCTTCCGACCTGGATATTTAGGCTGAATGGCGTGCTGGCGCTGGCCGGCGGCGACGGTACCGTCTTCGAGTTCCCATCGACGTTCAGATTGGGGCCGGGATTGAGCGTGCCCAGACTCAGGCTCGCCGAGGCTTGCTGGTTGCTGCCGAAGACGATGCCGCTGGCCGGCGCGACTAGGTTCGACAGACCGTGGATCGCCAGGTTGGACAGGACGATCTGCGTCACCGATAGGGTCTGGCCCATGAAGGTGGTGCTGTACGGGCCGTCGATTTTCAGGTTGGTTGCCGTGTACGGTTCCAGCACCGGCGAATTCGAACCCAGCACCAGGGCGGGCACGTACACGTAGCTGGACGGATCGTTGAGGGCGGCACGCGCACGATCGAACAAGTATTTGTCGACCGCATTGGTGTCGGTGTCGACCGAGCTGTTGGCCACCTGCTTGCTGCCGAAGATCGTATCGAGGGCGTTCGCCAGTTGCTGATTCAGCAGTTTCTCGATCGTGGCCAGGTTGTCGGCCGAGTTCAAGGCATTGTTGATGCTCGTGGTGAGGAATTTCGCGGCATCCGGAGTTCCCAGTAGATTCTTGTACGTCGTGTTCCAGATCTCGTAGTACAGGGAGAAATCCGAGAGCAGGGTTGGGCTCATCGAGGTCCACTGCAGATTCTGAAGCGTGAACGACGGAAGGGTGCCGCCGACACCCTGCAAGGTCAGTTGTTCCAGGCCGATCTGGACGGTCTTGCCGTCGGGGCTAACAGTGATCGTGGTGCTGGCGACCAGCTCGGCCTTCGCGACCTGCAGCAGGGCCACGCCGCCGGCGCTGCAGTCGAAGCCGTTCGGATGGCCGTTGGATTCCGGCAGGTGGAGGGTTGGCGGGATGGGCGCCGGCGTGGTGCCGTGGCGCGCAAAGAAGCAGAGCGGTTGGGAAAGCGAAAACGCCAGGCCGGCGAACGACTGGCTGTTATTCGAATCGACGCCTTGCTGCGTGCCGCCCAGCGCCAATTGCTGGTTCCAGCTTTCGCCGGTTGACGGATAGGCGTTGAAATCCAGCTTGATCTGGGCGGTATAGCCAGCGTCGTTGATGGTGACCTGCGGCGCGGTGCTGCTGACGCGCACGTTTGCCAGCCCGTCGATCTCGATCTGCTGAAGGGTCAGGTTGAGACCGGTATTGGGGTAGGGCACGGCGTTCAGGTAGGGACCGTCATGGATCGCCTGGAGGGCCGCTTTGGCGTCGTCGATCATCTGCTGGGTCACGGTCGGCGGATTCGGCTTCTCCAGGCTCAGCATGTCCAACTGGCCTGTGTAGGCGCCGAACCAGGAGGTCGCGAGGTCGTTCGAGATGTCCTGCGCGCCGCTCATGTTGTTCGCGCTCCAGTTGCTGGCCTTGAGCGGCAGGTAGGGTACGTCGCCCGCTCCGGTCATGCCCGCCAACGCACGCGGCAGGAACAGGCTGTTGCCTTGCGCATTGTTATTCGCCTTGCTCAATAGCGTGTTATACGCAAAATTAAATAGTTGCAGACCCATATGCGCTCCTGATTGCTGGTCGTGATTCGTGATCGATCAATAAGATCGGTTGACGATAAACATTGTGATGTCGTGCAACGCACGGCGGTGCGGACTCTCGGGCAGCGGCTGCAGGTGCTCGACCGCTTGCAGCGCGGTATTGCGCGCTTCCGCGTAGGCCAGCGCGAAGGCGTCGGAACGGCGGACCTCGTCGACCCAGGCGTTGATCTGTTCGGGCGCCGCGGGTTCGGTGCCGCGCAGATAGCGCACCATCGGATGCAGGTCTCCGAACAGCTTCATCGCGTGGATGATGGGCAGCGTCATGCGGCGCTGGTGCAAGTCCAGCCCCTTGCACTTGCCCGATTCCTGGTCGGATTGCGACAGGTCGAGGATGTCGTCCATCATCTGGAAGGCGCGTCCCATGTGTCGGCCGAACGCGCCCAGGCGGCGCAGGTCGGCGGTGCGGGCGCGCATCAGCGCGGCGCCCGCCTCGCAGGCAAGGCCGAACAGCACCGCCGTCTTGCGGTCGATCGTGGTCAGGTAGCGCGCGTGCAGCGCGTCCGGATGCCAGTAGGGCTGCGTGGTCATCTCGTCGATCTCGCCGCGGCAGATGTCGAAGGCGGAATCGAGCACCCATTTCACCAGCTCCATGTCGTCCTGGTCTTCGATGGCATCGACGAAGCAGCGCACCGCCTGCAGGAACTGCATGTCGCCGATCAGGATCGCCATTTCGGTGCCGCGCGCGGCGTTGACGCTGCCCTGGCCGCGGCGCAGGGTGGCGTGGTCGACGATGTCGTCATGAATCAGGCTGGCGACATGCAGCATTTCGAGCGACGCCGCGGCGCGCAGCACCTTGTGCGGCAGCTCGCCCGTTTCCCGGAACAGGCGCGCCGTCAGCAGCAGGGTGAGTGGCCGCAGCTTCTTGCCGCCGCGGTACAGGGCCATTTCCGCGTCCGTCAGGTAGCCGTGCTGCGGTTCGAGCGCGCGCGCCAGTTCGTGCTCAAAGCCTTGCATCTCGGCCGCCATCAGGTCCTGGATGATGGTGCCGACCGGGTCCCGCGAGGGGGCCGCGATTCTTACCATCTCAGCGCGCGCCCAGCAGGACCCCGGCCAGTGCCGGCACCAGTGCCCGCTCGAGCGTGTCCGCCACGCGGTCGTGCAGCAGGCTCTTGATGAAGCGCGCCTGGCCCAAGGCCTCGCGCGCCAAGTGCGCCAGTCCGGTACCCAGGGCGGCGTCCCAGCCGCTGTCGTCGAAGTCGAGGTCGAAGCCGTCCAGCTCCACGCGCCCGTCCAGCAGGCGCAGGCCGCCCTCGTGCGCGAAGCGCAGCGCCACGAAGCAATCCAGCGTCGCGCGTAGGCCGCCTTGAGCCAGCGGCACCGGGTGGATCGCGTTAAGGCGTGCGATGTGTTCCGCATGCTCGGCCTGCATCCTGCGCACGAACGCCCGCTCGTCCTCGGAAAGGACCATGGTCCACGCATTGCCCTCGGCATCGCGACCGCCGATCGGATTGCCATTCAACAACGTATGGACGTCCTCGACGGAGACCGCGGGTGCCGGCTTGCCCTTGGCCACGATGGCGAACACCTGATCGCTGTTATGCTCCGGCACGTCCGTCAATTGGCCGACGTTCGTGTTCTGCATGATCGAGCTGGCGAAGGTAGCGACGCTGGCGGCCGCCAGGTTGTGTGGGTTGTTCGGGTCCTTCGGGTTGTTCGGATTGTCGAGGGCAGCCAAGGTGGTCAGGGCGATGGCCAGGGCCAGTTGCTGCGTCTGCGCATTCCCGTTGTAGGTGGTCGTGCCGTAGGTCTTGCTCGAACTGTTGATCACGCCATTGTTGTTGACGCTGTCGTTGGTATCCTGCGCCATGTCCGAGATGGGGCCGGCGGCCCAGCCGTTCTGGAACGACATCGTGTACTGCGACGTGAACGCATCGGTGAAGGCGGCGCGATGGGTCGAGTAGGTCGACAACAGAGCCGCGCCATTGCCGCCGGCAACGTTCTGCAGGGCTTCCCGCTGCTTGTTCGCGGTGGCGATCCAGGTCGGGTGCGGATCGTTATCGTCGTCCGCGCCGCCGCGCATCCGGACGCCGTGGCGCAGGCCGGTTCCGGCACCGTCGATCCCGCTCTCCCAGATTTGCGTGCCCTGGACTTCCTGCGTGCCGGACAGGCGCAGGCCGCTCACCCGCAGTTCCACCGTGCCCCGGTCCGGTTCGACGCCGGCGAGCTCGATCCGCAGCGGCTGTTCGCCGGACGGCGCTACCCGCAGGCGGCCTAGCTTGATGCCCAGGTCGCCCCGCGCGAAGCCCGCTTGCGGCGGCATGTCCAGTGCCTTGGCCAGCGGCAGGGCCGGTATCTCGTCGATGTCCAGTTGTCGTGGTAAGGCGGAGCCCAATTGTGCCGTCGTCAGATTGGCCCAGCCGTCGTAGATTGCCTGTAATTCTGATTGCATAAAATCTTCCCGGTTTGGATGTGGCGTCGGACGACTGGATCAGGTGATCTTCACGGTGGCGGAGACGAGCACGTGGTCGCTGTCGCTGGTGGAAATGTTCAGGTTGCTTGGGGTCAGCGTCAGGCTGATTCCCTGGTAGGTCATTGGAATCGGCGGCACCGTCACGGTCTGGCCGTCGAGGTAGCCTTGGCCCTTCGTTTGCAAGGTGGCGGTCACGAAGGGTGTGATCTGAGCGATGAGCGAGGTCGCCACGTGCTTCAGCGTGTCGGCGTTGAACTTCTCCCAACCGTTGCCGTCGGGCTTGTAGTTGATGGAAAATTTCGGCAGGGGTTGCAGTTGCAGCTTGATGGAATTCGAACCCGACACCGTCGGCGTCACCGTGACCGTTAGGGGCGTGGGATCGGTGGTGAAATCGGCCTTGGCAAAATCGACCATGCAATTCTCCTGCGCTGGAATTTATAAGAGGTTCGACGCCGCTTCGATCGCACACGCGCCAGGCACCAGCCACCACGACACGCCGACGCTGGCGGTCGCGCTGACGGTGGCCGTGACATTGATGTTCGGCAGCGTCGAGGCCAGCACGACCGACGCGTTGGTGATGCCGCCGCTGAACGAGTAGCTGCCGGCCCAATTGCTGTCGCTATAGTTCACGGAAGCGTTGTCCATTTGCTGGACGATACCGGCGCTGTACTTGCCGACCAGGGCAGTCAGGAACTTGCGTCCCAGCAGGAGGCCGAAAGGCTGTTGCGGCCACGTCACGCCGCTGATGTCGGGCGTCCCGTTCGCTGTCAGGTTGCTGGCGACCGCCAGGTAGCCGCCGCCGACGTTCATCACCGGCGGGGCGAAGTCCTGGCCGTCCACCGAGATCGCCGATGGGATCTTGTAGCCAGCGAGCAAATCCGACACTTTGGTGTAGACGATGCCGCATACCAGTTCCACGTACAGCAACTGGAAGGACTGTACGTTCAGCGGCAGTACCGCGACCGAGCCCAGCACGATCTGGTTGCCGGTCACGCGGACCTCGGCGAACACCGTCATTCCGCAGTCCAGCGGAAACGAATCGCCCTGCTCGGGATGGATGGTGGTCTTGACCGACGACAACGTGACCTGGAACATCTGGTCGGTCGGCGCGGGCGGCTTCGGATGGTTGGTGGGGGAAAAGACGTTCGGGTCATCCCACTGGGCCTTGGTGGGCGGCGTGAGCACGAACAATGGCGCGGCATCGATGCACCAATCGATCGATGTCACGCCCTCGGCGTTGATGGGCGCGTTACCCTTGAACAGCGTGGTCTTGGCCGTGGCATTCGCAAACAGCTGCGTCATGCCCATGTTCAGCGTGCCGGCATCGATTACCAATGCCACATCATAGTTGCTCATATTGCGCTTCTCCTCGGTACCCCGCCCGTGCCGAATAGGGGTTATGGGTCCAATAGGTTTCCATCCACTCGCCGCCATGGCGGTAGTGGAGAGGAAAATCGTCGAAACAGGCTTCGAAGCGGCTGCCTTGGGGGTCGGCGCCGTACACCAGGCGGCGATGCCGGCAATAGCCGTCGAGTAGAACGTAGTGCTGGGTGCCGCTGCGCCAGCGGATCGCCACCGCCATCGGACGACCGCTGTCGAGCTCGCGTATCAGGCGGCGGAACGGCGGCCGTCCACTGCTCCAGCCGGCCAGGCAGTTCACGTAGCGCAAGGTGCGCTCGAGCGGCGCCGGCTGGTTGTAGCGTTCCGCCTCCAGAAGGGCCGCCGGCGGCGCGCAATTGGGCCGCACCTGGTCGCGGCACAGGATGTGCCACGCCAGGCTGTCTTGCTGCCACGACGTGTCGCCGTAATACGTGGCGATCGCGCAGGTGACGCTCGACCAGCACCAATTGGACCGCCACTGGGGCTCCAGCGCCACCTGCAGGCGGACCATGCCGCCCTCGAACACGGAGGGAGGCGCCGTATCCGCGCGGTGCGCGGCGGGGCCGCGGCCGATGGTGCGCGCCAGCGGTTCGATTCTCAGTTTCACGTGGTCGATGCGCAAAACGGCAACAGCGTGGTGAGCTGATCGCCGACCACGCTGTTGATTTGCGACGAGATCAAACGTTCGATGGCGCCCTTGGCGACGTCCAGCACCAGGTTTTCCAAGGGGCTGAGCAGGTAATTCAGGACGCCGAGGTTGTTGATCCAGATGTTGGCGCCGGCGTAGCTGAACTGGGTGTTTAGGTCGGAGATGCTGCTAATGCACAGCTTGTCATTCGTGAGAGACACCTGGACATTGGCGCTGCCGGACAGGATGCCGCCGTCGATGCGCAGGTTGCCGGAAATGCCGGGATCCAAGAACGCCACGTGCAGGTCGCCGCTGACGGTCGCCGACAGCGAATCGGTCAACACCGCATGGAAATTCAGCTGGCCGATCAAGTTGTTGCCGGACGGTGTCAGATTACTTGCCACCATGTCCTGGAAGCGCACCGAGGACACGCCGGTCAAGTCGTTCACGGAGTAATGTGCGGTACCCACTCCGATGCCCTTCGAGCCCGACGCCACATTCTGGTACGGGTCGAAGCCGGCCTCCTTGATGGCAGGACCGATTTCGCCGTTCAGCTGCACAACCAAACCTTGCAAGATTTCATTGATGACCTGGGTAAACGGGTTTTCACTCATGCATGGCTCCTGGAATGTGAATGGCGGTTAAAGATGCTGCGAACAAAGAAAACGACTCCCCCTCCGACTTATTCGGAAAACCAGTCGGAAATATTCTCGGGATGAGGGAAAAACTGTTTTAGGACTTCCCAGTCAATGAATGGGATTTGGTTCTGCTACCACCGGTGTTGTTGCATGAATCATTCCGCCGCGCGAGGGTGCGAGTTCGTGGCCTGAACCCATGCCCGGCGCAAGATGGCGCAACGCTGCTATCGATGCCATTGGCAAGACCAGCAGGCGGGAGTGGAAGAAGATCAGTGGCTACCACCGGCGCTCGCTGATTGAGAACTTGATGTACCGGCTAAAAACGCTCACGGGGCTTGCCTGTGGGCGCGCGAGGTTGCCTCGCAGGCGACCGAGATGGCAATCCAACCGGGCGTGTCAATCGCATGGCTGCGTTTGCCCGCCCGCATTCCGTGCGTATCGCCTGATCTAACGCTCACAGGGGGCTCCGCATTCAGAGTCGATTTATGCAATAACGCCACAATGATGCGCCACTCGAACAACTCGAACAGCGCCTCTCGGCCAAGCCGGGCTTCGACGGCCAAGTCCACCAACGCACCATCGCTCTCCAAGGCGTACAGTCGGTTGCCTGGCGCAAACAGGTTCTGCAGCAGAGTCGTGGAGCCCATGGTCTGCATCGAATGTTAAAAATGCCAGATGTGCTACGGAAACGCGGACCCACCCATTTTTATTGGTGGCCCCATATTTTTAACAAACAATACACTCAATAATGCTTGGCGAGCATTAAGAATACGAAATAATTAGTTGCCTGATAATCAGATCTCTGATTTACTAATTTCACTATTGGTTACACCCGGCTGCTCCTGGCGCAGCACGCCAGCTAGCTCCAGCAGGCGCGCATAGACCCGCTTGCGCAGCCGATCGTCACGGTCGGCTTGCTCGCTATCGTGGCGTACCACGTGCTCGATGATCGCGCCCCGCTGCCGCATGATGCCGTGCGTGGAAGCCTTCTGATCCAGGTATTCCTGCGATTCCGCCCCCATGGTTTCGATCAGGATACGCCCCGGCGCAGCCATCGACCCCGCCGGCGCAGGCACCTCCAACTCAAAATCCGCCCGACAATGTGCTGTCGTGCCATCGGCCAATGTCACCTCGCTGTCGAACAGCGGTTTCTTGAGCGTGACGGTGACGCCCTTCTTTTTCACCCATCTCATTACATCCAGGAGCAATGCAAGCGTGTGCCGTTCGTAGCTGCTGTCCAGCGGCACCGGTTGGCGCATCTTGAAGGCATGCTGGGCGAACGCTTCACGCACCCGGGCGACGCCGTTGTCGTCCCGATCGATGACTGCAAGCACCCAATACGGGGGATTCGCAAAATTCTGGTCACGGCCGCCGATCCGAATCTCGCTTGCCGGCGATACGACGGTGGGCTTCCCCGTGGTCAACTTGGTCGCGTCCGACGCGGTCACCTTGTCCGCGACAAAGAGGAGATAGCCCATCCGCTTCTTCCCCTTGGGCCACTGCATTTGTCCACTTCAGCCATGAAATCGCCAGGTTTGACCCACGCGCGGGTCTCCATCATGTCCCAGAGCGTGAGCGCGTCTGTCACCGCTTCCTCAACGGCAAAACGCTCCAGGCGGTCCCAGGGGCTGAGCGGCTGCTTGCCGGCATCCAAGTCCTCCGTGGAAACCGTACTGAAGCCGGCTTGATCCAACAGGGTGTAAAGGATGCGCCCGAGCTTTGGCAAACGGCGTCTCCGACTTGAACCACTACCTGTTGGGAGGTGCGGACAAAATCTTGGACTACCTGGAGGTAGTTCATGTATTCGTACGAGGACAGAATTCGAGCGGTCGAGCTTTACATCAAGCTCGGCAAGCGCGTCAGGGCAACGATTCGTCAGTGGGGGTAGTGTCCCAGGTCTCGCATATGGCAGAACACAGCCGTTGAAACACGTCGCATACACGCCCGTGATGGTCATGGAGAACGGCCGGCGCGTCGTCAAGCCGATGCGGTACCAGTGCCGCCCAGCAGGCAAGCCAGCCTTCTACGACGAACAGTACCCCGGCACTTACAACGCCCGCCGCGACAATCTGCGCGGCTTCTGGAAAGGCCAGTACGGCCACACGCACGGCCTGGTCCTGGTCGACGCGTTCTACGAGAACGTGACCGGGCCAGACGGCAAAAACGTCGTGCTCGAATTCCGCCCCGACCCGCCGCAGACGCTGCTCGTCGCCTGCGTGTGGTCACACTGGCGCGCGACCAAGCCCGGCGAGAAGGATCTGCTCTCGTTCGCCATCATCACCGACGATCCGCCGCCGGAGATTGCAGAGGCCGGGCACGACCGCTGCCCGGTTCCGATCAAGCCGGAGAACATCGACACATGGTTGAAACCTGACGCGCGCAACCTCGAAGCTGTCGACGCGATTTTGGACGACAAGCCACGGATTTTCTACACGCACTCGAAGGCAAGTTAGCGACGCACATTGCCGCGGCAGAGATAATCAATGGCATTTCAGTACCGCCTGAAATCGCGCGCCCATTCGACGCCTTGCCCGATGTATTGAGCGAATCGCTAGACATCGAGCCAAATCATTCATACCGTGATGCTAATGGAATGCGCCGCGCAGAATGGCGCCCCGGCTACGGGAGGATGGGGGGGGACACAATAACGAGGTTCCCATGGAATTAATCGTAAAAGCACAGAAAGGCCACGTCGAAATACGCACCCGCCGACGAACCGATGGCAGATGGGCAAGCGAATTTCGTTATGCGCCGACCGGCAGAGCGCCGTTGGAATGGACATCTGCCTGCGCTGTTGAAGGATTCGTCACGGAGGGCATGGCATTGAGCGCGGCGATTCTGCTTGGCAAGCAAACCGCTGAGTCTTTCACCGCCGCTGCGCCCGCCCCCGCGTAAGCCGTTTGCACACGAGAAGCGGTGGGGCGCACCACCAAACCGCTGCTTCGCCCGACCGCTCCACCCAGGCCTCGAAAGCGAGTTTGGGATTTAGGAAACAAATCAATCAGAGCGCCTGATGTGCCGTACCCGCGCAACTTTGGTAGCACTCCCCCCGTCGGGACTGTTCATATCGCAGACGTCCTATCTGGCCAGAACACGTTTAGGGGTACGACGACACTGATATCGAACCCCTCCTCCCCGTCGTTCACACGGGGGGCACCATCGAGCGCCCACGCTGCCCATGCTTTCAGCCGAGAACATCGGTCAGCGCGCTCAGCCTGCGGCAATCCCAGGTAGGTCGCCAACATCGCGGAAGAGAGATGGAAGGACAGCGAATTCACTGCCTCCTGCCCATCGATGGTGCTCACCCGCCACCATGCGTGAACGTACAGTTCCGACAGGCAGTCGTCTTCGAGTCGCAACACCGCGTTTTCTGGAAGGACCCCCAAGATCGCAGTGCGGAGTTCGCCATGCGCGGCGCGGCGAATGGCGTCTAAGTCTTGCCGTTCCATGCCCCATCCCATCCCATCCCATCCTGCTCCTGCGCACCCACGCGTGCCTTTCACTGAAGCATAGTAGTGGGATGCCAGACCAGGTTGACGAGGCTCAACAGGGCCAGCGATGGCCAGGCAGACCATCGTTTAGTTTTTCCCTAGCACGCGAGTGAGTCGTCGCAAGGCGACGATTCTCGCTCATTGGCTGCATGGTGGCGGTTACCCTCAGTTCAACTGAGGGTCATTCGGGCCGGTTGCCGGCGCGCCCGCCGCACTGCGCCTTTGTGCTTCCGGCCCCACCCACGACACACATAACTACACATTTCCTCTTGCCACGGCCGCGTCCGTGTGTAGAATTACACACAGAACAACCGGAGACCCCCATGCAGTCTGGGCAGTTAATCCGGATGCTCCTCGATGACGGCTGGCAGTTGGTGCGTATCACTGGCAGCCATCATCACTACAAACATCCGGAAAAGCGGGGCCTTGTGACGGTGCCACACCCGAAGAAAGACCTGCCAATCGGAACAGTTCGAAGCATCCAGAAATCCGCCGGCCTGAAGTGAGGCCGGCGGTTTTTCGCAGAGGTGCAAAACCGGTCGCGCAACAACCTAGGAAGAAAAGCCATGCAATTCCCCATCGCGATTCACAAAGACGAGGGGAGCGTCTATGGCGTCACGGTGCCAGACATTCCCGGCGTCCATTCGTGGGGCGATACCGTCGATGAAGCCATCCGCAACACGCGGGAGGCCATCGCGGGTCATCTGCAGACTCTGGCAGAACTCGGCGAAGACGTAGACGTAACCTGCTCAACAATTGAAGACCTGACCAAGCAAGACGAGTACGCCGGTGCCATCTGGGCAATCGTTGAAATCGACGACGAGGAGCTTGATCGCACCCCGGAGCGCATCAACGTGTCACTCCCCCGCTTCGTGCTCAGAAAGCTGGATCGGTTTGCCGAGAAGCGGCATGAAACACGCAGCGGGCTTCTGGCTCGCGCGGCCATGGAACTCATGGCGCATGGGTAGGACGGGCGGCCGGTTGGTCGCCCTTTTTTTTTGTCCTGCCGCCGCGGAACAGAAGTGCGGTTAGTTGCCACGCTCCGTTCACGCTCATCGGCTACGATCCCAGTTGCCGTGCACAACAATCAGACCAACGTTGGCTTGGTAAAAGCAGGGGGATTCATGCTGTATCGCGTGCGGCCGGCTGCGTGCATCGTGCCATTTTTGTTATCGGCTGATTGCGCCAGCCAGCTAACGATTCCGCCGGAAACCGGTTTGAAAGCAGCACGTCCACCGGCTGTCGGATGCAGCGATCCGATCCTGGACTATCCCGGCGAAGCACGCCGCAGGCGCATGGAAGGCTTGGTTGTTGTGTGGGGCGAGATTGAACCGGATGGAAGCATCTCTGGCGAGCGTACCAATCGGTCTTCCGGCAGCACCCTTCTAGATGAAGCCGCCGTGCAAGCTGTCCGGTCAATGGCGTGCGCGCCTTTCAAAGACCCAAAGACCGGTCAACCAACGCGCACGACCTTCTCCAGAGGGTTCGCATTCGGCCTAGACCGCACCCCGCCGACGGTGCCATGAGCCGCTCATCATCCCCGCCGGCAGCTATCGGCACAAGCGCGCCCGCGCGCTGACTGACTTTGCACGGGCGTCCGTGCAGATTTCGGATTTGATTGAGGCGGGGTGCAGGGGGTGGGATGGGGCTCGCATCCCGGGCCAGTTAGCGGCGATGCAAGCACCTTCCGCAGCGGATGTCCGACGCTCACCCTCACGCCCCAAAGAAATCACCCGCGAAAACGCAATGCGTCCACCACCAATGAGAACGCGGGAGAAGGTTGCCGCCGACTTGGGTAATACAGGTGGTATCCGGCAAATTTCGGACACCAGTCTTCCAGCACGCGCATCAGCCGTCCAGCGGTGACATGGGACATCACCTCGTCTTCTGGCAGCAGCGCGACCCCCAAGCCGGCGAGCGCCGCCTCTACCTGCGGATGTGAGGTGTTGAAGATAAGCGGCCCATCCACGCGCACGTTGACCTTGCGACCGCGCCGCTCGAAGTCCCAGACATACAAGCCGCCTGAGGTCGGCATGCGCTGGTTAATGCAACGATGGTCCATCAGATCCCGGGGCACCTTCGGCACCGGATGCGCCGCGAAATACTCCGATGATGCGACCACGGCCAAGCGCAACGCGGGCCCGATCGGGACGGCGATCATATCCCTGTCTATGGTGCTGCCCATGCGCACGCCGGCATCGAAACGGTCGGCCACGATATCGCGGAACCCGTAGTTGACGTCGAACTCGACCTTGATGTCCGGGTAGTCGCCCAGCAAGGGCGCGAGCTTGGGCAGCAGGATGCTTTGCAACACGTGGTCGCCGCAAGTGATTCGAACTGTGCCGGCCGGCTTGTCGCGCAGCTCGGTCAGTGCATCAAGTTCAGATTCGATCTCGTCGAACCGCTGTCCAATCGCCAACATGAGGCGCTCGCCGGCGGCCGTCGTCGACACGCTACGCGTCGTCCGCGTCAAGAGACGGATCTGCAACCGTTCCTCCAGCGCGCGGATCGACTGGCTCAGCGCCGATTGCGTGACACCCAGGCTCGCTGCAGCCCGCGTGAAGCTGCCCTCACGCGCGACGGTCACGAACCCCAGCAGGTCGTTCAGGTTTCTCCTGGCCACGGATCCATCCTCGGATTAATTAGTCCAACTACTAAATGCATTAAGGATTCATTATCTAGTAGCACGTGCGGGGCGTCACCATAATTTGTGGCATGACTGAAGCACCCTCGACCCTCACGCCACGGCTTGACCGCAAGCCGAAAGAGAAGCCGCCTGCCGCTGCTGCCAGACGCGAACAATCGAGCCACTGGAGCGGCGTGTTCGCCATGGCTCTCTGCGTCTTCGCACTCATCGCATCGGAGTTCATGCCCGTCAGCCTGCTCACGCCGATCGCCGCAGACCTGCACGTTAGCGAGGGCGTGGCCGGTCAGGGGATCGCCGTATCGGGCGCCTTCGCAGTCTTGACGAGCCTCATGCTTCCGGCGCTGGCTCGACGGATGGATCGCAAGAGCATCCTGCTGTGGATGACCGCGTCCATGGCTGCATCCGGTGCCTTGATCGCTTTGGCGCCAGGCCTCGCGATGTACATGATGGGACGCGCTCTCATCGGTGTAGCCGTCGGCGGGTTCTGGTCCATATCTGCCGCGACGGCGATCCGGCTGGTGCCCACGCCGAAGGTTCCTCGTGCGCTGGCAATTTTCAATGGCGGCAATGCGCTCGCCACGGTTATTGCCGCACCCCTGGGCAGCTTCGTCGGCTCGCTGATCGGATGGCGAGGTGCGTTTTTTGGCCTCATCCCCGTCGCGGTGCTCGCGTTCGCCTGGCAATGGGTGAGCCTGCCGGCGATGCCCGCGAACTCACCGGCATCCGGATCCCGCAACGCACTGCGCCTTCTGGCGGATCCGCTCGTGCTGCTGGGAATGGCGGCGGTCGGCCTCTTCTTCGCAGGACAGTTTGCGCTTTTCACTTATGTGCGCCCTTTCTTGGAAGGGCCGACAAACGTCGGTGCCTCGACCTTCTCCCTGGTACTGCTCGCGATCGGGTTGGCGGGCTTCATTGGCACGGCCGTCATCGGCTGGTTCCTCTCCCGCAATCTGTATCGCACCTTGATCGGCATCCCGCTCGCAATGGCTGCAGTGGCTGTAGGGCTGACTCTGTTCGGAGGACTGACGGGCGCCGCTGTCGGGCTGCTGGCCTTGTGGGGGCTGCTTGCGACGGCCGCGCCCGTTGGGTGGTGGAGCTGGTTGGCGACGACGCTGCCGGAAAGCGCCGAAGCCGGCGGCGGGCTGATGGTCGCCGTGATCCAGCTCGCCATCGCGCTGGGCTCGACGGTTGGGGGCGTGCTGTTCGATGCCAGAGGCTATGCCACCACCTTTGGCTTCAGCGCGGTTCTCCTCGTGTTTGCGGCGGCACTTGCATTGGCGACGGCGTATCGCAGTCGGCAGGTGGCGTGACTAACCTATCTAAAGGAACGTACATGGATTTCTCGAACTCGCGCCGACGCGCGCTGCAAGGTGCGCTGGCTCTTGGAACAGCCGCCGTTGCGGCTGCGCCAGCACTGGCCGCCGATCACAAAAATTCGGGCCGAGGCCGCACGGAATCAACGACGCGTTGGGACAAGGTGTTTCCCCAAAGTGATCGTGTGGTCCATCGAAAGGTAACGTTCAGGAACCGGTTCGGGATTGTTCTCGCAGGCGACCTGTACCGGCCGAAGAACTCTGCCGCCGGCAAGCTGCCCACGCTGGTGCTCGGCGGGCCGTTTGGCGCTGTGAAAGAACAATCGTCCGGCCTGTATGCCCAGACGTTTGCGGAGCGTGGCTTTGTTACGTTGGCGTTCGATCCGTCGTTCACCGGCGAAAGCGGCGGCGAGGTGCGCAACGTCGCATCGCCGGACATCTTCACTGAAGATTTCAGCGCTGCAGTGGATTACGTCGGCCTGCTGCCGAGCGTGGACCGCGAGCGCATCGGCGCCATGGCGATCTGCGGTCTGAGCGGCATGGCGCTGACCGCAGCGAGCGCAGACTCGCGGATCAAGGCGGTGGCCACGGCTTCGATGTACGACATGTCTCGCAGCATGAGCCGTAGCCACAAGGACGCCTACACCCTCGAACAGCGGCACAAGGTCATTGATTACCTAAGCGCACAACGTTGGATCGACGCCGAGAAAGGCACGTTCGCAGTGGGCTTTCACGAGGTGCCATTCGACACCAACGGCCAATTACTGAAGGGCAACAGCGTGCTGCCCGAGAAGCTGCCAGCCAATCCGGACCCGGTGCTGGCCGCATTCTTCGACTACTACCGGACGCCGCGCGGCTTTCATCCGCGCGCCATTAACTCGACCACGGCGTGGACTGCAACGACTCCGATGTCGTTTTTCGAGTTCCCGCTGGCGGCGAACATTGCCATGATTTCGCCGCGGCCCGTCATGCTGGTCGCCGGCGCAAATGCCCACTCGCGGTACTACTCTGAAGACGCCTACAAAGCCGCGTCCGGCCCGAAGGAACTCGTGATCGTCCCGGACGCCGACCACGTCGACCTCTATGACCGACCGGAGAAGATTCCTTTTGACAGGTTGGAGGCCTTCTTCAGACAAAACCTCAAGCAGGCGTGATTTATAGGAGTAGCCATGGAACTGAAACGCGCAGGAACGCAACCGTCCATCAAAGGGCCCGCCGAGTGGTTCACCGGCAGTGTCCGCATCGATCCCCTGAGCAACCCTCCGGCGCCCGCGCGCCACTCATGCGCCGCCGTGGCTGTTGATTTGCACCGAATCCTGACCTACCGGGGGTGCGGTCAAGATTCGGTGCAAATCAACAGCCTGGCGTTTGTTACCGACTTTTCGATTCGAAAGGAAGTGGCAGCAGGCCAACTGGTTGGCATTCGCCTCGACCATCCGCTCACAGAGAA
>NZ_CATZBU010000022.1:0-36391 GCF_958405935.1 Ralstonia psammae
TGCCAGCATCCGCCAAAACCACCCCCATCCGATAGCGCTTCCCGGCATCACCGTCAACACCAACTGCTACGGTGCTGATCTGGCCCTTACGATCTTCACGCCCCCTCGATCTCCACACCCAGGTACCGGACGCAACTAGGCTCGCCTGGGTCGGAGACATGAAACCGCCAGATTCTGCACAAAAAGGACGGCGCCCACGAAATCGCCGAATTTCCAAGCCATTGATCTACAAGGGAAATTAAAGCGAAACCGCCAGATTTTGCACGAAAAGGACGACTACCCCAGGTACTGGTCGACCCGGCACTGGGCGATCTTCACCTGCTGCTCGGGATTCCGGATGGAAAACAATTCGTCGGCGATGACGCCAGCGATTTTGCCGATGTAGGCTCTACTCAGCCTTAGGAACTCTTGCCGGCGTCAGGACTGCCCGCAATCCAGGGCAGATATCTTGCACGCATGCCGGCGAGAGCACTGGCCTCCTGCGGCATGGTCATATTACGGCCTAAGGCCTTGGCTTCGTAGAGCATCTGGTCGGCCTCATGGACCAGTTGCTCGATGGTTTGACTAGAGGTCGCATCTTCGTAAAGTGCGGCGACGCCAATGCTCACCGTCAGTTGCCCACTTGGGCTACCTGCGTGAAGCTGGTTCGCTGCCGTGACTGCCAGCCGAATCTTCTCCGCCACCCGAATGCCTCCCACGAGGTCCGTATTCGTATCCAAAGCCCAGGTCATTGTTTGTCCATGGCACGGGATCGGCCGTATTGCCGAGCATCGCAAAGAACCAGGGGCTCTGGTCTGCTGCCAAGGTGATCGACAGTGGAGGCGCGATTGTGTCCGGCGAGTTCGTCACTGACATACAGTCTTCGGACGGACAGACCTCCACGACCGGTGGTGTGTCCGGGCATATCAACGTGTTCACGTCCAAGGAGGGCCTGCAGTCGACCGCCTACACAACGCTGCGCTGGTTTGATGAAATGCGGATCACGTTCGGGATCAGCGCGGCGCGACAGCAGGCATACAACGAGACGCAGCGCATCCGATGCAATTACGATGATAGCCGCGAAGGCATCGAGGTCGGGCCAGTGGTTCCACTCGAAAACGTGGTCGCCATATCAGCGGCCAAAGCGGATGAGGTGCGTGTCCGCGGCTGGATTGCGGAACATTGCCTGCATGCCCAGTTTGTCTCTTCCGAGGCGGCCGCCTTTCTGGAGCCCGAAGACCTGCAGAGCTTGCTTTGACCCGAGGCGTAGTGGAGGAGGGGCGCTTCGGCCGGAGAGGGGAAGGCCAATGGCCCCTTAAGCCAGTGCTAGGCTGCCACCCTCGCGCTCAGCCACTTGGACTCGGTCGTATCAGTCACGCACGCAGTTCCTCAACCGACATTGCTTCATCGGCACAGGCGTACAGCCTCAGCGTGGCTCGAGTTTCAGCGGCCGCGCCGCCATCTCCGAATCCAGAATCAGCCGACCATCCAGGCGGCCATTGAGCCGAGTCACGTAGCCCGAAGCTTCTTCCATGTGCTCGCGCATCAGTTCTCGCACTTTGTCCGCGTCTCGCTGCCTGATGGCCTCAAGGATCGCCGAATGGCATCGGACATTGGCGCACCCGAACTTCACGTGTTCCTCGGCCGGCGTGTCCGTGCTGAATACGACCAGGCGCCGGAGCAACTCGTTGATCGTCTGACAGATGAAGCTGAGGAAGGGGTCAGGATTGGCGGCAGCAAGGATGTCGTGGAAATCGAGATCCGCCTGACGCTGATTCAGGAGGTCGCCGTTCTCCTGTGACGCTGGCTGGCAGTTCTCGATGTTGTTCTCAAGCGCGGCCAATTGCTGCTCAGTAATAAACGGCACCGCACCGGCAGCCAATTCGGGCTCCAGCAACCGACGTGCGTTGTAGATGTTCTTCATGCTGACGTCTTTGAAGAACAGATAGTTCTGAATGAGCTGCAGTGTCCGTTCAAGGGGCACTTCGCGGATGGTGGCACCGCCCGACGGGCCCGGACTCACCGTAATCAGCCCCTGAACTTCCAGCGACTTGAGCGCCTCTCGAGTCGTGCTCTTACTCACCGAAAAAAGCTCCTGAAGATCCCGCTCGTTCGGCAGCCGATCCCCCGGCTTGAGGTTGCGCTGGGTGATCAAACGCTTGACGTCCTCGGTCACTAGGTCTGCCCGCTTCGCCGGCCGGGTGCGGGTAGGCGGGTATACCCCAGCCTCGTCGTTGAGTCTCACGACATAACTCCTTGAATTTTTTATGGATAACCTGCTATGCACCAAATCTAGGCACGAAACGGCTCCTTGATTTCTGCGATCCAGTATATATGATCCGCATTGTTCTAATTATCATGATAAATAGGATGATTCGAACGAAAGCACATCTGGAGACCGCCGTGACCTTTCGCTTGCCCAATCTTTTGCCCACGCCTGTGTGGGCTGCCATTCACACGCCGTTCCTGCCTTCGCTCGAGCTGGATGAAGCCGGTTTGCGCCACAACGCCCGGCGCTACATCGAGATCGGACTACGTGGCGTCTTCTGCAACGGCCTGATGGGAGAGGTTTGGTCGCTCTCGCTCGAAGAACGCAAGCGTGTCGTGGAAGTGTTGTGTGATGAAGCGGACGGCAAGCTGGGCGTTTCCGTCGTTGTAACCGGTGCATCCATCGGCGAGACCCTGGACCTTGGCCTGCACGCAAAAGCGGCCGGCGTTGACCATGCCGTTCTGATGGTGCCGACTTCCGGCCCGCGTTCTGCAGAGCAGCAGCTCGAGTATTTCCGCTTCATCTGCGAGCGGTTGGACATGCCCATCGTCTTGTTCAACGCAGCAACGGCTGCAGGTAGTGCGCTATCGCCAGCCTCCTTTACCGAGGTCTGCGAGCTGCCCCAGATCAAGCTGCTGAAGACCACCGCGTATAGCGAGAACCCCGCGTTGCGAGCAGCAGCACGTAATGGCGTGGTGGTTTCTGATCCGCTGGAGGAGCACTATTTCCAGAACCGTCTGGAGCACGGGCAGCCGATCCTCTATGCCGACCCCGAGCCCTATCTCTATCAGGTGCCGGGACATCTTCCGATCGCCGATTACATCGCAAAGCTCGATGCCGGCGCCGATGCCGCCCAGGTGATTCGGGACTTCGAAGCACTTTCGCACCTGCGTCCGTTGTTCAACAAGTGGGTCATGGATCCGCTCATTCGCGGCCACATGCCAAACGCTGCGCTGAAGTACTGGTGCGAGCTCATCGGCATGGCCGGCGGCCCCGTCAGAACACCGATTCGCCCACTTTCCGACGCCCAGAAGCGTGAGCTCGAAGCTGATCTTCTGCTGTCCAACGCGCCAGGTTTGCGCGCGGCGCTTCCACTCAACTAACAACAGTTTTTTTAACTACCAAGGAGACCCATCATGAGCGCATCCGGTTTTGATCGGCGTACGTTCCTCAAACTCGTGGCAGCTTCTGGCGCCGCCCCATCACTGCTTCTCAGTGATCTGGCGTTCGCAGTCGACACCCCCCTTACCGTCGGCATTCTTTACTCCGGCTCGAAACAGGACTACGGCTTCAACCAGTCACATGCGCTGGCTGCCGCCGAGCTCAAAAAGGTGCCGGGCATCAAGGTGGTGGAAGAGGAACGCGTGCCGGAGACGATCGCGGCCCAGCGGAGCATGGAAGGCATGATCCGCCAGGACGGCGCGAAGCTTGTGATTGCGACATCGTTCGGCTACTTCAAGCCCCACGTTCTTGAGGTCGCCAAAAAATATCCGGACATCACGTTCGCGCACACGGGTGGCATTTGGGCGCCCGGCATGCCCGAGAACATCGGCACGTTCTACGGCTACATCTTCGCCGCCCAGTACCTGGCGGGCGTGACAGCGGGTCACATGACCAAGACCAAGAAGTTGGGCGTGGTCGCCGCGAAGCCGACGCCGAACCTACTGCGCAGCATCAATGCGTTCACCCTCGGCGCACGTTCGGTAGACCCCACCATTCAGGTACGCGTGATCTTCACCGGCGACTGGGTATTGCCGGTGCGCGAAGCCGAATCTGCCAACTCGCTCGCAGATCAAGGCGTTGACGTCATCGCTTGCAACGTGGACAGCCCGAAGGTCGTTGTCGAGACGGCGGAGAAGCGTGGCGTGATGTCGGTGGGCTATCACACCAGCCAGGCGGACGTTGCTCCGAAGGGCTTCCTCACCGGAGCCGAGTGGAACTGGATTGTTCCCTACATGGAGTTCGTCAAGGGCGTGCGGGCCGCCCAAAAGCCGGTTCACTACCTGCGCGGCGGGCTGGCAGAGAAGTTCGTCAAGTACACGCCGTTCGGCAAGGCAGTTCCGCAGAATGTACGCGATGCGGTGGAGCGCGTGCATGCCGAAATGGTGGCCGGCAAGCGCGTGATCTATGCAGGCCCGCTCAAGGACAACAAGGGCAATGTCGTGATTCCCGCAGGCACTGTCTACCGCGACAACGATCGTGCATTGGACCCCATCAACTATCTGGTTGAAGGTGTGATCGGAGAGGTGTAGGAGCTGCCATGGAACCGACAATGACGATAAAACCAACCGCGGCGATCGCCAAGCCTAAACGCTTGCACGCTAGCGTGGCGTTCCCCGTGGCTGCCTTACTCATCGCGTCGACGATCTTCGCAGCATTCGTGGCGCTGTATGGCAAGAACCCGTTCGAAGTCTTTGGGTTGATCTACCAAGGCGGCTTTGGGAGCGGGTTCGCGTGGCAAGACACGCTGGCGCGCGCGGCCCCGTTGATTCTGACCGGCCTTGCTGTGGCCCTCCCAGCGCAAGCAGGCATGGTTGTGATCGGCGCAGAGGGTGCCTTGGCCCTGGGTGGACTTGCCGGCGCCGTGATCACGCTGCCGTTCGTGGGAGCGCCTTCCCTCCCGATGCAGATCGCCATGCTCTGCTCTGGCGCGCTGGTCGGTGGCATTTGGTTCGCGATCATGGGTGCACTGCGCCAGTACCGCGGGCTGAACGAGACGATCTCCAGCCTGCTGCTGTCGTATATCGCCATCGCGATCTTCCATCACCTGACGGAAGGTCCGCTGCGCGATCCCGCTAGCCTAGACAAGCCTTCGACCCATCCGATTGACCCGCGCTACATGCTCCCTTCGATCCCTGGCATCGACGTTCATGCTGGTCTGGCGATCAGTGTTGTGTTGGCAGTCCTGGCGTACTTCGTACTGCGTCACACGGTCTGGGGTTTCTCCCTGCGGGTCGTGGGCGGTAGCGCCAAGGTTGCAAAGCTGGTCGGCCTCTCCGTCAACCGATGGGTGATCGGGACAGCCGCGGTTGCGGGCGGCGTGGCCGGTCTTGCCGGCGCGATCGAAGTCGCTGCGGTTCAAGGGACTGCCAACTCCTCGCTCATTGTCGGCTACGGCAATAGCGGGATTCTCGTTGCCTTCCTGGCGCGGCAGCACCCCCTTGCCATCATTCCCGTCGCCTGCTTGATCGGCGGCCTGCAGGCAAGCGGCAGCCTGTTGCAGCGTCGACTCGACTTGCCGGACGCGAGCATCTTGGTGTTTCAGGGGCTGATCTTCGTGTGCGTGCTGGTGGGCGACGCACTCCTGCAGAAATACAACGGGTCGGACCGGAGCTAAATATGGACGCGACTTCCATCGGCTGGGCCAGCTTGCCGCTGGCCATCCTCGGCGGCGCGATTCGCGTCTCCACGCCTTTCATGTTTGTCAGCCTTGGCGAGTGCATCACGGAGAAATCCGGTCGCATCAACCTTGGCTTGGAGGGCAATCTGGTGCTCGGTGCCATGGCGGGCTACGGTGTCTCCTATTGGTCGGGATCGCCTTGGCTGGGCGTCTTTGCTGCAGGCATCGCCGGCATGCTGTTCGGGGTCCTGCATGGAACGCTCTGCAGCATCAAACGAGTCAACGATACCGCCATCGGTATCAGCCTCATGGTTTTGGGGACCGGCCTTGCCTTCTTCCTGGGTAAACCGCTCGTCGAACCCAAGGCGCCACCTTTGCCGTCCATCGATCTGGGCTTCTGGTCAAGCATTCCGCAGGTGCGGGCCGCGCTGAACGTTAACGCCTTGTTCTTTGTCGGCATCTTCCTCGCCTTCGCCGTCTACGTGTTCCTGAACCGCACGGGATGGGGACTCATGCTTCGCACTGTTGGTGACAGCGAAGATGCCGCGAAAGCGCAGGGCTTTCCGGTTCTGCGCACGCGAATCTTCGCCACCATGGCCGGCGGCTTCCTGGCAGGCGTGGGTGGCAGCTTCTTGTCGTTGTCGTACCCCGGCAGCTGGAGCGAAGGGCTCTCCAGTGGCCAAGGGATCATGGCTGTCGCTTTGGTGATCTTTGCGCGCTGGCGCTCGCTGCGTGCACTCGGTGCATCACTGCTATTCGGTGGCGCCGGTGCCATCGGACCTGCACTGCAGGGCATGGGCATCACGGGCTACTACTACCTGTTCAACGCCGCCCCATACGTGCTGACCCTGGCAATCATGATCGCGTCGACGTCGCGCTCCGCGCCCTTCGCAGATGCACCTGGCGAGCTGAGCTTGCACCGCTAGCTCGGTTCCCCAACCGCCCAAGGAATAGCAAGAGGAGATCAGCGTGAACGCGCTCAATTTACAAATATCCGGCATGACCAAGCGCTTTGGCCCTGTCACAGCGCTGGATCATGTTTCCCTGACTGTCGGCGCAGGTACCGTGCATGCCCTGCTCGGAGAGAACGGCGCAGGCAAAAGTACGCTCGTCAAATGTCTTGTCGGCTTCTATCAGCCCGACGAGGGCTCGATCGTCATCGACGATGAGGCGAAGCAAATCGCCTCGCCGAAGGATGCCGACAGGCTTGGCATCGGCATGGTGTACCAGCACTTCACCCTGGTTCCGTCGATGACCATCGCCGAGAACCTGGTGGCGAGTGCGGCCAGGTTACCAGGGTTCATCAACTGGCAGCGGGAGCTTGCGCGCCTGACCGCCATCACACAGACCCTGCCGTTCTCGATCGACTTGAACGTCCGCACGTCTCAGTTGTCTGCGGGCGAGCGGCAGAAGGCCGAACTCATCAAGCAGTTGTATCTCGGCCGGCGCCTGCTAATCCTGGACGAGCCGACGTCTGTGCTGACCCCGGGTGAGGCTGAGCAAGTCCTTGGGTATGTTCGGCAGCTCACGACCTCCGGCAAGCTCAGTGCAATCCTGATCACCCACAAGTTCGATGAGGTCCGCCGCTATGCCGACGACGTCACGATCCTGCGCAAGGGCGCGGCAGTCCAGCAAGGGTCCGCCAAAGACCTGTCGAATCAGGAACTCGCCGAGGCGATGGTCGGCACCACGCTGGCGCTCAAGACTGAGCGAAGCCCACGGCCACCGTGCAAGGAACATGCAGCTCTCGCTATCAAGGGCCTGACCGTCAAGGGCGACATTGGCCTCGATGCGGTCAAGGAACTGAACCTGTGCGTGAACGAGGGTGAGATCGTCGGTGTTGCAGGCGTTTCGGGGAATGGCCAGATGGAAATGGTCGAAGCCCTGATGGGCCAGCGCGGTAGTGCAGGCGAGATCAGAGTGGACGGAACCCTCTTCCATGGATCTCGCAAGGAAATCGCCAAGCTGGGGGTCTACGGCCTGCCGCAGGAGCCGCTGAAGAACGCGTGCGTTCCCCGCATGTCGCTGGCGGAAAACCTTGCGCTGCGCAACTTCGATCGTCGCCCGCTGCGCAAGGGAATCCTCCTCGATCGCAAGGCGTTGAAGGAACAAGCCGAACGCTTGGTGAAGCAGTTCAAGGTCAAGGCCGGCGGTCTCGACGTGCGAGTCAACACGCTATCGGGTGGCAACGTGCAGCGCGCGGTGCTGGGGCGAGAGCTGACACAGGACGTTCGTGTGCTGATTGCCTCGAACCCCACGTTCGGCTTGGACTTCCTCGCGTGCGAGGAGACACACAACCGAATCCTCGAAGCTCGCAACGCCGGAGCGGCCGTCCTGCTGGTCTCGGAAGACCTGGATGAATTGCTTCAACTCGTCGATCGCATCGTCGTTATGAGCCAGGGTCGCATCGTCTACGAGGTACCTGCCGTGGCGGCGAAGACCCACATCATCGGCAAGTACATGGCCGGCGAATCCACCCATTGATACTGAGAAGGAAGGACCATCGTTATGAATCGCCAAGCAATCGAACTGGAGACTGTCGGCCACTTTATCGGCGGCGAGCACGTTTCCCCGGCTTCCGCGCAATCCGCTCCGGTTTTTAATCCGGCGACTGGCGCAATTTCGGCGCAAGTGCTGTTGGGCGGCGTGACCGAAGTGAAGGCTGCAGTGGCCGCCGCTCACGCTGCCGCACCGGCCTGGGCGGAAACCTCGCCGCTCAAGCGCTCGCGCATTCTGTTCAAGTTCAAGGAGTTGCTCGACCAGAACCACGACGCGCTGGCTGCGGCCATCACGCGCGAGCACGGCAAGGTGTTCTCCGATGCCAAGGGCGAAGTTACGCGCGGCATCGAGGTGGTGGAGTTTGCCTGCGGCATTCCGAACCTACTCAAGACCGAGTTCACCGACAACATCGGCGGCGGCATCGACAACTGGAACCTGCGCCAGCCGCTGGGCGTGGTGGCCGGCATCACGCCGTTCAACTTCCCCGTGATGGTGCCGATGTGGATGTTCCCAGTGGCATTGGCGTGCGGCAACACCTCCATCTTGAAGCCGTCGGAGCGCGATCCGAGCCCGAGCCTGATGATTGCCGACCTGCTCAAGCAGGCTGGCCTGCCCGACGGCGTGTTCAACGTCGTACAAGGCGGCAAGGATGCCGTCGATGCGCTGCTGGCTCATCCGGACGTGCAAGCCATCTCGTTCGTCGGTAGCACGCCTATCGCCGAGTACATCTACGCGGAAGGCACAAAGCGCGGCAAGCGCGTGCAGGCATTGGGCGGCGCCAAGAACCACCTGGTGGTCATGCCCGATGCGGATCTCGATCAAGCAGTCGACGCGCTCATCGGCGCAGGTTACGGCTCGGCCGGGGAGCGTTGCATGGCGATCTCTGTCGCCGTCGCTGTGGGCGACGTGGCTGACAAGCTCGTGCCGCGCCTCGCTGAGCGTGCAAAGGCGCTCAAGATTGGCAACGGCATGAACGCCACTAGCGAGATGGGGCCGCTGGTGACAGCCGCCCACAAGGTCAAGGTGGAAGGCTATGTCGCCAAGGGCGTGGAGGAAGGCGCGGAGCTGGTGGTGGACGGTCGCGGCCATACCGTCGATGGGCATGCGCAGGGCTTCTTCACCGGCGGCACGCTGTTCGACCACGTTACACCCGAGATGACGATCTACAAGGAAGAGATTTTCGGGCCGGTGCTCTCCGTGGTCCGCGTGCATGATTTTGCTGAGGCGGTGGATTTGATCAACGCGCACGAATTCGGCAACGGCGTGTCGTGCTACACCAGCGATGGTGGCGTGGCGCGCGCCTTTGCGCGGCAGATCCAGGTGGGCATGGTGGGCATCAACGTGCCGATTCCGGTGCCGATGGCCTGGCACAGTTTTGGCGGTTGGAAGCGCTCGTTGTTCGGCGACCACCATGCCTATGGCGAAGAAGGCGTGCGTTTCTACACGCGCTACAAGAGCGTGATGCAACGCTGGCCAGATTCGATCGCCAAGGGCGCAGAGTTTGTGATGCCGACGGCCAAGTAGTTGGGCTGAGAAAGCGCTCGCACTGGAGCCGATCTTCATTGGTTCCAGTGGAGGCCATTGCCACGGCAGGGTATTGAATTTGCGCGTGCGCGCGAGCTGTGTGGTGCCGAGGAGCACGCTTTGCTCCAAAGACAAGAACGTGACCTGACCATGAAACTGTCCTCTCTCTTGCGACTGTCGGACGCCTCGAACATTATCACGGTCAGGTAGGAGGGGGGCGCCTCGAATCCCTGTGGCGCCACGATCGTCGAGTCGTACATCGCGATGGGCGCCTATTCCCCCAGTTCAGTCGATTTTACGCCTCCCTAGCCTGACTATGCGGGCGCTACAAGGATCTCAGTTGGGTATGCGGGCCCCGGTGGTCGGCTAGGCTATGGACGGCCGCTGGCACTGCCTATATGGTCAGCCTGACGGACAAAACCCGATGGACAGGGTGCGCTTGCCCGCAGCGGCCCCGGTGTGCAGATTCACATCACCATCGACGCTTGAAAGTCTGAACTATTTTGAACCTCACTCGCCGGGCATCGCGCTAAGGCTGATTCTGCCGGTTCGCGCACGCTCGACATTCAAGCCGACAACTTCGATGCCGTGCTCGACGTGAACCTGCGCGGCACGCTCTACATGTCGCAGGCCGTGTTGCCGCACATGAAGGCGCACAAGCGCGGCAGCATCGTGTGCATGTCGTCCGTGTCCGCACAGCGCGGCGTCGGTATCTTCGGTGGGCCGCACTACAGCGCTGCAAAGGCGGGCGTGCTGCGCCTTGCCAAGGCCATGGCGCGGGAGTTCGGTGGTGACAATGTCCGCGTCAATTCCATCACGCCAGGGCTCATCCAGACCGACATCACTGGTGACAAGCTCACGCCCGAGATGCGCACCGAGATCATCAAGGGCATCCCGCTTGGCCGGCTTGGCCATGCGGCCGACGTTGCGAACGCGTGCCTGTTCCTCATCAGCGATCTGTATGCCTACCTGACGGGCATCACGCTCGACGTGAACGGCGGCACGCTGATCCACTGAGCGACTGACACGCCAATGCCACGACGGCACACGCCTGCCGTGGAACCCTTCGAGACACATGCACACGGGCCCACCCGGGGCACATGGTAGGAGACACCATGACCACGAAGCTTGCTTCGCCCCTGCCGGGCGATGAGATGGCGCGCGCCGATGCGGCCACGTTCGAGTCCCGCACCTATGCCAAGGTCGCGCGCCGGCTCATTCCATTCGTAAGCGTGGAGTGATGGCCGTCTTGCTTTAGCATTCGATTTTCTGACACGAGGATCGACCGCATGCCGCTTGAGCCGCTTTACGTTACGAACCGGGTTGTTGTCACCATCCTGCCCAAGGCGCCGTTCGTCGAATGGATCAACGCGGCCGATCCCACTCCAGCCAATGCCACCATCAACCTCGAGGATGCGCGCGAGGAACCGACCGCCTTCCTGATTCCCACGGGTGGCACTGATGACCCCGATCAGCCAAGCAAGCGCTGGATTCAGCGGAACTGGAAGGCGGTTTTTGAGCAGTTACTGGAGGACTGGTATGTCGATCCAGATCTATGGCCGCGCAACCGGACGCTCAAGATGTTCCGGGAGTGGTGCGAGGTTTGCATCCACACCATTGTTCCGGACTACGCCGATACGCCGCTCGAGTACGACGACTGATCCAGCTGCCACGGTAGGAGTTCGTCGATCCGGTTGATTGGGTGATCCGCGATGTGTGCCAGGACATGGCGCAGATATGCCTCTGGCTCGATGTCATTGAGCTTGACTGTCGTGGGGTTCCTCGTGAGGAGTGCGCCTATAAACTCCTGCGATACGCAATCGAGCGGGACTACCGCGACTGTTCAGTTCATGCTGACGTCCGGACCGCAATGCCGTGGGGCTTCTTTCGAATTGCAGAGCCCTCCCTTCAAAGCCTACCTCGACTACCGCTTCGCGCGATTTTCCTTGCAATGTATGCGGAAGGCTATCTTCGGTTAAACCGGCGAGACTCCTTTTCTCTTGCTCTGGAAGGTGTGCGCTCGGATGCGGAGCTTCTGATGTTTGCCGGCGAAGCCCGCACATGCCGTTGGGGTTTCGTGGCGTTCCCGCCTGTTCCTGGGATGCCAACGTCTCCCTTTCACCGGCTTGGATATTGAGAGCCACGACGCGTGCATCATCTAAGGGCGCGCGATGCCATGATCACTCCAGCTGTTTTCGAACAGCATTTCGTTGAGTAATCGCCGTTTTTCCCAGCCCTTCTGTTCCAACATCGGCTTCTCGTAAAAGCTTTCGACATGACCGAGGCAGAGGACGGCAACTGGCCGCGCGCCGGGCGGCAGTCGTAGCAGTCGGCCGAGCTGTTCTGGGTCGAATAAGGAAACCCAACCCATACCGACACCTTCCGCACGCGCGGCAAGCCAGAGGTTCTGGATGGCACAGGCCACTGAGGCGAGATCCATGTCCGGCATGGTGCGTCGGCCAAAGATATGCCGCTCTCGTCCATCCATGAGGGCGGCTACCAGAACTTCCCCGCAGTCCAGGATGCCCTCGACCTTGAGTCGCATGAAATCGTCCTGGCGTTCGCCCAGGGCAGCCGCGGTGCGCTCGCGTTCGGCTTCGACCAGCGCATGGACTTGCGCTCTCAGGCACCTGTCAGTGATGCGAATGAAGCGCCAGGGCTGCATGAAGCCGACGCTGGGGGCGAGATGCGCCGCGTGCAGCAAGCGTTCGAGCAATGCCAAGTCGAGCGGGTCTGACCGGAAGTGGCGCATGTCGCGGCGCTCCCGGATGGCGCGATAGACGGCGGCAATTTCATCTTCGCTGTATCGATACGGGTTCATGGCTTGAATAGCCTGGCAGCGGCGCACGGGTTGGAGGGAAAGTAGCAATGCAGGTAGCTCGCGAGCATGCTGCCGTGGCGATAGACCGCTTCGCCCTGTGCTGTGCCGCTGGCGCGGCGGGCGTGGGTATGCGGGGCGAGCGGAGTCTGCAGGCTTGAATAGTGGAAAGCGTGGCCACGCAGCGTTGCGCCGTCGAGTTCAACCGACTGCAGGCCGAGCCCGGCAAGCCGGCTCTGCAGCGTCGCATTGCCGGGCAGGAGACCGAGCATCGCGCCGGTTGTGCCAGCGTTGCCGGTCAGCGAGTCCAGCAGGTAAAGCATGCCGCCGCACTCAGCATAGAGGGACTTGCCCGCTGCAACGTGCGCGTGCAGCGTCGCCTTGGTCACGCTGTTTGCGGCGAGTGTGCCGAGGTGAAGCTCCGGATAGCCGCCTGGCAGATAGACCGCGTCAGCCGACGGCAGTGGTTCATTGGCCAGCGGTGAGAAGAACGCGATGTCGGCACCCAGCGCGGCGAGCAGTTCCAGATTGGCTGGATAGATGAAGGAAAAGGCCTGGTCTCGCGCGACGGCGATTTTCGTACCAGTCAGGAGCCGCGGTACTGGCGTGCCCACGGCAGGCGTGAACACGACCAGCGGTGGCAATTCGGCTAGCCCTGTTACGGCTACGCGTGCCGCGGCGGTCTCGATGCGCTGCTCGAGATCGACGATCTCCTGTGCCTGAACCAGGCCAAGATGGCGCTCAGGCAAGGTCATCGCATCGTCACGCATCACGGTGCCGACGCAGCGCAGCGATGGCGGCAGCATCTCACTCAGCATCTCGGCATGGCGGGCACTGGCAACGCGGTTGGCCACGACACCATGGAACGGCAGCCCAGGTCGAAAATTCGACAGGCCGTAGGCCACCGCTGCAAAGGTCTGTGCCATGCCGTTTGCGTCAATGACGGGCAGGACTGGCACGCTGAACGTAGCCGCGAGGTCCGCACTCGAAGGCGTGCCATCGAACAAGCCCATGCTGCCTTCAATCAGGATCAGGTCTGCGTCTGCTGCGGCATCGTAAAGCCGATGGCGACAGTCGGCTTCTCCGGTCATCCACAAGTCGAGTGAATACACGGGGTTGCCCGACGCGCGCTCCAGAATGTAGGGGTCGAGAAAATCGGGCCCAGTCTTGAACACGCGAACCGTGCGCCCGAGGTTGCGGTGATGACGAGCGAGGCCGGCCGTCAGCGTGGTTTTGCCCTGATGCGAGGCCGGTGCGGTGAGAAACAGCGCCGGGCACGAGCGAGGCTTGGCTTGCTCAGACATGCGCTAGTACTCCACGCCTTGCTGCGCCTTCACCCCTTGCTCGCGATACGGGTGCTTGACCAGACGCATTTCGGTGGCGAGATCGGCTGCCTCGATGAGCGCCTCTGGCGCATGCCGGCCGGTGACCACCACGTGCAGGGCAGGTGGGCGCGCCGCGAAGACGGCCAGCACTTCTGCCAGCGGGAGGTAGTCATACTTGAGCACAATGTTCAGCTCGTCCAGGATCACCATGTCGTACGCGCCGCTGCCAATCATGCGGCATGCCTCGGCCCAGCCCTTGCGGGCCGTTGCGATATCCGCGTCACGATCCTGGGTGTTCCAGGTGTAGCCGTCGCCCATCGTCAGGAAGTCGCAGTTGGGAAAACCGCCCAGGAGATCGCGCTCGGCGGTATGCAATGCGCCCTTGATGAACTGAACGACACCGAGTCGCATGCCATGACCAACCACGCGCAGCCCCATGCCAAAGGCTGCGCTGCTCTTGCCTTTGCCGGTGCCGGTGTTGACGATCAGCAGGCCCTTCTCCAGGGTGGCGGCGGCCTTCTTCTTTTCGAAGCCGGCCTTGCGCCGTTCTGTCATCCGCTGGTGTGCGGCCGGGTCCGTTTGCATGATGGATGTTTTCCCTTGTCGTTCACTCAACGCCATGTCGTGCGCGTCAATTGGCTCAACTGCTCGACGACGCGCGTGCGGCTCGGGTGATACCCGATGAAGACGAGTTGCGCGTGCCGCGCCGGTGCAGCGTCAGGTTCCGTTCGCAATTCGATCCGGCTACGCACGCCCTGGATGATGAGCCTGCCGCCGCCGTCACGCGGCGGCGCGAAGCCCTTGATGCGCAGAAGCGGTTCGCTGCACGCGATAGCGGCGATGGCTTCGCGCAGCGTCTGCGGGTCCTGCGCGTCTGTGCTGCGGATCATGAACGACAACCAGCCCGGATCCTGCTCATGGAAATGCTTGTGCGTGGCCAGGCCATGGCTGTGTGCGCCCAGGCTGCCGTGGCTGTGTCCATCGAGCAGGCGTTGGTTCGCGAGCGGACGCATCTTCAGCCCCGGCATGCTGGCGACAGGTCCGAAGTGACGGTGCCCGGCATTGGCCGGCTCGTGCAGGTGCAGGCCCAGCGTCAAACGTGTGTCGAGCTTTGCCTTGTAGGCCAGTTCGATAAAGCGGATCGAGGGCGCGAGTTCGCGCACGCGCGCTTCGGCTTCCAACAAGGTGTCATCACCGAGGGTATCGATCTTGTTGAGCACGACGATATCGGCGTTGGCCAGTTGCTGCTCGAACAGGCTCGCGACCGATTGCCCAAGGGCCTGGTCCGCACTTGCGGTGGCCTGGCCGAAACCGCCTGCCAGCAGAAGCGGGGTGTCGACAACCGCCAGCGTCGCGTCGAGCACGAAATAGGGCGCGAGCGCCTCTCCCTGCAACTGCGCCATCACGGCGCTCGGCAGCGCCAGGCCGGAGGTTTCAATCAGCACATGGTCGATCAGGCCGCGGCGTTGCCATAGCGCCTGCATCGTCGGCAAGAAGTCTTCGTCGTCGTCATAGGCGACCAGGCCGTTGGAGAGGTCGTGGATTTCGACCTCGCCACCTTCGCCGCGCAGCAGTGCGCCGTCAATCGAGACCTCGCCAAACTCGTTGACCAGGATCGCGAGGCGGCGTTGCCTGCTGTCGCGCATCAGGTTCGACAGCAGCGTGGTCTTGCCGGCCCCAAGAAAACCGGTGATGACGGTCACCGGAATGCGTGGCTGGCTCATGCTGGCAACCTCCGCAACGCGTCCAGAACACCGGCAAAATCGGAGTTGATGGCCGGATAGTCGATGGCGGGGCGATCGACAACGATCAGCGGGATGCCAAGCGCAGCAGCGGCAGCAGCCTTGGCCTGGTAGCCGCCGGCGTCGCCCGAATCCTTGGTGACCACGCAGTCGATTTGCCAGTCGCGCCACAAGGTCTCATTGGCCATCTGCGAGAACGGCCCCTGCATGGCGACCAGGTGCGAGCGCGGGAGGCCGGCGTCGATCGCGCGTTGCAGGTGCTGTGGGTCCGGCGCCAGACGCGCGAACCACTGGTGCGCTGACGCCCCATCCGCGTCATCCGCCTGGACGAAGCTCGCAAGGTCCTTGGAGCCCGTGGCGAGGAAGATCCGCTGGCCAAGCTGCATCGCCAGTTGTGCGGCATCTTCCATCGAAGCTACATGCCGGGCCGGCTGCTCGCCCATGGCGCGCGGGCGTTCGTAGCGCAGGTAGGGCAGGGCGAGTTCCCGTGCGAGCGCAATCAGCTGCGGCGAGATCTCGGTGGCATACGGGTGGGTGGCGTCGACGATGGCAGATGCCTGGCTCCCACGCAGCAACTCGCGCCGACGCTCGATGCCGAGGCGGCCGGCGATGACTGCGGCACCGGGGCACTGTTTGCCGGCCAGCTCAGCTCCGTATTCGCTGGCGCTCGATACCACAATGGCGTGGCCCGCCGCGCCGATCTCCTGCGCCAGTGCATTGCCGTCGCTGGTGCCGGAGAATACCCAGACCGCCCCGGCAGGCAGGCTGGCAGCGGTGACGGTGTCCGGCGCGTCATCCCAGTTTCCGTAACCGCGCGGGGTATAGATCCAGCCGCGTTTGCGCCGGGTGAAGCGGTTGCCGATCACCAGGGTGGTCAGCATGTCGAAGCGGCGCGTGCGCAGCTCGGCCAGCGTCAGGATGTCGACGGCCTGGTCTTCGCGGTAAGCGTTGCGCACGATGCCGCATAGCGTCTCGCCGCGCTTGTGCTCGAGCATGATGTCAAGGATGCGGTAGACGCCATCCTGGCGCTGCTTGCTCTGCACGTTGTAGAAGACAGCGGCCAGGTCGGCCTGCGCGATGTGGCGCGCGCGCGATTCGATCCACTCCCACGGGCAGAGCAAATCCGACAGGCTCAGCGTGGCGAAGTCGTGCGACAGCGGCGAGCCGAGCAGGGACGCGCAGGCATTGGCCGAGGTAATCCCCGGGATCAGTTGCACCGCGTAGTGGTCGTCTTCGGCCATGTCCTCGAATGCCAGCGCAGCCATGGCGTAAATGCCGATGTCGCCGCTGGAGATGAGTGCCACTGTCTTGCCGGCCCGGGCCTGCGCGATGGCGAGCTGGGCGCGGTCGCGCTCCTGTGTCAGCGGCAGCGTGTGGATCTCCTTGCCGGTAATCCAGGGCTGGATCCAGGTCAGGTAAAGGTCGTAGGCGACGATCACCTCGCTGGCTTCCAGCGCGGCTTTCGCCATCGGCGGGATCAGCTCGCGGGACCCCGGGCCGACGGAGACCAGATAGAGTTTGCCGGTCATGGTTGGGTCAGTCTTGTTCATTCTGTTCAATGTGTGTCATCCGGTCTTCGACGATGGCGACGGTGACGCCATCGAGCACGGTCTTGGGCACGATCATCCGGCCGCGCGGGCTGGCAATAAGCGCGCAAGGCTCGCACACCCCGTCGACGCCAACCTGCTCGCGCACCCAGGCGGACGGCTGGCCCACCCACGCACGCGCGGCAATGTCGGCCCGCGCGATCACGCGCAAGAGCAGTTGATGGCGGGTGCAGAAATCGAGCAGCCCCGGCTCGTCGGCCTTGATGTCGACCGTCGCAACCTCGCGCACTTCAGCCATTGCGCGTTGACCCAGCGCCTGCATCACCGCCTGCTCAATCGCATTGGTGGACTTGCCGCGCCGGCAGCCGATGCCGAGCGTCAGTGGCCGGAGCGCTTCCGTTGCCGTGGTGACCACCGGCGTGGCGCCGGTCAGCCTGGCAACCGCGTAGGCAAGCGCGTTGGCGCCGCCCTCGTGCCCGCTCAATAGCGGGATGGCAAAGCGGGCGGCCTCGTCGAGCACGACCACGGCCGGGTCGTGGTGCTTGCTCTCCGGCAGGCCGTCGAGGTAGCGCACGGCAATGCCGCTTGCCATCACCACGACCCACTGACGGTGCAGCCGGAACTGGCGGCGGAACTGGTCGCGCGGTGTCTCGTCCGCATGCAGCCACGGCTGGTACAGGTCCGCATCCAGCGCTGCGGCCAGCCGCTGCCCAAGCGGGAGCGCGTCGCAGCGTATCGGCCAGACCGCGATCGGTTTCATGCCGGGTCCTTCGCCGTTGCACGCTTGCGCGGGCGCCGTGTCTTGCGGTCGCTGCCATCGCGGAAGATGTGCGTGAAGTCCGCTGCGTAGAGGCTGGATTCCACCCCGCCTTCGCGCGAGAGCGCCTGACCGACCAGCAGCAGCGTGGTGAGCAACCAGTCCTTGTTCTCCACTTCGCCCATCAGCGCCCCCAGCGTGCTGCGATGGATGGCCTGATCCGGCCAGCTTGCGCGCCGCACCAGCGCCACCGGTGTGTCGGCCGGGTAATGCACCAGCAGGTCGGCAACGGTTTGCTTCAGGCGTTGGCCTGACAGGAAGATGCACATGGTTGCTTGGTGTTCCGCAAAGCGCAGGACCGACTCGAGCTCCGGCACCGCCGATGCGCGGCCCGACACCCGCGTCAGGATGACCGACTGCGATACCAGCGGCCGGGTCAATTCACTGCCAAGGGCTGCGGCGGCGGCCGTAAACGACGATACGCCGGGGATGATCTCGTAAGCGATGCCGAGCTTCTCCAGCCGGCGCATCTGCTCCGCGGTGGCGCCGTAGATGGACGGGTCGCCGGAATGGAGCCGCGCCACGTCCTTGTCCTCAAGCTGGGCGCGGCGATAGAGCGCTTCCTGCTCATCGAGCGACAATTCTGCGGTATCGAACTTTTCGGCTTCTGGCCGGCAGTGTTGCAGCATCTCGGCTGGCACCAGCGAACCCGCATACAACACCATCGGCACATTGCCGAGGATGCGGCTGCCGCGCAGCGTGATCAGGTCGGCTGCGCCGGGGCCGGCGCCAATGAAATAGACCTTCATACGTGACGTTTCTCTCTGGCGGTGCGGCGGATCAGCATGGTGGCGAGGTAGCCGCTTGCGTCGGCGTCCAAGTGCGACACGTCGTTGCACAGCACCTCGCCGGGCAGGCCAATGCGGCGCGCGAAGGCGCAGTGCCTGGCAATGTCGAGCGCGTTCAGCAACTGCAGTACGGCCGGCAGGCGCGCACCGATCTTCATCAGGATGACGATGTCGTGGGTCTCGATGTCGGCGCGCAGGGCGGCCATGTCATCGGGGCAAGGCAAGATCAGGATGCGTTCCTTGCCCTCGCCGAGTGGCCATGACAGCGCTGACGCGGTCGCGGCAAAGCTGGTGACGCCGGGGAAGGTGGTGTGATGTAACTCAGGTAGCCGGTCGCGCAGGGCGGCGAGCAGGTAGCCGTAGGTCGAATACGTCATCGCATCGCCGATCGTCAGGTACGCGACATTGCGCCCCTGGCGCAGTTCGGCGGCGACAGCGTCGGCCAGATCACCATAGTGCGCAGACAGCACGCTGCGGTCCGGATCCATCTGGAACTCGATCTCGCGGAATTTGGCCTCCGGAATCGCCAAGCCGGTTAGGCACTGGCGCGCGACCGAGGTTTCGCTGCCGCGTGCGCGCGGCAAATAGATGAGGTCGGCGCTGTGCAGCGCGGCCAGTGCGGCGACCGGAATCAGCCCTGCAGGGCCAGGGCCGACACCCACGCCGACGAAATGGCCGGGCGCGCTCACGCGACTTCTCCCAGCGGTGTGCCATCCATGGCGAAGAGCCGCACTGCCACGCGGTCGACGCGGGGTACCTTGGGTTGCATCAAGGCGGCCAGCCGTCGTTCAATGTCCGTCCAGAACGCCTGGGCGCCCGGCTTGTCTCGCAAGATCTCTACGATGTTTTCCACGGTGTTGGCTTTCTTTATCAATTCAACGAGCTCGCTGGCGAAGCCGAGTTCAACCGCCACGGCAGCGACGGCGTGCATCGCCATGCCGCTTTTGCTCGAGTGCGTGTCCCACACGCCCGCCAGCAGTTTGGCGAGCTTGCCGGGATGCCCGAGCACCCACAACGTTCCCAGGCGCGCTTGCGTCTCGTCCAGCGCCGCCTGGGTGTAGTCGAGGGACGCGCCGATGAAGTTGGCGATCTGCACCACCTGTTTCTTCGGCAACGCCAGGGTGTCGGTGGCAAATTTGCGGCCGATCTTGCCGGGGGTAAAGGCGATGGCCTCCGGCTGTTCACCCAGGGCGACTCGGATGTAGACCTCGATCGACGCCATCCATGCCGCGAGTGACATCGGCTCGACGATGCCGCTGGTGCCGAGGATCGAAATGCCACCGATGATCCCGAGCACCGGGTTGAAGGTGCGCTTGGCAATCTTCTCGCCGTTGACGCAACCGATGGCCAGATCGAATCCGGGATTGGCCGCGCCGTTCAGGACTTCGCTGACTGCCATCCGCATCATTTGCCGCGGCACTGGGTTGATCGCCGCTTCCCCTGGCGGCACGCGCAGGCCGGGCTGGGTCACGGTGCCGACGCCCTCGGCTGCGAGAAAGCGGATCTCGCCACAGTGATTGACCGTCACCTCGGCAAAGATCGTCGCGCCGTCGGTGTTGTCGGGGTCGTCGCCGCCGTCCTTTTTGACCTCGGCGCGTACTGCGCCGCTCGCCAGTCGTTCCACGTTCATCACCGGCACCACCAGGTAGTAGTCCGGATCCGGCAGGCTGACCTCGACCTCGCTGACCACCTCGCCGCGCAGCATCAGCATCAGCGCAGCCTTGACCGCGGCCGTGGCACAACTTCCGGTCGTGCGCCCACGGCGCAGGCCATTGGGGGCCAACGACGCGAGGTCGAAGGGGCGGCGGAGCGGATCGCTGGTCACTGCATCTGGTTCTGGCGATAGACCTGATCGATGGCGGCGATCATGAGCGCGTTGACGGCCGACGCCGCCCATGGTGAGCCACCGCGCGTGCCGCGGTTGGTGATGCGCGGCACTTGCAGCAACCGGCGCAATTCATCCTTGCATTCGCGCGTGCCGACGAATCCGACCGGCAGACCGACCACCAACTGCGGGCGCCAGCCGTGTTCGCGCACCAGCCGCACCAGCTCCATGATCGCAGTCGGCGCATCGCCGATCGCGACAACGACGTCATTGCCGAATTTCTGCCACGCGCGCCGGATGCCGGCGGCGGAACGCGTGATGCCGTGCGCCTCGGCCAGCAATTGGGTTTCCTCGTCATGCACACCGCACCACGTCTGCACGCCCAGTTGATCGAGCACCGCGCGTTTGAGCCCGCTCTGCACCATGGTCACATCGGCAACGATGCGGCGGCAGCGCAATAGCGCCCGAATACCCGTCTCCACTGCGCCGGGCGAGAAGTACAAGTCATCGACGATATCGAAGTCACCGCTCGTATGCACCAGGCGCTTGAGCACGATCTGGTGATCGGCAGGCACGCCGCTCCAGTCACGCCCTTCGTCGATGATGCGCATGCTTTCGGCTTCGATCGGGTGTGGCACGTAGGCCGGCCATTCGGCAACTTGCGGTGCAGCGGCCCCATCGCGGGCATCCTCGCGGCCCAGCAGACCACGCACCAGGCCGTGGTGGGCCTGCTGCGGCGTGCCGACCTGCTCCTCGAAGCCAATGATCTGCACCCGGTACTTGCACAGCGCGCAATTCATGGTGGCACGGCCTTCAACGCCTTCGGCCGCGCGCTCCAGAAACACATCGGCCACGTGCGGGTGCGCGCCGAGGTAGCCGGCCTTGAGCACCTCGATGCCGGGGTTGCGCGCGGCCAGATCGTCCGCCGCGGCGTAGATGCGCTTGACCAGCACGCCGTCAAACAGAAAGTAGGGCAGCACGACAATTCGCTTGTGGCCCAGCAGTGCCGCCGCCTTCAGGCCGTCGGCCACCAGCGGCCGGGCGGTGCCGGAATAGCAGACGAACGAGGTGCCGAAGCCGAGGCCTTCCTCCAGCATGCGCGTCAGCTTGGCGATCTCGGAGTTGGCGTCGGGGTCCGAGGTACCGCGCCCGACGACAACCAGGCAGGTGTCGTCGCGTGCCACCGTCTTATCGGAACGCCCTTCGGCCTGGATGACGCGCTCGCGGCACAGCTGCAGCAGCTTGGGGTGCAGATCCATCGCCGCACCAAAATGGAAGTCGATGCCGGGATGCGCCTGCTGAAGCGCGAGCAATTCGCTCGGCATGTCGTTCTTGGCATGGGTGGCGGCAAGCAGCACGCCAGGCACCATCACCACACGCCGTGCGCCATCGGCAATGACGGCGTTGACCGCCTGGTCGAGCGTTGGCGTGGCGAACTCCAGGAAGCCGTGCGCAACGGTGCGGCCGCCGGCGCGCTCGCGCAACAGCTCGACCAGCGCCGTGAATTCATTGACGCCGTCCGGATCGCGGCTGCCATGTCCGGCCAGGACGATGGCGTAATCGGCCGCGGTGCTCATCGCCCCTCCGGTGGCGGTTCGATCTGGCTCGGGATCGGGTTCAGCGTGCGGATCAGCATGATGCTCATGTCGGAAAAACGCTGATCCACGCACTCGGCCAGGGTTCCGCGCCATTGCGCATCGCCTCGCGTGAGGTGTTCCCACACCTCCACCGGCTGCCCGGCCGGGATGCCGTTTTCCAGCAGATAGGCGGCGATATGCCAGGGCATGAAAGAGCGCGCTTCGTCCCACGGACAGGGGATCACGATGGCGTTGCGTTGGTCTTCGAGCACGTGCACGAGGTGGCGCTTGAACGGTGTCAGGTCGCCGCGGCGGTGGAAGGTGATGAAGGTGGTTTCGTCAAAGCATACCTTGGCGCGCGAGGCCAGGATTTGCGCGGAAGAAATGCCGGGGATGGTATCGACCGGATGCCCGCAGGCCCGTTCGACCCGTTCCAGATACTGGAAGCCGCTGAAGTGGATGTCGCCCATGAACACGACCACGCACTTCTTTCCGGCGTGGTGCAGCTTTGCCACTTTGTCGAGCTGGGCGACCTGGTCGCGGTAGCCCATCTGGACGACTTCTGCGGTTGCGGGGATCAGGGTCTGGACAACGTTGACCACGGCATTGAAGCCGGCAACAACGTCGGCGTTGCGGATCAACTCGGCCGAGCGTTGCGGCAGGTAGCCGATGTCGCCGGGGCCGGCACCGATGCAGATGATCATGGGGCGTCCTTATGTTTGCGTGTAATCGAGCGAGGCGCCCGACAAGGGTCTGGCAAGACCGACAGTTGGGCCGATCACCAGCAGCGCCGGGCTGCCCAGGCTGGCTGCCGCCACATCGTCGGCCAGGCGTGCGAGCGTGCTCAAGACCTGCCGCTGTTCAGACCGGGTGCCATGCTGGATGGCTGCCGCCGGCGTGTCGGGCGGCAGCGCCTGTTGCAATTGCGTGCTGATGTGAGAAAGGTGAGCCATGCCCATGTAGATCACCAGCGTCATACCGCTGCGGGCGAGCAGTTGCCAGTCGGGCCCATCGCCCTTGTGGGAGTGACCGGAGACAAAGATCGCGCCATGGACATGATCGCGGTGCGTGAGCGGGATACCGAGCGTTGCCGGCACCGCGAGGCCGGCGGTGATGCCGTTGACCACTTCCACCTCGATGCCGGCGGCAAGCAGGGTCTGCATCTCTTCACCGCCGCGGGCGAAGACGAACGGGTCGCCGCCTTTGACGCGGGCCACGCAGCGGCCAGCCAGCGCTTCGTCAAGCATACGGCGCTCGATGTCAGCTTGCGCGGTGGACGCACAACCGCCGCGCTTCCCGACATGGATCACCTGGGCATCCTTCGGCACGAACTGCAGCACCTCCGGGTTGGCGAGGTCGTCAATCAGTACCACGTCGGCACGCTCCAGCCGGCGTACAGCCTTCAGCGTCAACAGCTCCACATCGCCTGGGCCCGCGCCGATGAGGTATACCTTGCCTGGGGCGCTCATTGCGGCAGCCTCTCCTGAACGGTGAGTCTCAATTGCTCGCCACTCAACTGGTCCATCGGCAGGTAATCTGCGTGCAGCGCCTTGGCAAGTTCACGGGCGCGGCCAAGCCGTACGAAATCCTGTTCCGTGTCGAGAACCAGCGCCGGTATGCCGCGCGCGGCCAGGCCTTCTGCAACCTGCAGCGATTCCTTCCATGGGTCGGCGCCCTCGTTCAGCGCAATGTTGGCGCGCCCGTCGCTGAGCACCACCAACAGAGGCGTAGGCCCATCCTGCCGCGCCAGCGTGGACGCCGCCAGTTGCAGCGCATGCGCGAGCGGCGTGCGGCCACCGGTTGGCAACTCGCGCAAGGCAGCCTCGGCCTGCTCGACCTGGCGGGTTGGCGGCAGCACCAGTTCGGCGTGCTCGCCACGAAAGCAAATGACCGCGACCTGATCACGGCGCTGGTAGGCATCTTGCAACAGGCCAAGCACGCAGGACTTGACCGTCTCCATGCGGCGGTGCGCCGCCATCGAGCCAGAGGCGTCCACCACCAACAGGATCAGGTTGGCCTGTTGGCCCACACGCACTTTGGCATGCAGATCGGCGCGGGTGACAGAGAAATCCGTCGGGTCGCGCAGCAGCGCGTGACGCAGCGTGGCGTCCACTGCGAGCTGGCTCGGTGCTTCGCTCTGCACGGCGCTGACGTACTGGCCGCGCCGTGTGCCGGCAACATGGCTGCGCCGGCCGCTGGCCTCGTGCGCCCGCAGTGCAGCCACATCGATGCGGCCGACTTCACCAGCCGTGACAGGCGCGAACAACTGCTCCGGCGCGCCGCCGGATGGCATCGCTTCGTCATCGCAATCGTCGTCCCTGGCGCCGCTGTCGGCAGGCGCGGGTTCCGTTGTGCTGTTGTCTGGCCCGCTACCCGCATCCGATTGTGGAGGGATGGCGGCTTGCTGCTGCGTCAGGGCATCCAGACGTTCCCGATCCAAACCGCTCTGCTCAAATGGCTTACGGCGGCGGCGGTGCGGCAGCACCAGTTCGGCCGCGTCGCGCACGTCTTCAGTGCTGACTACGGGCCGGCCGCTGAGCGCGGCAAGTGCACGTGCTGCCTTGTGCATCACGATATCCGCGCGCAGGCTGGCGACCTCGAACTCGCAGCAGAGTTGGCTGATGAAGGCGAGCAGCGAGTCGGGAAGCACGACGCTGGCAACCTGCTGCTGGGCGGCCTGAATTGTCGCCCGCAGGGCATCGGTCTCTGGCTGCCAGGTGGCGATGAAGCCGGCCGGGTCGGCTTCGAAGGCGAGGCGGCGGCGCACCACTTCGGCACGGATCGCAGGGTCGCGCGGCGCGCTCACCTCGATCATCATGCCAAAGCGGTCCAGCAACTGCGGGCGCAGCTCGCCTTCTTCCAGGTTCATGGTGCCCAGCAGGGTGACGCGGGCCGGGTGGCTGATCGCGAGGCCCTCGCGCTCCACCGTGTTGCGGCCCATGGCCGACACGTCGAGCAGCACGTCGACCAGATGGTCGGCCAGGAGGTTGACCTCATCGACGTACAACAGGCCACGGTGCGCGGCGGCAAGCAGGCCGGGCTGGAATGTTTTCTTGCCATCCTTCAGCGCGCGCTCGAAGTCGAGGCTGCCGAGCACCCGGTCCTCCGTGGCACCGAGCGGCAGGTTGACGAAGGGGACCGGCGCGCTGGCGGCGTGGCGGTCCTTGCTTTGGCAGGCGTCACATTCGGCCAGCGGTGCCTCGGGTTCGCAGTTGAACGCGCAGCCTGCCACGCGGGTGATCGGTGGCAGCACGTCGGTGAGGCCGCGTGCGGCCGTGCTCTTGGCGGTGCCCTTGTCGCCACGGATCAGCGCGCCGCCCAGGGTCGGGTCGATCGCACACAGCAGCAGCGCGCGCTTCAGTTGTTCCTGGCCGACGATGGCGGCGAACGGGTAGTGGACTCTCATCGCTTCTGCGTCTCCCCGCGTGCTTCGAGCATGGCTTCGCTGCTCAGATGCAGCGCTTGCAGTGCCGACAGGGTTTCCGGCCTGGGCTCGGCCCACAGCCGGCGCTGCGCTGCTTCGAGCAGCCGTTCGGTGATGGCCTTGAGCGCCCAAGGATTGCTTTCGGCAAAAAACTGCTGCATTGCCGGGGAAAAGGCATAGGTTTCGGCCAGTTGCTCGTACACCCAGTCGTCCACGACATGGGCGGTGGCATCGTAGCCGAACAGGTAATCCACCGTGGCCGTCAGCTCCAAGCCGCCCTTGTAACCGTGCTTCTGGATGCCGGCAATCCATTTGGGATTGGCAACCCGCGAGCGGAAGACGCGCAGGACTTCTTCCTTGAGCCCACGTACTGCCGGATTGTCCGGGTTATGGGTGTCGCCGAAGTAGTGGCGCGGCTGGCGGCCGGTCAGGCTGCGGATGGTGGCGATCATGCCGCCGTGGTACTGCAGGTAGTCGTCGCTGTCGAAGATATCGTGCTCGCGGTTGTCCTGGTTGTGCAGGGCTACTTCGACACTGGACAGACGGTGTCCGAAGTCGGCACGGGCATCGGTTCCATGGTCGCTGCGGCCATAGGCGTAGCCGCCCCAGTTGATGTAGGCGGTGGCGAAGTCGGCGTCCTCCTGCCAGTTCTGCTCGTTGATCAGCGGCAGAATGCCGGCGCCATAGGTGCCAGGCTTGGAACCGAACACGCGGTACAGCGCACGCTGCCCAGCGACCGCTGGCGGCAGGCGGCTGAACAACTGGTTCTCGAGATCGGTCAGATAGTGCTTGCGCAGGAAGTTCTGCTCAGGCGGCTCGTCCAGCCTGGCCACTGTGTGCACCGCTTCATCCAGCAGTTGGATCAGATGCGGGAAGGCATCGCGGAAAAATCCGCTGATGCGCACCGTCACGTCGATCCGCGGCCGACCAAGCTCAGCCAGCGAGATCACCTCAACGCCGACCACGCGTCGGCTCTCGGCTTGCCAGCGCGGGCGCACCCCCAGCAGCGCGAGAACCTGCGCAATGTCATCGCCGTGGGTGCGCATGGCGCTGGTGCCCCACACGCTGATACTGACCGACTCGGGCAACTTGCCGGTTTCCTTGTGATGACGGGCCAGTACCTCGTTGGCCAGTCCGGTGCCGATCCGCCAGGCCGCTTGCGAGGGCAGGCTGCGCGGGTCGACTGAATAGAAGTTGCGCCCGGTCGGCAGCACGTGCGCCATGCCGCGTGTCGGTGCTCCGCTTGGTCCGGCAGGCACATAGCAGCCGGCAAGACCCTTGATCAGGTTGTCGATTTCTTCCGAGGTGCGCGCAAGGTTCGGCACCAGTTCGCGGCAGACATAGGCAAGGGTGTCTCGAATGCCTTCGGTGCCGGCCAAGCCGGGCAGCGCCTGGGCCAGTACTGTGTCAACCGAGGCCGCATCGAAGTTGCAGTCAGCCAGTCCGGCCACCAGCCGGCGGCCGATGGCGGTAATTGCATCGACTGCGTCAGCGCGGGTGACGAGAGCGCGATCAGCGAACCGCTGGAGCGCGGCCGGTACCGTGTCTAGCCGCCGGCCTTTTTCATCCTGCAGCGTGGTCCAGCCGATGCCGAGCGCGGCGGCCACGCCCGCCGGCAGGCCGGGGATCGCCAGGTTAGGCAGGCGCACCAGCGCGCACACCATGTCGATCAGTGCGGCATCCGCCGGTATCTTGCCGAGAACATGCAGTCCGTCACGTATCTGCGCCGCGCCCAGTTCGCACAGATAGCCGTCGATGTCCTCGATCAAGTGAGCGACGTCAACGCCTTCCATCCTGGCTAGCGATCGCGGCACGCCATCCTGGTTCAGTGTGGCATCCCACTCGTGGTGGTGGTCCTCATGATGGGGATGGTCGACACCATGACCATGGTCGTGAGCATGATGACCGTGCCCATGATGGTGATGGTCATGACTGCCGTGGCGGTGCCCCTTATTCCCGGGCGATATCGGCCGGTAGGTCGAAGCGGTGGCCTTCTTAGCAGTCTGCAGCGGGCGGTAACCGGTGGCAATGGTTTGTTGCGCACGGACAGGCGCGTGATGGTGATGGTGCTCGTGACCGTGGGCGTGCCCCTGATGATCCTGGTGGTCATGATCGCCATGATGGTCGTGACCCAGCATCGCCGCGAGATCGGTATCGAGGCGCGCTTCCTTGATCAGATCCCAGATCTGTTGTTGCAACAGGGGAAGTTTCGCGGGGTCCAGCATTTCGACCTGGTAGTACTCGTCAACCAGTTGCGTCAACTGCGCCAGCGGTCCGTAGGTGTCAGCGGTGGTCATCGGCGGGGTGAGGTGGTCGACGATGACCGAGTGGGCCCGGCGCTTAGCCTGGGAGCCCTCGCCCGGATCATTCAGGATGAACGGGTAGAGCATCGGCAGGTCGCCCAGCAGCGCATCCGGAAAGCACTGTTCCGATACGCCGATGCCTTTGCCTGGCAGCCATTCCAGCGTGCCATGCTTGCCGACATGGACGAGGGCGTCGGCTTGCCAGTCGTCGCGCAGCCAGCGATACAACGCATAGTAGTGATGCGTGGGCGGCAGGTCTGGCGTGTGATAGATCGCGTCCGGGTCCATGCCGTAACCGCGCGGTGGCTGCAGCGCGACAAAGGCATTGCCGAACTCGAGCCCGGCGAACACCAGATTGCCCTCGTGCACGTAGGCGCTGCCCGGGGGCTCGCCCCAGCGCTCCCGCATCTTGTGCTGAAGCGCGGCTGGCAGTTGTTCAAACCATTCTGCGTAGCGCGCCGCCGGAACGGCGGCCACGGCGCGTCGAAGCTGATCCGTTCTCAGATAGCTCTCGTCATACGCGCCACGATCGATCAGGTCGTGGATGAGCGCATCGCTGGATTCCGGCAGGCCCTCGATGTTGTAACCCTGGGCCCGCATGGCGTGCAGCAGCGCGAACAACGATGCCGGCGCATCGAGTCCGACTGCGTTGCCAATCTGCGAGGCCTTGCTGTTGGAATTGGTGAAGATGAAGGCGACACGCTTGTGTGCCGCCGGTGTACGGCGCAATGCCACCTGACGTGCGGCGATGCCGGCCACGCGCCGCATCCGGTCGGGCAGCGGCTCGTAATGTGTTTCGTCCTGTTCGCTCTTGAATGACACCGGCACGCTGATGATCCGTCCGTCGAACTCCGGCAGGGCCACGTTCATTGCGGTATCGAGCGGGTTGAGGCCTCGTTCGGATGCCTCCCACTGCGCCCGGGTCATGCTGCTGGTGATGGCCTGGATCACCGGGATATCGAAATGCCCGAGCGCAGATACCGACCAGCCGGGCAGGGTGGGGCCATCCGCGTTGACATCACCCATGGCGAACGACGTGGTATTGATCAGCGCGTCGATGCTGCAGGCAGCATCGGCAACAAACAGCGCCAGTGCGGCTGGCAAGCCGGATGCATCCAGCGTACGCAGGGAGGCGGTGTAGACCGGCAGCGCGTTCAGGCCCCGTTGGGCCAGCATGTCGACCAGCACATCAATGAAGCGGGTGTTGCCGCTCAGCCAGTGCGCCCGGTAGAAGGTGATGCCGACGGTCGGCCACTGCGAGTTGCGGATCGTTGCCCAATCGCTCAGGGTCGCGTGTGCCGACAGTGCGGGGTGGTAGATCCCGTGTTCGGGAAGGGCGGCCGGCGATTGGTAGCCAAAACCGGTCATCAACAGACGGTCAGACAAGTAGCGCAATAGCTGCGCCATATTGCCGACGCCGCCGGCCTGGAGGTAGGCGGTGACCTCATGCTGCAAGGCCGGAGACACGTTGCAGAGCGCTGCCAGTTCGGGGTCCGGTTCTCCTGTGCCGCTGACAACGATCAGCGCCTGGCTGCGTATCCGCGCGGCCTTGCATAGCGCGTCAAAGCCCGGCACGTCATGCGCACGGCCGAGCAGCCGCACCACCACGACGCGCGCTTCGGGCAAAGTGGACGCGATTAGCGCGTCCATGCGTTCGGCGCTGTCGATGGTCTGCAGGTTCACTGCATCCACCGCGACAAAGTCATCGGGAAGCGTGGCACGGGCACGAGCCAGCGCGGTCAGGTCGGTGCCGGCATGGCTGAGCAATACGATGCGAGGCGCGGTGATGCCTGTCACGACGCGGCCTCCGGCTCGATGTCACCAACGCCCAGGCGATGAAAGACCAGCGGCTCTACGGGGCAGCCGCCCGACAGGTGCTCGCTGACGATGCGGCGGATGGCTGTGGCATCCACATTGCGATACCAGACGCCGTCCGGATACACCGCCATGATCGGCCCCTGTTTGCAGACAGCAAAGCAGTGGGTGCGGGTTCGCTTGGCCCGCAGCCCATCGCACGCGTCGATGGCCTGGCCAAGTAGCCTGAACATCTCCTCAGCCGTGGCACCGTTCTCTGTGCAGCGCGGGCCAGTGCACATCAGTACGTGTTTGTCGTGGCATCTCATTGCGGGCTACCCTCTAGCGTTGACGCGGGCAGGCTATCGTAGCCCTTCCATTTGTAGATGCCGGCCGAGACGGCCCAACTCAGGACGAGCAGACCGATCGCCACATAGCCAAACTCCGCCAGCCTCTCGTTGAGGCGGAACACCCACACCCAAGGCCCTTCGGTCAGATTCAGGCGGCTGGCCAGCAGACCCAGTGCCTCGATGGTGCCGATCACGAGTGCCATCAGTGCTGATGTCAACGTGATCGTGAAGTTGTACCAGATCTTGCGCATCGGGTTGATGAAGGCCCAGCCGTAGGCGCCAACCATCAGGATGCTGTCGACCGTGTCCACCAGGGCCATGCCGGCGGTGAACAGGGCCGGGAATACCATCACGGACAAGAACGGCACACCCTGGTGTGGCTGGGCGGCCGAGAGTGAAAATAGTCCGATCTCGGTTGCGGTGTCGAACCCGAGGCCGAACAGGAAACCAAGCGGGAACATGTGCCAGCTCTTGGTCACCAGCCGGAACATCGGACGGAATAGCCGCGCCAGTACGCCATTGCCGGCCATCAGCATGTCCATGTCTTCAGCGCAGACGGGTTCGCCATTCCTGATGCGGACGAATTGCTTCCAGACGCCGCTAAGGATGAAGAGGTTGGTCATCGCAATCGCGAGCAGGAAGAGGGCCGAGATGGCCGTCGAGAATCCCGCGCCGGCTTCCTTGAACACGCCCAGGCGGCTTTCCATGGCGGAGCTGGATGCGACAAGGACGAACACAGCCAGTGCGATCAGCGTCGAATGGCCGGTCGAGAAGAAGAAGCCAACCGAGAACGGGCGCTGGCCCTGCTGCACCAGCTTGCGTACCACGTTGTCGATCGCGGCGATGTGGTCGGCGTCGACCGCGTGGCGCAGGCCGAACAGATAGGCGAGCAGAGCGGTACCGAGCAGGGCGGGCTGCCCAGCAAACGCGACGATTGCCCAAGCCCAGACAAGCACATTGATTGCGATCAGCGCGAGAAGCAGGCTGACCGGCGTCCGGCGCGGTGCGGCGGGACGGTGCGCGAGCGGCGATGCCATCAAGAGGCCCTTTGCAAAGTGCATCGCCGCGAGTCAGGACAAAACAGCCAGGCTGCTTTTACGTATCCCCCGGTACACCCCGCCCGGCTTCAACCCACGTCGACAAGAGATGATGGCCGGTCTCCTGGCTCGCGCGTCATCGCCTTGCATCGCCTTCCCGGGAAGTTTCCGGTGGCATTTGATGCGGGCTCGTCACCTACAGTTGCGGGGGCAGCCACGGCTTCATACCGTGTTCCCGTTTCACCCTCTAATTGGGCACCATCATTCGTCGCCCGGATCATACGCGATGAGACTGGGCATGTGAACATTGACATGGCGCATAGCGAGCGCAGTGCTTGGTAGCGTCGCCTGCTTCCAACCCAGCGTTGATCATCCGAGTGCGGAGGGGGCGATCAGCGCACGCGAGTGCGGGATGTGGGATGCGGGCAACGTCGGCGACTAGTTTGCAATCCCAAACGTTGTCGTCAGAAATTACTAGAAATGAGGTAGTGACGGACTCGCCACCGCATCGCATAACCAAGCTTGCATACGGTCTTTAGCAACAAATGCCGCGACGCATGACTGCTCGATGGGGTTACATGTAGTTGCAATTTGTGCAGAGTGCGGTTATTTGGCGGCGTTAAGCTGCCGGCACCTTCCCTATCCAGGAGACACCTCGTGAATCCATCTCTTAAAGGCTTGCTGCTGGCCGTTCCGGCTTCCTTGCTTACCGTCGCGTGTGGTGGTGGCGATGGCGGCAGCGCCACCACCAGCAATGGCACTCTCCAGGTTTCGATGACCGATGCACCGTCGTGCGGTTACGACCACGTCTACGTCACCGTCAACAAAGTGCGCGTCAACGCCAGTTCGACTGCGGCGGATGCCGATGGCGGCTGGACGGACATCACGCTGCAGACACCGCAGAAGATCGATCTTCTCTCCCTGACCAACGGTGTTCTGAGCGATTTGGGCAGCGCGCCGCTGCCGGCTGGGCAGTACCAGCAGATTCGGCTGGTGCTTGCCGCGAACCAAGGCAATACGCTGGCCAATTCGGTCGTGCCCACTGGCGGCACCGAGCAACCGCTGTCCACCCCCAGCGCTACACAGAGCGGCTACAAAATCATCCAGCCCTTCACGGTGCAAGCCAACACGCTGGTGGATCTGGTGCTGGACTTCAACGCCTGCAAGTCGATCGTCACCCAGGGCAACGGCAACTACCTGCTCAAACCGGTGGTCACCGCGACCACGGCCGTGGTGAGTGGCGCAATCACCGGCTTTGTCGCGCCCGGCCAGACTGGCGCCACCGTCTATGCGGAGCAGAACGGCGTCGTGATCAAGGGCACCGTGGCAGATTCGACCGGGAAGTTCACCCTGTCGCCGCTCGTGCAGAGTTCGACCAACGGTAACTACGATGTCGTGATCGTCGACAACAACCCGGCGGGCGGACACGCTACGGGCGTCATCCGCGCGGTGCCCGTGACCGCGAGTGCGACCACCACGGTTTCCACCTCGACCCAGCCGATTACGCTGTCGGCATCGGTGACCCGTACGGCCTCCGGCACGGCCACCGCCGCGGCACAGGCGTCGCTGGTCGCGCTGCAGACGGTCGGCTCGGCGTCGTACGAAATCACCTCGGCCAATGCCGATCTCACGACGGGCGCCTACAGCATGAATCTGCCGGCCGCCACGCCGGTGGCCGGAACGTACAGCACCACGCTGCCAATTGCACTGGCGCCAGCAGGCACCGCCGGCGCTTACACGATTCAGGCCACCAGTTCGACAGGCGTCGTCCAAACCGCGCCGGCTAATGTTGCGGCCGGCAATCAGACTGGCATCAACTTCAGTTTCTGACAACCAACGCCGCATCGGCATCTCATAGCCATGAAGCACCTTCTGTTGATCTTTTCTTTGGGCATGTCACTGCTGGGCGGGTGTGCGGTCTACGTTCCGGATGCGGGCGTGGTCGCGGTACCGCAAGGCGGTCCGGGCAATGGCTTCTGCCCGCCGGGCCAGGCCAAGAAAGGCAATTGCTGACGGTATAGTTGCGCGCAGAAAGAAAAAGGCCGGTCGCGAGGACCGGCCTTTTTTTCAATGATCCAGCCAGCAGTTACTTTGACTTGCCCGAATGCATGTGCTTCCGCGACTTCCCATGCTCGTGCGCGCGATCTGCTGCACGGGCGCGGCCCTTGTCCCGATCAGCCGAGTCGGGGCCGTTGGAGTTGGTGATGCCCTGGCTGCGGATGTGTCCCATCGATGCGCCACCGCCCCTGGCAAACGCCGGAACCGAGGTCGCGCAAAGCGCGGCCATGACACTTACTACGAGCCACTGGGTTTTGGTCATACACGCCTCCTGTGTTTCGTAATGGCAAGTCGATTTTATGGAGCACGCGTGATGCAAGTGAAGCGCCGGTGCAACAAAACGTAACGTCGTCTCGCAGAGGTGCGCACATGTACGCGTGTGGGCAACGAACGTCGGTGTATCGGCTGTCAAGTTTCCTTCGAAGTCGCCGAAATGAAGATTCTGGATGTCCTCATTTCTCAATGTCGACCATGAAACACAAACAACTCAGTTTTGTAGTACTGACCGCATGTGCTTTGTTGCCCGTGTTATCCGCCCGGGCAACGGATCAATCACAAGCTGCGGTGGAACCGCAGTGGGTTTCACAGTTGATCGTTAAGGAGCGTGGAGCGAATGCGGCCGGCACCCTGGACGTGGCGGCTGCAACCCAACGTTGGGCGAGCGCTGCGCAGCTGCCTCTTGGGTACAAGCGGCCGATGTCAACCGGTGCGCATGTGGTCGTGCTGCCCAAAGCGATGTTGCTTGACGATGCGCTGGTCGTCGCCAGCCGCATGGAGGCAAGCGGACAGTTCGAATATGTTTCGCCCGACCGCAAGATGCGCCCCGCAGCCGTGGTTACGGATCCACTCTTCAGCCAGCAATGGAACTTGATGCCGCCGAGTACTTCGGCCGGTGGGGCCAACATCGCTGGTGCCTGGAGTACCACCAAGGGCTCGGGCCTGGTGACGGTGGGGATAGTCGATACTGGCCTGATTGCGACCCATGTGGATCTCTCTGGAGCTGCCATCCGCACTGGCTACGACTTTGTCAGCAGCACCGCCATGACTGGCACGCCGGATCCGCAAACCGGATTGTCGATTCCTCTCCATTTCGTTGAGAACGATCCGACAGAACCGGGGCGTGACCCGGACCCTTCCGATCCGGGCAACTGGGTCAGCAGTTCCGACGCGGCAAACTACCCAACGTTTTGCGGCGCGGCCGTCAACAGCGACTGGCACGGGACGTTCGTCACAGGCCTGATTGCCGCGCAGCAGAACACGATTGGTATCGCGGGGATCGCACCTGCAACCGGGGTGCTAATGGCGCGCGCACTGGGCAAGTGCGGGGGCGTCAGCTCCGACATCATCGATGCGATGACTTGGGCCGCCGGTGGTGTAGTGCAGAACGTTCCGGTCAACACGAATCCGGCCAAGGTTCTCAATCTGAGCCTGGGCGGCATAGGGAGTTGCACCTCCGCGGAACAAGCCGCAGTCAATGCGGTACGAGCGTTGGGGGCAAGCGTGATCGTGGCGACGGGCAATGAAGCCGGCCCGGTAGATTCGCCGGCGAACTGCGCGGGCGTGATTGCCGTGACGGCGCACACCATCGACGGAGATAGAGCATCCTATGCCAACGTCGGGGCGGAGACGACACTCAGCGCGCCGGGTGGTGGGCACGGTACCGTGTTGTCTGGCACTGGCAACTTGATCCCATCGCTGTCCAATAGCGGAACGCAGGGTCCAACCACCGATGCCTATGCGCTCGGCGCGGGCACATCGTTCGCGACGCCGCATGTCTCGGGCGTGGCCGCCTTGATGCTGTCGCTCGTGCCGACTCTTACGCCGGACCAGGTGGCGACGCTGCTCAAGCAATCGTCCAGACCGTTCCCAGCCGGCACTTACTGCGCCGCGCACGCGGGTACGTGTGGCAGTGGCATGCTGGACGGCGTCTCCGCGCTGTTGCAGACGCAAGGCAAGCCGACCTTGCATGCCGCTACCCCTGCCGCTGGCGCAACCGCGAATGCCGCAGTAACGTTGTCGGCGGTTGGTGGACCAGGCTTCGGCAATACCGTCGCTAGCGTGACCTGGACGCAAACCGCCGGTGCGACGGTGGCAGTGACATCGAGTGGCCCTGACACCAACGGGGCCATCAATGGTGTCTTCACGCCACCGAGCCGAGGGACTTACAGCTTCAACGTCACGCTCACGAATAGCGCCGGGACGTCCGCCACAGACAGCGTCACCTTAAACGTGGCGGCAGCCGCTCCTACGTCAACAGGCTCCCCCTCGACGGGAACTTCGACCGGCACCACGGCAAGCCCTTCTTCTGGCAGCGGCGGAGGTGGCACGGTGAGCCTGCCGTTCTCCGTGTTGCTCGTGGTGGCGGGGGCGGCAGCATTCACGCAGCGCCGGCGGGACGCGGCGAAAGCTTGATGGTATCGAGATTCACTGAATCGGGAACCGTCGGACCGCGAGATATAGCCATTTGCCTACTCGTTATTCAGCGAACTTGGAACTCCTGGTTCACTTAACTTGGAACTATCCGGGGTTCGAGTCACTGAATTTGAAACTTTCCGGAGTGATTCTTGAGCCGCATTACGTAAGCGCTCACATGGGCCGGAAACCCGGCCTCTGCTGCAGAACTACAGTAGCTGCAGCAGGCGGCTCAAAAACGGCTGCAGCGCTTGGCCTCCAGGTGCCAGCATCACTACGGCAACTACACCGGCGACCCGGATATGGCAAGACCCGTCTACTGTGCGAAGTTGTTACGCGGCTGGCGCGCAATAAACCTAGCTGGCAGATTCGGTTTGTCTCGCAAACGGAGGAGCTGAGGACGAAGCACCTCGAGCGTCTGGGGGACGGCCCACTGCTCTTAATCGCGGATGACGCACATGATCGAGACGACCTGGGTGTGCTTCTTCGCTTTGCAGCCGCAAACGCTCAGAAGGTGAATCGCCCCGGCTTTTGAGGAGGCCGGTTGGTTTAAGTTGAGACCGCTTCAGCGGCCTCGCTGGCAAGCTGCCGCCAGTAGTTTGCCTCAGCTTCAGCCGGTGGGATGTATCCGATGGGCTCAAGCAGTCGGATGTGGTTGAACCTGTGCACCCATTGCAGCGTGGCGAGCTCCACGGATTCCCTGGACTTCCAGGGCGCCCGCCGGTGAATCAACTCGGCCTTGTACAGCCCGTTGATGGTTTCGGCCAGTGCGTTGTCGTAGCTGTCGCCACGGCTGCCGACCGAGGGCTCAATTCCGGCCTCGGCCAGCTGCTCTGTGTAGCGAATGGACAGGTATTGGGCGGATTCAACCGGTCGTCGCAACACCGGGTTGTCATGCAGATATTAGATGCTCGTTCAATACTTCGGCCGGCGTCTTCCAACCAAGCGTTTTCCGTGGTCTGC
>NZ_CATZBU010000023.1:0-35404 GCF_958405935.1 Ralstonia psammae
GCCAACCTCTCAATCGACCGGAAACCCGCTCCAACACTGCTTCTCCGCCACTTCAACACCCCGCCGTCCCTTGCGTTTCGGCGCTGTGTTTCGCAGCGAGGGGCGAATATTAGGCGGGTTTTTCGGAGAGCGCAAGCCCTTTCTTTCCGAGGGGTCTTTCCGCATCTTTTCGGATGCTCACGGCGCCTTATGGGACCGTATCCAACGCAGTCCCTGGACCGCCCGCTTCCGTGCGGCGCGGGCGCGCTTGTGAAAGACGCTCACTATAGATGGCGGCGGAAGCGCATCCAACAAGCCGGTGACGCGATCAAGAGAGACGCTCACGTCGTGCACCTCGCCCAGGGCATCCTGCAGTTTGCGCAGATGCCCCCGGTAGCGCTTGGCCGCGCGCGCCCCGAGCGCCGGGTAGAACGCCTCATATAGATAGCGCCACTGCTTGGCGACGATGCGGGCGCGATGCAACCGCAGCGCGGACGATCGCCTGGGGTGGCGCCCGCGATGAATCAGCTTCTTTCGGAGCGCCCCGGCCCGGGCATGAGCGAAGCGGGAATGCCGCTTGGGCTCACCTTCTATATGGAACACCGCGACCACCTGTTCCAGTTGGAGGAGCGCTTCCTGCACATCCGGCGAGGCCAGCTCGGCACGCAATTCCTCCCAGGCGCGGTTGCGCGCCTCTTTGGATTTGGCAACAGCCTTGTCCAGCCACACCCGTCCGACTACGTCGTGGTCGGGCAAGGACTGCCGGGCGGCGGGGAGCCAATCCGAAAGGAGTACGTCCCATTCGCGCACCGGGCCGGTAGATGCGGCGAGCGCACGCAAGCGGGGTTTCCATTCCGCAACGAAGCGGGTCGGCAAGACCGGCGCGAACGTCACCCAGGCGGAACGCAGCCGGCGCAGGGTGACGCGGAACTGGTGCAGATCTTCGTCGCTGGGGCCGGGCGCGGCCAGCTTGGCAAGGGCATCGCGCAGCGCAGCGATGTGCTCGGTGACGATGCTCGCGAAGATCGAAAGGATTGCCGCATGTGAGTACTTGCTCACGCCGCTCCCCGTGTGTCGAGTCCGGATGCCAGAGAGGCCCGCAAGGTGCGCGCCTTGTCATTTCACTGTAGTCGACGAAGCGAAGACTGCGGCAGTGCCAGATCAAACGTCAGGGCGTTTCGCTGGCGACGACAACGTCGACCTCAGCGGCGCGGAAGACTTCGGCCATCGGCTCGGGTACGGGGATGTCGGTGAAGAATTTGTCGATCTGCGACACGTGGCCCAGGCGGACGACCGCGCGACGGCCAAACTTGGAGTGATCGGCCACGAGCCAGACTTCGCGAGACTGCTCGATGATGGCCTGGGCGACGCGCACCTCACGGTAGTCGTAGTCGAGCAGCGTGCCGTCTTCGTCGATGCTGGAGACGCCGATGATGCCAATGTCGACGCGGAACTGCTTCATGAAGTCGATCGTGGCCTCGCCGACGATGCCGCGGTCGCGATTGCGCACGAGGCCGCCGGCGACGATGACCTCGGCATCGGGGCTGCCCGACAGGATCGACGCGACGTTCAGATTGTTGGTAATGACGCGCAGGCCCCGCGGCCCGTTCTGGCCGACCAGCGCCTTGGAGACTTCTTCGGTGGTCGTCCCGATATTGATGATGAGCGAGCGGCCGGGCTCGACATGGCGCGCGACAACTTCGGCAATGCGGCGCTTCGCATCGATGTGCAGGACCTGGCGCTGGTCGTAGTCGATGTTCTCGACCGAAGACGGCAAGCCGACGCCACCGTGGTAACGCGCCAGCAGCCGCTCGTCTTCGAGCTGACGGATATCGCGGCGGATGGTTTGCGTAGTGACGCCGAGCACGCGGGCAAGCGCGTCGACGGAGGCATCGCCGTGCTGGCGGACGTATTCGAGGATCTGGCGGTGTCGCGGAAGCATCAAGTCACGAAATGAACATAAACGAACACATATGAGCGGATCAGGCGATTCCCTATGTTGCTTTATTTTCGCTCTCCACTAAACTATCCGCCAACGCGTCACTATTCGCAAGAAAAGACGCGCAAATCAACAGATTCCAACCCATGCAACTCACTGACGCGTCGCATCTGGACTGTGATCTCCTGGTGGTCGGAGGCGGCATCAACGGCGTCGGTATCGCCCGTGATGCCGTGGGTCGTGGCCTGTCGGTGGTCTTGTGTGAAAAGGACGACCTGGCCCAGCACACCTCTTCGGCCTCGACCAAGCTGATCCACGGCGGGCTGCGTTACCTCGAATATTACGAATTCAGCCTGGTGCGCAAGGCGCTACAGGAGCGCGAGGTGCTGCTGCGCATGGCGCCGCACATCATGTGGCCGCTGCGTTTCGTGATGCCGCACGATGCCGCGCAACGCCCAGCGTGGATGATCCGCGCTGGCCTTTTCCTCTATGACCATCTGGCGCGCCGGCGCTTTCTGCCGGGCTCCGAATCGATCAAGCTGGCGCGGCATCCGGCGGGCAAGCCGCTCAAGGCGGGTTACACGCGTGGTTTCGTCTATTCCGACGGCTGGGTGGACGACGCCCGCCTGGTGGTGCTCAACGCCCGCGACGCGGCGGACCGCGGCGCGCAGATCTTCACCCGTACGCGCTGCTTGAACGCCGAGCGCCGCGCCGATGGCTGGCACGCCTCGCTGGCCGGCCCGGACGGCATCCGCTCCGTGCGCGCCAAGGCCATCGTCAATGCGGCCGGGCCGTGGGCAGCGGAGTTCGCCCGCTCCGCGCACGCGCTGCCGAGCACGCGCGGCCTGCGGCTGATCAAGGGCAGCCACATCGTGGTGCGGCGGATGTTCGATCACCCGTTCGCTTATATCTTCCAGAACCCGGACGGGCGGATCGTGTTTGCGATCCCGTACCAGGACGATTTCACGCTGATCGGCACGACGGATCTGGAATACAAGGGCTCGGTGGACCAAGTGGCCATCGACGCGGGCGAAATCGAATACCTGTGTGAAATGGCCAGCCGCTATTTCACCCAGCAGCTGACGCCAGCCGACGTTGTGTGGAGCTACTCGGGGGTGCGGCCGCTGCTGGACGACAGCGCCGCCAACGCCTCGGCCATCACGCGCGATTACCTGGTCGAATGCGAAACCGGCGCCGACGGCGGCAGCGCGCCGCTCATCAACGTGTGGGGCGGCAAGATCACGACCTACCGCAAGCTGGCCGAAGAAGCGCTGGACCAACTGGCTCCGCATCTGCCGCTGGCCGGCAAGCCTTCGTGGACGGCCACCGCATCGCTGCCGGGCGGCGATCTGGAAGCGCCTGGGCAGCTGGTAGCCGAATACACCTTCGACGATTTTGTGACCCGCCTGCAAAAACGTTTGCCGTGGTTGCCGACCCAGCTTGCGATGCGCTATGCGCACCAGTACGGCACACGCGTGAACACGCTGCTGGCCGGCGCCACGCGGCTGGAAGAGCTGGGCGCCGAAGTGACGCCCGGTCTGTACGAAGCCGAAATCCGCTACCTGATCGAACACGAATGGGCCCGCACGGCGCAGGACATCCTGTGGCGGCGGACCAAGCTGGGCCTGCACGCCAGCGATGCCGACCGCAGCCGCCTGGAAGGCTGGCTGGCGCGGCACCTGCCGGAAGGCGAGACCGCGCCAGTGGCAGAACGGGCGCCCTGAAGCACCGGGGCCGGGCGCACGAGCCAAAGACATCAAGAAATCAAAGCAGTAAGACGGGAGACATCAATTGATTCTGGAACTGGACCAGGTTACGGCCATGGTCGGGGCGCAGACGCACCTGTACCCGACCAGCCTGCGGCTGGCGCCCGGCGCCATCAACGTGCTGCTGGGGCCGACGCAAGCCGGCAAGACCACGTTGATGCGCATCATGGCCGGGCTGGATCGGCCGACCACCGGCCGCGTAGTGGTCGACGGCAAGGATGTGACGGGCGTAGGAGTGCGCGATCGCAATCTGGCGATGGTGTACCAGCAATTCATCAACTACCCGGCGATGACGGTGTACGACAACATCGCCTCGCCGCTGCGTCTGCAGGGCACCAACAAGGGCGAAATCGACACGCGCGTGCGTGCCGTGGCCGCCAAACTGCACATCGAGCACCTGCTGCAGCGCCTGCCGGCCGAGCTGTCGGGCGGCCAGCAGCAGCGCTGCGCGCTGGCGCGGGCACTGGTCAAGCGAGCACCGCTGGTGCTGCTCGACGAACCCCTCGTCAACCTCGACTACAAGCTGCGCGAAGAACTGCGTGCCGAGTTGGCATCGCTCTTTGCCGATGGCGGCACGACCGTCGTCTACGCCACCACCGAGCCACAGGAAGCGCTGCTGCTGGGCGGCCACACCGTCGTCATGCATGAAGGCCGCGTGCTGCAGGACGGCCCGACGCTCGACATGTATGAAGTGCCGGTGTCGGTCAACGCGGCGGCCATCTTCAACGACCCGCCGATGAACGTGCTGGAGGCCACCGTGGTGGAAGGCAACCAGATCCGCCTGCCGCAAGGCATTGACGTTGCATGGACGCGCCCGCTGCCGATGGCGGCCGGCACGCGCTGCCGCATCGGCCTGCGTCCGAGCCACATCCGCCTGGCGCCGCGCAACGGGGGCGCCGTAGCCCTGCCGGGCACGGTGGAACTGGCCGAGTTGTCGGGTTCCGAAACGTATCTGCACGTGCGCGCCCATGCCGCCGGCCAGTCGAACGCGATCGGCCTGGTCGCGCAGTTGCCCGGCGTGCACGAGTTCGAACTCGGGGCGGCGCTGGACGTGTTTGTCGATCCGGCCGAACTGTTCCTGTTCGATGACGCGGGCAAGCTGGTGAGCGCGCCCAAGCAGGGAGGCGCACATGGCACGCATTGAATTCCGCAACCTGGGGCACAGCTACCGCCCGAATCCGCAAAGCCTGAGCGACTACGCGCTTCAGCCGATGAACATGACGTGGCGCGACGGCGGCGCGTACGCTCTGCTGGGCCCGTCGGGCTGCGGCAAGTCCACGCTGCTGAACATCATCTCGGGGCTGCTCACGCCGTCGGAAGGCCAGGTGCTGTTTGACGACCGTGACGTCACGCACGCAAGCCCGCGCGAGCGCAACATCGCGCAGGTGTTCCAGTTCCCGGTCATCTACGACACGATGACGGTGTTCGACAACCTCGCCTTCCCGCTGCGCAATCGCAAGACACCGGAAGCCGAAGTGAAGAAGCGCGTGGAGGAAGTGGCCGAGATTCTGGAGCTGCAACACGCGCTCAAGCGCCGCGCCTCCGGCCTGGCAGCGGATGCCAAGCAGAAGATCTCGCTGGGCCGCGGCCTGGTGCGCAAAGACGTGGCGGCCATCCTGTTCGATGAGCCGCTCACCGTCATCGATCCGCACCTGAAGTGGCAACTGCGTCGCCAGCTCAAGAAGATTCACCAGCAGCTCAAGCTCACGCTGATCTACGTGACGCACGATCAGGTGGAAGCGCTGACCTTTGCCGACGAGGTGGTCGTCATGACCGAAGGCAAGGTCGTGCAGCAAGGCGGACCGGAAGCGCTGTTCGAGCGGCCCGACCACACCTTCGTTGGCTATTTCATCGGCAGCCCGGGCATGAACCTCTATCCGGTGACGGTGGATGGCGATGTGATCGCGCTGGGCGATCAGCGCCTGTCGGTGGGGCGCGACACGCTGAGCACGCTCAAGAACGCAAACGGTTCGCTCAAGCTCGGCATCCGCCCGGAATTCGTGCAGTTGGCCGCCCCCGGTGAAGTCGGCACCGTGGCAGCCAACGTGCACCAGGTGCAGCAACTTGGTACGCACCAGTTGCTGACGGCCAGCCTGGGTGAGGCCGGCGGCCTGCCCATCAAGGCCAAGCTGCCCAACGAGGTGAGCGTGACCGAATCGCGCGTGTGGCTGCGCCTGGATGCGCCGCAGACGCTGTACTACAGCAATGACGAGAGGATCGGCCGATGAACAAGCCGCTCAACAACAAGGCGTGGTTCCTGATCCTGCCGGTGTTCCTGTGCGTGGCGTTCTCCGCGATCCTGCCGCTGATGACGGTGGTGAACTACTCGGTGCAGGACATCATCAGCCCCGAGCAGCACGTATTCGTGGGTGTCGACTGGTTCCGGCAGATCCTGCGCGACGGCGATCTCCAGGACGCGCTCACCCGCCAGCTGATCTTCTCGCTGTGCGTGCTGGCCGTTGAGATTCCGCTGGGCATCGGCCTGGCGCTGTCGATGCCGTCCAAGGGTTGGAAAGCCTCGGCTGCGCTGGTGGTGCTCGCCATGCCGCTGCTGATTCCCTGGAACGTGGTCGGCACGATCTGGCAGATCTTCGGCCGCTCCGATATCGGCCTGGCCGGCTACTGGCTCAACCAGATGGGTGTCGACTACAACTACACGTCGCACTCGTTCGATGCGTGGATCACCGTGCTGATCATGGACGTGTGGCACTGGACGCCGCTGGTGGCGCTGCTGGCGTATGCCGGCCTGCGTTCGATTCCGGATGCCTTCTATCAGGCGGCCGAGATTGACGGCGCGAGCCGCCTGGCAGTGTTCCGCTACATCCAGCTGCCGAAGATGCGCGGCGTGCTGATGATCGGCGTGCTGCTGCGCTTCATGGACAGCTTCATGATCTACACCGAGCCGTTCGTGCTGACCGGCGGCGGCCCCGGCAACGCCACGACATTCCTGTCGCAATACCTGACACAGAAGGCGGTCGGCCAGTTCGACCTGGGCCCGGCGGCGGCGTTCTCGATCGTGTACTTCCTCATCATCCTGCTGTTCTGCTTCGTCCTCTACAACTGGATGCAACGCATGGGCAGCGCCGGCACGGCCGTGGGAGACGACCATGCGTAAGAACAACAACAACGAACACCAGCGCAAGATCGCCCGCGCGATCACGCTGGCGGTGTACGTGGCGTTTGCCGTGCTGCCGCTGTACTGGATGTTGAGCATGTCGCTCAAGACCAACGAGGAGACGCTGGCCGGCTTCTCGATCTGGCCCAGGCTCGTCACGTTCGACAACTACAAGATCATCTTCACCGACCCATCGTGGTACTGGGGTTACATCAACTCCATCATCTACGTGACGATGAACACGGTGCTCTCGACCGTGGTGGCGCTACCGGCCGCCTACGCCTTCTCGCGCTATCGCTTCCTGGGTGACAAGCACATGTTCTTCTGGCTGCTGACGAACCGCATGACGCCGCCCGCGGTGTTCCTGCTGCCGTTCTTCCAGCTGTATTCGACGGTCGGCCTGATGGACACCCACCTGGGCGTGGCGCTGGCGCACATGCTGTTCAACGTGCCGCTGGCGGTGTGGATTCTCGAAGGTTTCATGTCGGGCATCCCGCGCGAGATTGACGAGACGGCCTACATCGACGGCTACAGCTTCCCCAAGTTCTTCCTGAAGATCTTCCTGCCGCTCATCAAGGCGGGCGTGGGCGTCACGGCGTTCTTCTGCTTCATGTTCAGCTGGGTGGAGCTGCTGCTCGCGCGCACGCTCACCTCGGTCGATGCCAAACCCATCACCGCAGTGATGACGCGCACGGTGTCGGCCTCGGGCATGGACTGGGGCGTGCTGGCCGCAGCCGGTGTGCTGACGATCATTCCCGGCGCGCTGGTGATCTGGTTTGTGCGGAACTACATCGCAAAGGGTTTTGCGATGGGCCGCGTCTAAAACAAGAACGGGAGACACAGCCATGTTCAGCTGGATGGCCTGGACGCCCGAAGTGGCGATCTTCTTCGGCTGCATCGCCTTGATGCTGGCCAGCATGACGGTGTGGGAAGTGTCCCGCCCCACGGTGGAGCGCAAGGGCTTCCTGCCCATTGCCACCACGCGCGGCGACCGCCTCTTCATCGGCCTGCTGACTGCCGCCTATATCAACCTGGCGTGGGTTGGGCTCACGTCGGAAGAGACCAGCGCCTGGGGCGGCTTCATCGCCTCGATGGTGGTGCTGGTGATCGTGATGTGGCGCGGCTGATGCAGGTGCATCGCCCATGAATTTGCAGGTCCGGGGGCATCAGCACGGTTTGATGCTTCCACGCCCAAATTGACGTACGGGCACAGGCATTCCATCACGCTCCCCGCGTCGGAATGCCGGATGTTTTCGCTGCGGGGAGAACAACAAGCCAACAAGCACGAGGAGATACCGATGAAAACATCCTGGCGCATGACGCTTCAGATCAGTGCCATTGCACTGGCGAGCGCCCTGGCAGTCGGCGCAGCCCATGCCGGCGAAGCCGAAGCCAAGAAGTGGATCAGCAGCGAGTTCCAGCCCAGCACGCTGTCGCAAGACAAGCAGATGGCGGAAATGAAATGGTTCATCGACGCCGCAGCCAAGCTCAAGGCCAAGGGCGTGACCGAGATCCACGTGGTGTCGGAAACGCTCGACACGCACGCGTATGAATCGAAGACGCTGGCCAAGGCCTTCGAAGAAATCACCGGCATCAAGGTCAAGCACGACATCATGCAGGAAGGCGATGTCGTCGAAAAACTGCAGACCTCGATGCAGTCGGGCAAGAGCATCTATGACGGCTGGATCTCCGACTCGGACCTGATCGGCACGCACTACCGCTATGGCGTGGTGATGCCGCTGTCCGACTACATGGCCGGCGAAGGCAAGGAGTTCACCAACCCGGGCCTGGACCTGAAGGACTTCATCGGCACGAGCTTCACCACCGCATCCGACGGCAAGCTGTATCAGCTGCCCGACCAGCAGTTCGCCAACCTGTACTGGTTCCGCGCGGACTGGTTTGCCCGCAAGGACCTGCAAGACAAGTTCAAGGCCAAATACGGCTACGACCTGGGCGTGCCCGTCAACTGGACGGCCTATGAAGACATCGCCAACTTCTTCACGAACGACGTGAAGGAGCTGGACGGCAAGCGCGTCTACGGCCACATGGATTACGGCAAGAAGGACCCCTCGCTCGGCTGGCGCTTTACCGACGCCTGGCTGTCGATGGCCGGTTCGGCCGACAAGGGCATCCCGAACGGCCTGCCGGTCGACGAATGGGGTATCCGCGTGGAAGGCTGCGCGCCGGTGGGCGCCTCGATGTCGCGTGGTGGTGCCACCAACAGCCCGGCCGCCGTGTACGCCCTCACCAAGTACATCGACTGGATGAAGAAGTACGCGCCGCCCGAAGCGACCGGCATGACCTTCAACGAAGCGGGCCCGGTGCCTGCGCAAGGCCACATCGCCCAGCAGGTGTTCTGGTACAGCGCCTTCACCGCGCCGATGACCAAGCCGGGCCCGGTCGTGAACGCCGACGGCTCGCCCAAGTGGCGCATGGCGCCGTCGCCACACGGCCCGTACTGGAAGGACGGCATGCAGAACGGCTACCAGGACGTCGGCTCGTGGACGTTCTTCAAGTCCACTCCGTTCGAGCGCCGCTCGGCAGCCTGGCTGTACGCACAGTTCGTCACGTCGAAGACCGTGTCGCTCAAGAAGTCGATCACCGGCCTCACGTTCATTCGTGACTCCGACATCCACAGCGACTACTTCACCAAGAACGCAGCCAAGTACGGCGGCCTGATCGAGTTCTACCGCAGCCCGGCCCGTGTGGCCTGGACGCCGACCGGCAACAACGTGCCCGACTATCCGAAGCTGGCGCAGCTGTGGTGGAAGAACGTCGCCACGGCCGTCACGGGCGAAAAGACGCCGCAAGGCGCGATGGACAACCTGGCCAAGGAAATGGACCAGGTGATGGGTCGCCTGCAGCGCGCCGGCATGAAGAACTGCGCGCCCAAGCTGAACCCGGAAAGCGATCCGGCCAAGTGGCTGTCGACCGAACACGCCCCGTGGAAGAAGCTCGACAACGAGCGTCCGAAGGGTGAGACGGTGGCCTACGACAAGCTGCTCGCAGCCTGGAAGGCAGGCAAGGTGCGTTAAATCGCGTATCCGCCGGTCGACCAACCGTCTGCCGGCGGGCTACCATGCCTGCATTCGTTTCACTTACCGCCGGATACGGCTGACCGTGCCCGGCGGTCACTCTTTTCTGCCTTATGGAATACCTCCTCGCGCTCGACCAGGGCACGTCCAGCTCACGCGCCATCGTCTTCAACCGCGCCGGCCAGATCGTCGCCAGCGCCCAGCAGGAGTTTCCCCAGCATTTTCCGCAGCCCGGCTGGGTGGAGCATGACCCGTTCGACATCTGGAACAGCCAGCTCGCCACCTGCCGCGCCGCACTCGAACAAGCCAAGCTCTCCGCCGCCGACATGGCGGCGCTTGGCATCACCAACCAACGCGAAACCACCATGGTGTGGGAGCGCGCCACGGGCAAGCCGATCTTCAATGCCATCGTCTGGCAGGACCGCCGCACAGAAGCCATCTGCGAGCGCCTGCGCGCCGAGGGTCTGGAAGACGAGGTGCGCAAGCGCACCGGCCTGATCATCGATCCGTATTTTTCCGCCACCAAGCTGCGCTGGATTCTCGACCACGTGGACGGTGCCCGCGAGCGCGCCGCGCGTGGCGAACTCGCCTTCGGCACCATCGACAGCTGGCTAGTGTGGCAACTCACGCGCGGCCGCCTGCACGTGACCGACGTATCGAACGCCTCGCGCACGATGCTGTGGAACATCCACACCGGCGAGTGGGATGCGGACCTGATGCGCGCGCTCGACATCCACCCGAGCCTCTTGCCCGAGGTGCATCCGTCCGCGTATCAATTTGGGCAAACCGATGCCGACTGGCTCGGCGCCTCGCTCACCATCGGCGGCATTGCGGGCGACCAGCAATCCGCGCTCTTCGGGCAGGCCTGCTTCAAGCCCGGCATGGCCAAGAACACCTACGGCACCGGCTGCTTCATGCTGCTGAACACGGGCGACAAGGCAGTCCAGTCGCACAACGGCCTGATCAGCACGGCGGCCTGCCAGAGCGGCCCGAAGCGCAGCTACGCGCTCGAAGGCAGCGTGTTCGTGGGCGGCGCGGTGGTGCAGTGGCTGCGCGACGGCCTGCGCGCCATCCAACGCTCGGCCGACGTGGAAGGTCTGGCCGCCTCGGTGCCCGATTCCGGTGGCGTGGTGTTCGTGCCGTCGTTCACGGGCCTCGGCGCGCCGTACTGGGACCCCACCGCGCAAGGCGCCATCGTCGGCCTGTCGCGCGGTACGACCATCGGCCATATCGCCCGTGCGGCGCTGGAGTCGATCGCCTTCCAGAGCACCGCCCTGCTGCAAGCCATGACGCGCGATGCCGTTTCCACCATCTCGGAACTGCGCGTCGATGGCGGCGCATCGGCCAACAACCTGCTGCTGCAGTTTCAGGCGGATTTGCTCGGCATTCCGGTCGTGCGCCCCGAGATCATCGAAACCACTGCGCTCGGCGCAGCCTACCTGGCCGGCATCGCCACCGGCTTCTATCAGGGGGAGGACGAAGTCGCCCAGCAATGGCGTGCCTCCCGCACGTTCCACCCCGTCATCAGCCGCGACGAGGCTGAGCACCGCATCGCCCAGTGGGAAATGGCCGTCGCGCAGGTCCGCCTGCCAACAACGCGCGGGCACTGAAGGCAACCGCAACAACCAGAAAAAAGGCGACTCTCGGTCGCCTTTTTTCATGGTGCCGTATGCGCAGCCGGCGGCTTACTTGCCTTCGCTGCTCGGCGTCTGGGCAGGCCCGCCTTGTTCACTCATGGCTTCCTTGCGCTTGGCGCGGGCTTCCTTCTTCTCGGCCTTGCGATTGGCCTTGGCGGCCTTCTTTTCATCCTTGTAGGCAGCCTTGGCGTCAGACTTGCGGGCCTTGTATTCATCGCTGGCCGCCTTGTCGTCAATGCGCTTTTGCACCAGCGGGTCAGACGACGAAGTGGCCGGCCCGCCTTGTGGGGCGGTCTGCACGGTGCCGGTGGTTTGCGGTGAAGTCTGCGGTGCCGGCGTCATCTGTGCGAAAGCAGCCGACACGGCAAACGTGGCGGCTACGGCGAGGGCGGTTTTCAGGCGCAATTCGGTCATGGTTGAACTCCTTCTTTTTTACAAAAACACGGAATGGACGGACCACATAAGCGGCGCACGAAGCACGCGAAGTGATCTCGGCGCGCATCAACGGCGCACGCCGGACGTTGCAAATCACAACACCCATTGCGTCGCAAGAAGCGCTCCCACGCCATCGACTACACTGCGCGCTGTCTCATCCCTCCTGTGTGCCGTGTCCAATCACGCCCCCGATTTCGTCCTGCTCGATCCGCCTGCCGATGCCCTGTCCTTGAATGCGGAAGACGCCGCCCGCCACGTCGCGCGCGTGCAGCGCTGGCTGGAAGACGCCGTGATCGGCCTGAACCTGTGCCCCTTCGCCAAGGCCGTGCACGTCAAGCGCCAGGTCCGATACGCCGTCAGCCGCGCCACGATGGACGGCGACGTGCTCGACCACCTGCGTGCCGAAGCGGATCTGCTGCACGCCACCCCCGCCGCACAGATCGACACCACGCTGCTGATCGTCCCCGCCCTGGCGGACTTCCTGGATTTCCACACGCTGACCGAGCGCGCCGAATCCGTGCTCGCCAAGGCCGGCTACGAAGGCGAACTGCAACTGGCGAGCTTCCACCCCGATTTCGTCTTCGCCGACGCCGACCCCGAAGACATTGCCAACGCCACCAACCGCGCCCCTGCCCCGATCCTGCATCTGCTGCGCGAAGACAGCATTGCCCGTGCGGCAGCCGCCGTACCCGATGCAGCGGATATCTACGAGCGGAATATCGCCACGATGGAAAAGCTGGGCCCGGAAGGCTGGGCAGAAATGGCAAAGAAGTTCAGTAAGGCACCGCGCCGCAACTAGCCCAACAGCAGCGACGGTTTGGCCGTCCCCTGCCCTATGTGGCGCCTTTCTTTGCTTCGTTTCTTTGGCAAGACAAAGAAAGGGAGTCGGCCCCGGCAGGGGCGATACGCGGGATGCACCACCCGCATCCATCAAGCAAGCCAAAGAATCAAACCGCCCGATCCACCGGCGGCGTCCACTGATACGCCCACGTCTCGGAAAGCAACCGCTCCCCAGACTGCAACGTCAGCAACAACTCGATCGGCGCATTGCTCGCATCCGGCACCACATCAAACATCGCCCGGACACCATCGATGCTCGCAAGCGGCCGCGCCGAGGCAATCTCCACCCGCCCGCGCGAGGCTCGAATCACAGGCTCCACGGTGGAGCCTGCCGTACTGCGCCCGAGTCGCGACAACTCCCCGCCGGCAAAGTCCACGACAAACCGCCACGAGAAGTATTTGCGCGGCTGCCCCACCACGCCGCCGATGCCCGTGCGCGTGGCCACCACCCGCGCCAGCGGCGAGGCCGCTGCAGGCTGCGCACCCCACGTCAGCCGATAGCCGAACGCCAGTTCCTGCCCGGCATGTGGCACCACGGCCGGCCGCCAGAACGCGACGATGTTGTCGAAGGTTTCATCGTTGGCCGACAGCTCCACCAGTTCCACCGCGCCCTCACCCCAGTCATGCGTGGGCTCGACCCACACGCTCGGGCGCTTCTCATAGAACACGCCGTCATCCTGGTAATGATCGGGATTGCGATCGCGCTGCAGCAGCCCGAAGCCGCGCGGGCTGTCGTCGGCGAAGCGCTGGCTGCGCAGCATGGGTGGATTGGCCAACGGCCGCCAGACCCACTCGCCCGAGCCGCGCCAGATCGCCAGGCCGTCGGAATCATGAATTTCCGGGCGCCAATCCGATGCACGCCAGCGGCGGGCGGCGCTGTGGCGATCGCCGGCGCGGTCGGTGCGGTCGTTTTCGCCGTAAAGGAACATGCTGGTCAGCGGCGCGATGCCCAGACGCTCGATCGGCTTGCGCACGTAGAGCGTGGCGGCCACGTCCATCACCAGCGTGTCGCCGGGGCGGATGTCGAAGCGGTAGATGCCGGCCACGCTGGGGGAATCGAGCAACGCGTAGACGCGCAAGGTATCGGCATTGGCGGCCGGGCGTACCAGCCAGAATTCAGTGAAGTCCGGAAACTCTTCTGCGCGGGGCAAACCGGTATCGATCGCCAGCCCCCGCGCCGACATGCCGTACTGCCACTGCCCGCCGACGGCGCGAAAGTAGCTGGCGCCCAGGAAGGCGGCCACATCGCGCGTCGGGTCCGCATGGGTGGTCAGCCGAAAGCCGGCGAAGCCGAGATCGGCCGGCAGCGCCTGATGGTCCAGCCCGCTCTTGCCGTAATCGAACATGGCAGGTTCGTAGGCAATCAAGCGGGCGTGGCCGTCAACCACCTCGTGCATCTGCACGGCCGACTTGAAAAACAGCCCCAGGTGGAAGAACTTGGCCTCGAACGGTAAATGCTGCCCGGCCCATAGGGCGTGATCGGGGCGATAGCCGATGGATTGGTAACCGTCCCAGTCCAGCGTGGCCAGTGGCTTGGGCAATTGCGTGCTGCGGGGCCGGTACGGCCTTACGGCCAGCGCCCGAGCACGCGCCAGCAGGCGGGCTTCGTCAAACGGTTCGGGGGCGCCAACGGCGGGGCCGGGCGTGGCGCTGCGGGACAAACCAGGAGCCAGGGCGAACAGCCCGGCGGCCAACTGCTTGAGCAGGTCGCGACGGTGCATGGATCAGTGCAGGACCAGGGGGAGCCAGGGGTGATTCATCTTCGCACAACCCACGCCCAGGCAGCATCCGGCAAAAACCTTTCATTGGACCCACAACCCTGCGCCGTGACCGGGATTGGGGCAGTTGTGCATGGCGCCGGGCCGCCAGTTGGAGCACAATCCCGGGCCTGTTCACCTGTAGAACCCATGCACGTCGCCTATGGTGAACAGATCCGAGCTGCTGGCCTGCGCTACGACGGGCCGACGCCCGCCACGATCATCACCGCGCACATGCTTTCACAACCCTCCACGCCGCCGCAGCCCGATCCGGCCACGGCCGAACCGTCCGCCGCCATTGCGGCTGCCCTGGAGTCATTCGGCCGCTACTACGACGACGTTCTGCTGCCCATGTGGCTCGGCCCGGGCTGGAACGCGCACGCCGGTCTCTGCTATGAAGCGCTCGTGGTCGACAACGGCGCGCTGGTGCCTGCGTCAACGGCGCGTTACCGGGCGATGGCATGTGCACGGCAGTTGTATACCTTTGCGCGCGCCACGCAGCTCTCCAAGCGCCACCGCGATCTCTGCGCCGAACGCGCCGCCGCCCTGTGCCATGCGCTGGACACGCGCTTTCGCGACACGATCTACGGCGGCTGGCTGTTTGCGATTGACAGCGCGCTGGCCCCACACGACACCACCAAGGATCTGTACACGCACGCCTTCGTGCTGTTTGCCGCAGCCCATTGGCTGGCCGTGAGCGGCGACCCGCGTGCCGCCGCGCTGATGCACGACGCGCACGACGTGATCGCCCGCAGCTTTGCGCGGGCCGGGGCCAAACCGCTGCCGGTCGCGTCCATGGACGCCACGTTCAGCACCACGCTGGCCGGCGTCGCGCAGAACCCGGTGATGCATCTGACCGAGGCCTACCTGGCCGCCGCCGCGCTGGACGAACCGCCTGCATGGGCCGAGGCCGGCGTGCGCACGCTGGCCGATGGCATCCTCGCGCGCTTCATCGACACGCGCACGGGCAGCATCGCCGAGTTGCCGATCGACGAAGCCAGCGCCGACAACCGTATCGAACCCGGTCACCAGTTCGAATGGTTCTATCTCGTGCGCGCGCACGCCGACGTCTTTACGCGCTCCGAAGCCGGCCGCCATCTGGCCGAAACCCTCGCCCGCGCAGTGGACGCGGCCTGTGCCGACGGCGTGGATGCCGACACGCAGGGCGTGTGCCTGTCGCTCGACCTGGACGGCACGATGCGCGACGCCAGCCAGCGCATCTGGGCGCAGACCGAATACGGCCGCGCCCTCGCACTGTGCACGGAAACACAGGGCGCCATGCTCGCGCGCCTGCTGCCAGCGTGGTCGGCGCGCTTCCTGCACGCGCAAGGCTGGAACGAGGTGATCGACCCTGCCGGCCAGCGTCTGCGCGCCGACATGCCGTCGAGCACGCCGTACCACATCACCACCTTTTACGAGGCGGCCTGCAGTTCGCTGTCCGGCTCGCCCGCACGTTGTACCCAAGCTGTTGAGTGAGACCCTTCATGCATACCTCCAACCCCAACGAATCCAAGGCCCGCAGCATCTTCCGGGTGGTCAGCGGTAACTTCCTGGAAATGTACGACTTCATGGTCTACGGCTATTACGCCAAGGCCATTGCCGACACCTTCTTCCCGGCCGGCAACGAGTTCCTCTCGCTGATGCTGTCGCTCGTGACCTTTGGCGCCGGCTTCTTGATGCGGCCGCTTGGCGCGATCTTCCTGGGCGCGTACATCGACCGTCACGGCCGCCGCACGGGCCTGATCGTCACGCTCGCGCTCATGGCCTGCGGCACGCTGCTGATCGCGCTGGTGCCGGGCTACGCAACCATCGGGCTGGCGGCGCCGCTGCTGGTCCTGATCGGCCGGTTGCTGCAGGGCTTTTCGGCCGGCGTGGAGCTGGGCGGCGTGTCGGTCTACCTGGCCGAAATCGCCACCCCGGGCAAGAAGGGCTTTTTCGTGAGCTGGCAATCGGCCAGCCAGCAGGTAGCGGTCATGTTTGCCGCGCTGCTGGGCGTGGTGATGTCGTACCTGCTGCCGCCGCCCGAGATGAGCGCTTGGGGCTGGCGCGTGCCGTTCCTGATCGGCTGCCTGATCGTGCCGTTCCTGTTCATCATCCGTCGCTCGCTGCAAGAAACGGAAGAGTTCCAGAAGCGCAAGCACCGCCCGGACCTGGCCGCCGTGTTCCGCTCGATGGGCCAGAACTGGCGCCTGGTGGGCGCAGGCACGCTCATGGTCGTGATGACCACGGTGTCGTTCTACCTGATCACCGCCTACACGCCGACCTTCGGCAAGAGCGTGCTGCACCTGTCCGACATGGACAGCCTGATCGTCACGCTGTGCGTGGGCGCCTCGAACTTCTTCTGGCTGCCGGTGATGGGCGCGGTGTCTGACCGCGTCGGCCGCCGCCCGCTGCTGATCCTCTTTACGGTGCTGATGCTGGTGACGGCCTACCCGGCCATGCAGTGGCTGGTTGCCGCACCGTCGTTCGCCCGCATGCTGACCGTGTTGCTCTGGCTGTCGTTCCTGTATGGCAGCTACAACGGCGCGATGGTCGTCACGCTCACCGAAATCATGCCGCCGGAAGTCCGCACCACCGGCTTTTCGCTGGCATACAGCCTGGCCACGGCCATTTTCGGCGGCTTCACTCCCGCGATTGCCACGTGGCTGATCCACACCACCGGCAACAAGGCGATGCCGGGCGTATGGGTGTCGTTTGCCGCGCTGTGCGGGTTGATCGCCACGCTGGCGATCGTCAAGCCGGCGGGCCGGCACGTGCATGGTGCGGGTACGGCACCTGTGGCCTGACACGCATCGTGGATGAATAAACGCCTCTCGGAGGGGAATCTCTCTGAGGGGCGTTTTGCTTTGTGCTGTTGGCTTTCTGCTGGGATTTTTTTTTGTTGGTCCATCCCCCTTTCGTTCCCTGCCGGGACCGACTCACTTTTCTTTGTCTTGCCAAAGAAAAGTAAGCAAAAGAAAGGCGCGCCCGAGATGGCGAAAGATTCCTTGAATTTATGTCGCAGGGAGGGGAAGGGAAAAACTCGCTTCGCTCAGACAGTTTCCCTTCCTTTTTCCTCCCTGCAACAGAAATTCAAGGCGCCATCTAGGGCAGGAAAGTCAAAGGCCAAACCATCTAAGCGCAGCCCCAAACGACGAGGCCAACCTCACGACGGGTTGGCCTTTCTCTTTTGACGTTAGGCCCTTGATGGCGCCTTGAATTTGCGTAAGCGGGCGGTAAAAAGGCGGGGAACTGTCTGAGCGCAGCGAGTTTTCCCCGCCTCCGCCCGGTTACGGAAATTCAAGGGATGGGTCGCCATCTCGGGCGCGCCTTTCTTTTGCCTACTTTTCTTTGGCAAGACAAAGAAAAGTAGGTCGCCCCGGCCAGGGGACGAAACGAGCAAGAAACCAAAACCAAAAGAATCCAAACTCCAGCCACCCCTGCCGAGTCCCAAACCCCATCCCCCGAGAACAAAACCCCTCGCTTGGGGTTCCGAACCAGACACGCCAAGCAAAAAGGCTCACGCTCGGCGTTCCGAACCCCACACCGTCGAGAAAAAAACCTCACGTCTGGCGTTCCCGACTCTGCGGGCCGAGTCAGAAACCTCACGCTCCGAGTTCTGGACTCGGTGTGCCGAGCAAATAGGCTCACGCTTGAGGTTCAGAACGCCGTGCCCGGGGTTCGGAACTCGGCGTTCGGCGTCACGAACCCCATCATCGCAGCCTCAGCGTTACTGGATCACCAGCCCATTCGGCCCCACCACGCCCAGCTCCACATAGTGCGAGCCCGGGCGCGTGCGGTCGGAAAAGTCCACGATAAATCCGCCCCCCACATCGAAGTTGCGCAGGTGGGCCAGCTCGCGGCGCACCTGGTCGCGCGTGGGCTTGGGGCCGGCACGGCGCACGGCTTCGGCCAGCACTTTGGCGGCCACAAAGCCTTCAACCGCTCGGAATGAAAGTTCGACATCCTTGGCGCCCACGGCCGTGCGTGCGCGGTTGAATTCGCGGATGACGGGGTTCACGCCCTTACCGGGGTTCGGCATCACGAGCGCCAGCGAATAGCCGCGCACCGCATCGATGCCGGCCACCTTGAGCAGGATGCCCGGATCGATGGACGACAGCCCCAGGAGCTGTGCGCCGCCGCCGCGTGCGCGGTACTGCTTGATGAACTGCGCGGCGGGTTCCGCCGTGGCGCCCAGGAAGATGGCCTGCACATCGGTGCCGAGCAGCTTGTCGACAGCGGCGCTGACCGAGGCCGTATTGCGCGGGTACGAGGCGGTGGCTGCAATCGTTAGCTTGTGCGGCTTGAGCGAGCGCTCCACGCCCGCCAGCGCCTCCTTGCCCAGCGCATCGTCCTGATACAGCACACCGATGCGCGTGACGCCGATGGTGACGAGCGCCCCCATCATCTTGTCCATCTCCTGCTGGTAGCTGGCCTTGATCGGGAACACCAGCGGATCGCCGGTCATGCTCGACGCGCCCGTGGCAGGCCCGACCAGCGGCAGGTTGGCTTCGGCCAGCACGCCGCTGCGCATGAGCGCTTCCACATTGGCGGTGCCGACCACGGTGAGCACCGCCACGGGGTTGTCGACCTTGGACATGTCGCGCACGTTGCGCAGGGTCTGCTCGACCTTCTGCTCGTCGTCGCGGGCGACCAGGCGGATGGTTTCGCCGTTGATACCGCCGTCGAGGTTGAGCCAGTCGAAATACAGGCGCGCTCCGGCATTGAGCGCCCGCCCCGTCGCGGCCTGTGTACCGGACAGCGGCAAGGACTGGATGATGCTGATGTCGGCGTGGGCGGCCGGCGCTGTCAACGCAGCCATGCATGCCATACCCATGGCAAGCGCGGCCCACGGCCGCAACCACCCCATCGCCCCGCGCGCCCCCCGGCTACGCGTGTGATTTCCCGTTTGCATTGTTCGCACCCATTTCGCCGCGTGCCTCGTGGGCAACGGCGTTTTTGTCGAGACCGCTCGAGCGATCCGCTTTTTTGTGTGACGTCAAACATCATCGACGCCGGGCGATAGCCTGCCATCGACATCTGGCTTCGACAAGCCCTGCCGGCGCATTTACACTGGCCCGACCGTTTCTGTCGCAAACCCGCCATGCCACAGCGCATCCTGCCTACCGATATCGAAGGCCGCACGCCGCCCTCAGTGGCGCATCCGGTGCGGCTCTACACGCGGCAGATGGACGCCAACACGCGGTTTCCGCGCCATACGCATCCGTGGGCGCAGGTGGCGTATAGCCACAACAGTGTGCTGCGCGTGCAGGCCGGCGACACCGCCTGGGTGGTGCCGCCCTCGCGGGCGATCTGGATCCCGCCCGGCATCGAACATGAGGTGTGGGTGGTCGAGGCAGCCTTCCTGCGCACGCTGTATGCCGACCCATCCGTGGTGACGGGCGCGTTGGCGCAGTGCCGCGTGATGGAGGTGTCGCCACTGCTGCGCGAGCTGATTGCCGCGATGGACATCCGCCAGCCGCTGCCAGCCGCGCGCGAGCAGGCGCTGGCCATGCTCATCCTCGACGAGCTGCGCCGCAGCGCGCCGCTGCCGCTGGATTTGCCCATGCCCGCCGATAAGCGCCTGCGCGCTCTGTGCGAACGCGTAATGGCCGACCCCGGCACCTCGCTCACCTTCGACGCCCTCGCCCGCGACGTCGGCGCCAGCGCCCGCACGCTGGCAAGGCGCTTCCGGGACGAGCTGGGCGTGAGCTTCTCGCAGTGGCGGCAGCAGGCCGTGCTCGCCAGCGCGATCCCGATGATGTCGCAGGGGATGCCGCTGTCACGCGTGGCGCAGGAGCTGGGCTACAACAGCCAGAGCGCGTTCTCCGCGATGTTCCGCCGGGCATTCGGCAGCAGCCCGAGCGCGTTCCTGCATCGACCGGGCGGCGACGAGGCCTAGCCCCAGGGGTTGACCGATCCAGCCGCGCCTACAGCGGTGGAATCGCCATGTCAGGCAGCAGCAGCGCAAAGCGCGCACCGCCGCCCGTTGCCGCATCGAGGCGGACATCGCCGCCATGCACCAGCGCAATACGCCGCACGATCGCCAGCCCCAGCCCAAAGCCGCCGGTGTGGCGGTCGCGGCTGGCATCGAGCCGTAGGAACGGTTCGAACACGCGCGCGCGATCTGGCTCGGGAATGCCGGGGCCGTCATCTTCCACCGTCAGGCGCAGCGCGCCGGCGGGGCCCGCTTCGGCACGGATGGTGATGGTGTGGCTGGCATAGCGCGTGGCATTGCGGATCAGGTTGAGCAGCGCGCGCGCCAGCAGGCGCGGGTCGCACACGTGGTGCGCGGGGGCGGCCTCCGCATGCACGGCCAGGGTGAGCTGGCGGTCGGCCACATCGTTGGCGACGCTGGCAACCACGCTGTCGAGCCACTCCCCTACGCCCACGCGCATCAGCACAAGGTGCGTGGCGCCCTGCTCCAGGCGGCTCAACGCCAGCAGCTCGCTCACCAACTCATCGAGTTCACGCACGTCGCGGCGCAGCGCATCGAGCCGCACGTTGCGCTGCATTTCTGACGACGGCGACACCGGCGACTGCAGCAGCGCGATGCCGAATTCCAGCCGCGCAATCGGCGTCTTCAGCTCGTGCGAGATGCCGTTCATCATCTCGCGCTGGTGCTGGATCGAGCCCTGGATGCGCTCGGCCATCTCGTCGAACTGGCGCGCCAGCGCATAGACGTTCGAGCGTTTGCGCAGATTGGCGCGTGTCGCCAGATTGCCGGCGCCAAAGCCGCGCGCCGCGTCTTCCAGCACACGCAGGTCGCGCCAGTGCGTCCAGACCCAGAGCAGCAGCGGCAGCAGCGCGGCAATGGCGATCAGCGAGTAGGCGATCAACTGGATGCCGAGGTAGTCCATGTCCTCGCTGTAGGCGTGCAGCACGGTGCCGTCGCGTAGCGGCAGGTAGTAGTCCTTGCCGTTGGTCATCAGCACGAGCTTGTGTTCGCCCAGATCGCGCCGCTGCTGGGCCGAGAAATCCGGCACGGCATCCGGATCGACGAGGTTGAATTTCTCCCACGCGTTCTTGTTCAGGCGCGCGATGGCGGCATCGCGCCCGGCCGGGCCTGCGCGGTCCAGGTAGTCCTGCAGCACGAAGGCGTAGCCCTTGCGCACTTCGCGCTCGCCGTGCGTGAGCGTGTCGTGGAACAGCCAGACGAACGACTTGTTGACGCCGATCAGCGCCAGCGCGGCCGCTACCACCACCATTGCGTACAGCTTGAGCAACGACTTGAGCATGGTTCAGTCCTCCCACGCCGACGGGCTGAACAGATAGCCGCGCCCCCAGATCGTCTTGATCTTGTGCGGCTCGGGCGAGGCATCGCCAAAGCGGCGTCGCAGGCGCGAGATGCCCGAGTCGACCGTGCGGTCCAGCCCGTCGAACTCGATGCCGCGCAACTGTTTGAGGATGTCGTCGCGGCTGAGCACCGTGCCGGCGGCGCGCGCCAGGATCAGCAGCAGGTTGAACTCGGCCGTCTTGAGGTCGACCGGCTGGCCGCGCCAGGTGACGGTGCGGTTGGGTGGCGAGATGGCGAGTTCGCCAAAGACGAGCGCATCCTCGCGCGGCGCCACCGGCTCGGACGTCGACATGGCCGGCGTCGAACGGCGCAGCAGCGCGCGGGCCCGGGCGACGAGCAGGCGCGGCTCGATGGGCTTGAGCACGTAGTCGTCGGCGCCGATCTCCAGTCCGGCCACCTGGTCGTACGTATCCACGCGCGCGGTCAGGATCAGCACCGGCACGCGCGAGAACGCGCGGATGCGCCGGCACACCTCCATGCCGTCCATGTGCGGCAGCATCAGATCGAGGATCACCAGCGCGGGCTGGTGTTCGCGCACGGCGGCCACGGCAATGTCGCCGCGGCGCACCACTTCGACTGCAAATTCGTAGTTGCCCAGGTATTCGCTGACAAGCTGCGCGAGGCGGTCGTCGTCTTCGATCAGCAGCACCTTGGTCTTGAGCGGCTCGTCGGTCATGCCGGTCATCGCTCGTACCCCCGTTTCTTTTTGTGGTGGCGCGCAGTGTACGGCGAGGGCCTTGCGAGCGGATGGGGCGGAGAAACTTGCAGACACTCGCGCACAATTGCGCACAACTTCCCGGCAATTTCCAGACAGACGTGCGCGTGGCACCTCGCCAGACTGCGGGCTCTCTCTCAAGAGGTCCAACAAGAGGTCCTACGTGCTCAATCGTCTCTCCCCGCGGTTCTCCGTGACTTATCTGGCCGTGCTCTCAGGCATGTGGCTGTCGCCGTCTTCGGTGTATGCCGACGAGGCGTCGTATTCGCTCTCACTCAACGCAGGCGTGGCGCCGCGCTACCAGGGCAGCAAGCAGTACACCGTGACGGCCGGCCCGGGCTTCCGGGCGGATTTCGGCAACGGCTGGTTCATCGACCCAACCCAGGGTGGCGCGGGCTATGCCCTCCGCTTCCTGAACGGCATGTTCGCCTCGGCCGCGCTCTCGTACGACCCGGGCCGCTCCGACACCAACCGCTATGGGCGCCCCGGCTCGGAGCACCTCAAGGGCATGGGTTCGGTCAAGGGCTCGCTGCTGGGCGTGTTCACGGTGGGCGGCAAGCTCATCGGCGAGACCGTGGGCAGCGCCACGCTGGAAGTGCCCCTCACCAACCGCGAGCGCGGCTGGTCCGGCCACATTGACGTGGCAGCGCCGGTCGTGAGCTGGGGCAGCGACAAGATCACCGTGAGCCCGAGCCTGCATTTCGGCTCCGGCAAGTACATGCAGACGTACTTCGGGGTGACCCCGCAGCAGTCGGCCAACAGCGGCTTTGCGCAGTACAGCGCGGGCAGCGGCCTGCAGGCCGCCACGCTCACGGTGGCCTGGAGGCACGAGTTCTCCCGCCACTGGGCGGTGCAGACGGCGGTCGGCACCTCGCGCCTGCTGGGCAACGCGGCCAAGAGCCCCATCGTGCAGAACAAGCAGAGCTACTTTGGCGGCACGGGCGTCGTCTACACGTTCTAAGCGCGCGGGAACGCAAAGGCCGGTTCAGCCCAGGGCATCGAGCCACGCCGCCGTCTCGCGCCACCACGGCGCGCCGGACGAGGCCCGGAAAAAGCCCATGTGCCCGACGCCCTTGGCACCCAGCGCGGCGCCCCCTACCTGGCGGCGCGTGACGCGCGTGGCGGGAAACTGCGCGACCAGCGCGTCGATGGCGTTGGCCGGTGCCATCGGGTCATCGTCAAACCCCCAGGCGAGCAGCGGCACGGTAAGCCTCGGGTAGCGGGAGGTATCGAGCCCCGCACGCGGCGCGAAGAGATAACCGCGCCGGCGGGCCAAGCGTGCCCAGTCGTCCAGGATGGCAGCGGGAATCGCCATCGGCCCCATACCGATGGCCGTCAGCGGCAGCATGCCGCCGCGCACACGTGCCACCGCCAACGGAATCCGCACGCGCAGCAGCCACGCCAGTTGCGGACGGGTCAGCGGCCCTCGCCACGGCCACAGCCGCGCATTCGCCAGTGACACCGCCACGTGCACCAGCGCATCGGCATGCACGATGTGCGGCGCCAATGCCGCCAGTTGCCCGCCCGCGCTGTGGCCCAGCACCACCAGCCTGCGGCCGCCGCAGCCCTCGGGGACGAGGGTGTCGTGCACCCATTTCAGCACCGCGTCGATGTCCTGCCGGCCCCAGTCGGCAAAGCGCGGTGTGCCGGGGCCGGTCGCCGCCGCCTCGCCAATGCCGCGATAGTCGAACGTCACCACGCGCCAGCCCGCCAGGCACAGCCCGCGCGCGAACGCCGCGTAGAACTGGCGCGGCACGCCCAGTGCCGAGCAGACCACCACCGTGCCGTGCGCGCCCAGGCCAGGGCTGGTGATCGTCACGGGCAGCGTCCAGCCGTCGGCCGTGCGGACGCGGTCGTCGCGGGTCGGAAGGGCATCGGCGGGGTAGTCGATCGGTTCGCGCTGCATGGGCACTCTGCTCGGGGTGTCGGGGATGGACTCAGTATTGGCGCCGCCGGGCACGGTCACAATTACGCGACAGGTAATCGCCGCTGCTACCCGACTCTGCTTCAATAGGTGACATGACACCCGCCAAGCCCGCCCCTACCTCGCCTGCCGACGGCGAGACCCTCATGCTTGAAGACGCGGATGCCGCCCAAGTGGCGAGCCATCCGCCCGACGCAGCGCTCTCGCGCTTTCCCCAGTTGCTGCGCTTCTGGCGCACGCGGCGGGGGTATAGCCAATTGGCGCTGGCACTGGCGGCGGGTGTGTCACAGCGGCACGTGAGCTTTCTGGAATCGGCCCGCGCGGCGCCCAGCCGGAACATGATCCTGCAACTGGCAGAGGAGTTGAACGTGCCGCTGCGCCATCGCAACCAGATGCTGCTGGCGGCCGGTTTCGCCCCCGCCTATTCCGAACAGGGCCTCGCCGCGCCGACCGATGAGACCTCGCCGATGATGCTGGCGGTGCGCCATGCGGTGAAGCTGATCCTCGACAAGCAGGCGCCGTATCCGGCCATCGTGCTCGACCGTTTCTGGCATGTGCTCGATGCCAATGCCGCGCATCGCCGCCTGATGCGCTGGGCCATCGGCGACGACCGGGCCGAAGGTGCGCCGGGCGCCGTCAACATGATGAAGCTGGTGTTCGACCCGGCTGCGCTATGGCCAGCCATCGGCAACCGCGATGTCGTCGGCCGCCACCTGGCCCGGCGCGTGCGGCAGGAACTGGCGCTGCACGCCATCGACCCGGCCATGCAGCGCTTGCTGGCCGACATCCGCGCGCTGCAACCGGCGCTGTTTGATGCGGCGGATGCGCCGGCGCCCGCCTCTTCGCCTGCTTCCGCGCAGGACGCCGGCGATCCGCCGCCCTTCCTGCCGGTCTCACTGCAGCGCGACGGCGTGACGATCTCGCTGTTCTCCACGCTCACCACGCTGGGCACCCCGCGCGATGCCGGGCTGCAGGAGATGCGCATCGAGTGCTTCTATCCGGCGGATGAGGCGTCGCGGCGGGCGTTGGAGCGTATTACGCTGTAACCTGCACCTGATTGCAACGAGAATCATTCTCATCTATATTGGCCGGTCGATTCGCCTCCCTCCGGCGGCCCGTGTGCCGCCTTGTGCTTCATGACCGACCTGTCCCATCCCCCGCTTCCGGCTGAGCCGGCCGCCAACGTCCGCCCGGCGAAGACCAAGGCCGAACACCCCGCCAATCGCCGCGCCACGATCGTCCGCTGGCTGCGCAAGACGCACGGCTGGTTCGGATTGTGGGGCGCGGTGATGGGCCTGATTTTTGGTGTGTCGGGCATCTGGCTGAACCACCGGGCGGTGTTGAAGCTGCCGGTGGCGCAACAGCGCACCAATGTGCAGATCGCCCTGCCAGACCCCGTGCCCGCCACGCCCGAAGCGATGGGCGCCTGGCTGCAGCAAACGCTGAAAACGCCGGAGCCCGCCACCCGCACGCGCGTGGAAAAAGCCAAGCCGGTCGCCTGGGCCGAACGCCCGGCCAAGGGTGAAGGCGCCAAGGGCGAGCAGCGCGCCGATGCGCCGCGCGACACCGCCGCCAAGCCGCTGATGCAGCCCGAACAGTGGACCTTCAACTTCGGCAGCGCCACCACGCAACTCCAGGCCGAATACTGGGCCGGCAACCGCTCGGTCTCGATCCGCCAGACCGACAATGGCTTCCTCGGCACGCTGATGAATCTGCACAAGGGCGTCGGCATGACGGTGCCCTGGATTCTGCTGGTGGATACGCTGGCCGGCTGCCTGATCTTCCTGTCGATCTCGGGCCTGTGGCTGTGGGTGATGACCACCAAGCGCCGCACGGTCGGCTGGACGATCTTCGGGCTAGGGAGTGTGCTGGCAATCGGGCTGGCGATCTCGCGGCTCTGAACACTGCGTCCGTTGTGGATGGCGCCCGCGCGGCGCCTTTTTTTTCGCCCTCTTCGCTTACGGGCGGTCGACGCTGCGCTCGGTGAGCAATCGCTGGATCGCCCGCATGCGCGAGCGCACCATCTCATCGCGGCGTTGCGCCACGCAGGTCATCAAGATCTCGATGACGGTCAGATGCACCAGGTACGCCTCGGTGCCGACGCGCATCACGGCGTCTTCCGGCACATCCACCGTCAGCGCGATCTGCGCGCGTTCGGCCAGCGGTGTGCCTGCCTGAGTGATGGCGATCACGCACGCGCCCTGCTCCGCCGCATAGGCAATCGACTCCAGCAGATACGGCATGCGCCCCACGTGCGAGAACGCCACCACGACGTCGGACGCGCCCAGCATGGCGGCCGACACGAGCTGCAGGTGCGCATCAAAGTAGGCATTGGACGCCAGCCCCAGCCGCATCAGCCGTGCTTGCATGTCGTTCGCCATGAACGACGAGGCCGCACCGGCCGCATAGCAATCGACGCGGCGCGCGCGGGCGATGCGCTCGGCGGCGGCGTCGATTTGCGTGGTGGACAGCGATTCACGCAGCTTCCCCAGCGCCCGTGCAGCCCCGTCGATGACCTTGCTGGCAACCAGCGCCGGCGGGTCAGCCCGGCCGACATGGCCAGGAAGCGTTGGCTGCGCGTGCGCCAGTTCGGCCGCGAGCGTGGCCTTGAACTCGCGCAACCCCTCAAAGCCCAGCGCCTGGCACATCCGCACGATGGTGGGCATCGATACGCCGGCGCGCACGGCCAGCGTCTCCACGGATTGTTCGAGCGACAGCTCCGGCGCTTCCAGGATCAGCCGCGCCACGCCCTGCTGCGCCGGCGAGAGCGCGCGCAGCTTGTCGCGCAAGGCGTTGAGCACGGGAACGGAGAGCGATGGCATGGCGGTGCGTGGGCGGTGGTCGGACATCAGCGTCGCCAGTGTAGCGGCAGCACCCCGGCCCACCGCTTGCCCGAGGGAAAACCCCCAAGAATCTGTAAGTCCGCGGTTTACGCTCAATGCCCCTTCAGCGGGCAATGCCCCGACCTGCGCGACGTGGGCGGCGCTTTGCCGGTGCATGCGTAACTTCAACCCTTACAGATCAGACTTGCCTGAGAGTCGGCCCCCGAGCCAGGCCGGAAACCCATTCCGGCCAACACAACAGTCGTGACGACAATAAGGGAGCCACATGACCACCTTGATCCGTTCCATTCCGCTATCGGCCGTCGCATTGTCGGCATTGCTTGCCTGCAGCGCTGCGCACGCGCAATCGAACGTCACGCTGTACGGCGTGATGGAAACCGGCCTGCGCTACAGCACCAACAACGACGCCGACGGCCATGGCAAGGCCGAGATGGCGGGCGGCTACTACAGCGGCAGCCGCTTCGGCATTCGCGGCTCGGAAGACCTGGGCAACGGGCTGAAGGCCGTGTTCCACCTGGTCAGCGGTTTCGCGCCGGACACGGGCGTGGGCTCCACCAACGACATGGGCCTGGGCGGCTACAAACCCACCACACCCGCAACGTCGCGCCTGTTCGGGCGCCAGGCGTACGTCGGGCTGGAAGGCGGGTTCGGCTCGCTGACGTTCGGCCGGCAAGAGAACCTCGTTTTCAACACGGCCGGCCAGTACGACGCGCTTTCCATCGGCAACCTCGGTGCGACGGCGTGGCACGTGACCGCGACGGGCGTCCGCATCGACAACGCAGTCAAGTACGTGGGTGATTTCAACGGCTGGCGCCCCGGCGTGATGGTCGGCATGGGCGAGCAGGCAGGCGCGTTCTCCGCAGGCAACTACAGTGCGCTGTCGCTCAACTACGCCAGCGGCCCATTCGCGTTCGGTGGCGCGTGGGAACAGCAGAAAGACCTGCAATCGGTCGGCACCCGCACGTGGACGATGGGCGGCAGCGTGCAGGTCGGTCCCGCAAAACTGATGCTCGGCTACATCAACTATCGCGACGGCACGCCCACCAAGAACGACCTCATCCTCGGCGGCGTGAAGTACGACTTCAGCGGCCAGTACAACCTGGTGGTCGGCGGCATGGCCACGCGCCAGCGCGACCCCGACGGCCTGCGCTACACCGCCTACGCGATCATGAACTACGTGGTCAGCAAGCGCACGTGGCTGTACGTCGGCATGGACTACACCCACCAGAAGGACGCCGGCACCGTCCTTGCAGCCGCACTGCCGAAAGCCTCGCAGACCGGGGTGATGGTCGGCATGCGCCACGGGTTCTAAAACGAAGACACGGCCTGGGCGCCAAGACGTGCGCCCAAACGGTTTGGCCGTACCCTGCCCTAGATTGCGCCTTGAATTTCTGTAAGCGGGCGGAAAAAAGAAGGAGGCCTGTTTGAGCGAAGCGAGTTTGCCCCCTTCTCCGCACGGTTACAGAAATTCAAGGAATCTTTCGCCATCTCGGGCGCGCCTTTCTTTGCTTACTTTCTTTGGCAAGACAAAGAAAGTGAGTCGGCCCCGGCAGGGGACGAAACCCCAGCACCCCCCCAACGCCCTTACGCCGGTGCCGCGGCCGGTGGTTCATTGGAAGAAGCAGGCGCCCCTTTCTCCGCCCCAACCCGCGCCATCCACTCCTCCAACGCCGCCGAAGTCCGCAACACCGTCCCCGGCGCCGCCAGCGGCACGCCCGCCTTGTCGAACACATCCTTGAGCACAACGTTGAAGGCCCGCAGCACATCCGCCTGCTTCTGCGGACGCGTCTTGAACCGCCCCTTGACGATCATCGCGCCACCTTCAAAGCGGTCCAGCCCAAAGATTTCCGCACCGCCGAGCAACGTATAGGCAAAGCGCGGCTCACCGGCAATCTGGTCAGCTGCCGTGCGCACGAGATCAATCGCCTGCTGCGGCTCAGCCTCCATCGCCACGCGCACTTCAAAGTCGGCAAACGAGTAATCGCGCGAAAGATTGCGCACGGTCTTGATCTGACTGAACGGAATCGACAGCACCGCCCCCGAGCCATCGCGCAGCCGCACCGTGCGGATGGTCAGGTTGATGACGGTGCCGGAGGCCACACCCACGTCCACGGTATCGCCCACGCTGATGGTGTCTTCCATCAGGATGAAGATGCCGGTGATGAAATCCTGCGCCAGCGACTGCGCGCCAAAACCGACTGCCAGGCCGATCACCCCGGCGCCGGCCACCAGCGGCGTCACGTTCACGCCCAGGTTTGCCAGCACGCCGATGCCGGCTGTCACGACCAGCGTCACTTTCAGGCCATTGCGCAGCAGCGGCAGGATGGTGAGCGCGCGCGTGCTGGGCCGCGCCCGCGCCGAGGCTGGCGACAGCGCGCGCAGGATCGCCGTGTCGAGCAGGATCCAGACGAGCCAGGTGGCAAACACGGTGCCGATCAGGCCCACCAAGGCATCGGCGATGCGCTTGCCGTTGACGGAACTGTGCGTCACCTCCACCAGCGTGTGGCCCCACACGCGCAGCACCAGTTCAAGGAAGGCGATCCAGATGACGAGCTTGATCAGCGCACCCACGAAATGCTTGAGTCGCTCCACATACGGCGAACTGCGCGCCAGACGCAGTTGCGAGCGCCAATGCGCGCGGGGGCGGATCAGCGCCGACAGGAAAAACGCCGCCACCAGCAGCAGCGACGTCATCACCGCGCGGCGCGCCACGGCGTCAACGTTGTCGGGCGTGGCCAGCGTGGCCATGACGGTGGCGCCCGCCAGCACCACCACCGGCACAGGCCAGAACGCTGCCAGCAGGCGGCGGACCTGGTTGCCCGTGTGCTCGCCGCTGCGCAGCTCCAGCGGGCGATTGGCGATCAACTGGCCAATGGGCCGGCGCGCCCACAATGCACCCACCGCCAGCATCAATGACGACACCACGTTGCACACCGTGGCCAGCAGCAGGCTGAGCGAGCCGCCCAGCACCAAAGCAACGCGCGGATCGACCAGTGCGTCGCCGCAGGCGCCCAGACCGGCCGTCAGAAAGATTGGCCACATACCGTGCTTGAACAGGTATTCCACTGCCACGCGCCGGTGCGCACTGCCGGAAAAGAGCGAGAACAGCATCGCCACGCCCGCCGTGATGATCGCGCCCCATACGATGGAGTAGGCCAGCACCAACGCCAGGACAAAGCCCGGCGAGGCATCGTGCTCGAGCCGCATGATGACGGCAAAGGAGATGGCCCATGGGCCAATCTTGCGCAGCGCGTCGATCAACAGCGCGCGCGTGGTCGGATGCGGCCCGAGGCCCGCCGCGAGGCCAAACACACGGCGGATCAGCCAGCCGAGGCCGAGCAGACCACCGGCAATGGCGGCCCAGATGCCAACGGTGCTCGCAAAGTCGGCGGCCAGCGCCGTGCGTTTGTCGGGCGCGACGAGCAGGCTGGCGTTACCGCTGGCAGCCTCGATGCGGCGCAGCCAGTAGCGCGGCGCACCGGCTTCCACATTGGCCTGCAACGAGCCGTTCTCAATGAGCGAGGCCACCGCACCCAACAGGCCCGGCGCCTGTTCGGCCTGTACCTTCTGCTGCGCGGTCATACCGTCGCGCAACTGCTTCAGTTCATTGACGAGGGCCGCGCGCTGCTGCTCGTTGTTGAGCAGCGTGATGACGGTGTCGAGCGACTGGCGCGTCTGCGCGGGGTCCGCCGCCGGCGCCGATGCACCGGCGGTGGACGTCGGCAACCCGGCCAGCTTGGCAAACGAGACCGGCGCCGCGTCGGCCACGTGGGCCACGCCGGCCATCAGCAGAAACAGAAGCGATGCGAGCGGCCACAGTCGCCGCGTCCAGAAGAGAGAATGAGTACGCATGACAGGAAAAGCGATCGTGCAGACATCGATCACGGCACGATACGCGAATTCCCCGGACGCACAACTTCAGCGCTTCGTGCCCTGCGGCAGTGGCGCCCGCCGCCAGAGCCAGACCGCCGTGCCCAGCGCACATGCCATGCAGGCCATCACCAGTGCCACCACGCCAGGCCAGCCCCATGGGGCATAGAGCTTGCCGCCTGTCGTGCCGATCAGGCTGGAGCCCAGGTAGTACGCCAGCAAATACAGCGCCGCGGCCTGCCCCTTGGCACGCTGCGCGCGGCGCCCGACCCAGCCGCTGGCCACCGCGTGCGCACCGAAAAAACCAAAGGTGAGCAGCGCAATGCCGCCAATCACCAGCACCAGTGGCCCAGCCAATGTCAGCAGCACACCCGCCGACATCAGCACTGTGCCCGCCAGCAGCATGCGGCCCCGGCCATGGCGATCCGCCAATCGGCCAAACCATGCCGAGGCGCCAATGCCCAGCAGGTACACCATGAAGATGCCGCCCACCGCCGTCTGGCTGAGGGCATACGGCGTTTCGAGCAAGTGGAAGCTCGCATAGTTGTAGATCGTGACGAAGCCGCCCATCAGCAGAAAACCCATGGCGAACAGCGAGCGCAGACCCGGCTCACGCAGATGCGCGCCCAGCGTGTCGACCAGATCGCCCAGTACCACGCCCTCGCGCGGTACAAAGCGACGCGACGGCGGTAGCAGCCATAGAAAGGCCAGCGCCGCCAGCAAACCCAGGGTGCCGGTAAAACCCATGGCGGCACGCCAGCCGAAGTGGTCGGCCACGGCGCCGGTCAACACACGCCCCGCCATGCCGCCGAACGCTGTGCCGCCGATGTACAAGCCCATCGCCATGCCGAGCCCTTGCGGATGCACCTCTTCGGCCAGATAGGCCATGGCCACCGCCGGCACACCGCCCAGCACGACACCAAGCACCGCCCGCGTGGCCAGCAACCCGTGCCAGCCCGGCAGCAACGCCCCCGCCACCGTGAGCACCGAGGACAGCATCAGCGACACGCCCATCAGCGTCTTGCGATGGATGGATTCCGACAGCAGCCCCGCAAACAGAATCGCAAACGCCAGCAGCAGCGTGGACACCGACAGCACCAGGCTCGTCTGCGCCGGCGTGAGGCCAAAATCGTGCGCCAGCATCGGCATCAGGGGCTGCACGCAATACAGCAGCGAGAACGTGGAGAAGCCCGCCGCGAACAGCGCCAGATTGGCGCGCAGATAACCGGGATGGCCCCGGACCAGCCAGCGGGAAGGATCAGCGGGTTCGATGGCCGGCGATGGGGAAAGCGGTGCGTTCACGGCGGACGGGTTGAAAACAAGCGCAGAGGCGAGCGCCTATTATCGTTTGCAGGCACCGTTCCCGCTGCGATGCGGCATCGATCCTGCTGGGCAGCCGCCACCTCGTTCATCCGCCCGACCATGGAAACTACGCTCTACTACTGGCCCGAAATCCAGGGCCGCGGCGAATTCGTCCGGCTGGCGCTGGAGCAGGCCGCCGTGCCCTATACCGATCTGGGCCGCGAAGATGAAGCGGCCATCGAAGCGTTTCTCGACGATGCCGGCATTCCCACACCGCCGTTCGCACCGCCGTTCCTGGTGACTGGCCAGTTGGTGATCGCGCAGACGGCCAACATCCTGCTCTACCTCGGCCAGCACTACGGCCTGGCCCCGCACGACGAAGCCGGTGGCCTATGGACGCACGGCCTGCAACTGACGATTGCCGATTTCGTGGTGGAGATTCACGACACGCACCACCCCATCGCGTCAGGCGAGTACTACGAAGACCAGCGGGCCGAAGCGAAGCGCCGCACGCAGGATTTTCTCGACCACCGCGCACCCAAGTTCCTGCATTACTTCGAGCGCGTGCTCGACCGCAACCCCGCCGGCCCCCGATGGGCCGTGCGCGATGCGCTGACGTATGTGGATTTGTCGTTGTTCCAGATCGTGGCGGGGCTGCGTTACGCGTTTCCGCGCCACATGCGGCGCTACGAGCGCGAGCTGCCGCATCTGGTAGCGCTGCATGATCGCGTGGCGGCGCAGCCGAACATCGCGGCGTATCTGGAATCGCCCCGGCGCATTCCGTTCAACACGATGGGCATCTTCCGCCACTACCCTGAACTCGATGCGCTGAAATAACAAACCCGGCGCAGGGCCGGGTTCGCACACGTTGAATCGTTCAGGCTGCCAGCGGCGCGGCGGGCAAGCGGCGGCGAATGTCTTCCAGTGCCGTCGGCCAGCTTTCGATGGCCGCCAGATCGTGGATGTCCTGCAAATCGATCAGCAGATCCACCACCTGATCGTCGTCGACATTGACGCCCGAGCTGCGCAGCGCACGCGCGAGCGGATCGTCGCTCGGCACACGCAGCAGGCTCACGCCCAGGCGCTCGAGTGCGCTGCAGTAGAAAGCATCGTCGATGAGGATGCCGACGCCGCAGCGGCGGTTGTCCAGGCCGCGATAACGCGGCTCGCCGTCGGCGTCTTCGGAGCGGCATTGCTGCGTAAGCAGGTGTGTGCGCACGCGTTCAAAAATGTCCTCGATGGCGAGGAACGTCCCCTTCCCTTTCATGGCGTCACCTCTGTAGGGTGATCTGTGACCGGCCGGTCGGTCAGAATGTATCGACGAGAGCGCCGCTCAGGCCGAATTGGCGCGCGATCGACTGCAGGCGTTCCTTCCACTCCCATGTGCCGAACACGTCATGCGCGTTCTGCAGCTTGGAGAGCAGCTCAACGGTGTCGCGGTCATCCACGTCGATGCGGGCACGCTTGAGCGCGCGGCGCAACGCGATCACGCCGGCGTCCATGTAACGCGGGATCTCGTTGGTGGGCTTGAGGATGTAGCGCACCGGCACGCTTTCCATCGACGTCGTGTAGTCACGCACGCCGATCAGGTTGCCGACCGGGCAGCAGCGGCCGCCCTGGCCGTGGTACGCAGCACCGCCGCGCGGCAGGATGGCAGCGCCGCCCTGACCGAACAGATGGCGAACTGCGCCGTCGTAGATTTCTTGTTTGCTGAGATATTGCGTCTTCATGTTCTTTCCCCTGACCCCAGATTGCAGGCGTGGCCGATTCGGTTCACTTCCGACTTCCGGCCTGACGTTGCGTCCGACGTCGCACAATCTGCCATCCGTGCGATCTATCTTGGTTCAGGATGCACCAGAACCATGGGTGGAAAAAGGACCGGAATGTAAGTCATTTTTACCGTTTGCTTTTTGGCAACGGAATGCCCGAAAAGGTGCGCCACTCAACGCTTTGCGGGTGCATGACACACCACGCGAGCACGCCGTTTTTGCAGGCCTTGATGCGCGTTCGCAACAGCATGTGCGCATGGCTGCGCGCACGTGCCGCATGCGTCGTAGGCGCAGCGCTTACATCCCGATGATCTGGTCTGCGTGGCCGAGGCAGAAGCCACGTCGGTCATGGTGCCCACAGGTGGGCATCACCTCGTAGCCGGCGGCGCGCAGCAACACCGCACGCGCGGCCACTTCCACTGGGGGCAAGGGCCGCCCCGAGTCTTCATCGCGCACCAGCCGGCCCAGTTGGGCAAACGGCTGGCGCAACAGATGGTCCAGGTCCAGCGAACCGCAGTACCGCATCACATCACCTTCTTGAAAACAGCGGCGGCACCGGGACGCGCCGTCACATCGATTCGTCTGCCAGCTCAGGACACGCAACCAGCGTCCGGCGCACCCGCGCATAGGCGGCACGCTCTGCCCAGATCGCGTCGGTCAGGGCCGCGATAAGCGCGTCGCGCGGCAGGCTTTGCGGTGCCACGCCGAACTGCGCCTCCACGGTACGTAGAGCCTCCGTCACTTCGCTTCGCCATCGGGCGTCGAGTCGCTGGGTCATGGTGTTCTCGTTGGGTCGGTTCTGGCGCGGTGGGCGGCGGGCTCATGCCCACTCTGGCCGCGCTGGGAAGGGATTGGCGGAATGGCTCCCGCTCTTGTTTGTGAAGAACGGCACACGGGGCTGAAACTTGATTGCCGCGGCGGGGGGTAAACCGGGCCCCTGCGCCACGCCGCGCCACCCGGCGCCACTCCGCCAAACGGGCTCCCCCATTCGCGCAGCAACTTCAGCCGGTGCCTGTGGCCCAATCGGTTCTGGAACCGCCACCTAGCCACCGATGAAGATGGAGCGTCACGTGTCCCGATTGTCTTTCCTGCGCCGTACCGTGCTGGCCCTTGCCTGCGCGCTGGCCGTGGGGGGCGGGGGGGGCGGGCGGGCGGGGGGCGCGGCGGCATATATTGCATGGTTTGGGTGGGTTGCCTGGGGC
>NZ_CATZBU010000024.1:0-34689 GCF_958405935.1 Ralstonia psammae
CTGCCAGCGTCCGCCAAGGTCGATCCTATCCGGTAACGCTTCCCGCCGCGATCGTCAACACCATCACCTACGGTACCGGTCGGGTGCTTACGGCCGACCCGAGGTATGCGCCGCCACCAGGCGCGGCCACGGTTGTTGGCCAGCGTCACCAGTTCGCCAAGGGTGGCGAAGCCGGCAGCGGACAGGCGCCGTGCCAAGGGCGCGGCAAACCACAGTTGCACGGCGTGCTTCGGCGCGGGCGCTGGCGACCCTAGGCGCTCCAGTTCGCGCAGGCCCTTCAGGAGCGCGTCGACGGCGGCAGCACCGTGCGTGCCGGCGGACAGCAGCTTGGCCAGCGGTTCCCGACCGTGACGCAAGGCGAGCTGCGCAAGCTTGGCGCGGATCGCGCGCAGCGCCCGCAGCGCCCGCAGCGCCTCGAGGTCCGTCCACTCCGCATCGGGATCGGCCGACAGCCAGCGGTTGGCCGCAGCAGCCGGCCGCACGCCCTGCAGCCAGGCGCGCAGCGCCGCGTATTGCGCACGGGTGGGTACGGACGCCGCCGCGGAGGTCTTCATGCCATGTCCAGCCAGCCCGGGCGTTCCTCGCCAGAACGACGGTCAAGGGGGCCGCGGCTGGTATCACGCCAGGCACGACGATGGATGTCCAGCAGGTCCCACGCGAGGTGGGCCGAATCCTGCGCCGACAGTGTCAGCTCGGCCGGCGTGCTCACGCACCTGGGGGAAGGTTTGGACATCGAGGATTCCATCAAGGGCGCGGCTGGCTGGCCCTCGCGCCTGGCAATGGGATCGCCAGGCTGTGGCGCGCGGCCACCTGCGGCCACAACGCCCGGAACACCGCTTCAGCGTGGGCGGCAGCGCGGTCGGCCAGGTCCTTGGCGGCCAGGCAGTCGGCCTCGTTCACCTCGGGCGCGCCGTCGAGAAAGCGCTGTACCAGCGCGAGGTAGGTCGCGCGCGTGGCCTCGAGGGCGGCGAGCTCCTCGGGGCAGACCTCGGCGGCGTGCAGGTCGAACAGGGTGGCGGACATGGGCGCCCTCCTCCGGGTGCGGTCGGTAGGGTTCAGTTTAGTTGGCTGGGGCAGGTGGCGCGTGAACCATATTTCCCGAGACGCGATTCCAAAAAAGCGGATTTTCCGCCCCAAACGCCATGCCGATAATGCAGAGGATTTTTTGCGAAGCGGAGACGGCGCATTGAGCCAGCATAGGCACAGCGTGGAAGCCGTGTCTGCTTTGCAAAAAGGTCTTTGAGCTAAACCGCTCCGCAGGCGGTGGTGCCTATGGGTATTCAATGATAGCGTCTGCGGTCAGGTTGCCAGAGAGGGTGTTCGAGGCGAGCAGCATGGTAGTGTGGCCTCGCACCTGGGGGTGGCCATGGATGCCGTTAGATGGCACCCGCAAGCGAGTTCGGGCGATCTCGCCAGCGCATGACGACTTGGGACACGCGCGTGGCCTGCACGTTCGCCCAGGAGTCGGTGCGGCACACTTCGGCCAGGCAGCGGGCGAAGGCGACCGGCTTGGCCAGGTCGGCAAGCGACGAGAAGAACTGCAGCTCGCTGGCGTCGAAGGCATGCTGTAGCCGCTCAAGGAAGAGCCGCCGGAACAGGCGCGAGAGCACCCTCACGGGCAGGAAGAAACCGGGCCGGCAGGCGACCCAGCGTTCGCCGTCAGGCGAGAGGCCGCCGCCAGGGACCACGCTCTGCCGGGACGCGGCTCCGATGACCACGATGCGATACCGCGTGTTGCTGCCGTTGTGCGCGAGTTCTTGAAAGCCGGTGTGCTGGTGCCCGTTGAACCCGCCAAGCCACTCCAGGCCGAAGCCTGGAAGGACTGGGACTCTGCGCTCGACTTCTACCTCGCGACACGTACGCGCTAGCACACCGCCTTTTCTTCGCTGGCCGAGATCGACGAGGCGCTCGCCGAGAAGGCGCAGACACGTTCGCAACCTTCGGCCTACAAGGACTATCACGGGCATCCATTCTTTCCCCTGCCAACCCTCTCATCGAAGAACCAGAGCCGGTGGTTGAATCCGGCTTCCTGGATGTTCTGCTGCGACGCCGCTCTCCGCGCGCCTTCAGTGATGCACCCGTTGGCACGACTGAGCTATCGGCACTGCTCTTCTATGTATGGGGCGCGACAAGTGTGCAGCGCAACCGGCTTGGCGACGTATTCCTGCGCAAGTGTTCGCCAGCAGGCGGATCATTGCACGGCGCTGAGGTCTATCCAATCCTGCTGAACGATCAAGGGTATGAGTCCGGCCTCTATCACTATTCAGTACGGCGCCATGGCCTCGTTCTGCTGTCCCGCCAAAACCCACGCTCTTGGATTGCCGAAGCCTGCGGCGATCAGCCATGGATCGCGGATGCCGCGGTGCTGTTTCTTTCGACATACAACGTGAAACGGCTCGCGTGGAAGTATGCCTACAGCCGGGGTTTCCGCGCCGCACTCCTCGACACAGGACATCTCGGACAAACCTTCACTCTCGTTGCGACCTACCTTGGCCTGGCCCCATTTACCACGGCAGCGCTTCGAGACGAATTGTTCGAAGAGAAACTCGGGCTCGATTACCTGGCCGAGCCGGTGCTGATGATCAATGGCGTCGGCCGACCTGCCGATGTGCCGCGGCCCGACCGGCCGCGCGAACCGGTACGACCACGATCATTGCACCTCGAAGAATGAGAAAGAGCGCGCCATCAGGACGCGACATCACAATCAGCGTGGTACGTGTGCAGCTTGTTGATCCGATTACCACGCCATCAATGCATCCTCGAACTGAGGTGGTGCCGCTACCAGTGCATCTGCAGTAAGTCGACGCCCGATTCCCTCTAACGCGATCCTAAGTCACACCTGAACGCGGTGCGTCGCCATGTCCTCCGCCAACAGCGTACGGTACGCGCGCGCACCAGCAACGGAAGCGCTCAGGCTTTGGTCAAACTTGCACGACAAGGCGTTGCTCATCTCACTGGATTCTTACGGGAAGGGTGGCCTGCGTACCGAAACCAGATGAATCCACCGCAGTGATCAGCAACGTATAAACCCCGGCGACTGGACGCACCCAACTCACCAGAATCCCCTGCCCGCTTACGCCGAACGTCATCCCAGCTGGCGCTCCCTGAATCCGCACGTAGACATCACGCGCGCCAGGATCCATGATGCCAATCGTCCCGCTCACCGAATTACCTGCAACACCATTGATTGGCGTGGCAGTGATGGCAGGGCCGAAGGATGGTGCTTTCGAGACCTGGACATTGATTACGGCGCGTCCAGATTGTCCTGTTGTCGCATCGGTTGCCGTGACTGTGACGCTGTAGGTTCCGGCTGCGGGTTTCGCCCACGTGATCATGCCGGAAAGACTGATCGACATACCAAGCGGCGCGCCACTCATTGCAAACGTAACTGGGTCTGCGGCAACAGCATGGACTTGGTAGTTCAGCATGCTGCCAGCCTGAGCGGTGACGGTCGCAGAATCGACGACCGGAGCGGGTGGCGAGGCAATCATGATGTTCGTGACTGCGCTGCCAGAAAGTCCTGTGAGCGAATCGGTTGCCGTGACCGTGACTGGGTAAGTCCCGGCAATAGGCAACGGCCAACTCACCAGCCCGGATGTACTAATCGACATTCCGCGAGGGGCATTGGAGAGCGACCAGGTGACCGCATGCGGCGACGTCACCGCCACGGAGAAGGACAAGCTCTTTCCAGCAATCCCATTGATCGTTACGGGGGAAACGATAGGAGCCTGTGCCGGAGCGACAGCGATCTCGTTGAGAAGATTAACCACATTGGGTGAACCCAGCCCAGAGGGTCGGTCATACCCCGCGTGAGCAGTACAACTACCACACGTTCCGTCACTACCTGCGGTGATGTCATCGAAGGCCGAAGCATAAAGACTCGGGTTCGTTGAGATCTTTCCGTAAAACAAGGACTGCGCCAGACCGAGCGCGCCCTGGGCGTTTTGCGTGCGCACGGCATTGGCGATGGCCACAATCCCTGCCCACTGGGGAGTTGCCAAACTTGTGCCGCCGGCGCTATACCAGTTGACACCGGCCCCACCTGGCGGCAAAACGGCGAGGTATTGACCGGTATAGGGATCCGCGTTAAACGAAACATCGGCAACCGAACGCATGGACAGTGCGCCCATGCCCGGAACCGCCGAAGTCTGATAGTTTGGAACTGGAGTGAATTGACTGAGTCCTCCACCCGTACCCGACCAGACAGTTTCCGATCGAGCGCCGCCACTATAGGTCAGGCTGGTACCACCGACTGCCATGACCTTTGGCGAAACCGACGGCCATTCGACCCCAAAGCCACTGTCGCCAGTCGCTGCCAAGTAGGTCATGCTGGCATTGGAGAATGCGGAGTCTACCGCTGCGGTCCAATTCCCCTCAGCACCACCGAAGCTCATCGAGACAACACCTGGCCCCATCGCATTTGCCAGGTTGATCGCACCGAGCAAGCTGTTCACAGAAGCATCGGGCGCCTCGATGAGAACGATGCGGGCTAGTGGGGCAGTGGCGTGCGCCCACTGAACATCCAACGCGATTTCTGTGGCCCACCCCGAATCATAGGCAGGCGAAGTCGAGGTCATTGCCCCGCTGATGGTGGAATAGGCAATCAAAAGCTGACAGCCGCTCCTCTGCGCAGTGGCAAGAGGGAGCGCGGTGGTTGGCGAAAGCGTTGTCGAGTCACATTGGGGTAGACCGAACATTCGGTTGAATGCAGCGAGTTCAGCCGAGATGTTCGGATCGCTCATCGCGTCAATGATGTAGATGGTCTGCCCGGCACCCATCTGGGCGGCTGCGCTAGCGCTCAAGCCGGTCCAAGTCGCTGGCAGTCCAGGAAGACCATATGCAGCCCGAATCTGGGCTGGGGTGTATGTGGTCACCGATTGAGAGCCGGTGCCAGCGGGTGAGGCTGCGCTCTTGTATGCGGCCAACGCCTGCGGCGTGAGTCGCGCGGTCGAAGTTGCTGCCATCACAGCTGAGATTGGCTGCGATGCCGGGGACTGTTGTGCTGATGCCGACGGAGCACCGCTGTCGACACCGTTCGGTGCGGTCAAAACAATTGGCGCCATGTGAAAATGGGGTACAGCCATGGCGCTCTCCGAATTGCCGGATAAAGGCGATAGCGTTAGGTTGCTCGATGAGAAGCTCGAGACAACACTCTCCGGGTTGGCGGCGGAACCTGATGCAGCGCTGTCGTCGCCCCCACAGCCTGCGAGCAAAGACGCCGTGAGCGCCATCGAGAAGAAGTACAAACGTGCGCTGGTGAGCAATCGGACTGTTTTCATTGTTGTGTTCCTGCTGGAGGCTTGACCGGAATGATCCGAAGAGGGGGAGAAACTGCTGAGGGCTGAGAGTCCGATAAGCGCGACTCCCAGCCTCCAGGACAGTCCTGAACCGCGGGGTAGTAGCCTTGTGACTGTTTGCACCACAACGTCTGCGCGGCTGGTGCGGGGGCCACCGGCATCGGATCGTGAACGGTACAACCCGAACACAGCCCCAAAAGCATCCAGCCCGCACGCGAAGCGACGAGCATCCAGCGCCCTGATTTGTTGTGAAACGCGCAATTTGCTTTGCCCTTAAATATCAAAGACAAACGCATTGCGGCATACGCAGGAGACCGTCTCATGAGGAGCACCTCTGTGGTCTTGCTCGCCATGCGAACGCATCCTTCCCTGCCGCTATTGAGCAGCGGCCTAAGCGTTCGCGATACGCGCGTATTTCACCGCACCAGCACCTACTGATGACTTGCCGTTGAACGATTTGACACGGTTCTGCGCGGCAGGCCGCCTCATTGCCAATCGCCGCTCTCACGCCGTTAGCAGCGTTGACGACCATGTCCATGTCATGGATTCCGTAGGCCGGCACACAAACCAACCAAGCCCCCCCCTCTCCCTTTCCTTCGCTTGACAAAGGCTTGCCAGCCATTCCACTCGTGGTGGCGCCTCACCGCAGTCGGCATAATGGCTACGATCGCATGAAGTGCCCTGACTTGTGCGGTCAAAGATACAGGGCATTAAGACGCCCGACGGACAACTGACACGCCCGACCGCCCAAGCAGCCCACCGCCCCCGAACGTCGTGCCAGATTTCTCGTCTGAGCCAGTGACTACGATCCGCAAAACAAACACCAGCGACGTGGCCAGGACGATCTTGATTACCACTGCGCGCAGTGGTCCTCGATTTCGGCCGCGCATTCAACAAGGCTCTTCGTTGGTATGCACGGCAACCCCAAACTGCTGGAATGCCCAAATAAACCGAACTACCTACGCACGTTCGCATGCACCGGTTTCATCACCTATTGGTATGTCAACCGTAAAAGGTTGCCTCCGTGTACAGCACATCCACCAGCGCGACGCACGCCCACCATGACACCAGCAGCCTCACGCAAGGGCGGTATCTCACCCTTGCCCCGAACTCACTCACGCCGCGCCTTCACGACGTCGGTCAAATTTGATGGGCTCGTTCGCAGCCCCCCCCGGATGCGTATTCTATCTGTATGAAATAGCAGTCGAATCTTATGCAGAAAGCACTATTTCCCCGGAGGGCAAATGCCAACGCCCACATTATCTAAAACTCCTTTGTCGAACACTGAGTCATATTTTCAGGATTTAATGACCCAAGGACTTCGATTTGAAAAGCGATCCACCGAAGCGGAGATGCCATATTTTAAAATACGGCACCTGAATCGCTCGGAACAGGTTTATTCTTCTGCGGAAAAAATAGAGGGCATAAGCACGGAGCAAAAACTCGAAGCTTTAACCCGCAAGAAACTAATTGAAGGCAGAATAGAAATGGCCCGTGCCGGCACCCTTTTGAGTGCCGGCGATATCACTTTGGACTCCGTAACGGAGGAAATGCGAACCTGCACTCGCGCTGTGCAACATTTTGAAGATGCAAAACAGTTCGCTTATCAAATGAAAGGAACAGGAACCGTACAGTCGCGACTTAAAGATCAAGCAACAGGCCGTTTGTCGAATGCGCTTGAATGGTGGAATTCCGCATCACAGCTTTACTCGGCACGGAATGGATTGATCAGACTTGACATTGCTTCAGCAGATAGCACGCAGTTGTCCACCAAGGACTATCCAGATGTTATGCGTTTTGGAGAGGCTTTAATAGCCAGGACGGAGCATCCCGCTTTCCGACGTAATCCTGAAGCGCGAAAAGATATTTATGAGCGTGCAGCGAATCTTTTTGATAGTGCTAGCAGCATCACTGGTATTTCGGCGCATAAGGCCGCTGGTGCATCGACCCTTTGCTCATACGCAAAAGGCCACGTAGACATGCTTTCTGAACCGGTCAGCGTTAAGGACGAACTGACCAACTACCAGAAAGCAATCGATAATTTCAAAATAGTCAGCAATAGTGCCTTTGCTTGGGATAACTTTCGAAATAGAGCAAGACAACTGGCCGAGGCCCTGGGTGGACTTCATGAGACGGCCAGCGCCTTGGAAAGAATGAATGGTCCGTCGCAAGGGGCCAATTCTAGCTCGCGCTTCAGCCTGCCCGTAGTTGGCAGCAAGGCTCCGACGGCCCCGTCCACCAGCGCACCGACCGCCCGTCTGCCGACCGTTGCCATAGACAGCAAAGCTCGCTAATCGATCTTGCTGCACCGTCATCGCGTTCCGACAACTTGAATTTCCATCGGTCACATGGTCGCTGGAGACATGAGTTCCCCTGCGGTAATCCGTCTGAGAAGACGGAGAACATGTGCGGTAGGCACGAATCGCGGACCCCCATCAATCACGCTACCGGCTGAATCCAAGTGTCGCGATGCCTGCAAACGTCCATGAGTCGCGTTTGAATGCCAACCGTGTACCGGCTACCGTCGCTCACACTTGTCTGGCCTGCTTGGTCGGAGGATGAGAGCCAGCACCGTTGGGCGGACGAAGCCAAAGAGACCAACGCGAACAACGACGAACGTGTATTGCCCCCGTCATCTCGGTCCTGCTCGACAGACTAATCCGCTATGCCAAATTCGGCGAGGGCAGCACAGACTGCACCGCTACAAGCAAATCCGGCCGTCAAGCAAGCAGCACGTAGATGCACTTGCCGTCGCGCGTGGTTGTCTACCTTGTGCAGGGAGGCACGCTGAGGACGTCGGAAACAGGAACTAGCCGGACCGCCCCTCCCATTCGCACGAACTCCGACACTTCGAGATCAACAAGCGGACCGCGGACAGAGGGCGTCAGGTATTTCGTCACCATCTCATAGTCCGACCCCGGCTTCGGCGTAAAGATGATCTCGCGGAAGACTTGTCCATCAACACGGCCGTCGATAAAGATACGCGCGCGGTAATGACATATTGTCAAAACGATGGATTACCACAAACGCACACACCACAGACGCTGCAAGCTAAAGGGCATTGGCCAAATCGAAAAACTCGATATCTGTTCGACCAGCTTTCTGACGGCTGTCTTGGCAATCGGCTTTTCAGCGGTGCATTGCCCCGAAGCCCTAAGCTGCCTATACCTAACGATACGAACTGATGTGTAGGCGATCCGCTGGGGCGTGGCAGGTGGCTGCCCTTCAAACCGCGAATCTCGTGTGAATTAAGTTGCGGTGCCACAATGGGCGAGGCGCCTCCTCAATGCGCAGTCAACTCGTGCAAAAGCACAGTTTAAGCAGCAAACACATCAAGCTCAGCATCTTATGGGTAGCGAAGCACATATGATGTGTATGTAGTCCGTATGCTCTTCAGCACCATTCTTCCCCACAGCAATCGATCACCATTGCCTCGGTGACGCCAACAGTTCGGTCTGCTGCGCTGACTTTAGCTCATGGTGACGTGCGCCAAGTTGCAGCATCAGAGGTCCGTCGGCCCGAGGCGTGAAGTTGACATGGGGCGTGCACAGTTTGGCCCTCGGCCAGTTCATTCGACACCACTCCGTACCACGCCTTAGTACCGCGATATGTCACGCGCTTGATCGACATTGTGTCAAGTACATTGAACTACGCGAAGAAAACTCCGAATACTTTGCTGCAGAGCCTGCTTGATAGCGTAACGTCCGGCTCGCGTCCGTTCTAACAGCACAGCGTCCGATATAGGCAGGTACAACCGATCGCCGGCGATCCAGCCAGCGGCAACAACGGGGAAAGGGAGAACCATGAGAGTCATCGTCATGGGGGTCTCGGCGTGCGTGTGCAAAGACCTGGAAGAGCTAATGCCCCTTCAGGGGCACGATGTCACTGCCTTTGCAGGTAACCACAACGCCTTGTCGCTTGTTGATCACTACGGCAAGGGTCCTAGGATGGCCGTCGGTCAACTACTCGACGCGCAGTGTTCAGCCATCACCTCTCATTTGCGCCGACGGCGTGCCGATTGGGCCGTGTTAGCGCGTGGCCATCGTAAGAACCCGTCTCCCGCCAGCCAGGCCCCTCCCGAGCGCACCAACGTCATGTAGACCACCGAGGTCCTTACTCGTACGGGTACTGCAGCACCCCGCTCGCCACTCACGTGCCCGGTTTGCTGTGCCTGAACGACGCGACCCATTCAAACGGACCTCTGGTCAACATGTAGCCGAAGTTCGAAGTTTTCAAGAATCGATCGAATCGACATGAAGATTGGATACGCACGAGTTTCCACCGAGGAACAGTGTCTGGACTTGCAGTTGACCGCGCTCAAATCGGCAGGATGCGACCGCATTCTTTCGGACCACGGTGCCTCGGGCGCAAGATTCGACCGTCCAGGTCTTAAAGAAGCACTCGATCTTGCGCAGGACGGCGACACGGTCCTTGTCTGGCGGCTAGACCGCCTGGGGCGATCGCTGAGCGATCTTGTGCAGGTCGTCGGTGGCCTTGGTACGCGGGGCGTCGAGTTCGTCTCCCTGACGGAGAGCATTGATACACGCAGCTCCACCGGCATGCTGATGTTTCACATGATCGCCGCTCTGGCCCAGTTCGAGCGATCCCTCATCAGTGAACGGACTCGCGCGGGCATGGCGGCGGCACGTACGCGTGGCGCAAAAATCGGACGCCCCAGGCGAACCCTGTCAGAACCGCAAGACGCTACAGAGCCAAAGTCGGTAGCGAATCTTAGTGATAGGCCGTCGGGCCTCTGTCCCAACTGCAGTTTCATTCTTCGGGGTGATTGGATACCTGGCCGTACCGATTCCAGCCTCTACTGCCCCCAATGCCTGTCCAGGGCGGTAGGCGACGCTTCGGATGGCATCTGGGGAATACCTTGTTGAGTTGACGTAGCCGCATCGACAAGCCTCTCGCCAACTCTTCGGTACAAAGCTGGTTGGCGATTGAGGTTCTCAAAGCAACTGCCGCAATATTTCAGTCGCTCGATAGTTGGCGGAACTTCGGGATAAATCAACTGCGTATGACCGAGATGCAATTCGTGTCCTCTATACGCAATGGCGCGCAGTTCGAACCTGCCATGACTCATGCCGTACTCCCCTGCTCCATCACAACCCGGCGCACGCTCGTATTGTGTTCGCTTGTGTGCGTGCCGAGAGAAGCGCAAGTCATTCGATGAATTTCTTGCCACGCACGCGCGTTGACGGAGCGCCATCGGAACCATCTGGCCGATTGCTTATTCTGGCTACCGACTGATGCTCGCGTGCTAGAGGCTTCTTCCAGTTCCCTTGCATCACACGCAACGCACCGTGCGCATTGACTGCGGTCCCATCGCGCAAGGGTGCTGATATCAAGCCTCGCACGGCAGCCTTCGGCACCGACAAACCAAGCCCGATCAGCTTCTTCACGAAATATCCCAGGTCGGTGTACCTGGACACGTCCGGATCTTCATCGTGACTGTAGATCGGCACCGCATTGCGCGTCGTGTATTCGACCAGCACGTAGTAGCGCTGCAGGCAGCGGCTCCACCCCATGCGCACACGGACAGGGTGATTCTGGTATGTGGACAAAAAAATGTACTCAGCCATCGTCGCGCAGCAATTCATGCACCAACATTCCAGCGCGCCAGATTGGCAGGGACGGCCGAGTGACCACTCTTTGCACCGCCTCGATCACGACACGAAACTGTGCGGCGTCTCGCAGAGTGACGCGGCCATTCTTGATCCGCACATTGCCACATGTGCAACCGGCTTCCGATTTCCCAAGCGATGCCAGCATGCTGCCGCATCTCAAGCATGTATATCGAATCAATTCACCGCTGGGAAACCACAACGCATCGATACGCCTGCCGGGTCTTCTTTTCCTTTGTGCCATTGCTTTCACTACACGAACTTGCCGTCCAGCTAGCTGATTCAGCTCGCCATTCACGTGCACAACACGCGTCTTGCACCTTAGAGAGCTTCGCATTCCCGGACGTACCGAAACCAAACGGAATGCGCAAGCGTCGCAGCCATTGGGTTGGAACGGAATCGCTGAAGACGCACCGACGTCCGAGCCGATCATGCGCGTCTCTTGGTCAATGGCCTAACCTATGCCTTACACGGCAAGCGCGATGCCCGAGACTGCACCTCAATAGCGGCGCCCGCTCCTTATCTTCAATCCAGTCATCGGTAACAGTGCTGTCAATCCAGCAACCGCATCATCCACCTCGAACTCGAACTGCTCGTCGCGCGTCAGACGCTCAAATTGACTGCCACGGCACGCCAGCGACTATGTTTCGGTTGACCTCCCCATCCATCCTGTCCATCCCCGGGGTAGCCTTAGCACCGTCGACGCGTCGCCCACTTCCAGAGCAGTTGCCAGATGTGCGAGTCCACCAATGAGAAGGTCGCTTTCGCTACCCTTGCCAAGCGAGGTTGGTGCTCCTGTAGCGGACTATCTCGAGCATGGTCGCCCTCCAACGAGCAGCAGGCGGGTATTCATACGCCAATTGGCTCCGCATCGCGGCTTCGCATGATCCTCGGCGATTTACTTCATTACCCGAATGGCATTAGAGCGCGTTGGAATTGACGCCGTCGCTGGCCGGGGGCCACATCTCTTTCGGCATAGCCTTGCGACCCAGTTGCTTCGGTCGGGAGCTTCGTTGACTCAGATCGGTCAGTTACTACGTCACCAGAATCCCGATACGACGAGAATCTATGCGAAGGTCGACGTTGCGCGAATACGTACACTTGCGCTTCCGTGGCCGGGAGGTGCGAGATGAGTACGATCCGAAAGGCCCTTCTCAAATACGTTGCAATGCGTCGCGGCTTGGGACTCAAATTCAGGAATCAGGAGAAGCGTCCTACCGATTTCGTGCGATTCATGGAGGACCGCAACGCAACGATAGTGACGAACAGGCTGGCCCTTGAGTGGGCTACCCAGCTCGGCGGCGACCGTCCAACGTCTGCGCTACGGCTTGCCGACATCCGTGGATTTGCACGTTATCTGAGCATCTCAGAGCCCGATGCGGAAGTGCTGCCCGTGGATATTATTCTTCCATGGCCGCGGCGCACCCGACCTGACGACGCCGAGCGGCGTCTACAGCCTCACTGCGCCCCCCGCACTGATTGACTTGATGTAGGAATCCGCGTTTGCGGTTGAGCTGCCGTCCGCACAACCTCCCGTAGCAACGAGGATCTCGGCGTTAGCGCTCCGGACTGGTCATGATTTGCCCTCTCCTCAACAATTTTCAATGCCGCCTCTTTTTTCGCCTGCCACATAACTCGATCCGCACTCGCTCTTAGACGATCGAGATCAGAATCCTTCTTGATCTCGAATCCGGTGGCGGTAGCTGCCAGAACTTGCGCCTTGAGATCGGCCCGAACACCTGGCTCATATGAGCAGGTGTCAATTGCTTGCGACAACCCACTTGCCTGGGCATCCCAACTGGTAATTTCCTTATCTGCCGGAAACCGGCCATTGAATTTCGGCGAATTGTGCCTAGCGAAATCCAAATATTCTTTAGCCTGATAATAATCGATACTTTCAACCTGAATCCCATGAAGCTTTCGCAATTTATCACCAACCATCACACTCCTTTCATCAAGCATTCTTTCAACACCACGATCCGCAAGATACCGCAAATGGCCAATATCACCATTCGCATTGATTGCAAATCCGATCGAAGAAGCTAATAAAACCTGTTCCTTAAGTACGTTTGGATCTTCGGAGACTTCGCGGTAGCCGGCCTCGAGCCATCCAATTTTCGAACAAATCTTAATCGCCTTGGATAGCATGTTTGCACGCGCATCCTGGCCTGCAATCTGCCCACCCTCAGGGAATTCACGATTGAATTCATCTGAAAGCTCTCTTGCGAAGAAGAAGTATTTATTCGCCTGGGAAGGAATAATAGGCTCAATCCGATTATTTCTATGATTTTCTTGCACCCGCTGAAAATCATTACTACCTTGCAACTCCATCAATGCCTTATGATCCAAGTTCTCTTCATACTTCTTAATATTTTTATCAGCCCACCCTCTTCGCTCAGCTAGATCTCGATTACCATTGGCAGAAATCTTGAATCCAAATTCAGACACAGACTCAACCTGACTCTTAAGAATACCCGGATCCTCGGATGCATTCACAACGCTAGAAAAAGGCTTATAGAAATGCGAGCATATATGAATCGCCCTAGATATCATACTAGCCTGAGCATTCCACCCCACAACATCCTCATACTTTGGGAAGTCCTCCTTAAAACTCGGCGAATAATGCGAAGCAACTGAATGATACTTAATTGCCTCGTCATGAGTTATATATTCAAACATAATAAAAATATTTTTACCAAAATCAAAAAAAGCAAATCAGAGCAACCATCTTCGAATGCAATCTTGATACAAAGACAGGGTATTCCAAAGGCACTTACAGATTCCTCTCGTTACATATGTACGCCCACTAATGTTCAGGAACGGTAGTTGCGCTGATGGAACAGCTTGCCAAGAGTATGGCGACCGGACTGACTCGGTGGGAGAGCGCTACTGAACAGGACGATCCGGTCAAGCACATCTCTACAGAGCCGAACCAACGATCCTGATCGGCAGTTCCGCACTAGCAGAACTGCACCGGTGCGTCGGCATCTGCTCAAGGGTAAAAGCTCGTGGTCGTCAGTAAGGCTGATCGGTAGCCGTGCCTTGAATAAGGCAACGCGATGCGAATCTGGTGCCGCAGGCGGATGTCCTCACGGACGCAACCGTATCTCCCCCGAGCCTCCCCACTGCGCAGCCATCCTGGCGGCCCGCTGCGCAAGCGCGGCCACGCCTGCCGGTCCGTGATGCCATTGCGCATACACCAGCGCCCCCGCCAGTAACAGCGCCAGCAGGCCCACCGACCACCACAATTGCCGGCGCGCGCTCCTCGGCCGCCCAACTGGAGCCACCGGTTCGGTCGGCACCTGGGCCGGTGCGGCCTGCGGGTGCACCTCGCGCTTGAGCGCCCCGCCCAAAATCCGCAGTTGCGCCGGCACCGTATTGCCGAATGCTCGCGCATTCTCGGCCCCCAGCGCACGGGCCAGCGCATCATCCAACTGCGGCGCCACGCGCGGCCACTGGTTCGTCAGCCGTACCGGCAAGCTCGCAACCGTCGCCTGATCGACCAGCACGTCGTGCTTGACGCAACCCAACAGCACCGCGGCACTCAAGCCCGTCAACGCATGCGTGGCCTGGCGTGGCACGCCCGTGCGGCTGGCCACCCGATCGCTCAAGGCGGCCAGCGTCACCTGGGTCCCCCGCTCCAGCAGGAACTGACCCGTGTTCTCCAGGGCCTTGAGACCGGCCGTGGTCGCCACGAGCTGCGGCAGATAGCGCTGCACGCGCGCGTTGGCCTGCGGCGAGCGGATCACGGCAAACAGCCGAGCGGCACCCTCGCGCGTGGCGCCAGCCGCCATCAGGGCGGCCACCAGCATAGGCGCCGCTTGGGCGATCACCGTGCGCAGCATGTCCGGCGCCAACCCAAAGCGATCAGCGAGCAGCGCAAGCAACGGGGGCGCAAACGCCGCCTCGAGCTCAGCACAGAGGTCAGTGGATTCCATGGCAGGCGCGGCTCCTATTGCACACGCCAATACACCCCACCGCCGTCCTCGGTGGGCACGATCTTGGTGTGGTTGACGTGGGTCAAAGCCAGCGGCGCCTGCACGGTGTCGTAGCGCAGCTGCATCTGACGGCGGTGCAGGTTGGCAATCAGGTCAGCCAGGCTCGTGCGCGCGGGCAGATAGCCGCGCAAGAGGTAGTACTGCATCTGCCAGACCTGCGCCCAGGCCCAGTTGTCATGCCAGGCGAAGTCGCGCTCGGACCACACCGAGACGTGGGCTTCGGAGAGCACGTTATCCACCGTGTTCTGGATCGCCGCCTCGGGCAGCACGAGGATGGTGTAGGCCGCGCGGTAGGTGAGGAAATTCAACAGATCGAGTCCGGCGGACTTGGGCAGGTGCTCGATGCAGTCGCCAATGATGGCCACATCGAAGTGCTCATCGACCATCCGCTGCGGGATCTCGGTCGCGCTCATCAGGTGCACGGTCGAGTACAGCGCATTGAGCCCGAAGGACTCGACGTAGGACGGCTCGATCTCGACCCCTTCCACCACGCAGTCAGGCAGCACCTGCCGCACCAGGTGGCCGTACTTGCCGGCACCACAGCCGATATCGAGCACGCGCGTGGGTGCAAGTGTTCCCAGCACGGCGCGGGTGACCTCATCGAAGGCATCACTAGAAAACGGCATTACATCTATATGAACGCGTCCCGTTTGCGCAAGTTTCTCGTGTGTTCCGACTGACAGGATGGGCTGCAGCTCTATATCCGGCCTTGTTGCAGCCGGTGTTGTCGCTGCAGGCCCCTATGAAATTCGCTGACTCGCGCCTCACTCTCCAAGCGAGCTCGAGGCTCTGGATGTGATTCAGGTTTAGCGAGTCCCGGTCCGACCTGGTTTGTCATCACTCACGATTGCCAACGCAACCTTTCGACGTTCACCCTGTATCAAATTAAACGTTGATCTTCCGCGTGGCGCTCACCGTTCAAGCCGATTTTGCGCTCACGTAGTCCTTCTGGTACGGCCGGTCATGGGCCAGTAGCGCCCAGATCGTGCGCGCCATTTTGTTGGCCAGGGCAACCACCACCACATTCGCTGGTCGCCGCTTCCTGATCTGTTCGACCCACGGGCCGTGCTCCTTCGCACGCGTCAGCACGCTGCGCGCGCCGTGGATCAGCAGCGTGCGCAGGTATGTGTCGCCCCGCTTACTGATCCCGTGCAGGTTCACCTTGCCTCCCGAGCCCGTCTGCTTCGGCACGAGGCCAGCCCATGCCGCAAACTCCCGCCCCGAACCGAACGCCTTCGGATCGCCCATCATCGCGACGGCCGCCGTCGCCGTCAGGAGTCCGACGCCGGGAATCGCGCTGATCGCCCTCACCGCCTTGTCTTCCTTCTTCCACTCGCGCATGCGACACTCGATCTGTGCTATCTGCTCATCCAGCTTCGCTAGCCCATTCCACTGCTCACGCAGCGTATCGACGAGCACCGCAGGCAGGCGGTCTGCGATCCGTTCAAGCACGGCCGGAATCTCCTTGTTCAGCTTCTCCCGCCCCTTGCTCATCACCTCGCCGTATTCCGCGAGCAACCCGCGTAGCCCATTGATCTGCATCGTGCGGAACCTTACCAACTGCTCGCGCATTCGGTGCAGCGCCAACATCGCCTGCTGCATCTCCGTCTTCACCGCCACCGGCTTGCTCGACTGCTGCACCGCCAGCCAAATCGCCCGCGCGTCTGCCGCGTCGTTCTTGTTGCGGATGTTGAATGCTTTGACGAACTGCGCCGGCATCAGATTGACCTGATGCCCCAGCTTCGTGAGTTGCCTGGCCCAGTGCTGCGCGCCACCACACGCTTCCATCCCGATCAGGCACGGTGCCCGGTTCGCGAAGTGCTCAAGGAATTTCGCGCGCTTGAGCGGCTTGTTCACGATCTCGCCCGTCTCCTGGTCGATGTAGTGCACTTGAAAGACCACCTTCGCGATATCCACACCCACTGCCGTCCGATTCGTCATTGGCGCCTCCGGTTGCCGGGAAATGCTTGCCTTGTCCACCTGGGCACATCGATGCGGTTGGCCCATGAGGATCCGCCTTCATTTGCGCCTACGTTCACGGGTGGGACGCGTTCATTTCATTCTCCAAAGGGTTGATCTCAGGCGCGCCCGCAGGGGCCTGGGTTGGGTGTCGCGCATGGCGGGTGCCGGCCTGCGCGGCGATCTCGTCGGCGCTCGCGCACGCGAGGTAGTGGCAGTAGCCGCCGAGCGTGCTGGGATCGATGGCTTCGCGGGGCATGTGCGCGTACTTGCCGGCCCGGTCATCGTGCTTGGACCAGTAGTCGGCGGTGTGCCAGGCGTGGATGTGGAGCACGTCGCTGGCCAGCGTCCTCGCGCCGGACGGGAAATGGTCCAACAACCCGAGCGAGCACTGCTGGGGGTAGGTGGCGCGCAGCGCCAACTCTCCCGCGTACATGGTGAGCACGGCCTTGCACCAGCCGGGCCAGGTGCCGGGGCCATCGGCGAAGGCGTCCTGCAGCAGCCGCGTGCAGAACGTCATCTGCGTCTGCAGGAACTGGCTCACCATGACGGTGGGACCGAGCACGGAGGCGCCCACGTTGTGCAGGCCACTGTGCGCGAAGCCGTAGCGGGCGCTGTAGGCGCTGAGCGTGCGCCGCACGTCCTCTTCGTAGGCGTAGCCGCCGAAGCCAAAACACAGGCCGCTGGGCCGGAAAGAGCCCAGCGCCCGCGTCACGAACGTGTCGCAATCGGTCTTGAGCAGATAGGCCGTGTCCTGGCAGGCCTCGAGCACCTGCGGCGCGCACAGGTTGGCCACCGAGTTGATGTAGCCGTAGCCGGCCCACTCGGCGTGGGTGTGGGCGTACGGCTCGCTCGGGATCACCTGAACGCCGGGGTGCTCAGGCAAGGCGTGGGCGATCTGCGGATGGCACACGGCGATCACGCGCGCGCGCTCGAAGAGCCCCGAGAACAGCAGGCTCTTGTAGAGCCAGCCAAACTCCTCGAGCGCGTGGGGTTGGTGGTCGACGTACACCAGAATGCCCAGATCCACGGGGGGCGGCTGCGTATTCAACAGATTCAGCGTCATGCCAGGTATCCAGTCAGCGGCGGCGCTCAAAGGCCCCAGCCCAGGGTGGCGAGCAACCCCAGGCCGATCCACAGGCCGATCAGGATGCCCAGGGCCTGGGCGTGCCAGGTCGATTGCAGATCGTCCGGGTGGGGCTCGCGCAGGGCGTCACGCAGCGTGCGGCTGTGGGTGGCCCCGAGGCTGCGCACGGTCCACGGCACCACCAGGCTCAGCAGCACCGAGACGATGGCGGCGATCAAGCCGAACTCGACCCGATCGATCTGCAGGTCTTTAAAGAGCCACGGCAAGAGGGTGTCCAGGGCGACGGTGGTCACCAGGGTGATGGCCACGCTCAGCGCGAAGCTGAACATCAGTTGGTCGGCGCGTTCGGCGGTGTTCATACGGACACTCCATTCTGGGGATCGGCCTCGCCTGGGGGCGAAGCGGTAGGGGTGGCTTCACCGGGCGCTGGGGGTTGTGCGACACGTTCGGTGAGGGCCGCGGCCACCGCATCGAGCACGCTGTCCCAGCGGCCGAAGGCCGGCTGCCTAAAGAGCCGTGCGCTCGCATACCAGGGGCAGTCCTCGCGCGCGAGGCCCCAGACCCAATGGGGGTTCTGGTCGAGCAGCACCCAGGTGGGGCGTCCGAGCGCCCCAGCCAGGTGTGCCACCGACGTGCAGACGGTGATCACCACATCGAGCGCCTCGAGGCAGGCCGCCGTGTCCTCAAAATCGGTCCACCCGGTGGTGAGGTCTGCGATCGCGAAGCCCTCGGCCGCCAGCGGTGCGAGTTCGTCGCCAGCGCCCATCTGCAGGCTGTAGAAGGCCACGTCGGTTTGCAGGGGGGCAAGCTTGGCGGCAAGCGCCTCCAGCGGCACGGAGCGAAACGGGTTGCGCGCGTGGCCGGCGCTGCCGGTCCAGACGAGGCCGACCTTCAGACGTGGCTCTGCTGCGAAGCGCGCGCGCCAGGCCGGCACGGCGGCCGGGTCGGCGTGCAGGTACGGCCCGGGGCTGGGAATCGTGTCCGGGCGCGTTTCCGCCCACAGGGGCAGGCTCAGCAGGCCGATCTCGTAGTCGTAGCGCGGCAGACTTTCCTGGCCACCGGTGACGAGCGCATCCACGTGCGCACCGAAGGCGCGCGCAAAGAGGCGCATCGCAGTGGGTGCGGTGTTCCAGACGAGGCGCCCACCCTGGGCGTGCACGACCTGGGCCAGCAGGGGCACGTAGCGGCAGAACTGCAGAATGTCGCCCATGCCCTGCTCGCCCCACAGCAGCAAGGTCTTGCCCTGCAGGGGCTCGCCGTGCCACGGTGGCGCCAGGAGTGCCGGACGGTGGCCCGCGAGTTCGGTGCTGCCCTCCCAGCGCGCCTCGTACAGCGGCAGGCCCTGGTCGTAGTCGCCCAGCACAAGATGCATGAGGGCGAGGTTGAACTGGATCGCGGGGTCCTGGGGACCGAAGCGCGCGGCGCGCAGGCTCAGGGCGAGGGCCTGCTCCCAGCGGCCGGCCTCCTTGAGCGCGAGCGCGGCGTTGTTGAGCGCCAGCGGGTCGTCCGGGGCCAGCATCACGGCCTGGGCGCCCGCCTCCAGGGCGCGGGCGAGTTCACCGCATTCGCGATAGGCGCCGGCCAGGTTGATCCACGCTTTGGCGTCGCACGGATCGACGTGCACGGCCTCCTCCCAGAGCGCGAGCGCGCGCTCGATGTCTCCTGCGCCAAAGCGCAGCGCGGCCGCCATGTTGTTGCGCAGGCTCGGATAATTGGCATCCAGCATGCGGGCACGCTCATACATAGCCAGCGCCTGCGCGTGCTGGTGCTGGCGCTGCAGCACATAGCCGCGGCAGAACCAGGCCCCGGCCTGCTCTGGGTAGAGCGTGACCATGAGCTCGGCGAGCTCGTCGGCCGGCGCCACGCGCTCGGCGCCCAGCCAGAGGTCGATCACGTCGATGACGCTGGGCGGATCGAGCGGGTACAGGATGTGCGCGGCGCGCAGTTGCGGGGCGCGCAGCGCCTGCGGGGTGGCGGCGGCCGAGCGCAGGAAGGTGAGCCAGTGCTGCGCGCGCTCGTCGGTCATCACAATCGGCATGGGGCCGCTCCTCGGGTCCAAGGGGGGTCGAGTGGTATCTGGGGCTGGCATCGGGGTCGACATCTTGGGGGCCGCGTCAGCGCAAGCCATCGCGGGGTTCGATCTGGGCCAGGCACTGCTTGAAGACCCCGGTGGTCCGCTCGGCCGGCGTGATGCCGAGCATGATGGAGAGCATGTCGCGGCAGCGGCGATAGACGCTGGCGGCCTCGGCGTAGCGCCCGGCGTACTGGTAGCAGAGCATCAGCTGGCGGTAGAGCTCCTCGGCGAGCGGATCGCTCTCGAGCGCGCGCTGATAGAAGGCGATGGCCTCGTCGTGGCGCGCATGCGCGCACAGGAGCGAGCCCAGGCCTGTCACGAAGCGCAGCCAGAGGCTGCGCAGTTTGTCGCGGGCGGTGATGAGCCAGGGCGCGACCTCCTCGCGGTGCAGGAAGTCCGCGCCGTACAGATCCAGGACCCAGTGCGCGGTGCGGATGAGCTCGGGCCCCGGCGCCTGCGCGGCGCACGCCACCAACTGGTCCAGCGCGCCGTTAATCAGGCGCGAGAACTCCGCCGTGTCGACCCACACGCGCTGCGGGTTGAGCGTCACGCGCCGGTCGCCGATCAGCACGGCGTCGGGGCACACCAGCATGCGCCGCAGCCGGTGCAGGGTGATGTCAAACGAGCTGTGGGCCGAGCCACCGGTGGCATCGGGCCAGAGCATGGCGGCGAGCGCCGGCACATCGACGTTCTTGCCGCCGTGCGCAACGATGGCCTTGAGCAGTTCCAAGGGCCGGCGCTGCACCTTGCCGGTAAAGGACACCGACTCGCCGTCGAGCCAGATCGCGAACACCCCGAGCGTGGTGATCTTGACCGCCCACGGCCAGTTCGCGGTGGAGCGCGCGCCCGGCGCGGGCAGCCCCAGGCGGCGCACGAGCGCGCGCACGAAGGGGGCCTCGATGTCGGCATCGAGCGCATCCAGGCACAGCTCGGCAAACGCCTCGGGGGTCCAGAACAAGGGCGCCGCCACGATCTGCTCGCGCCGTGCCGCGCCCCAGGCGCGGATCAGCGCGGCGCGCAAGGCGGTGGCATCCGCGCGCGCACGCGCCGCATGGGCCTCCACCAGGCCCGCGTGGAAGCTGAACCAAGCGCCGACTGCACTGATTGCACTGATTGCACCGATGGCGCCGGCTCCACCCACCGTACCTGCAACACCCACGGCCCCTGCCGAACCCACCGCGCCGGCCGGCTCGTTGCAGGCCAGCGTATGGGCGTGGGTGAGCGCGGCCACCGCGCGCACCACGCTGTCCTGCACGGGCAACAAGGCCTGGGCGGCCTGGCTGTGGGCGAGTGCCTCGGCCGTTTGGCCGCTGCGCAGCGCGAGCCACGCCTCGGCAATCTCGTACAGCGCCTGGCGCAGGACGCTGGTGCAGCGCGCGCGCCCCGGATAGGTATCGAGCCGCGCGCGCGCGAGCGCCAGGTCGCCCGCGCCGAGCGCCACGCCCGCTTGCGCGAGGTGCACGCAGCCGCTCAAGCGGGCCAGGCCCGGTGCCTGCAGCAACGCCTGCAGGCGTTGCGCCAGCTCGGTGGGCACGTCGGTCGGCACGTCGGTCGGCAACGCATCGGGGGCGGTCTGCGGGCAGCCGGCGGCAAGCGCCAGCAGCAGGCGCGCAAAGCTCCAGCCGGCCGCGTGCAGGGCCGGCACACTGGCCTGGGTGCCCTCCTGCGCCAGGGTCGACTCCACGGCCCGCGCAAAGAGCCTTGCGCGCTCGAACTGGCCGGCCGCGCACAGGGTGATGAGCACGGCAATGGCGGCCTGCATGCGCGCGCGCGGATCGCGCTCGCGTGGCGCCAGGCGCTCGAGCTCGACCAGGGCGCGGGCCAGGCGCGCGCTCGGGACGGGCTCGGACCAGGCCGCGTACAGCAGCACGGTGCCCTGCGCGAGACGCGCGCGGGGGCTGGAGACAGGCCCCGCTGCCGAACTGTGTCCCAGCGTGGGTCCCAGTACCGCCCTAAGCGTGGCGGGTGCGGGCGGCATGCGCAGCAGCAGCGTCGAGGTGGACAGGTAGGCTGCGTAGCGCACCAGCATGGTCTCGGGGTCGCTCTGCGCCGGCTCGGCGCTGGCGCACGCGGCAAAGGCGCGTTGCGCACGGCGGGCGTTCACATACAGCGCACAGGCGCCCTCAAGCTCGGCGAGCGCCGGGTCCGCATGCCGGTAGGCGGCGGGGATGCGCTCGAGCAGCGCGAGTGTCGCCGCGGCGCGCGCGGGCACCCCCAGGCGCTGGGCGTGGCGCACCACCAAGGCGGTCGCGAGCGTCCAGTCCTGCTGCTCCAGATAGCCCGTGAGCGCCGCCTCGATCAGGCCAGCCTGCTCCAGTGCCTGCAGCGCGGCCTGTTCGAGCTCACACAGGTAGGCGGGCACCATCACTGCGCGCGCCCGCGCCCGCAGGCGCCGCCGCACGCGTTGCGCCCAGACGTAGCGCACGCGGTCCTCGCCCGCCACGCGCTCGCACCAGCGCCGCTGCACGAGCCACGCCAGCCACGGCGCGGGCGTGCGGTAGCCGCTCAAGGCCTGCGCGAGCGGGCCATCGAACTGTGGCGCCAGCGCGAGGCGCATCACCATGTCGGCGGGCGGGCGCTGCACCGACACCCCGTTGAACTCGATCTCTTGCACGTGTTGCATTTCCATCCTCCCCAAGGGCCTCCCTGACCGGTTCCCCGGATCCGCCCTTCATGCGGCTCTGGCGGCCGCTTCGTTGCCTTCACCCGCGGTGCCCGTGCTACTGGGTCAACACCGCCTGATCGCGCAGGCGCCGCACCAGGCTCGCCAGCGCCGCGTTACGCTCCTGGGTCTGCAGTTCCTGGCGCGCCAGCCCCTGCGCGACATCGAACGGCACCACGTAGGTGGGACGCTTGGCGTCTAGGCGCACCACCGCGATGCCGTCACGCACCGGCAGTTGCGCCACCTCCCCCACCTTCATCGTGGTGAGCAGTTGTGCCAGCGGCAGCACCAGGCCCATGGTGTGGCCCTCGCGCAGCGGCGTCCTGAAGCTCACCCACGGCAGCTCCCCGCCCACGCCGCGGCTGGGGGCCAGGCTCTTCTGGCGGGCCACCACGTCGAAGGGGACGCCGGTCTTGAGCATCGCCATCACCTCGCGCGCATGCGCCTCGTCGACCACGCCGATCAGACTCGGCTTGTACTCGACGGGCCCCAGCTCCGCGACCGACGCGTCATAGCGCTCGCGCACCTGCGCGTCGTTGACCGGTGCCGGGTGCAGTTCTCGCTCCAGGTACAGGCGGATCTGCGTGTCCACACGTACCTGCTCGACCGCGCGCTGCACCTCGGGGGCGTCGCCGAGCTTGGCGGCCACGGCCGCCTGGCGCAGCAGCTCGCGCGTGACCAGGCGCTCCTGAACCGCGGCACGCAGCGCTGGCGTATCGGGCTGGCCGCTGGCGGCCACCGCCTGCTCCAGCGTGCTGCGCGCAAGCGGCACGCCGTTGATCTGCACCACGGCCGCGGCCGCACCGTTGCCCGCGGCTGCACTGGCGGTCATGGGCGCGCTGATCGCCGCCCGCTGCACGGGCTCGGAGAGTGCGTCCCCGGCCTGCAGCAGCGCTGCCCCCACCGCCGCGCTCACCAGCACGGCCACAAAGATCCATTCGCGTGTTGTCTTCATGCCTCAGTCCCCTTGAATAAACGGCCCCATGCCTGGGCCTCGGTCTGCCGATGCGCCCCCAGGAGCGCATCGAGTAGTGCGTCGTAATGCGCGATGCGCGCCGGGTCGGTGGCCAGAAACGGGGCGAGGCGCGCGCGCTGCGTGCGCCGGTAGTCCTCCCATCCGGCGTCGGTGTGCGCGATCGCCTCGCGCAGGCGCGCCGCGCCCGCCTCCACGTTGTGCTCGGGGTAGTAGTAGCCAAGCGACGCACACAGCCGCGCGTTGTGCACCAGCGCATAGCCTTGCCAGCACACGTCGAAGTAGAAGTAGTTCAGTGGGTTGTCCCATTGGTGGGAGACCACCACGTCGGCGTACTGGGCGAGAAACGGTGGCGTGTCGTAGCGGCCCACGAAGGTGATCTTGTGATCGCGCACGAGGTCCAGGTACTGCGCCACGCCGATGAACTCGGGGCTGTGGCGTGCCAGGTGCTCGGCGCTCGTGACGCTCACGTGCGCGATGGACGCGGGCGCGGCGCGGTAGGCCTGCTCGGCGATGAGCATCGGGTAGAGGCAGAACTTGAGCACGTCGAAGTTCGGCTCCATGATCGCGACGCGCTTGGCGCCCGCGCGCGGGCGGTACTCGCCCGCCTCGGGGAGGCTGGCGGCGACCTGCGTGAGGCACATCGGGTCCCACACGAAGGGCACCTCGCGCACGGCACGCCGGCGCAGCGTGCTGAAGAACCCGGCGCTGGTCTGCATGACCTGCGGAATCACCCAGATGTCGTCATAGCCCTGGTTGATGAACAGGTCCCGGTGCAGGGGCCGCCCAAAAATCATGGCCTCGATGTTCTGCACGTACTCGGCGCCGCAGCAGTAGCTCACGAGCTTGGTGCCGCGCGCCTTGAGGTAGCGGGTCTGCGCCTCGCTCACCTGGCCACCCAGCTCGATGAGCACGTCCAGGCGGTCCTTGCACGCCTCGAAGGTGTCCACGGGAAACTGCTGCGCGTCCCACGGCACCTCGGACACGGGCCCGGTGGTGTTGACAAGCGTGACCCGGTGCGCGCGTGGCGAGTGCATAAAAAGCTTCGCCAGGTACAGCGCGTTCTGCTTGATGCCGTTGACCCACAGGCTCTCGCCCGATTCGCGCAAGCCAACGGTGATGCCAATTCGAAGCCCCGCCGGCTGCCCGGCGGCGGTGTGCTGCTGCATGATCCTGCTCCCCTTACCCTGTTGCTCTGGGGGTCCTGAGGACACCCCCGCTTGTTTGTTTGTTTGCTTTTTTTTAGGTGTGGCTGGGTACTGCGTGGTGTTCTGCTCCCCCCTAGCGCGGCGCCCCCGGCCAGCGGTACTCGACCTGGCGGCGCAGCACCAGGCAGGCCGGCTTGGCCGTAATGAGCGTCACCGTCTCGTGCGGACGATTCGGGTTGGCGTACACCTGGACGCCGGGCACGAGCGCCGTGCCGCGGTAGCCGGCAAGCTCGCGCGTGGCCACCACCGGGCACGCCAGCGGGCTCGGGGTGATGCGCTCGGCCAGCACCGCGCAGGTGCCGCGCTCGTTCGGCACGGTCGCGAGCGTCATGACCTCGGGCCCGGCGCCCGCCACAAAGCCCGAGAGCGCAAAGAACGGCGCGGCATCCGGGGCCGCGTGGTCCCAGTCCAGCACCACGTCCTGCTGGGGCGCGGCGCCCACCACGCGGGCGGCGATCTGCTCGACCGCCGAATAGCACTGGCGGATGCCGACCGTGCGGGCGGCGTTGGCCAGCACCGTGGGGGCCGGGTTCTGCGCGAGGGCGTCGCTCAGGGCGAGCCCCAGGACGGCGAGCACCGCGGCCAGCTTGAGTGCGATGAGGTGGGCGGCGCGCCAGGCCCTGGGGCCAGACCGGTCTGGCTGGCCGGGTGCACGCTGAGCGATCGATCGTGTGAGCATGGCGGGCCTCAGGCGTAGAGTTGTTCCAGCGCGGCCGTGTAGGTGCGCACGTTGGCCTCGGACAGCGGGTCGAGCTTGGCGAGCAAGGCCTGCGCGTCGCGCCGTACATCGGGCAGGCGTGCGTCGTGGGTGGCCAGTGCCTCGCGCAGGGCCAGCGCCCCCTGCTCGCAGTCGAAGTCGTCGTAGCGGTAGCCGCAGCCGTCCAGGTAGTCCGAGTTGTGGATGAGCGGATAGCCGCCGTACAGGGCCTCGTAGTACAGGTAGTTCTGTCCGTTCTCCCAGTGGTGCGAGACGATGGCGTCGGCCTGGCGCGTGAGGACCTCCCACAGCGGCCAGCGGCCCTCGAAGGTGGCGTTGCCCTGGCGCACCAGATCCAAACTACGCGCGAAGTTGACGAAGTCGGGGCTGTCCTTCATGTGCAGCGTGTTGTAGGCACGCAGCAGCTCGATGCGGCTGGCGTCCTGCCGGTGCGCGAGGTCCGCCACCAGCAGCGGGATGTGGCAGGTCTTGACCGAGCAGATGTTGGGCTCGAGCACGGCCAGGCGCCAGCGCGAGCGCCCGGGCGTGTAGCCGAAGGCGACCTGGGCTTGGTCGGCGGTGCGCTGCAGCAGCTGCGGCCCCCACAGGTGGGGCATGGCCTGCACCGGCGCGCGCATGGCGTGCTGGTAGTAGCTCTTGCAGGTGCGCTCGAAGGCGGGCAGCGTCCACACCGTGTGGTAGGGCGTGCCGGAGATGAGCATGCCCTGCGGGCGGTTGAAGATCATGCGCTCGATGTCGATCACATAATCGTTGGCCACGTGCATGCCGACGATGCGCCCACCGCGCGCGCGGAAGGCGCGGCCCCAGTCCGGGTTCAGCTGCGCGGAGAGCTCGATCACCACGTCCAGGCGTTCCTGGGCGGTGGCCAGATCGATGACCGGCGCCGGCGCCATGGCCAGGAAATCCCCCGCCTCCTCGGGCTTGCCCTCCCCGCCGTTGACGAGATAGACGCTGTGCACCAGCGGCGAGCGCTGCAGCAGCATCACCAGAAAGAAACAGTTCTGAAAAATGCCGTTCTCCCACAGCGACTGCTGCCCGGCGCGCAGGTACAGCGTCACGCCCACCTTGAGTTTTTTAGGGGTCTTCATGCTGTGGCCTCCACACGTGCCGAGGTCAGGGCCAGCAGCCGCCGCGCATACGCGCTGCCGTTGGCCGGGGCCAGCGGCGAGAGCCGGGCGAGGAAGGCCTGGGCCTGGGCGCGGTAGGTCCGCAGGTTTGCGTCATGCCCGTGGGCGGCCTGGATGAGGCACATGGCGCCCGCGCGGATGTCGAACTCGGGGTAGGCGTAGCCCGCCTCCAGCCACGGCGAGTTGTGGACGAGGGGGTAGCCGCCGTACAGCGCGTCCAGATACAGGTAGTTCTGCGGGTTCTGCCACTGGTGGCTCACCACCGCGTCGATGTGCTGGCCGGTGTAGCCCACGAAGTCGTGGCGCTGCTCGAGCACGGTCTTGCCCGCGCGGGTGAGTTCCAGCGAATCGATCAGGAAGCGGAAGGTGGGGTGGGTCTGCATCTGCACGCTGTTGAGCACGTGCAGCGCGGCCACGCTCTCGGGCTGGGCGCGGTATGCGGCGTCGGCGATGAGGGTGGGCACCGTGCAGGTCTTGACGACCGAGATGTTGGGCTCGAACACGCCGACGCGCAGGGCGCGGGGGCCGCCGGTGGGCCGGTGCTCGGCTTCGTAGCCAAAGCGCACACCGTGCTCGGCGAGTGCCGCGATGCGCTGCTGCAGGAACACCGGCTCCCACAGGTAGGGGACCTCGATCACCGGGCAGCGGTGCAGCGTGCGCAGCATCGGCATGAAGGCCCGGTCCTTGGGCAGGATCCACACTTCGTCGCAGCGCTGCGCGCGTGCGGCATAGCCGCTGGTGCCGAAGACGGTAGGCTCGAGCAATGCCACATAGGGCTGCCCGCAGCAGTGAAACACGACCTTCTTGCCGCGCGCGCGCAGGTAGTCGATCCACTCGATGGACAGCCCGCCGCCCATCTCGATGGCCACATCGATGAGCTCCGTGGCCGCGCGGGGTGCCATGACCCGGAAATCCAGCCCTGCCGCGTCGGCAGGCAACACGGCCTGGTCGCCGCAGTCCAACAGCACCACTTCCTCCACCCACGGCAGCGCCCGCAGGCCCCGTGCCAGAAACAGCACGTTCTGGTAGATGCCGTTCTCCCAAAGGCTCTGCCCCGCGTGGGTGAGCACCGATATCCCGATTCGCATAAACCACTTCTCCCGTTGACCCTGGTTCGTCATTGGCCGCGTCGGTGGATCCGCGCGGCTCTGCGTACTGCCTGCGGGACCATGCGGCCCCGCCACTTGTTGCTCGTGTTGCTCGTGTTGCTCATCCGGCGGCTTGGCGGGCCGGTCCCCCTCCTCCAGGTGGGGGGCCGGCGTCTGCCTGCCGCGCTACTGCCCTACCGCACGACCACTGCGGCATTACCACTGGTACGCGACACCCATGCCCACCGTGGTGCCCGAGCCGGAGATACCGGCGCCGGCCTTGAACTTGATGTTCGCGGAGATCCGGGCCGCAATGCCCACCGCAACAGCCTGCGAGCCTTGATAGCCGGCGGTGCCCAGACCGATCGAGAAGCTCTTGCCGGCATCGGGCTCGGGGATCATGGCCAGCGCCGTGGCGCCGGCAATACCCGCGTAGGCCTTGCGGGCGACGCTGTTGACCTGGGTCTGTACGGCGTTCAACTGCGACATGTTCACCGCGTCGGTGGGCATCACACCGGCGGCCACGTTGGTGATCTGGCGCTCGTTGCCGGCGGTGCCGACCGACACCGTGTTGGCCCGCGTGGCCACCGAGTTGGCGCCAAGAGCAACTGAGTTGTCTGCGACGGCGCTGGCACCCGCCCCAAGGGCCACGGCGTTGTTGCCCGAGGCCAGCGAGTTGGCACCAATGGCGGTGGTCGGGTCGGCGGTGGCCTGGGCCTGGTAGCCGATGGCGACCGACCCGGCGAAGGTGGCGACCGAGCGGAAGCCCACCGCCGTGGTGTTGGTGCTGGCGGCCTGGGCGTTGCTGCCCAGGGCCGTGGCGCCTGTGCCAGAAGCACTCGCACACAGGCCGGCGGCCGTGGCGTCCGCCCCGTTGGCCTGCGTACAGGTGGCGGCGTTGACGGTGGACAGCGCCGTGTTGTTGAACGTCGCCCCCGCGGTCTGCACCATGCCGCCGGTACCGCCGCCGACCGTGACGCCCTGGGTGGAGGCATTGATGGCGGTCGCCGCGCTGGCCTGTTGGACCAGAGACTGCGTCGCGGTGGACAGCGACGCGACGTTGTTGTTGGTCGCAACCAGGCTGGTGGACAGCGAGGTGACACCGGCCTGTGCCGTGCTGATCCCCGTCGAGGTCGACGTCGACAGCGAAGACACACTGCTGTTGGCGCTCGAGAGGCCCGTGGAGAGCGACGCGACACCGCTTTGCGCCGAGCTGATGGCGGTCGAGGTCGAGGTCGACAGCGCAGACACCGTGCTGTTGGTGGAGGCCAGGCCCGTGGACAGGGAGCTGACGCCTGTCGTAGCCGCACCCACGCTGGTGGACAACGAAGCCACCCCGCTCTGGACCGCGCTGATGCCGGTCGAGGTCGAGGTCGACAAGCTCGACACATTGCTGTTGGTCGTGCTCAGACCGGTCGACAGCGAGGTGATGCCGCTTTGTGCCGTGCTGATGCCCGTCGAAGCCGACGTGCTCAGGCTGCTCACGTTGCTGTTCGTCGTGGAAAGGCCGGTGGACAGCGAGGTCAGATTGCTCTGCGTGGTACTGATGGCAGTCGAGGACGACGTGCTCAGGCTGCTCACGTTGCTGTCCGTGGTGGAGAGGCTCGTAGACAGCGAGGTGATGCCGCTTTGCGCCGTGCTGATGCCGGTCGAGGCGGACGTGCTTAGGCTGGACACATTGCTGTTGGTCGTGGACAGGCCCGTGGACAGTGAGGTGACGCCGCTCTGCGCTGTGCTGATACCGGTCGACGCGGAGGTCGACAGGCTCGACACATTGCTGTTGGTGGTGGACAGGCCGGTCGACAGCGACGTGACACCGCTCTGTGCCGTGCTGATCCCGGTCGACGCTGAAGTCGACAGACTCGACACATTGCTGTTGGTGGTGCTCAGGCCCGTGGACAGCGAAGCGACACCACTCTGCGCGGTACTGATGCCCGTCGAGGCGGACGTGCTGAGGCTGCTCACGCTGCTGGTCGTGGTGGACAGGCCCGTGGACAGCGACATGACGTCGGTGGACTCTTGCGTGGACAACGAGGCCAGATTGCTGAGGGTGGTGGAGAGGCCCGTGGACAGCGAGGTGACACCGCTTTGTGCGGTGCTGATCCCGGTCGAAGCCGAGGTCGACAGGCTCGACACGTTGCTGTTCGTCGTGCTCAGGCCCGTCGACAGCGACGACACATTGCTGTTTGTGGTGCTCAGACCCGTAGACAACGAAGTGACACCGCTCTGGACCGTGCTGATCCCGGTCGACGCCGACGTGCTGAGGCTCGACACATTGCTGTTGGTGGTGCTCAGGCCCGTCGACAGCGAGCTCACGCCGCTCTGGGCCGTACTGATTCCGGTCGACGCCGAGGTCGACAAGCTCGACACGTTGCTGTTCGTGGTGCTCAGACCTGTCGACAGCGAGGTGATGCCGCTTTGTGCCGTGCTGATTCCGGTCGAGGCCGAGGTCGACAAGCTCGACACGTTGCTGTTGGTGGTGCTCAGGCCAGTGGACAGCGATGTGACACCACTTTGTGCCGTGCTGATCCCAGTGGAGGCCGAGGTCGAGAGACTCGACACATTGCTGTTCGTCGTGGACAGGCCGGTGGACAACGAGGTGACACCGCTCTGGGCCGTGCTGATCCCCGTCGAAGCCGATGTCGAGAGGCTACCCACATTGCTGTTGGTCGTGCTCAGGCCCGTGGACAGCGAAGTCACACCACTTTGCGCCGTGCTGATGCCGGTGGACGCAGACGTGCTCAAACTACCCACGTTGCTATTCGTCGTCGACAAACCAGTCGACAGCGAAGCCACGCCGCTCTGGGCCGTGCTGATACCAGTCGACGTCGAGGTCGAGAGGCTCGACACGTTGCTGTTGGTGGTGGACAGGCCGGTGGACAGCGAAGTGACACCGCTCTGCACCGTGCTGATTCCGGTCGAGGCCGAGGTCGACAGCGACGATACGTTGCTGTTGGTGGTGGACAGGCCGGTGGACAGCGAGCTGACACCGCTTTGTGCCGTGCTGATGCCCGTCGAGGCCGAAGTCGACAGGCTCGACACGTTGCTGTTCGTCGTGGACAGACCGGTCGACAGCGAGGTGACACCGCTCTGGACCGTGCTGATTCCAGTCGACGCCGACGTGCTCAGGCTGCTCACATTGCTGTTCGTCGTGCTCAAGCCCGTGGACAACGAAGTGACGCCGCTCTGCGCGGTGCTGATACCGGTCGATGCCGATGTCGACAGCGACGACACGTTGCTGTTGGTTGTGGACAGCCCCGTCGACAACGAGCTCACGCCGCTCTGGACCGTGCTGATCCCAGTGGAGGCAGACGTCGAGAGGCTGGATACATTGCTGTTCGTCGTCGACAAACCAGTCGACAGCGAAGTCACACCGCTCTGGGCTGTGCTGATCCCGGTCGACGCAGACGTGCTCAGGCTGCCGACGTTGCTGTTGGTGGTGCTCAGGCCCGTGGAAAGCGAGGTCACACCGCTTTGCGCCGTGCTGATGCCGGTCGACGCGGAGGTGGACAAGCTCGACACATTGCTGTTGGTGGTACTCAAGCCAGTCGACAACGAGGTCACGTCCGTGGACTCTTGGGTCGACAGCGACGCCAGGTTGCTGTTCGTTGTCGACAGCCCCGTGGACAGCGAAGTGACACCACTCTGCGCGGTACTGATGCCCGTCGAGGCAGACGTGCTCAGACTGCTCACATTGCTATTCGTCGTCGACAAACCGGTCGACAGCGAGGCGACACCGCTTTGTGCCGTGCTGATGCCCGTCGACGTGGACGTGCTCAGGCTGCTTACGTTGCTGTTCGTCGTGCTCAGGCCGGTAGACAGCGAGGTGACACCGCTCTGTGCCGTGCTGATACCGGTCGACGCGGAGGTCGACAGGCTCGACACATTGCTGTTCGTCGTCGAGAGACCGGTGGACAGCGAGGCGATTTGCGAGGTGTGCGTTGACAGCCCCGTCGACAGCGACGACACATTGCTGTTCGTCGTGCTGAGGCCGGTGGACAACGACGTGACACCGCTCTGCGCCGTGCTGATGCCGGTCGACGCAGAGGTCGACAAGCTCGACACATTGCTGTTGGTCGTGCTCAAGCCCGTCGACAGCGAGGTCACACTGCTCTGGGCCGTGCTGATTCCGGTCGACGCCGAAGTCGACAGGCTCGACACGTTGCTGTTGGTGGTGGACAGGCCGGTGGACAGCGAGGTGATACCGCTTTGTGCCGTGCTGATGCCAGTGGAGGCCGAGGTCGAGAGGCTCGACACATTGCTGTTGGTGGTGCTCAGACCCGTGGACAGCGAAGTGACACCGCTCTGTACCGTGCTGATCCCAGTGGATGCAGACGTCGAGAGGCTGGACACGTTGCTGTTCGTCGTCGACAAACCAGTCGAAAGCGAGGTCACACCGCTTTGCGCCGTGCTGATGCCAGTCGACGCCGACGTCGAGAGGCTACCCACGTTGCTGTTGGTCGTGCTCAAGCCTGTGGACAGCGAAGTCACACCGCTCTGCACCGTGCTGATGCCGGTCGACGTGGAGGTCGACAGGCTCGACACGTTGCTGTTGGTGGTGGACAGACCCGTGGAAAGCGAGGCGACGCCGCTTTGTGCGGTGCTGATACCCGTCGAGGCCGACGTACTCAGGCTGCTCACATTGCTATTCGTCGTCGACAAACCTGTCGACAGTGAAGCCACGCCGCTCTGCACCGTGCTGATGCCAGTGGATGCGGTCGTCGACAGGCTAGACACATTGCTGTTGGTCGTGCTCAGGCCGGTCGACAACGAGGCCACGCCACTTTGCGCCGTGCTGATCCCGGTCGACGCCGACGTGCTCAGGCTGCTCACATTGCTGTTCGTCGTGCTCAAGCCCGTGGACAGCGACGTGACACCGCTCTGCGCCGTGCTGATGCCGGTCGAAGCCGAGGTCGACAAACTCAACACGTTGCTGTTCGTCGTCGACAGACCCGTCGACAGCGAGGCCACACCGCTTTGTGCCGTGCTGATGCCGGTCGACGCGGAGGTGCTCAGGCTGGACACGTTGCTGTTCGTGGTGCTCAGGCCCGTCGACAGCGAAGTGACACCGCTCTGAGCCGTGCTGATGCCCGTGGAAGCCGACGTGCTCAGGCTGCTCACGTTGCTGTTCGTCGTACTCAGGCCCGTCGAAAGCGACGATACATTGCTGTTGGTGGTACTCAAGCCAGTCGACAACGAGGTCACGTCTGCGGACTCTTGGGTCGACAACGACGCCAGGTTGCTGTTCGTCGTCGACAACCCCGTCGACAGCCCCGTCGACAGCGAGGTCACTCCACTTTGCGCGGTGCTGATCCCAGTTGACGCGGAGGTCGACAGGCTCGAAACATTGCTGTTGGTCGTGCTCAGACCCGTGGACAGCGAGGTGACACCGCTTTGCACCGTGCTGATCCCGGTCGAAGCCGATGTGCTCAGGTTGCTCACATTGCTATTCGTCGTGGACAGACCCGTGGACAGCGAGGTGACACCGCTCTGCGCTGTGCTGATGCCAGTGGAAGCCGACGTGCTGAGGCTGCTCACGTTGCTGTTCGTGGTGCTCAGGCCCGTGGACAGCGAGCTGACACCGCTTTGCGCCGTGCTGATACCCGTCGAGGCCGACGTGCTCAGGCTGCTCACGTTGCTATTGGTCGTCGAAAGACCGGTGGACAGCGACGTGACACCGCTCTGGGCCGTGCTGATCCCTGTCGACGCCGACGTGCTCAGGCTCGACACGTTGCTGTTGGTTGTAGACAGCCCCGTCGACAACGAGCTCACGCCGCTCTGGACCGTGCTGATCCCAGTGGATGCAGACGTCGAGAGGCTGGACACATTGCTGTTGGTGGTGGACAAGCCCGTGGACAACGAGGTCACACCGCTTTGTGCCGTGCTGATACCGGTCGAGGCCGACGTCGACAGGCTACCCACATTGCTGCTAGTGGTGCTCAGGCCCGTGGACAGCGAGGTGACACCGCTCTGCGCCGTGCTGATGCCGGTCGACGCCGAGGTCGACAGGCTACCCACGTTGCTGTTGGTGGTGCTCAGGCCCGTCGACAGCGAAGCCACGCCACTTTGCGCCGTGCTGATGCCCGTCGAGGCCGACGTGCTGAGGCTGCTCACGTTGCTGTTCGTGGTGCTCAGACCCGTGGACAACGAAGTGACACCGCTTTGCGCCGTGCTGATGCCGGTCGACGCCGAGGTCGACAGGCTCGACACATTGTTGTTGGTGGTGGACAAACCCGTGGACAACGAGCTCACACCACTTTGTGCGGTGCTGATGCCAGTCGACGCGGACGTGCTCAGGCTGCTCACATTGCTGTTCGTCGTGCTCAAGCCAGTGGACAGCGACGCGACACCGCTTTGCGCCGTGCTGATGCCGGTCGACGCCGACGTGCTCAAACTGCCCACGTTGCTGTTCGTCGTCGACAGGCCTGTCGACAACGAAGTGACACCGCTCTGAGCCGTGCTGATGCCCGTCGAGGTCGACGTGCTCAGACTGCTCACGGTGCTGTTGGTGGTGCTCAGCCCCGTGGACAGTGAGGCGACGCCGCTCTGGACCGTGCTGATACCGGTCGAGGCAGAAGTCGAGAGGCTCGACACGTTGCTGTTGGTCGTGCTCAAGCCAGTGGACAGCGACGTCACACCGCTTTGTGCAGTGCTGATACCGGTCGACGCGGAGGTCGACAAGCTCGACACATTGCTGTTGGTCGTGCTCAGACCCGTCGACAGCGAGGTCACGCCACTTTGCACGGTGCTGATCCCGGTCGACGCGGAGGTCGACAGGCTCGACACATTGCTGTTGGTCGTGCTCAGACCCGTCGACAGCGAGGTCACGCCACTTTGCACGGTGCTGATCCCGGTCGACGCGGAGGTC
>NZ_CATZBU010000025.1:0-32463 GCF_958405935.1 Ralstonia psammae
CCCGATCGCCATGGAAGAAGGCCTGCGCTTCGCTATCCGTGAAGGCGGCCGTACCGTCGGCGCCGGCGTCGTCGCTAAGATCATCGAGTAAGTGCTGTAACTCTTCCGTGCGGCTGCCAACCGGCCGCACGTGAAGTGCCAGAGTGGGGTTGACCGAATGGCAACCCCAAAGCTGTTTTAGGGGTATAGCTCAACTGGCAGAGCGTCGGTCTCCAAAACCGAAGGTTGGGGGTTCGATTCCCTCTGCCCCTGCCAATTCATCAGCCGCGTCGCGCAGGAAAACGCGCCACGCGGCTTAGTCTCGTTTGGGAAACATGGCCAATCCGAACGTCGAAACCGTCAACACCGCCAGCGGCAAATGGCTGCTGGTCTTGGCGTTCCTGCTGCTGGTTGCTGGGGTGATCGGTTTTTACCTGCTGGCGCAACAGCCGAGCTACGTCCGTGCCGCCTCGCTGATCGGCGGGCTGGTGTTGGGCGCAGGCGTTGCACTGGTGTCCGCACCTGGGCAAGGCTTCATCGAATTCGCGCGCGAGTCGTACCGCGAAGTTCGCAAAGTGGTGTGGCCGACGCGCAAGGAAGCCGGACAGATGACCGGTCTGGTGTTTGCGTTCGTCGTGATCATGGCCTTGTTCCTGTGGTCTGCGGACAAGCTCATCGAGTGGGTGATCTTCTCGCTCGTGCTGGGCTGGAAATAATCGGGTAAAGCCATGACGGATAACGTAGCGAACGACACGTCCACGGATTCGTCCGCGCCGGCCTCGAAGAAGCGCTGGTATGTCGTGCATGCCTACTCAGGCATGGAAAAAAGCGTGCAACGCGCGCTGCAGGAGCGCATCGAGCGCGAAGGCCTGCAACATCTGTTTGGTCAGATTCTGGTGCCGTCGGAAGAGGTGATGGAGAGCAAGAGCGGTCGCAAGACCGTGACTGAGCGCCGCTTGTTCCCGGGCTATGTCTTTGTCGAAATGGAGATGACCGACGAGACCTGGCACTTGGTGAAGAACACTTCCAAGGTCACCGGTTTCATTGGCGGTACGGGCAATCGCCCTTCGCCGATTTCCAAGAGCGAAGTCGACAAGATCATGGCCCAGATTCAGGAAGGGGTCGAGAAACCGCGTCCCAAGACGCTGTTCGAGGTGGGCGAAATGGTGCGCGTGAAGGAAGGCCCGTTTACCGACTTCAACGGCAACGTCGAGGAAGTGAACTACGAGAAGTCGCGTCTGCGCGTTTCTGTGACGATCTTCGGGCGTGCCACGCCTGTCGAACTCGAGTTCGGTCAGGTCGAGAAGGTTTAAAGAATTCGGAGTGGTGGCGCAAGCCACTGCACCAATCGCCCGGTCTACTGGACTTGGCGGGCAACGGTGGCGATGCCGCCCGCGCCAACAGAGGAGCGTCGGCCTTGTGCTGATGCGTTACCACTCAACAGGATTGCCAAAGTTGTTTGAGCTGGGCAATCCGGATTGGAGTCAAGATGGCCAAGAAAATTATTGGCTTTATCAAGCTGCAAATTCCGGCTGGTAAAGCAAATCCGTCCCCGCCCGTCGGCCCGGCCCTGGGTCAGCGCGGTCTGAACATCATGGAGTTCTGCAAGGCGTTCAACGCGCAGACTCAAGGTATGGAACCGGGCCTGCCGGTGCCGGTGGTGATCACCGCCTTCGCCGACAAGAGCTTCACCTTCGTGATGAAGTCGCCGCCGGCGACCGTGCTCATCAAGAAGGCTGCCGGTATCCAGAAGGGTTCCGCCAAGCCGCATACCGACAAGGTTGGCAAGATCACCCGCGCTCAGGCAGAAGAAATCGCCAAGGCGAAGAACGCTGACCTTACCGCAGCTGATCTGGACGCCGCTGTGCGTACGATCGCCGGTAGCGCCCGTTCGATGGGTATCACGGTGGAGGGCCTGTAATCATGGCAAAGATTTCGAAGCGTGCGGCCGCGAACAAGGCCAAGGTCGAGCGTACCAAGTTCTACCCGATCGACGAAGCGCTGAGCCTCGTCAAGGAATGCGCCAGCGCCAAGTTCGATGAGTCCATCGACGTGGCCGTGCAACTGGGCATCGATGCGAAGAAATCGGACCAAGTGGTCCGTGGCTCGGTGGTGCTGCCTGCTGGTACCGGCAAGTCGGTGCGCGTGGCCGTGTTCGCCCAAGGCGATAAGGCCGAGCAAGCCAAGGCTGCTGGCGCTGAGATCGTCGGCATGGAAGACCTCGCCGAGCAGATCAAGGCCGGCAAGATGGACTTCGACGTCGTGATCGCTTCGCCGGACACGATGCGCGTGGTCGGTACGCTGGGTCAGATCCTGGGCCCGCGCGGCCTGATGCCGAACCCGAAGGTCGGCACCGTGACGCCGGACGTTGCTACGGCTGTGAAGAACGCCAAGGCTGGTCAGGTGCAATTCCGTGTCGACAAGGCCGGTATCATCCACGCCACCATCGGCCGCCGCTCGTTCGAGCCGGCAGCGCTGAAGAGCAACCTGGCTGCACTGCTGGACGCATTGACCAAGGCTAAGCCGGCTTCGAGCAAGGGTGTGTACCTGCGCAAGGTCGCCGTCTCGTCGACGATGGGCGTGGGCGTGCGTGTTGACCAGGCGACCCTGGCTGCCTGATCGCTTTCGATCATTTGCACCAGGTGGCCCGATAACCATCCTGGTGCTAGCAGTTTTCTCTCGCGTGGTCCCGGCCACGCGGCCCCTTGAAGCTTGAGGGACAAGACTTTGGGCAGTGGTAGACGTTTGCGTAAGCAGGCCGAAGCCACTGGTTATCAAAGACCGTTGGCGGTGAAGGGCTCTTGAAGCCAACACCTTAATCGCAGCCCACTCCGGAAACGGAAGCGGTGCTTAGCCAACGCAGATGGCGCCCCCGAAGGGAATGAGTGACTTTGGTATTGCCGAAGTGATTTGTGCCAATCGGACGCCGTACTTTTGGACTGACCGAGGTGACCGCAGTGACTGCGGAAGCCGAAGTCGTTTTGGAGCTTAACCGTGGCACTCAATCTCGAAGATAAGAAGGCCGTCGTGGCCGAGGTAACGGCGCAAGTCGCCAAGGCCTCGACCATCGTCGTCGCCGAATATCGCGGTATCACGGTTGGCGATCTGACCAAGCTGCGCGCGCAAGCGCGCCAGCAAGGCGTCTACCTGCGCGTTCTGAAGAACACGCTGGCGCGCCGCGCTGTTGAAGGCACGCCGTTTGCCGAACTCGCCGAGCAACTGACCGGCCCGCTGATCTACGGTATTTCCGAAGACGCAGTGGCCCCGGCCAAGGTGCTGAACGATTTCGCCAAGGGCAATGACAAGCTGGTGCTGCGCGCCGGTTCGTACGATGGCAAGGTTCTCGACGTCAACGCCGTGAAGGCGCTGGCAACGATTCCGAGCCGCGAAGAACTGCTCAGCAAGCTGCTGTTTGTCATGCAGGCGCCGGTGTCGGGCTTTGCCCGCGCCCTGGGTGCCCTGGCTGCCAAGCAAGGCGAAGGCGAGGCTGCGGCAGCCTAATCGGCTGCAGCACCGCGTACAGATCGCACGATCGATACCGAATCACATTCTGGAGTTATTCAAATGGCAATCACCAAAGACGACATCCTGGAAGCCGTTGGCGCGATGTCCGTGATGGAACTGAACGACCTGGTCAAGGCGTTCGAAGAGAAGTTTGGCGTGTCGGCTGCTGCCGTGGCCGTGGCCGGTCCGGCTGCTGCTGGTGGCGCTGCTGCCGCTGAAGAGCAAACCGAATTCACCGTGACGCTGAAGAGCGCCGGCGCGAACAAGGTTGGCGTCATCAAGGCCGTGCGTGAAATCACCGGCCTGGGCCTGAAGGAAGCCAAGGACCTGGTCGATGGCGCACCGAAGTCCGTGAAGGAAGGCGTCGACAAGAAGACCGCCGACGAGCTGGTGAAGAAGCTGGTGGAAGCCGGCGCGGAAGCCGAAGCCAAGTAAGTGCAGGTCTCGCGTGCCGCATCCGGTGCGCGATAGAGGCTGGCAAAGGGAGATTTCCCGGCGCCAGCCTTTTTGCGCTTGTGGGATCGATTGTTGAGCGATCCCGCAATCACGCTGTAAGTACCGTTGAAGTCTCTTTGCCGGGTTTTCCGGCGGCCGGCCACGACAAGGCCAGCAGAGGCCAAACATCAGTGGCACACTAAGCAGTTCGCAGTCCGCTGATGTTTGTCTTCTGAACCGACTGCAGAAGGCAAGTTTGGTCGGGTACTCCCCCGTCCGTAGCATGGGCTCCATGGGCCCATGTGCGGGTGGCGCGCGCAGTACCGTCAGCCAGAGGTTGGTAGCGGCCAACCGCCAAATCCCGTCACCAGTCGCTGAACACCTCAAGTGTCAGGCGTGCCTTATCGCCTTAAGTCCGTCGCGCGCACTTGCGATGATTCGGAGATCCCATGGCGTACAGCTTTACCGAGAAGAAGCGTATTCGCAAGAGTTTCGCGAAACGCGCAACGGTTCATCAGGTTCCCTTCCTGCTTGCCACCCAGATTCAATCGTATGCCCAGTTCTTGCAGGAGAACGCTCCTGTTGCACAACGCAAGAGCGAAGGTCTGCAAGCGGCGTTCAACGCCATTTTCCCCATCGTGTCGCACAATGGTCTGGCGCGCATGGAGTTCGTGTCGTACCACCTGTCCAACCCGCCGTTTGACGTCAAGGAATGTCAGCAGCGTGGTCTGACCTTCCACTCGGCGCTGCGCGCAAAAGTGCGCTTGATCATCAACGACCGGGAGAACCCCACCAAGGTCAAGGAGATCAAGGAGCAGGAAGTCTACATGGGCGAAATTCCGCTCATGACCTCCACCGGTTCGTTCGTGATCAACGGTACGGAACGTGTGATCGTGTCCCAGCTGCACCGTTCGCCGGGCGTGTTCTTCGAGCACGACAAGGGCAAGACGCACAGCTCGGGCAAGCTGCTGTTCTCGGCGCGGATCATTCCGTACCGCGGCTCGTGGCTCGATTTCGAATTCGACCCGAAGGACATCTTGTACTTCCGCGTTGACCGCCGCCGCAAGATGCCGGTGACGATCCTGCTGAAGTCGATTGGTTTGACGCCGGAACAGATCCTGGCGCACTTCTTCGTGTTCGATAACTTCACGCTGAAGACTGAAGGCGCACTGATGGAATTCGTGCCCGAGCGTCTGCGTGGTGAAGTCGCTCGCTTCGACATTTCCGACAAGAACGGCAAGGTCGTGGTCGAGAAGGACAAGCGCATCAACGCCAAGCACATCCGTGACCTGGATTCCGCCGGTACCAAGCTGATCAGCGTGCCGGAAGACTACCTGCTGGGCCGCGTGCTGGCGAAGAACATCGTCGATCCGGATACCGGTGAAGTCCTGGCCAACGCCAACGACGAACTGACCGAAGGCGTGCTCGAGAAGCTGCGCGACGCCGGCGTGAAGGAAATCCAGACGCTGTACACGAACGACCTGGATCAAGGTCCGTACATGTCGGCAACGCTGCGCACGGACGACACGGCCGACCAGACCGCCGCGCGTATCGCCATCTACCGCATGATGCGCCCCGGCGAGCCGCCGACCGAAGACGCCGTCGAAGCGCTGTTCCAACGTCTGTTCTACAGCGAAGACTCGTACGACCTGTCGCGCGTTGGCCGCATGAAGGTCAACAGCCGCCTGAACCGTGCGGCCGGTACCGGCCCGATGGTGCTGACGGACGAGGACATCCTCGACACGATCAAGCTGCTGGTGAACCTGCGTAACGGCAAGGGCGAAGTGGACGATATCGACCACCTCGGCAACCGCCGTGTGCGTTGCGTCGGCGAACTGGCGGAAAACCAGTTCCGAGCCGGTCTGTCGCGCGTTGAGCGTGCTGTGAAGGAACGTCTGGGCCAGGCCGAGACGGAAAACCTGATGCCGCACGACCTGATCAACTCGAAGCCGATTTCGTCGGCGATTCGCGAGTTCTTCGGTTCGTCGCAGCTGTCGCAGTTCATGGACCAGACCAACCCGCTGTCGGAAGTCACGCACAAGCGCCGTATTTCGGCCCTGGGCCCGGGCGGTCTGACGCGCGAGCGTGCGGGCTTTGAAGTCCGTGACGTGCACCCGACCCACTATGGCCGCGTGTGCCCGATCGAAACGCCGGAAGGTCCGAACATCGGTCTGATCAACTCGCTGGCGCTGTACGCACAACTGAACGACTACGGCTTCCTCGAAACGCCGTACCGCAAGGTTGAAAACGGCAAGCTGACCGATCAGGTGGACTACCTGTCGGCCATCGAGGAAGGCAAGTACGTGGTGGCGCAGGCCAACGCGACGCTGGACAAGGACGGCAACCTGATCGACGAACTGGTCTCCGCACGCGAAGGCAGCGAGCGTGAAACCCGTATGGTCACGCCGGACCGCGTGCAGTACATCGACGTGGCACCGTCGCAGATCGTGTCGGCTGCAGCCTCGCTGGTGCCGTTCCTCGAGCACGATGATGCAAACCGTGCACTGATGGGCGCAAACATGCAGCGTCAGGCCGTGCCTTGCCTGCGTGCAGACAAGCCGCTGGTGGGTACCGGCGTCGAGCGTACTGTGGCAGTGGACTCCGGTACCGCCGTGCAGGCAACCCGTGGTGGCGTGGTCGACTATGTTGACGCGAACCGCGTGGTGATCCGCGTGAACGATGCCGAAGCCGTCGCTGGTGAAGTCGGCGTGGACATCTACAACCTGATCAAGTACACGCGTTCGAACCAGAACACGAACATCAACCAGCGTCCGATGGTCAAGGTGGGCGACGTCGTTGCCCGCGGCGACGTGATCGCTGACGGCGCCTCGACCGACATGGGCGAGCTGGCGCTCGGCCAGAACATGCTGGTCGCGTTCATGCCCTGGAACGGCTACAACTTCGAGGATTCGATCCTGATCTCGGAGCGCGTCGTGGCAGAAGACCGCTACACCTCGATCCACATCGAGGAGTTGTCGGTCGTTGCTCGCGACACCAAGCTCGGACCGGAAGAAATCACGCGCGACATCTCGAACCTGGCCGAAGCGCAACTGGCTCGCCTGGACGAATCGGGCATCACGTACATCGGCGCAGAAGTGGAAGCCGGCGACGTGATGGTCGGCAAGGTCACGCCCAAGGGCGAGACCCAGCTGACGCCGGAAGAGAAGCTGCTGCGCGCGATCTTCGGTGAAAAGGCGTCCGACGTGAAGGACACCTCGCTGCGCGTGCCTTCGGGCATGAGCGGTACCGTAATCGACGTGCAGGTCTTCACGCGTGAAGGCGTGGTGCGTGACAAGCGCGCCCAGTCGATCATCGACGAAGAACTGAAGCGCTACCGCCTGGACCTGAACGACCAGCTGCGTATCGTGGAAGGCGATGCCTTCCAGCGTCTGGAGCGTCTGCTGGTGGGCAAGGTTGCCAACGGCGGTCCGAAGAAGCTGGCCAAGGGCACCGCGCTCACGAAGGAATACCTGGCCGATCTGGACAAGTGGCACTGGTTCGACATCCGCCCGGCGGAAGACGAAGTCGCGCTGCAACTCGAAGCCGTGAAGGTTGCCATCGAGCAGAAGCGCCACGACTTCGACCTCGCGTTCGAAGAGAAGCGCAAGAAGCTCACGCAAGGCGACGAACTGCCGCCGGGCGTGATCAAGATGGTCAAGGTGTACCTGGCTGTGAAGCGTCGCCTGCAGCCTGGTGACAAGATGGCCGGCCGTCACGGTAACAAGGGTGTTGTGTCGAAGATCACCCCGATCGAAGACATGCCCTACATGGCTGACGGCACACCTGCCGACATCGTGCTGAACCCGCTGGGCGTGCCTTCGCGGATGAACGTGGGTCAGATTCTCGAAACCCACCTGGGCTGGGCCGCTCGCGGTCTGGGCGAGCGCATCGGCAACATGCTCAAGGCGCAAGCCAAGGCTGCCGAGATCCGCAAGCTGCTGGAGCAGATCTACAACGAGAGCGGCAAGGTTGAAGATCTGGACAGCCTGTCCGACGCAGAGGTGCTGGAGCTGGCCGAGAACCTGAAGAAGGGCGTGCCGTTCGCGACGCCGGTGTTCGATGGTGCGCATGAGGACGAAATCCGTCGCATGCTGGACCTCGCCTATCCGGAAGACATCGCGAAGGAGAAGGGCCTGACTGCTTCCAAGCAGCAGGTCACGCTGTTCGACGGCCGCACCGGTGAAGCCTTCGAGCGTCCGGTCACGCTGGGCGTGATGCACATGCTGAAGCTGCACCACTTGGTCGACGACAAGATGCACGCGCGTTCGACCGGTCCGTACTCGCTGGTGACGCAGCAGCCGCTGGGCGGTAAGGCCCAGTTCGGTGGCCAGCGTTTCGGTGAAATGGAAGTGTGGGCACTCGAAGCGTACGGCGCGTCGTACGTGCTGCAGGAAATGCTGACCGTGAAGTCGGATGACGTGAACGGCCGGACCAAGGTGTACGAGAACATCGTCAAGGGCGAGCACTCGATCGATGCCGGCATGCCGGAATCGTTCAACGTGCTGGTGAAGGAAATCCGCTCGCTGGGTATCGACATCGACCTCGAGCGCAACTGAGCGCCGATGCGGTGAGGGCGTGGCGGCAACATTGCCATGCCCTGGTAACAGCAGCCATTGACGAAGATTTAGGGCCGGCGCCTTTGGGTCAAACCAAGACGCCAGCCTCAAACTCAAGGAGTTTGGAATGAAAGCATTGCTCGACCTATTCCGTCAGGTACAGCAAGAAGAGCAGTTTGACGCGATCAAGATCGGCCTCGCGTCGCCTGAGAAAATCCGTTCGTGGTCGTTTGGCGAAGTCAAGAAGCCCGAGACCATCAACTACCGTACGTTCAAGCCCGAGCGTGACGGTCTGTTCTGCGCCAAGATCTTCGGTCCGATCAAGGACTACGAGTGCCTGTGCGGCAAGTACAAGCGCCTGAAGCACCGTGGCGTGATCTGCGAGAAGTGCGGCGTTGAAGTGACGCTGGCCAAAGTGCGCCGTGAGCGCATGGGCCACATTGAACTGGCTGCGCCGACCGCGCACATCTGGTTCCTGAAGTCGCTGCCGTCGCGTCTGGGCATGGTGCTCGACATGACGCTGCGCGATATCGAGCGCGTGCTGTACTTCGAAGCATTCGTCGTGGTTGAGCCGGGGATGACTGCGCTCAAGAAGAGCCAGATCATGTCGGAAGACGACTACCTGGCCAAGTGCGACGAGTACGGCGAAGGCGAATTCGTCGCCATGATGGGCGCCGAAGGCATTCGCGAGCTGCTGCGCGGCATCGACATCGAGAAGCAGATCGAGACGATCCGCGCCGAGCTGCAGGCCACGGGCTCGGAAGCCAAGATCAAGAAGTTCGCCAAGCGCCTGAAGGTGCTCGAGGCATTCCAGCGTTCGGGCATCAAGCCGGACTGGATGATCCTCGAAGTGCTGCCGGTGCTGCCGCCCGAGCTGCGTCCGCTGGTGCCGCTGGACGGCGGCCGTTTCGCCACGTCGGACCTGAACGACCTGTATCGCCGCGTGATCAACCGGAACAACCGTCTGAAGCGTCTGCTCGAGCTGAAGGCGCCGGAGATCATCGTGCGCAACGAGAAGCGCATGCTGCAGGAAGCAGTGGACTCGCTGCTGGACAACGGCCGTCGCGGCAAGGCGATGACCGGTGCCAACAAGCGTCCGCTGAAGTCGCTGGCTGAAATGATCAAGGGTAAGGGCGGCCGTTTCCGTCAGAACCTGCTGGGCAAGCGCGTGGACTACTCGGGCCGTTCGGTCATCGTGGTGGGCCCGACGCTCAAGCTGCATCAGTGCGGCCTGCCCAAGCTGATGGCGCTCGAGCTGTTCAAGCCGTTCATCTTCCACAAGCTGGAAACGATGGGCATCGCCACCACGATCAAGGCGGCGAAGAAGGAAGTCGAAAGCCAGACGCCGGTGGTGTGGGACATCCTCGAAGAGGTGATCCGTGAACACCCGGTGATGCTGAACCGCGCACCGACGCTGCACCGCCTGGGTATCCAGGCGTTCGAGCCGGTGCTGATCGAAGGCAAGGCCATCCAGCTGCACCCGCTGGTCTGCGCGGCGTTCAACGCCGACTTCGACGGTGACCAGATGGCTGTTCACGTTCCGCTGTCGCTCGAAGCGCAGATGGAAGCGCGCACGCTGATGCTGGCGTCGAACAACGTGCTGTTCCCGGCCAACGGCGATCCGTCGATCGTGCCGTCGCAAGACGTGGTGCTGGGTCTGTACTACACGACCCGCGACAAGATCAACGGCCGCGGTGAAGGCATGACGTTCGCCGACATCTCGGAAGTGATCCGCGCCTACGAGAACAAGGAAGTCGAACTGGCTTCGCGCGTGAACGTGCGGATCACCGAGTACGACCTTGTGAACCCGGAAGCCGACGGCGACGCCCGCTTCGCGCCGAAAATCACGCTGCAGGCCACCACGGTCGGCCGCGCGATCCTGTCGGAGATCCTGCCGAAGGGTCTGCCGTTCTCGGTGCTGAACAAGCCGCTGAAGAAGAAGGAAATCTCGCGCCTGATCAACACGGCGTTCCGCAAGTGCGGTCTGCGCGAAACCGTGATCTTCGCTGACAAGCTGCTGCAGTCGGGCTTCCGCCTGGCAACGCGCGCCGGCATCTCGATCGCCATCGACGACATGCTGGTGCCGCCGGCCAAGGAGAAGATCATCTCCGAGGCTGCTGCCAAGGTGAAGGAATACGACAAGCAGTACATGTCGGGTCTGGTGACGGACCAGGAGCGTTACAACAACGTCGTGGACATCTGGGGCGCCGCTGGTGACCAGGTGGGCAAGGCGATGATGGAGCAGCTCCAGACCGAAGACGTGGTCGATCGCAACGGCAACACCGTCAAGCAAGAGTCGTTCAACTCCATCTACATGATGGCCGACTCGGGTGCACGGGGTTCCGCCGCGCAGATTCGTCAGCTCGCCGGTATGCGTGGCCTGATGGCCAAGCCGGACGGCTCGATTATTGAGACGCCGATTACCGCGAACTTCCGCGAAGGCCTGAACGTTCTGCAGTACTTCATCTCGACCCACGGTGCACGTAAGGGTCTGGCTGATACGGCACTGAAGACCGCGAACTCGGGTTACCTGACCCGTCGTCTGGTCGACGTGACGCAGGATCTGGTGGTGGTGGAAGACGATTGCGGCACCTCCAACGGCGTGGCCATGAAGGCCCTGGTCGAAGGTGGTGAAGTGATCGAAGCCCTGCGCGACCGTATCCTGGGCCGCGTGGTCGTCAACGACGTGGTGAACCCGGAAACGCAGGAAACCGCGATCGAAGCCGGCACGCTGCTCGACGAAGACATGGTGGACCTGGTCGACGCGCTGGGCGTGGACGAAGTCAAGGTTCGCACGCCGCTGTCCTGCGACACGCGCTACGGCCTGTGCGCGAAGTGCTACGGCCGCGACCTCGGTCGCGGTGTGCTGGTGAACTCCGGTGAAGCAGTGGGTGTGATCGCTGCGCAGTCGATCGGTGAGCCGGGCACGCAGCTGACGATGCGTACGTTCCACATCGGTGGTGCGGCATCGCGTGCGGCAGTGGCATCGAGCGTGGAAGCGAAGGCAACCGGTACCGTGCGTTTCACGGCGACCATGCGTTACGTCACCAACGCGAAGGGCGAGCAGATCGTCATCTCACGTTCGGGCGAAGCGCTGATCACCGACGACCACGGCCGTGAGCGTGAGCGCCACAAGATCACGTACGGCGCGACGCTGCTGGTCAAGGATGGCCAAGCCATCAAGGCCGGCACGCAGCTCGCCACGTGGGATCCGCTGACGCGCCCGATCATTTCGGAGTACTCGGGCACCATCAAGTTCGAGAACGTCGAAGAAGGCGTGACCGTCGCCAAGCAGATGGACGAAGTGACCGGTCTGTCGACGCTGGTGGTGATCGATGCCAAGCGTCGTACCGCTGCCACGAAGGGCATCCGTCCGCAGGTGAAACTGCTCGACTCGTCGGGCGCTGAAGTGAAGATCCCGGGCACGGACCACTCTGTGACCATCGGCTTCCAGGTGGGCGCGCTGATCACCGTGAAGGACGGTCAGCAAGTGCACGTCGGTGAAGTGCTCGCACGTATCCCGACCGAATCGCAGAAGACGCGTGACATTACCGGTGGTCTGCCGCGTGTGGCCGAGCTGTTCGAAGCCCGTTCGCCGAAGGACGCCGCCGTGCTGGCGGAAGTCACCGGTACGACTTCGTTCGGTAAGGACACCAAGGGCAAGCAGCGCCTGGTGATTACGGATCTCGACGGCAATGCGCACGAGTTCCTGATCGCCAAGGAAAAGCAGGTGCTGGTGCACGACGGCCAAGTGGTCAACAAGGGCGAAATGATCGTCGAAGGCCCGGCCGACCCGCACGACATCCTGCGTCTGAAGGGCGTGGAAGAGCTGGCGACCTACATCGTCGACGAAGTGCAGGACGTGTACCGTCTGCAAGGTGTGAAGATCAACGACAAGCACATCGAAGTGATTGTTCGTCAGATGCTGCGCCGCGTGCAGATCGTCGATACGGGCGACACCCGCTTCATCCCGGGTGAACAGGTGGAGCGTTCGGACCTGCTCGACGAGAACGACAAGGTGATCGCGCTGGGCAAGCGTCCGGCGACCTACGAGAACCTGCTGCTGGGTATTACGAAGGCATCGTTGTCGACCGACAGCTTCATCTCGGCGGCGTCGTTCCAGGAAACCACGCGCGTGCTGACCGAAGCCGCCATCATGGGCAAGGTCGACGACCTGCGTGGTCTGAAGGAAAACGTCATCGTTGGCCGTCTGATCCCGGCCGGTACCGGCCTGGCCTACCACCGCGCCCGCAAGGCGAAGGAAGTGGCCGACCGCGACCGCGCTGCGGCGATTGCCGAAGAGGAAGCCGCTTCGATCTTCGAAACGCCTGCGGTTCAGCAAGAAGGCGACGCGTAAGCGAACCCAAGCAACACCATCAAAGCCCGGCCATGTGCCGGGCTTTTTTTTCGCCCGCTTTTGCCCGGGCGCTGCGTGCAGACGCCGAACAACACCGGCGTTGCCCGATTCGGATTTTCTCGAAACGTTAACCCGCCTTAACATGCCAACCGCTATGATTTCGCGGTTATAGACCGGCACTTTTTACAATCTGCGCGCCCTCCGGCCAAGCAGGTTCCAGCAAGTCGCCGGCCCCTCCAGTCTTGCCGACGATTCCTCCATGAAGCTCACACGCAAGCAGATCGCCGTTGGCGCGGTCGCCCTGGTCGTTGCTGGCGCGGCGGTGGTGCAGATGGTCTGGCACCCGTTTGGCCGCACGCGCGCGCTGCACGCCCGCCAAGTCCAGCTCGACCTGACGTATCCCGATGCCCTGATCGACAGCCAAAGCCTGTCGCAACTGCCGCGCGACGTGCTGCGCGTGCCGCTGCTGCGCGATGTGCTGACCGAAGATTTCGTCGCCTATTACGAAGGCAACGAAGACCGCCTCTCGGTGGCCGGTGCGCTGCGCCGCCTGGCGTACGAGCAGAAGCTCGACCTGGCCGAGACGGTGCTCAAGCACGTGTTTGACGAGCCCGCCCGCGTGATGCTGTGGCGCGGTCCGGACGACAAGCTGCGCTACTGGGTACTCTCGATGCAGCGCAACGGCCTGGCGAAGGCGCTGGAAGCCGTGGCCACCGTGGCGGCGAGCGACACGCAGCTCAGCAAAGTGGCCGACGGGCTGGGCGATTCCGGCGCGCCGGTGTATGCGCTCAAACTCTCGGCCACACGTTCGATCCTGATTGCCAGCAAGGGGGATCGGCTGATCGCGCTGTCCGAGCCGGGCATCCTGCTGGACAAGGACGGCAAGCCGATTTCCAAGCAGGCGAGTGCGCTGGCGGCGCTGTTGTCGGACAACACCGGCAAGCGCAACGTCCAGGGCACGTCGTACGCGCTGCCCGCACAGGAGCCGACAGGCCATCACGTGGTGGTGAGCGCCAACTACCTGTCGTTCGGTTATCAGCAGTATTTTCCCGGCATTGAAGCGCTGCGTTTCGACTTCGGTGCGGGCAAGGGCGACGGCGGGGGCAACGGCTGGCAGAGCGCCGCGCTGATCGACCCCGCCCGTCTGACCGGCAAGTGGGACAACGCCGGCCTGTGGCGTGCGCTCCCGTCTGACCCCGCCGCGTGCGCCACATTGCCGATCGACTGGAAAGCCGCCGGCACGCTGCTGCGGTCTGTGGCCGGCGATGCCAAGGAGATCAGTGAGGCCGCCGCGCATGTCGGCGATGCGTTTGCGGGCCCGGCTGCTGCGTGCTGGTATGGCAAGTCGTCGCTCGTGGCGCCGTTGTTCGTGGCGAAGCTGTCGTCGGCTTCCCAGGTCGACGCCGTCAAGCCGGCCCTGGCAGCGCTGTTCAGCCAGATTGTCGGTTCTTACGAAGCCAAGGCGCAGTCGGACGACAAGTCCGGCCCTTACAAGCGCTTGCCGGTGACGACGAAGCCGGGGCCTGCCAACGCCACGCTGTGGCAGCGCCCGGTGAGCGCGCGCTACGGTACTGCGCAATCGGCGGGAGCGCCGTTTGCGGCGCAACTGTCGTCGGATCGCTACTTCCCCGTCACGCTGGCGATTGCCGGAGATGTGATTGTGTTCTCGCCCGACGCGCGTCTGGTCGAGGACGCATTGGCGGTGCTTGCCAAGCGCTTCCCTGCGGTGGCGGATAGCCTGCCGAAGGACAAGACCGATCGCATCGTCCTGACGATGACGCCCGCATCGCTCGCGCCGCTGGTTCGCCGCGAAGCCGGTGCTGCGCTGCCCGCCGATCAGGAAGCGGTGTTCCTCAACGCCGCGCAGACGCATCTGTTTCCGAAGCTCAAGGCGTTGTCGCGGTACGCGCCGGTGTCGCTGGCGCTGGATGGCGGTGTGCCGTCGTCGCGCGGCTGGGTGCCCGTGACGTGGCTGTCGAGCGGGCGGGGTCTGCCTGCCGGTGGCGATGGTGCGCCACCGCCGGCTGACGCATCTGCAGCGCCGGCCCCCTCGGCCGATGCCCCGACCGCAGAGGCTGCGGCCCCTGCTTCCGCAGACAACACCAGCACGCAATGACGTTGCGCGCCCAGGCCGCCGCGCTGAACCGCCGCCGCTGGTTGACGGCGGCGGGCGCCTGCCTGCTCGCTCCGTCTGTGCATGCGCTGTCGGGCTGGGCCGACACGGCACCGGCGGACGCCGATGCACTGACGCCGGATCAATCCAGCGTGTTCCGTGCGTGGTTCGTGCGCATCGTCAACGAGCAGCTCCGCCAAGGTCCGACGCCGCGCTGGACGCACCGCGACTGCGCCGGCCTGGTGCGCTTTGCCGCTGGCGAGGCACTGCGCCCGCACGACGCCAGGTGGTTGCGTGCCAACGGCATGCGCGATGCGGAATCCGCGCGGCAACTGCCGCCCGAGCTGAATCTCACGCCGGCCCAGCGCACGCTCACGCAGCGGTGGGCGCGCTTGGATGGCAGCACCGGCGCGTATGTCTCGGCGCTGGGCCTCATCCAGCAGAACAGCCGATTCATTGCCAAGGATGTCAACCAGGCGCTCCCGGGCGATCTGCTCTTCTTCGATCAAGGCGACGACCAGCATCTGATGATCTGGATGGATCGCTACATCGCTTACCACACCGGCACCGTCACCCGCACCGACAACGGCCTGCGCGCGGTCCCGGTCTCTGAACTGATGCAATGGAAAGACTCGCGCTGGCAGCCGCAGAGCGGCAACCCCAACTTCATCGGCGTGTTTCGTCTGGCCTTTCTGACACGGTAGAAAAACTCATGCGCAACCGTTGGCTGTCGTTCAATCTCGTTGCCGCCGTCTGCCTGATGGTGCTGGCGGTGGTCGCTTCGGTGCCGGCAGCGCATGCAGCCGATGCTCCCGAAAAGCCGAACCCCACGCTGTTCGACGTGCCGGGCAGCGGCTACGAGCCGTTCAAGGGCCAGCCGTTCTTCCTGCTGTCGGATGCGAGCTACGGTACCGATCAGGAAGCGATGGTCCGCCTCGAAGCGCCGGGCCGCGAGTACAAGGATGAACTTTCCCGCTACGGCGGCGCCGACATTCTTGTCTATCGCGTGCCGCAGCCGCTGGAATTCTTGAAGGCGCAGAAGAACCTGCACCGCATCGACGTCAAGGCCAACTACACCGGCGAAGGCCTGGCCAACACGCTGGCCTATCTGTGGGACAACTGGACGCGCCAGGCCCGCCGCGCCTGGCAGCGCGTGCTGTCGTTCGCCACGCGCAGCAAGGCCGTGGAGACCGCGCCACAGTTCAGCATGGGCGACCAGATGACCGCGCCCACGCGCTTCTCGAACAATCCGCAGTACGCGCCGCTCAAGGGGTACGAACTGCTGGGCCGCTTCCGCTACCCGATCTGGGATGCCAAGCCGATCGCGCCACCCAAGGACGTGAAGCTCGAAGGCAGCAGCAGCGAGTGGATGCCACAAAACGCCGGCAACGTGATGATTCCGGTCGGCAAGCTGCCGGCGGGTCTGTACATCGTCGAAGCCGTGATTGGTGCATACCGTGCGCACGCGCTGCTGTTCGTGTCGGACACCGTGGCTGTCACCAAGGGCACCTCGCAAGGGATGATGGTGTGGACGGCCGAGCGCAAGAGCGGCAAGCCCGTCGGCGGGGCGTCGGTGAGTTGGACTGACGGCGTGGGCGTGCTGGCTTCCGGCACCACCGAGGCGGATGGCACGGCCGACCTGCGCCACGTCTCGCCTGAACGCAGCTACGTGATCGGCAACGACCGCGCGGGCGGCGTATTCATCTCCGAGAATTTCTATTACGACAGCGAGATCTACAACACCAAGCTGTACGCCTTCACCGATCGCCCGTTGTACCGTCCAGGCGACGAAGTGAGCGTCAAGTTCATCGGCCGCAACTTCAAGAACGCGACCGAATCGACCGTGCCGGCTGCCGGCGACATCAAGCTGCAAGTGCTCGACCCGAACGGCACGCCAGTGGCCACGTCCACCACGCGCCTGGCGGGTGAGACCGGGGCCGATGCGCGCTTTACGCTACCGTCCAACGCGCCGGCCGGCGGCTACTCGCTGCGCTTTGACTACAACGGCGGTACCTACGGCGGCGCCTTCCGCGTGGCCGAATACATCAAGCCGCACTTTGACGTGAACCTGTCGCTGGACAAAGCCAGTTACGGCACGGGCGAATCGGTCAAGGGCAAGATCAGCCTGCGCTATCCGGACGGCAAGCCGGTGAAGAACGGCAAGGTGTCGGTCAGCCTGCGCGCGCAACAGGTGACGATGGTGGAGGGCGAGCTGCGTTACGCGGGCCTGTTCCCCGTCAAGCTGGAGCAGCAGGAGCTGACCACCGATGGTGACGGCAACGCGAAGCTGGAGCTGCCCGCTGCCAAGGAGCCGAGCCGCTACGTGGTGACTGTGTTTGCCAACGACGGCGCGGCGTACCGCGTAAAGGTCACGCGCGAATTGCTGATCGCCCGTGGCGCGACGCCGTACAAGCTGTCCACCGCGTCGAACTTCACTACGCCGGGGCAGAACGTGTCGTTCACGCTCACGCCGATGCCTGTTGTGGGTGGCACAAGCGGTGCCAGCGCGCCGCCCGCCAAGTGGGATCTGGTGCGCCTGGAAACGCGCACCCGCACCGAAGGCACGTTGGCGCCGGATGCCAAGGGCAATGCAACGTTCCCGGTCAAGTTTGACCAGCCGGGTTCGTACACGCTGTCGGTGCGCGATGCGGCCGGCAACCTGCTCGCCGCTTCGAGCCACTGGGTGGCCGGCGACGGCGTGCAGACCGTGCCGGGCAATATCGAAATGGTGTTCGATCGCGATCGCTATCAGATTGGCGACACGGCCGAAGCGCTGATCACGTTCCCGCAACCGGTGGACGATGCGCTGCTCACGCTGGAGCGCGACAAGGTCGAGCGCCACGCACTGCTCACGCGCGGTGGCGAATGGCTCAGCCTGCAGAAGGTAACGCCGTCGCAGTACCGCGCGCGCATCAAGATCGGTGCGGAGTTCGCGCCGAACATGACGTTCTCGGTGCTGTACGTGCGCGACGGCGACATGGTGTTCCAGAACGCCGGCATCGTCGTCACGCAACCCACGCTGGAGCTGGGCGTGCATGCCGACAAGGCCGTCTACACCCCAGGCGAGACCGTTACGCTGGATCTGACCAGCGCGCTGGCGGGCAAGCCCGTGCCAGCCAACCTGACCGTGTCGGTGGTCGACGAGATGATCTACGTGCTGCAGCCCGAAGTGGCACCCAGCATCGTCGACTTCTTCTATCACCCGCGCCGCAACAGCGTGCGCACCACGTCGAGCCAGAGTTTCATCAGCTACGACCTGGCGCTCGCGTCGCTGCCGGGCAAACCGGGTGGCACCTATGGCCGCCACAACGAGCGCGGTGTGAAGGTGCTTGAGCGCCCGCGCCGCGACGAGCAGGACACCGCTGCCTGGGTCGCCAACCTGCAGACCGGCGCCGATGGCCGTGCACGCATGACCTTCAAGATGCCTGATTCGCTGGCGCGCTGGCGCATCACGGTGCGTGCGGTGTCCACCACCGGCGCATCGGACGGCATCGTCGGCCAGCGCACCGCGAGCATCCGCTCCGACAAGCCGCTGTACCTGAAATGGACCGGCCCGCAACGCTTCCGCGAGAGCGATCAGCCGCGCCTGGACATGGTCGCCTTCAACCAGACCGACAAGGACATCACTGCCGATTGGATCGTCTCGGGCGCTGGCCTGAACATCAACCAGCGTGTGACGCTCAAGCGGGGCGCCAACTACCTGCGCGCGCCCGTCACGGCGCTGCAGGCGGGCATCGTGAATGCAGAGCTGAAGCGGGACGACAAGGTTTCGGACCGTCTGCAGACCACGGTCAAGCTGGACGCCACGGGCTGGCTGGCCGATCGTGAAAATATCGTCGCGCTCACGCAGTTGCAGGGCACACGCCTGCCACTGGGCCTGCCTGCGGACGCGCGCGACGTGCGCCTGCGCGTGGTCGGCAACACGGCAAGCCAGTTCGCCCGCGTGGCCGATGACCTGATCGAATATCCGTACGGTTGCGCCGAACAGACCGCCAGCCGCCTGATCCCGCTGGCCATTGCGCAGCAGAGCCTGGCTGCCACGGGGGCACGTCTGGGCGACAGCGGCCCGGCAGGCACGCAAGGTGTCGAGGCGCTGTTGCGCACGCAACGTCAGCGTCTGGCATTGCTGGCCGGCACGAACGGCACCTTCGGCTGGTGGGGCGAACTGACCACCAGCAGTGCACTGATCACCTCGTATGCGTACTACGCGGATTGGCTCGCCAGTCGCTCGGTTGGCATCAGCCTGCCGGCAGACAACTGGAAGCAGGTGCTCGAAGCCTACAAGCGCACCAGCCAGAACGAGCCGCTGCTGCACCGCGCGCTCGCACTGTGGTTTGCCAATGAGATGGGCTTGCCGGTGGCAACACCGCTGTCCGGCGTGGCGAATGAGCTTGCGCGCAACACCAAGGCCCCGGTCGACGCCGAGCCCGCCGCGGGCGACAGCCTGATCTTCGTGGCGCCGGACTCCGCGCGCGGCCGTCAGGTGGCGACGGTGCTGACGGCGCAACTGATGCGCCAAGTCGGTCAACCGGTGCCGGAAGCGCTGGTCTCTGCTGACATTGCGGCACGCAACGCGCTGGCTGCCAACACCTCGCCGCTGGTGCAAAGCCTGCTGCTGATGGGCGGGGGCCGCTCGGCGGCCGACCCGGCACCGCTGCTGGCCCGCGCCAGCGCGGCCATGCCGACGATGGATCGCGCTGTCGCGCTGGTCTGGCTGCAGAAGGGTTTGGGTGGCCTGCAAGGCGCCAGCGTTGCCGCGATCCAGCCAGCCGTCTCGGCCGGCGGTTGGCAGGCAACGCGCTCCCCGGTGGGTGTGCCGACGTGGCGTTGGACCGGCGCGCAAGTGCCTGCCGCGCTGGACCTCACGACGGCCCCGACCGACGTGACCACGCAATCGGCCATCGTGTCGTACCGCAGCCGCGCGGCCGAGGCGTCTAAGCTGCCGATCACGGTAGAGCGCAAGCTGTACCGCCTTGAGCCGATCGATTCGACGCCGGCCAAGCCGGACCCGAAGGCGCCCAAGCAGCCGGGAGACACCAGCAGCAGCGGCATCGCCTTCACTGCCAAGCCGGTCAAGCCGGGCGACACGCTCGACAGCAACGCACTCTACGTCGACGAGGTTGTGCTGACGCCGCGCCAAGGCACGTACCGCTACGGTCTGGTCGAAGTGCCGCTGCCGCCGGGCGCCGAAGTGGAAGCCACCACCTGGGGTATCCAGATCGACGGCCTGAAGGGCGAGCCGAACGAAGGCAACGGCGCGCAGGCGTTCGAGCGCAAGGCCGCGTATGAAATGGGCCAGCTCTCGTACAACCAGCCGGTACCCGCGCTGGAGCGCCCGACCGTGCTGCGTCAGCTTGTGCGTTTCTCGCTGCCAGGTCGCTTTGCGCTGCCGCCGGTGCGCTACTTCCGCATGTACCAGCCGGAAGCCAAGGCGTTCCAGGGCGACGGCAAGACGGCCAGCTATCCGTTCAAGGTGGAGTGATCTGGCGATGCGTCCCCGCCTGCTCGCGCGTGGTGTGCTGACCGGCCTGCTCTGGGCCGTCGGCGCACTCGCGCCTGCTGGGCAGGCTGGGCACGCCATCGCCGCACCGGTTGCCCAGGCGCTTCCGCAGCTGCGATATGCCGCTTTGCAGGGCGACGAAGCCAGGCTCTGGCAGTTCAGCGCTGACCCGGCCGGCGGCATGCCGCACGCCACCGCGTTGCCGCGCGACACCGAAACACCGCTGGGCAGCGTCTGGAAACTCTTCGTCTACAGCTATCTCGTCTCGCGCCGCATCAGCACGCCCGACTACACGTGCCACGGCAACGACGCCGAAGAGGTGTATTGCTGCACCGCGGGCAACAGCATCGACCGCGAGCGTGCGCTCATCCAATCGTGCGGCCGCTATTTCGAACCCGCACGTCTCGGCCTGGACCATGCGGATTGGCGCCGCTTCTGGCAGCAAGCCGGATCGCCCACGTGGCTGCGCGACCTGCGCGCCATGCAGCCGACGCGTCGCGTTCCGGTCGCCGATCTGCTCACCGCGCTGCGCACCGTCCCAGCCGATGGCCGCGAGGCCGCCGCGCAAACGCTCATTTCCGTGCTGACCGTCGGGCGGGGCGAGGGCACCGTGTCGAACTTCGGTGGTCTGCTGCGCGCCAAGACGTGGACGATGCCCGACCCGCAGCGCCCAGGCGCGTCGATCGGCGGTGCCGCCGGCTGGCTGGCCGATGGAACGCCTGTATGGCTTGGGGGCGCAGGGTCGAGCAACCAGGTGTTGGCCGCCGCCGCACTGCGCCTCACGCCATTGATCGAGCAGACGCCCGTGCCCGACGACGATGCCTGCGTCGCGGTCGATTTCTTCGCGCGTTACCCGATTCGCGAGGTGCGCGATGCTAGCGGCCGGCCAGTCGCCGCCGGTCGCCTGGAAGGGCGCTATGCCGTGCGCTTCCTCAACGGCAACACGCTGCCGATCGAGAGCAAGGGCGAGTTGACGCTCGCGCGCCAGAACAATACGCCGGTCATCACCGGCCGCCTGGGCATGAACGACTACGTGGCGCGCGTGGTCGAGCGTGAAGGCCAACTCGCCGAGCCGCAGGCCGCCCGCGCGTTGGCCGTGGCAGCACGCAGCTACCTCGTGCAGCACGCCTCGCGCGACAAGGGCTGCTACCGGATCGCCGACAGCTCGCGCACGCAGCGCGTGCTGCCCCGCTCGCCGCTGGCTGCTGCGCGCAACGCCGCTGAATTTACCGACACGCTGGTCCTGACGGGCCAGTCGGTGCAGTACCACAGCACCATCGGCGCGCGCGGCCAGATGAGTTGGACCGCCGCGCGTACCGCCGCACAGCGCGGCCAAGGGTTCGACGCCATCCTCGCGCAGTGGTGGCCACAGGCGACGCTCACGTCGTTCCAGAGCCCGGTGGCCGGGGATTGTTCACCCGTGGCGGGCGCCCAGCAGTGGCTGCTGGCGCGCGCGCCGGGTTGGTCCGCGCGGCTGAGTGCCGAGCCCGGTTACGAGACGCCGCCGCTGCCCGCCGTGTGCGTCGTGCACGAGGGCCGGCCGTATGCCGATGCGCGCCGCAACCGGCTCTACGTGCACCGCCTTGCCACCGAGGAAGACCGCATCGCGCTGACGCACGAATATCTGCACCTGGCCTTTGCGCGGCACCCGCGCGGGCAGGACGAACAGTTTGTCGAGGCGATGGCGCGTCGCCTGATCCGAGGGGAGGGTTTGCTGTGAAGAGTGGGATGACGCGCTTGGCGCTGGGGGCTGCTGCGCTGCTGCTGGCCGGTTTGGCGCTGGCTGAGCCGGTGGCCGATCTGGAGGGTCCGATCGGCGGTTGGCGCAACAGCAAGCTGACCAACGAGCTGGAGCAGTACACCGCGGCGTATCCGAAACCGCCCGTGGACCGCGGCGCGCAAAAATACCGCACCCTCATCGCCGGGCGCATCCGCGCCGCCGGCAAGGCGCGCCGCCCCCCGGTGCTCGTTGTCAACGGCAACGCCATGCCGTTGTATGGCGATGCCGAAGGCCGCTTCGCGCGCCCGTGGGCGTTCGGCCCCGGCTCGAACAGCGTCGAGATCGTCAGCGCCGATGGCCAGTCGCGCCAACGCCTGCAGTTCTACGAGGCGGACACGACCAAGACGTCGGCCAAGCTGCGCGCCATCCTCACGTGGGACGATCCGCGCGCCGAGGTCGACATGCACGTCATTTCGCCGATTGGCGATCACGCGTTTTGGGCGCAGCCGCTGCTCTCCGACGGCGGCGGGCTCGACGTGGACAGCGTCGACGGTGCCGGCCCCGAGATCTTCTCTACCGCAGCGCCGCGGCCCGGCGTGTGGTTGTTCTACGTGAACTACTGGGGCAACTTCAACGCCGGCGGCTACAACTTCGATGAAAAGGCGCACGACCGCGATCTCATCACCGCGCAACTGACGCTGATCTATAACGAGAACACGCCCCACGAGCGGCGCGAGTTCGTCAGCGTGCCGCTGCGCAAGATCGGCGAGCTGGCGCTGATGAGATCGATCCGCTTCTGACGCACATGACGCCTTCCACTCTTCGTCTCGCCGTTGCCATCGCGCTTGCCACGTCGGCGGCCGCCGGCGGTGCGCTTGCGCAAACCGACGCGGGCAATGTCGAGATCACCGCGCCGCTCAACGGCTGGCGCAATTCGGCGGGGGACGAATCCCGCTACACGCAGGACGTGCATTACCCGGCGGTGTCGGTGTCGACGCCGCAAGGGCAGGGCACCGCCTCGATGATTGCCGGGCGCATCCGCAACCAGCCTAAGGCTGCCGCAGCAACGGATGAAAGCAAGCCTCGGCGCCGTCGTGGAGCCGATGGCTCGTCGGTGGGTACGCTGATCGTCAACGGCGTGGCCATGCCGCAGCGCATCGAGGCCGACGGCACGTTCTCGCGCCCGTACGCATTTGGCGCGGGCAGCAACAGCGTCGAGGTGCGCAGCGCGCGCGGCGATGCCAAGCGCGTGCAGTTCTACGACAGCTACACCGGCAAGCAGCGTCCGCGTTTGCGCGTGGTCCTGTCGTGGGACACCGACGGCACCGATCTCGATCTGCACGTCATCTCGCCCGACGGCCAGCATGCCTGGTACGGCAACCGCGTGGTCGAAAACGGCGGCGCGCTCGACGTGGATGTCACGACCGGCTATGGTCCCGAGATCTATTCGAACCCGGCGCCCGTGCCCGGCACGTATCTCGTCTACGTGAACTACTACGGCAGCGGCAATGACCGCAGCGCGATCACGACCGCCACCGTCACCATCATCACCGACGAGAACACCCCATCCGAGCGCCAGCAGACGTTTGTCGTGCCGATGCGCAAGGCCGGCGATCTGACGCTCTTGCGCAGTTTCACGATGAAATAGGACCGCCATGGACACGCAGACCGTTGCCGCCTACGACGCCCTCGCCGAAACATTCGCTCAGGAGTGGCGCGAGCAACCGGCGCCTGAAGACCTGTACGCGTTGCTGCGCCGTGAGTTCAAGGCAGGCGGCGCCACCGCCGACATTGGCTGCGGTGCGGGGCGCGAGGTGGCGTGGCTCAACGCCAACGGGTATCCGGCCGTCGGCTACGACGCGTCCGCCGCGCTGCTGGAAGTGGCGCGCGAGCAGTATCCTGGGCTGTCGTTCCGGCAGGCGCTGCTGCCCGAGTTGGTCGGCATTGCCGAAGGCGCGTTCGACAACGTCGTCTGTGAGACCGTCATCATGCATCTGCCGCCCGAGCAGATTGGCGAGGCGGTGCAGCGGCTGGTGTCGTTGCTGCGGCCGGGCGGCACGCTGTACCTGAGCTGGCGCGTCGCGTCCGACGCCGACCAGCGCGATGGGCGCGGAAGGTTGTTCACGTCGTTCGATGCGGCGCCCGTGCGCGAGGCGCTGGCCGGCACCGAACGGGTTTTCGACGAGGCGGCTGTCAGCCGGTCGTCGGGGCGGACGATCCATCGCATCGTTGCGCGCAAGGTTTGACCGCACCGCTGCCAACAATCCGATCGTCCTGATTGACCACCCCTCGGCGGGGTTTGTCACAATAGCGGTTTTGCCCGGCCCGCGCGTGACACCGCGCGCACCCGCCGCCCCGATGTACGACTCTCCCGCCATAGACCACGCGCTGCAGGCGCTGCCCGAAGACACCGCCGCCGCCACGCATGCGGTGCTGCACGACGTGTTCGGCTACAGCGCCTTCCGCGGCCCGCAGGCGGAGATCGTCACCCACGTGGCGGACGGCGGCGATTGCCTGGTGTTGATGCCAACCGGCGGCGGCAAATCGCTCTGCTATCAGATCCCGGCGCTCGTGCGGCACCGGCGCGGGCAGGGCGCCGGTATCGTGGTTTCGCCGCTGATTGCGCTGATGCAGGATCAGGTGGCCGCGCTGGAAGAAGCCGGCGTGCGCGCCGCGTACCTCAACTCCGCGCTGACGGGCGCCGAGGCCGCGCAGGTCGAACGCGATCTGGCGGCGGGGCGGTTGGACCTCGTCTACGTGGCGCCCGAGCGGTTGATGACGCCGCGCTTCCTCGAGCTGCTGGAGCGTTCGCGCATCGGCCTGTTCGCCATCGACGAAGCGCACTGCGTGTCGCAGTGGGGGCACGATTTCCGGCCCGAATACATCCAGCTTTCCGTGCTGCACGAGCGTTTCCCGCACGTGCCGCGCATCGCACTCACGGCCACGGCCGATGCCGTCACGCGCGACGAGATCGTCGAGCGCCTCGCGTTGACGGGCGCACGCGTCTTCCTCTCCAGCTTCGACCGCCCGAACATCCGCTACACCATTGTCGAGAAGGACAGCGCGCGCCAGCAGTTGCTGCGCTTCATTCGTGCCGAGCACATGGATGGCGACACCTGCGATGCCGGCATCGTCTACTGCCTGTCGCGCAAGAAAGTGGAAGAGACCGCGCAGTGGCTGGCTGAGCAGGGCATCCGCGCGCTGCCGTATCACGCGGGGATGGACTCTGACGTTCGCGCCCGCCATCAGGCGATCTTCCGCAAGGAGGAAGGCGTCGTGATGGTGGCGACCATCGCTTTTGGCATGGGCATCGACAAACCGGACGTGCGTTTCGTTGCGCATCTGGATTTGCCCAAGAGCCTGGAGGGCTACTACCAGGAGACCGGCCGCGCTGGCCGCGACGGCATGCCGGCCAACGCGTGGATGGCTTACGGCCTGGCCGACGTGGTGCAGCAGCGCCGCATGATCGACGAGTCCGATGCGGACGATGTGCACAAGCGCGTATCCACTGCCAAGCTCGAAGCGCTGCTCGGCCTGTGCGAAGCCGCAAGCTGCCGCCGTGTTGCACTGCTCGCGTACTTTGGCGAAAGCAGCCAGCCCTGCGGTAACTGCGATACGTGCCTCGAGCCGCCGCAAACCTGGGACGCCACGCGCGAGGCGCAGATGGCACTGTCCTGCGCGTACCGTGTGCAGCAGGCCAGCCGCGTGAGCTTCGGCGCCGGCCAGCTTATCGACATCCTGCGCGGCAACGCGACCGAGCGCATCAAGCAGTGGCATCACGAGACGCTCTCCACCTTCGGCATCGGCAGCGAGCTGTCTGAGGCCACGTGGCGCAGCGTGTTCCGCCAGTTGGTCGCGCAGGGCCTGTTTGCGGTGGACCACGGCGGGCATGGCGCGCTGATCCTGACCGACGCGGCGCGTCCCGTGCTCAAGGGTGCGCAGTCGGTGATCCTGCGCCGTCAGACCGAGAAGGTGCGTGGCTCGTCGTCATCGTCGACCAAGAAGGAGCGGCGCGCCGATCCGGCCGCCGAGCTTTCCTCCGAGGCGCAGGTGCGCTGGCAGGCATTGCGTGCCTGGCGCACGCTGGCCGCGCGCGAGCACAGCGTGCCGGCATATGTGATCTTCCACGACGCCACACTCGCGCGCATTGCCGAGACCGATCCCGATTCGCGCGAGGCGCTCGGCGAGCTGCCGGGTATCGGCGTGGCAAAGCTGGACCGCTACGGCCAGGCGCTGCTCGACGTGCTGGAGAAATGCCGCGAGGCCGCCTAGGCGGCCACTGGCAATGGCCCCATCACGCCAGTGTTGCGCAGGTGGTCGCCCAGGAAATCGACAAATGCCCGCACCTTCGGCAGCAGATGCACACGCTGCGTGAACACGGCGTGCAGCGGCACCTCGCGCGCAGCGTAGTCGGTTAGCACCGACTGCAGGCGGCCGGCCGCAATATCGTCGCGCACCAGATACGCCGGTCCCAGCGACACTCCCAACCCTGAACGCGCCGCCTCACGCAGCACGAGGCTGTTGTTGGCCAGCATAGAACCGTTCACATGCGCGATGTGTCGCTGACCGGCGGCATCCGTCAGCACCCAGTCGTGCGGCCCATCGTAGTTGGCGTAGACGAGGCAGTTGTGGTCGCGCAAATCCTCCGGCGACCGCGGGATGCCCCGCTTGCGGAAATACGACGGCGCGCCGTAAATGACATGCGCGCAACTCGCCAACCGCCGCGCCACCAGCGACGAGTCCTCCAGCATGCCGATGCGGATCGCCACGTCGATGCGCCCGGCGACGAGATCGGCGTAGCGGTCGTTCATGTCCAGGTCGATCTGCACCGCGGGGTAGCGCGCCTGGAATGCACCAAGCATCGGCGCCAACAATGTCACCGCAAACGAGGCCGGTGCCGACACGCGCAGTGTGCCGCGCGCCTCATCACGTAAGGCGGTCACAGCCTGTTCGGCCGCATCGACGAGCGCCAAGCCCTCGCGGCTCTTCTCGAAGAATGCAGCGCCCGCCTCGGTGAGCGACAGACGCCGCGTTGTCCGCTGCAACAGGCGCGTCTGCAACCGCGCCTCCAGCCGCGCTAGCGCCTTGCTGATCACCCCGCGCGACATGCCCATTGCATCGGCCGCCGCCGACAGGCTGCCGCGCTCCACCACCTGCACGAAGACCACCACCTCAGAGAGCCGATCCATATTTGCGTGCTTCTGGAAACAATGTGGCGCCAAAGGCTACCTTAATCTGCGCGAATCGGCTGGCTACGATGGGCACTCTGACTCTTCGTCTCGTTCATCATGACTACCGAAGCCCCTGCCGTTGCTGTTGCCGTTTCCAACCCGCCATCCGCCGACCGGCTTCCCCGCGGCGCCACGCCGTTGTTTGCCGCCGCCGTCGGGCTCATCGTCATCAACCTGTTCGGCATCCAGCCGCTCGTCGCCGAGATCGCCGCGAGCATCGGCTGGACCACGGCCGCCACCGGGCTACTGGTGACCGCCACGCTCATCGGCTACGGCATCGGTCTCTTGCTGCTGATGCCGCTGACTGATCTGCAAGACAACCGCGCGCTTGCCTCCCGCACGCTGTGGGGCGTGGTGGCGTCGCTGGCGCTGACCACCGTGGCGCACAGCGGCCAGGTGCTGATGCTGGCCGCCTTCGCCATCGGCCTCACGTCGACGGTCATTCAGATGCTGATTGCGCTGGCCGGGCGCCTGGCCGCAGACCACAGGCGGGGGCGTGTGCTTGGCGACATCATGATCGGGCTGAACCTGGGCATCCTCCTCTCGCGCCCGGCGGCCAGTCTGATCGCAGCGCAGTGGGGCTGGCGGGCGTTCTACGGCGCATCGGCGGTGGCGATTGCCGTGCTGGCTGTCCTCCTCCCGCGCGTGATGCCGACCTTCGTGCCGCCGCGCTCGCAGTCGTATGGGGCGCTGCTGGGCTCGTACGGTCGTCTGCTGCGCAGCGAACCGTTGTTGCGCCGGCGCGCCGCAACCCAGGCCTTGCTGATGGCGGCGTTCACGCTGTTCTGGACGGCCGTGGCGCTGCGGTTGGCGGCAGCGCCGTTCCATCTTTCGCAGAACGGCATCGGCATCTTTGCGCTGTGTGGCGCCGCCGGTGTCGTGGCGGCGCCCATTGCCGGACGGCTGGCGGATCGCGGCTTGGTGCGCGTGGGTACCCTGCTCGCGCACGGCAGTGCGGCGACGGGTCTGCTGTTGGCGCTGGCTTCCGCGCTGTTGCCCGGGCTGAGCGTCCCCGTCATATTGACGATGCTGGTCGCCGCGGCGCTGCTGCTCGACTTCGGCGCCATCGGCGACCAGGCGCTCGGCCGCTATATGGTCAACACGCTGTCGCCGGAGATCCGCGGACGTGTGAATGGTCTCTACACCGGGGCGTTCTTCTTTGGCGCGGCCGCAGGCGGCGGTTTGGCCGGCGTGGCTTGGGCGAGCGCCGGCTGGATCGGCGTATCCGTTCTCGCCCTTGGGTTTGTGGTGGCGGCCGCACTCGTCTTCATGTGGCCGGCAGGTGCGCGGCGTGCCATCGGCGCCACACCGCGCCGCTGTTGACCCCTCCCGCGCGTCGCCAGACCGGCGGCGCGCTTGACGCTTGCAAGGCAGCCCGCTATAGTGCCAGATTCGAGTTTTTGGCTTCTGGTTTCGCGCGTCCATGCTCAGCAAAGCGCTGTGCAAGACATCTGAACCAGACGGGCTCGCGCTCTTTGGTCTTGATCTGTTCCCGCAGGTCCTCCCTTCAGAGCGTTCTGCTCGCCACTTCCATAAAACCCGATTGCGCCGTCCGCCTCACAAATGAGGCGTTCACGTCATGTGAGCCGGCGATTTTTCAAAAACCAAGCTGGATTGAACAATGCCAACCATCAATCAACTGGTTCGCAAGCCCCGCGTCTCGGAAAAGCTGAAGAGCAAGAGCCCGGCACTTGAGAACTGCCCGCAGCGTCGCGGCGTGTGCACCCGCGTGTACACCACGACGCCGAAGAAGCCGAACTCGGCACTGCGTAAGGTCGCCAAGGTGCGCCTGACCAACGGTTTCGAAGTCATTTCGTACATCGGCGGTGAAGGCCACAACCTGCAAGAACACAGCGTCGTGCTGATCCGCGGCGGTCGTGTGAAGGATTTGCCGGGTGTGCGTTACCACATCGTGCGCGGCTCCCTTGACCTGCAAGGCGTCAAGGACCGTAAGCAAGCGCGTTCGAAGTACGGCGCGAAGCGTCCGAAGGCGGCTTAAGTCGTCAGTGAGATCGCGCCGCTTTTGCGGTCACGGTCTTGTCATGAGCAGGCGGTACAACGGTGCGTTTTTTGACCGCACTGGCACCGTCGAGTAAGTGGTCACCCGGCTCAGATTGTTGGAAGACAAGCTAGTTGGTGGCCGGAGAACCGAAGCGGTTCTCAACTGAACAGAGAAGGAAAGAAGATGCCACGTCGTCGTGAAGTCCCCAAGCGGGAAATTCTGCCGGACCCGAAGTTCGGCAATGTGGAAGTCGCCAAGTTCATGAACGTCCTGATGCTGGACGGCAAGAAGTCGGTGGCTGAGCGTATCGTCTACGGTGCGTTCGACCAGATCGAGAAGAAAGCAGGCAAGGCGCCTATCGAGGTGTTCACGCTGGCTATCGGCAACATCAAGCCGGTGGTCGAAGTGAAGAGCCGCCGTGTTGGTGGCGCCAACTATCAGGTGCCGGTCGAAGTCCGGCCGTCGCGTCGTCTGGCATTGGCGATGCGTTGGCTGCGGGAAGCTGCGAAGAAGCGCAGCGAGAAGTCGATGGCCCTGCGTCTGGCTGGTGAGCTGCTCGAAGCCTCGGAAGGCCGCGGCGGCGCCATGAAGAAGCGCGACGAAGTGCACCGCATGGCTGAAGCCAACAAGGCGTTCTCGCACTTCCGCTTCTAAGCGACGCGAGACGTTGTTGGTTGCTGGGCGGGCTGTGTGCGCACATCTCGCCCATTTGTATTAGGGGCGCTTGGCCATGGGCCGGCGCCCCGTTGACGAATCTGAGGATTAACCGTGGCTCGTAAGACCCCCATTGAGCGCTACCGTAACATCGGTATCTCCGCTCACATCGACGCCGGCAAAACCACCACGACCGAGCGGATCCTGTTCTACACCGGTGTGAACCACAAGATCGGTGAAGTGCATGATGGCGCCGCCACCATGGACTGGATGGAGCAGGAGCAAGAGCGCGGCATCACCATCACGTCCGCTGCTACCACCGCTTTCTGGAAGGGCATGGGCGGCAACTACCCCGAGCACCGCTTCAACATCATCGACACCCCGGGTCACGTGGACTTCACCATTGAGGTGGAGCGTTCCATGCGTGTGCTCGACGGCGCGTGCATGGTGTACTGCGCAGTGGGTGGCGTGCAGCCGCAGTCGGAAACCGTCTGGCGCCAGGCCAACAAGTACAAGGTGCCGCGTCTGGCATTCGTCAACAAGATGGACCGCACCGGCGCGAACTTCTTCAAGGTCTACGACCAATTGAAGACCCGTCTGAAGGCCAACCCGGTGCCGGTCGTGGTGCCCATCGGTGCTGAAGATGGCTTCCAGGGCGTCGTCGATCTGCTGGAAATGAAGGCGATCATTTGGGACGAAGCCAGCCAGGGCGTGAAATTCGAATATCACGACATCCCGGCCAACCTGGTTGACGTCGCGAACGAGTGGCGCGAGAAGATGGTCGAGTCGGCTGCTGAAGCCAGCGAAGAGCTGATGGAAAAGTACCTGGGCGGCGAAGAGCTGACCCGTGCTGAGATCGTCAAGGCTCTGCGCGACCGTACCATCGCCTGCGAAATCCAGCCGATGCTGTGCGGCACCGCGTTCAAGAACAAGGGCGTGCAACGCATGCTCGACGCCGTGATCGACTTCCTGCCGTCGCCGGTCGACATCCCGCCGGTCCAGGGCATCGACGAAAACGACGAAGAGAAGAAGCTCGAGCGCAAGGCCGACGACAACGAGAAGTTCTCGGCGCTGGCATTCAAGATCATGACCGACCCGTTCGTTGGTCAGCTGATCTTCTTCCGCGTCTACTCGGGCAAGATCAACTCGGGCGACACCGTGTACAACCCGGTGAAGCAGAAGAAGGAGCGTCTGGGCCGTATTCTGCAGATGCATGCCAACCAGCGCGAAGAAATCAAGGAAGTGCTGGCAGGCGACATCGCCGCCGCGGTGGGCCTGAAGGACGCCACCACGGGTGACACGCTGTGCGATCCGAGCGCTCCGATCATTCTCGAGCGTATGGTGTTCCCGGAGCCGGTGATCTCCCAGGCTGTCGAGCCGAAGACCAAGGCTGACCAGGAAAAGATGGGTATTGCCCTGAACCGCCTGGCTGCTGAAGATCCGTCGTTCCGCGTGCGCACCGATGAAGAGTCGGGCCAGACCATCATTTCGGGTATGGGTGAGCTTCACCTCGAAATTCTGGTCGATCGCATGAAGCGCGAATTCGGCGTGGAAGCCAACATCGGCGCCCCGCAAGTTGCCTACCGCGAAACCATCCGCAAGAAGGTTGAAGACGTCGAAGGCAAGTTCGTCAAACAGTCGGGCGGTCGCGGTCAGTACGGTCACGCTGTGATCACGCTGGAACCGGCGGATGACGAGGCGAAGAAGTCTGGCAAGAACTTCGAGTTCGTGGACGCCATCAAGGGCGGTGTGATTCCTCGCGAATACATCCCGGCGGTGGAGAAGGGTATCGTCGACACGCTGCCGGCCGGTATTCTGGCTGGCTTCCCGGTGGTGGACGTGAAAGTTACGCTGACGTTCGGTTCGTACCACGACGTTGACTCGAACGAAAACGCGTTCCGCATGGCTGGCTCGATGGCTTTCAAGGAAGCCATGCGCCGCGCCACCCCGGTTCTGCTCGAGCCGATGATGGCTGTGGAAGTGGAAACGCCGGAAGACTACACGGGTACCGTGATGGGCGACTTGTCGTCCCGCCGCGGCATCGTGCAGGGCATGGACGACATGGTGGGCGGCGGCAAGATCATCAAGGCCGAAGTCCCGCTGTCGGAAATGTTCGGTTATTCGACGTCGCTGCGCTCGCAGACGCAAGGCCGCGCCACGTACACCATGGAATTCAAGCAATACGCTGAGGCACCGAAGAACATCGCCGAAGCTGTGATGGCCGCCAAGGGTACGAAGTAATCAACGTGTTTTGGGCGGCGCGCGTGTGCGTGCCGCCCGCATCCAAATCTAGTAATTAGCCGATTCCGAATTGAGGAGCTGACATGGCAAAGGAAAAGTTCGAGCGGACCAAGCCGCACGTGAACGTTGGTACGATTGGTCACGTTGACCACGGCAAGACGACGCTGACGG
>NZ_CATZBU010000026.1:0-27533 GCF_958405935.1 Ralstonia psammae
GCCAATTTCTCGGTGGAGGCGACCAACAACAACCCGGCGCCGGGCAAGAACCAACTGGGTGCCTATACGGGTATCGTTCACTCGTTCTGACTGAGCGTGACCTCCTGATCGCTCGGCTCCTTGACAGCCCGCACTGTGCGGGCTTTTTTCTTTTTTTTTGGGCAAGCCACTCGCGCGCACGGGAAATGGGCGTTGCGAGCACTGGTGGCAGGGGCATTTTTCGTCACTGCGCATAGGCACGGGCCAGCCGCAACGCCACGCCAGCGCTGGCTCTGCAGCCGATTGGCCGGCAGTTGCGTTGCGGTTCGTGCTCCGGCAACCTTCGTGCAACTGGCGTAAGATGCCGGCTCGATTTCGATCGCAGCTTGCTCCACAAAGGGAACATGAACCTTCCGCTCTTACTGAATATCGCCACTTTTGTCTCCATCCTGATCGCTCTCGGGCGCGTGAACGCGAGCTGGAGTCTGGCGAAACGTGTGCTGCTGGGGATGGTGCTCGGCATCGTGTTTGGCCTGGTGCTGCACCTCATCTATGGCGACGACAGCGCGACGCTCAAGCAATCGATCTCCTGGTTCAGCATGGTTGGGGGCGGCTATATCCAACTGCTGCAGATGATCGTCATGCCGCTCGTGCTGGTCTCTGTGCTGAATTCGGTTGGCAAGCTCAACAGCACGGCATCGCTGGGCAAGATCAGCGTCCTGACCATCGGCACGCTGCTGCTCACGACGCTGATTTCCGCGCTGGTTGGGGTGTTCGTCACCAACCTGTTTGGCCTGACAGCGCAGGGGCTGGTGCAAGGCGCGCAGGAAACCGCCCGGCTGACCGCCATTCAGGACAACTATGTCGGCAAGGTGGCAGACCTTTCGGTGCCGCAATTGGTGCAGTCCTTTATCCCGAAAAATCCGTTTGCCGAACTGACCGGCGCCAAGCCGACGTCCATCATCGGCGTGGTGATCTTTGCGGCGTTCCTGGGCGTGGCTGCGTTGAACCTGCTCAAGGACGACGCCGTGAAGGGCGAGCGCGTGCTGACCGCCATTGACACCGCGCAGGCCTGGGTGATGAAGCTCGTGCGACTCGTCATTCGCCTGACGCCCTACGGCGTCCTGGCGCTGATGACCAATGTGGTGGCCGTGTCCAACGTGCAGGACGTCATCAAGCTTGGCGGCTTCGTGGTGGCGTCTTATCTGGGCCTGGCGATCATGTTTGGCGTGCATGCCGTGCTGCTGACACTCACCGGCATCAATCCGCTTCGCTTCTTCCGCAAGGTCTGGCCGGCGCTGTCTTTCGCGTTCACGAGCCGGTCGAGTGCAGCCACCATTCCGCTGAGCATCGAGGCGCAGACGCAGCGCATCGGCGTGCCGGAATCGATTGCCAGCTTCGCCGCATCGTTTGGCACCACGATTGGACAGAACGGCTGCGCGGGCCTGTATCCCGCCATGCTGGCAGTGATGGTGGCGCCCACGGTGGGCATCAACCCGTTCGATCCCGTGTGGATTGCGACGCTGGTGGCGATCGTCACCCTCAGCTCAGTGGGCGTGGCAGGTGTGGGTGGCGGCGCCACGTTCGCAGCATTGATCGTGCTGCCGGCCATGGGCTTGCCGGTCACGCTCGTGGCACTGCTGATCTCCATCGAACCCCTGATCGACATGGGCCGTACCGCGCTCAACGTCAACGGCTCGATGACCGCCGGGACGATCACCAGCCAGTTGCTGGGGCAAACCGATCGCAGTGTCTTCGATGCCGCCGATGATGTGGAGATGGCGCACCGCTGATGCGCGCCTCGAAAGAAAAAAATGCCGGCCATGGGGTCGGCATTTTTTTTTTGAGGGCGGGGTGGCTCAGTCAGGCGTTTGCGCCAGTTCGGTCAGCAGTTCCATGAACGCGCCGGCCAATTCGCTTGGCGTGGCGGCGCTTCTGCGCAGCAGGCCAACGGGCTCCTTGGTGGCCGAGGTGGCGATGTCCAGGCGGGCGAGTTGGCCGTGCGCCAGATCGTCGCCCGCAGCGCGCTCGGGCGTGATCCACACCGCGTCAGATCGGCACGCCAGCAGCCGTGCGACGGACACCGAAAGCGTTTCCGTCACCCCCGCGGGCAAGCGTAGCCCGTGCGTCTGGAACAGCGCCTCGGTGTGATGGCGCGGCACCGTGCCCGGCGTGGCAATCACCAGCGGGTAATCGAGCACCGCCTGCAGCGAGGCCGACGCACCTGGCTGCGTCAACAGCGGATGCCCCGGCCGCACGACCAGCGCCAGCGGCTCGGCATATAGCAGTTCGAACGACAGCCCCTGCATGCGATCCGGTTCGGCCATGCGCCCGATGATGAAGTCGAGTTCACCGGCCTTGAGCGCGGTCAGCAGCTCGACGTTGGTGCCGGTACGCAACCGCACGCCGGCATGCGGGCGTTGCGCGTGCAGATGGGCAATCGCCTGGGGTAGCAGGCTGCTAGCAACCGTCGGCAGGGCGCCCACATGCACAACCGGCGTAGATGCATCCGTCGACCCCATCAGCGCGGCGGTGGCCGATTCCAGCGCCTGCGTGACGCCCACCGCATGCCGCAGGAATTGCTCGCCTGCGGCGGTCAGCCGCGCGCCTTGCCGGCCGCGCTCCACCAGTTGCACCCCGGCCAGCGCCTCCAGCTCACCCAGCGTTTTCGATACCGCCGGCTGGCTCAGATGCAGCCGCTCGGCAGCACGCCGCAGGTTGCGCTCCTGCGCGATGGCGACAAAGCAGCTCAGATGGCGAAAGCGGATGCGGGACGGCAACTCGGCCGAAAAGGTACTTTCCATAACGTGGGGTTATCGATTTTCCGATAAAAAGTCAATTTACTTCACTTTTTGGCAGCGATACAGTCTTCCCACGATTTCATCAGGAGACGCCCCATGAACCTGCCGCTTTCCGGCACTGGCGAGTTCGCCCAACGCGATACCGCACAGCACCCGCCCGCACTGACCCCCGGCTACAAGACCAGCGTGCTGCGCTCGCCGCGCAACGCGCTCATCTCCACCCTCAATACGCTTTCGGAAACCACCGCGCCGGTGTTCCACGCCGACGACCTCGGCGCGCTCGACAACGACCTCATCCTCAACTACGCCAAGGAAGGCCTGCCGATCGGCGAGCGCATCATCGTCCACGGTTACGTGCGCGACGAGTTTGGCCGCCCCGTGCCGAACGCGCTGGTGGAGGTGTGGCAGGCCAACGCAGGCGGACGCTACCGCCACAAGAAGGACCAGTACATCGCGCCGATCGACCCGAACTTTGGCGGCTGCGGCCGCATGCTCACGGATGCCAATGGCTACTATGTCTATCGCACCATCAAGCCCGGCCCGTATCCGTGGCGCAATCGCATCAACGATTGGCGCCCGTCGCACATCCATTACTCGCTCTCCGGCGACGGCTGGGCGCAGCGCCTGATCACGCAGATGTACTTCGAGGGCGACCCGATGATCGCCCAGTGCCCGATCATCAAGACCATCCCCAGCGAAGAGCAGGTGCGCGGTCTGATCGCGCTGCATGACACGGCAAACCACGTGCCGCTCGATAGCCGCTGCTACCGCTTCGACATCACGCTGCGCGGCCGCCGTGCCACGCATTTCGAGAACGCTGTGCCCGCCCTGCAAGGAGCCAAGTGATGACCACGACTACACTCCGTGAATCGCTCGAACGTGCCCAGGCAGCGGCCATGACGACGACGCCGCCATTCGCGCATTTCAACGAGACCGCTTCGCAGACGGGCGGCCCGTATGTGCACATCGGCCTTGCACCGCGCCAGGCCGGCTTCGACATCTACGACAAGGAATTCGGCAGCGTACTGACCACGCCCGCCACGCGCGGCGAACGCATCGCGCTGGAAGGCCGCGTCTACGATGGTTCCGGCTCGCTCGTGCGCGATGTGCTGATCGAGATCTGGCAAGCCAACGCCGACGGCAAATATGCGCATCCGGCTGACCGGCAAGACAAACCGGTCGACCCGGCATTCCGTGGCTGGGGCCGCGCTGGTGCGGATTTCGATACGGGTGTCTATCGTTTCGAAACCATCAAGCCGGGCGCAGTGGCCGGCCGCAGCGGGTCAACACAGGCACCGCACATCTGCATGATCCTGTTTGCGCGCGGCATCAACCTCGGCCTGCACACCCGCGTGTACTTCAGCGATGAGGCCGCGGCCAACGGTACGGACTCGGTACTGACCGGCATCGAGTGGGAAGTGCGCCGCAAGACGTTGATTGCCCAGCGCAGCGAGCGCAATGGCGAGGTGGTCTACACCTTCGACGTGCGCCTGCAAGACACGCCGGATGGCGGCGCAGAGACAGTCTTCTTCGATATCTGATCGCTGCATCACATCAGAATCAGCAAAGACCACGCCCGGCAGGTTCACCCCGCTGGGCGTAGTTTTTTTGGCGCGGTCAGCAGGACTTTCAGCGAGACGTCATGCCGGCGTCGATAATGGGTGAATCGCCAGCCGGCGTTTGACGACCCTGCCGTGACCCAGCTCACTCTTCCCGGATTCGAAGCCACCCCGCAGTTGCCCGCGCATCGCCTGTTTCTGGCGATCAAGCCCGACGTTGATACCGCAGAGCGCATTGCGCGACTGATCCTACAATTGCGGCCCGTGGTGGGCTTCAAGGGCAAGGCGCTGCGCACGGAGCGTCTGCATATCACGCTGCATCATCTGGGCGATTTCGTGCATCTGCCGCCCGAGGAGATCGTGTCGCGTGTGCGTGCGGTGGCGGGTGGGCTCGCGTTGCCGGCGTTCGATGCCACGTTCAACCAGGTGGTGAGCTTTCATGGCCGGCGTGATCATCGCCCGTTTGTACTGCTCGGTGATGAGGGCGCGGGCGGCTTGATGGCGTTTCAGTCGGCGCTGGGCGAGGCGCTCCAGCATGCCGCCGTGCCGGTGCCGCGTGGGCATTTCAAGCCGCACATCACGCTGCTGTATGACCGCGGTGGCTTCGCGCCGAAAGCGGTCGAGCCCATCACGTGGACGGTGCGCGAGTTCGTTCTCATCCATAGCTGGCTGGGCAAGACGCGCTACGACGAACTCGGCCGCTGGCCGCTCAAGGGCTGAGCACCACGTTGTTACGCGCAGCCGTCCGGCCCGCAGACCGGGCCGTCGGCTTCGGCCATCGGGGCAGGCGCGCCGATGTGCTGCGTCAGCGCCTGTGCCCAGTGTTCCGGTTTGCCGAGCCACGGTCCGATGTCGATGATGCCCAGTTGGCCCTCCGCATCTTCCAGCGCAAACGTCGGAAAACCCTGACCGCCAACACGATCGAGCCATTGCCGGCTTTGCGCGATGTGCTGCTGCGTGAGCGCACCGGCTTGCCGCGCGTATTCCGCATCAAATGCTCCGGGTGACAGGCCCATCTCCGCTGCCAGCTCGCGCAGAACCGGCACATCGGCAATGCGCCGGCCTTCTGCGTAATGCGCGCGCTGGACGCGGTGGAGCATGTCCAACCCGCGGCCGCCAAGCGCTTGCGCCGCAAGCACGGCGGTAATGGGCGGCTCCGAATCCATCACGGCCGTGGTGTCGCGCAACAGGCCTTCAAAGTAGGGCTCGCCGAAGGGCTGGCCGGTCAACTCGGCAATGCGGTGGTCGTGCGGCATCACGTAGTCACGCCATTGGGGCGTCACCGCGCGGCGGTTTGCCCCAGCGAGCATGCCGCCGCCATGGAAGACGACCGTCAGGCCCGGCACGGAGCGCGCGGCTTCCACCAGCGGCGCGGCGCCGTAGCACCAGCCGCACAGCGGGTCGTAGATGTAATGCAATGTCGTCATGTCGATTTCCAAGTGACTGGCGAACTTACTGCGGCCACTTCATTTCGCCCTTGATGACCTTGGCGCCCAGCTCCAGGGATGCATCGCCGGCCAGCGTCGGGTACGCGGTCTTCATCGCCTTGATCAGCTCCGCCGCGTTGTTGGCCTTGGCGGCCTGGTGCTCAAAGGTCTTCAGGTAATCCGCCGTAAAGCGTACCGCCTCCAGCCCCTTGGGCATCGCACCGGCGAAGTGGCCGGGAACCACCGTCGTCGGCTTGAGCGCGCTGATGCTGTCCAGCGTCTGCAGCCAGCCCAGGCGCGATTCGCGCGTTTGCGTGTCAGCCATCCATACGTGGCCGCCGCTGTTGACGACCACGCCGCCGGCCACCGTCTTGATTGAAGGAATCCACAGGTACGTGCGCGCCGCGTCGGGGCCGTTCAAGCCCTTGATCTCGATGGTGCGGCCTTCGAGCGCCAGGTGGTCTGCGTGCAGCACGTCGGGCAGCACGAGCGTCTTGGGCGCATTGTCTTTCAGGATCGGGCCCCAGTAGGCGAGCTTGCCGTTCATCGATGCCTTGATGGCGGCCACGGTCTGCGGCGTGGCCACGATCTTCGCTTTCGGGAATGCTGCGCGGATGACATCCAGCCCGAAGTAATAATCCGGATCGCTGTGGCTGATGTAGACGGTGGTGAGCGTCTTGCCGCTGGCCCGGAGTTTCTGCACGAGCGCTTCTGCGTCGCTGCGCTGGAATTGCGCGTCGATCAGGATGGCCTCGTGTGCGCCGGTGATGATTTCCGACGACACGGGGAAGACGCCCTTGTCGCCGGGGTTGTAGACCTCAAGATGCAATGGCGCCGGCGCGGCAGCGTGGGCAATCAGGCCGGCGCTGACAAGGCCGGCGGCGAGCAGGGTGCGGAACAGGGTCATCGGGCTTCTCCAGTCGGATGTGATGGTGATGATGCCGCTACTTTAGGTTGCTTGATCCGATCAAAAAACAGCCTAAGATGCGCATATTTGTTTCGTCAATCGATCAAATATGGATCGCATCACGTCCGCCGAAGTGTTTGTGGCGATTGTCGAGCGCGGCAGCCTGAGCGCCGCTGCGGAAGGGCTCGACATGTCGCGCGCGATGGTCACGCGCTATCTGGCGCAGATGGAGGCGTGGTCCGGCGCGCGGCTGCTGCATCGAACTACACGCCGCATCGGCCTGACGCCCGCCGGCGAAGCGACGCTCGCGCGCTGCCGCGAGATGCTGGAAATCGTTTCACGGATGGCCGTGGCGGATGGCCCCGAAGCCGATACGCCGCGTGGCCTCCTGCGCATTGCCTGCTCACAAGCATTGGCACAGCAGCGGCTGAGCGCGGCCGTGACGGCCTACCTGCAGCGCTATCCGCAAACGGCGGTCGATCTGGTGGTCGACAACCGCACCATCAACCTCGTGGAAGAGCGCATCGACCTGGCCGTGCGCATCACCAACGATCTGGATCCGAACCTGATTGCGCGGCCGCTGGGCACGTGTGAATCCGTCGTGGTGGCAGCACCGTCGTACCTGGCCGCGCATGGCACACCGCGCCGCGTGGAAGACCTGGCCATTCACAACTGTCTGACGTATTCGTACTTCGGCAAAAGCCTGTGGAAGTTCACGGATGCCAAGACGGGCGCGCCGTCGGACGTGCCGGTGGGCGGCAATCTGAGTGCGAATGAATCGATGGTGTTACTGGCGGCGGCGCGGGAGGGCGCGGGCATTGCGTTGCAGCCGGTGTTTGCTGCCGGGCCTCTGATCGCCAGCGGGCAACTCGTGCGCCTGTTGCCCGAGCACGTGCCGCAGGCGCTGGGCATTCATGGCGTGTACAGCTCGCGCAGGCAGATGCCGGCGGCGCTGCGGGCGATGCTGGATTTTCTGGTGGACTGGTTCAAGGTGCAGCCGAACGTCACCTGATCGGCTCGGAAGACTGCCTTCGCATCGCCAGCAAGCCCAACGCCAGCACGCAGAACACCGCACCCGCGTGGAATGTTGCGGCTGCGCCAAGCTGGTCCCATAGCAACCCTGCCAGAACGCTGGCGATCAACATGGCCAGCCCGCTCACCAGGTTGAACATGCCGTAGGCGGTGCCACGCAAATCAGCCGGTGCGGTGTCGGCGACCATGGTTGCCAGCAAGCCCTGCGTCATGCCCATGTGCACGCCCCACAATGCCACGCCAGCGATGACCATGCCCCAGTGGGCGGACAGGCCAAGCACGCCATCGGCGGCAATCAACACCACCAGCCCTAGCGCTAGCAGCTTCGTATGGCTCATGCGGTCTGAGAGCTTGCCGAACGGATACGCCGCCAGCGCATAGACGACGTTCATCGCCACCATGACCAACGGCACCAGCGCGACCGGAATGCCGCCTTGCTGCGCACGCAGGACCAGGAACGCTTCGGAAAAACGTGCGAGCGTGAAGACCGCGCCGATCATGACCACCCACCAGTACGCGCTGTTCAACCGCCTGAGGTTGTCGCGGCGAATCGGGTTGGTGCGGCGGGCGCCGTGGTGGGTCTGCGGCTCGCGCAGGCCAAACATTAACAGCGCTACGGACAGCAGCCCCGGCACCACGGCCACCCAGAACACGGCGCGAAAGTCATTGGCCCACAGCAGCATCAGCCCGACGGCCAGAAGCGGCCCCAGAAACGCGCCCACGGTATCGAGCGATTGCCGCAGCCCGAAGGCCGCGCCGCGCAGCGCAGGCGGGGTGATGTCGGCGACCAGCGCATCGCGCGGCGCACCGCGAATGCCCTTGCCGACGCGATCCAGCAGGCGCGCCGTCAGCACAGTGCCGGCCGTGGGGGCCATGGCGAACAACGGCTTGGACAGCGCACCCAGCGCATAGCCAAAGACGGCCAGGCCCTTGCGCTTGCCGAGGTAGTCGCTCAGCGTGCCGGAGAAGATCTTGACGATGAGCGCAGTCGATTCGCCCAGGCCTTCGATCAGCCCGACCGACAGGGCGCTTGCGCCCAGCACCGACACCATGAACAGCGGCAGCAGGCTGTGGATCATCTCGGAGGCGATGTCCATCAGCAGGCTGACGCAGCCGAGCACCCAGATACCGCCGGGAATCTGGCGCAGGCCGCCGGGCGGCTTGGCATCGGTCGGGGCGGGCATCATGGTGGGTGGCTGGCGTTCAGCGGCAAGCGTCAGGCGAGCGGCGCGAAGAGGCTGTTGAGCTGGGCCCCGCTGGCGGCATCGCGCGCAAAGGTGAAGGTGCCGGTGGTGCGCAGTTCTTCCGCCGCCCGCAGGAACGCACCCATGGCGACGCGTGCCAGGGCGGCCCCCACGCTGATGCGCTTGACGCCCAGTTCGGTCAGTTCGGCCACGCTCAGGTTGCCGTCGGCAAAGCCCATGAGCACGTTGAGCGGACGATCGATTTCGCGCAGCACGGTGGCGATTTCGTCGCGCGTTTTCAGGCCGGGCGCGTAGAGCACGTCGGCACCGGCGTCCTGGAAGGCTTGCAAGCGGCGGATCGTATCGGCCAGGTCGTTGCGGCCGTGCAGGTGGTTTTCGGCGCGTGCGGTGAGTATGAACGGGAACGGCAGTGAGCGAGCCGCCTCCACCGCAGCGCGCACGCGTTCAGCGGAGGCTTCCAGCGAGTAGATGGGCGCATCTGCGCGGCCCGTGGCGTCTTCAATCGAGCCGCCGACGATGCCGGTGGCGCCTGCCAGGCGGATCGTCTCGGCCACGGTTTCCGGGGCATCGCCAAAGCCGTTTTCCAGATCGGCGGCCATGGGCACATCCGTGGCGGCAGCCAGGTCGGCCACGTGCGCGAGGATGGTGTCCCGGCCGACGCCATAGTCGGGCAGCCCGCGCGAGAACGCAAAGCCCGCACTGGTGCTGGTCAACGCCTCGAAGCCGAGCGATGCCAGCAGCCGGGCCGAGCCCGGGTCCCACGGGTTGGGAATCACAAAGGTGCCGCTGCGTTCGTGCAGCGCGCGGAAGGCTTGGGCTTTTTCGATCTGGGTCGGCACGGGTTATCCGGTATGAAGTGGATGGGGGTTGGACTGCAATGCTGCGGCACAGGCGAGCGCATCGTCCAGGCGGTCATTGCCCCAGAACATCGCGTCGCCGACAAAGAACGCGGGAGCGCCAAAGATGCCACGAATCTGCGCGGCGTGCGTTTGCTCGCGCAGGCGGGGCCTGCTGGCGTCGGACTGTGCTTGGGCCACGATGGCGTCGGCCGGCAAGCCGAGCGCTGTCAGTTCGTCGGCCACGGCCTCGGGCGTGTGGATGTCGCGGTCCTGCGCAAAATTGCGCAGCATGATGCGCTGGCAGAAGGCGCCCACCCATGGCGCATCCGCGCCGAGCAGCGCCACTCGCAGCGGCAAGACAGACGCGCGCGGAAACGTGCTCGGCTGGGTCCAGGGCAAGCCGTGTTTGGCGCATTCACGCACCATGTCCTGCCAGACGTAGTGGCCTTTGGCCCGCTGCAGCACGAACGGCGAACTGGCCCAGCCGAGTGACTGAAAGATCGGCCCGAGCAGGAAGGGCTTCCACGCAACGCGCACACCCAGCTGCACCGCAGCCGCCTCCACGCGCATCACGCTCAGGTAGCTGTAGTTGCTGGCGAAATCGAACCAGAATTCGACGGTGGGCGCGGGGACGAGCGCTTCCCAGGTGGCGTTGTAAGGGGCAGTCGGGGTTGCTGTCTGCGGTCGACCAAGGGTGTCCATGCGGCCTCCAACGTGGGTGTCGTTGACGCCATTACACGTGGAGCGCCGTGTGCGCTCAAACGCCTTTCACGCAAGTTCGGATGCGCCGGACGCATGCGTGACCTGGGTTGCGGCTTCCGAGCAGATCCAGGCGGCCACATCGCGAACATCGCGACGCGGGTTGGGTTCGGACTGGATCAGCCAATACGCATGCGTGTTGCGCACGCCAGGGGCGATGGTCGGGACGGTGACCAGGCGGCCGTCGGCCAGCAGCGGGGCGATCAGCTGCAGGCGCCCGAGCGCGATGCCCTGGCCGGCCACCGCGGCGTGAATGATCTGGTCGTGCTGGTTGAAGCGCAGCACGGTGCGCGGTTTGGCGTGGCTCCAGCCAGCGGCAGCCAGCCAGTCGGTCCACTGGAGCCACGGGCGGCGCAGGTCGCGGTCGTCAAAGTCGAGCAGCGTCAGGCCGGCAAACGCCTCGGCAGAATCCAGCGAACGCAACCCCACCGACGGATGCGCGACCGGCGCAACGGTCTCCCCAAACAGCCGGATCGCACCCGGCGGCGCATCGCTCGGTGGGCAATACCGGATGGCAAGTTCGATGCCTTCGTTCTTCAGGTCGACGAGGCGGTTGTTGGTGGCCACGCGCACATCGATGTCGGGGTACTGCAGTTGGAAGCGCGCCAGGCGCGGCAGCAGCCACAAGCCTGTGACGCCGATACTGGCAGTGATCGTGACAGGCCGACGTTCTGCCGCCACGCGGATGGCGCCGATGGCGTCCTGCAACTGCTGCACGGCACTGTCGGCGCTGCGGAACAGGCGTTCGCCCTCGGGCGTGAATGCGATCGAGCGGTGCCCGCGGACCAGCAGCTTCACGCCCAGCGCCTCCTCCAGCGCCGACACCTGTCGGCTCACGGCCGATTGCGTCAGGCACAGATCATCAGCCGCGAGCGTGATGCTCATGCGCCGGCCCACCGCCACGAAACCACGCAACAAGTCCAGGGAGGCCAACCGAACCAGGGGAGTCGACATGCGTTTTCCTCATGCAAAGCGTTCTCAAAGATCAATTGAGAACCCGAATAGGGCGAAGTTTAATAAGCCATCGGGCGACATTCCAGCCAATTCCACATTCGACACGCTTGCCGAGACGGAATGTCAGCCACACCGGAGAACAACGCTCATGACATCGAAATCTCTCACGCAATCGCCCTGGTTGCCCGTATTGGCCGGCGGGGCGGTGATTGGCGTGGCGCTGGGCATTCGCCACGTGCAGGGGCTGTTCCTCGTGCCCATCACCATGGGCCACGGTTGGACGCGCGAAACCTTCGGCCTGGCGATTGCGCTGCAAAACCTCGTCTGGGGCGCGGCACAGCCATTTGCGGGCATGCTGGCCGACCGCTACGGGGCGGCCAAGGTGGTGGTGGCTGGCGTCGTGGTCTATGCGCTTGGTTTGCTGCTGATGGCACATGCGGGCACGCCGCTGGGCTTTACGCTGTCGGCGGGCGGGCTGATCGGACTGGGGCTGTCAGGCACGTCGTTCGGCGTCGTGTATGGGGCCATCAGCCGGCTCACGCCGCCAGAACGGCGTAGCTGGGCGCTGGGCGTGGCCGGTGCAGTGGGCGGTGTCGGCCAATTCGTGATGGTGCCGACGGCGCAGGGCTTGCTGAGCACGGTCGGCTGGGTGACGGCGCTGGTCGTCATGGCGGTGGTCATGGCGATGTTCTTGCCGCTGGCCGCGCCGTTGCGCGAGAGAACATCCGCCGCCGCTGCCCACGAGGCGCACCAGAGCATGGGCGCGGCCATTCGCGAGGCCTTTTCCCACCGCGGTTTCTGGCTGCTGAACCTGGGCTTTCTGACGTGTGGGTTCCAGCTCGCCTTTATCGGTGCCCACATGCCGGCCTACCTGCTCGACAAGGGGCTCACCGGTCGCCACGGCATGGTGGCGCTGGCACTCATTGCCGCTGCCAACATCGTCGGCACGTATTACTGCGGCGCCCTGGGTGGGCTGTTCCGGCGCAAGTATCTGCTGTCGTTGTTGTACCTGATTCGCACCGCGGCGATTGCGCTATTCATCCTGCTGCCGCTGTCGCCGGCAACCTTGTATGCATTTGCCATCGTGATGGGCTTGCTCTGGCTGGGCACGGTGCCGCTGACCAACGGACTGCTGTCGCAGGTATTCGGGGTGCGCTACATCGGCACGCTCTTTGGCTTCGTGTTCCTCGGTCACCAGATTGGCGCGTTCTTGGGCGTGTGGCTGGGCGGGGTGGTATACGACCACCTGCATTCCTACGACGCAATCTGGTTGGGCGCGATGGCGCTCGGCGTGGTGGCTGCGCTGCTGCACTGGCCGATCGATGATCGCCAACTCGCGCGCATGCCGGTCGCGCAACCCGCATGAACGGGCGACTCACACGGTGGATGGCGTGGGCGCTGGGGGTGGCGGGCGCCACCCTGATCTTCGCGGCATGGTTGTCGCCAGAGGGCGCATTTTCCTTTGTGACGCTGGCGTCCTTCTGCGGGTAGGGCGACGCAAGCGCCCGATTTGTGAAACAATATCGGGTTAATCACTAGCGGGCACTGGTACGGTTTGCGCGGGAATTACGTCGTTTTTGCGTCGTTCTCCTGTGAATGCCACCGTTCAGACATGACTTACGCCGTCAAGGAAATCTTCTACACGCTGCAAGGCGAAGGTGCTAACACCGGCCGCGCAGCTGTCTTCTGCCGCTTTGCCGGCTGCAACCTCTGGAGTGGGCGCGAAGCTGATCGCGCCACCGCCGTCTGCCAGTTCTGTGACACCGATTTTGTCGGCACGGACGGTACGCAAGGCGGCAAATACACCACTGCCGACGCACTCGCCGATACCGTTGCCGCCGAATGGCCGGCCGACGCTACGGGCGGCAAGCCGCTCGTCATCTGTACCGGCGGCGAGCCGCTGCTGCAACTCGACAGGCCGCTGATCGACGCACTGCACGCACGCGGCTTCGAAATCGCCATCGAGACCAACGGCACCATCGCCGTGCCTGAAGGCATCGACTGGGTGTGCGTCAGCCCGAAGATGGGTTCCGAACTCGTCGTCACGCGTGGTGACGAACTGAAGGTGGTGATCCCCCAAGACGGGCAGGACCTCGACGCATATGAACGGCTGGATTTCCAGCATTTCTTCCTGCAGGCCATGGACGGCCCGCTTGCCCGGCAGAATACGGTGCTCGCCGTTGCGCTGTGCCAGCATCGGCCGCGCTGGCGCCTGTCGCTGCAAACCCATAAGATGCTGGGCATCCGCTAAGGCGGGCCGCAGCACCTTATCCCAGTCGTTCCAGCCGTTTCGCGGCGCCTGCTGCCGCCACCTTGCTCCATGACCAAGACCGTTTCTATCACGCGCCGGCTCGAATTCGACGCCGGCCACCGCATCCCGGGCCATGCAGGCCAATGCCGCAATCTGCACGGGCATCGTTATCAGCTTGAGCTGACCCTCACTGGCGAAGTCCTGCACAACGATAAAGCCGCCGATGACGGCATGATCCTTGACTTCGGCGACGTCAAGCAGCTTGCCAACAAGCATCTCGTCGACCTTTGGGATCACGCCTTCCTCGTCTATCGCGGCGACACGAAGCTCGTGGAATTCCTGGGCAGCATGGAAGGCGGTCACAAGACCGTCGTGCTGAACGACGTGCCCACCGTCGAAAACCTCGCGCAGGTCGCGTTCGACATTCTCGAGCCGGTATTCCGCAATACGTTCGGGCATCATCTGCGCCTGTCCAAGCTGGTGCTGTACGAAACCCCGAATTGCTGGGCCGACGTGAAGCTCGCGCGCCCGCACGAGCAGGATTGATCGGATAAAGCCGACACGCATGACCACGCCCCACGTCCTTACGCCGCCTGCAGGCATGTCCGCCCAAGAGCGCGACGGCTACTGGATGCAGCAGGCGCTCGTGCAGGCCAAGTTCGCGTGGGGGCAGGGCGAGGTGCCGGTGGGTGCCGTGGTCGTGCGGGGCAACGAGATCGTCGGCGTCGGCTACAACGCCCCGATTGGCACACATGATCCGTCTGCGCATGCGGAGATGCGCGCCCTGCGCCAGGCCGCCGAAAAGCTCGGCAACTACCGCCTGCCCGACTGCGAAGTCTTCGTGACGCTGGAGCCGTGCGTGATGTGCGCCGGCGCCATGCTGCACGCCCGTGTGGCGCGTGTCGTCTACGGTGCGCCGGATCCCAAGACGGGCGCCGCAGGCAGCATCCTCGACCTGTTTGCCGAGACGCGGCTGAACCACCAGACCGCCATCACAGGCAGTGTGCTCGCACAGGAATGCGGCGACATGCTGCGCGCCTTCTTTGCCGAGCGCCGGGCCAGCCAACGTGCGGCGCGCTTGGCCTCCACCCACTCTGACGAATCTGCCACATGACCACTGTCCGCCTGATCGCGCCTTCCGGCTATCCGAACGATCCGGCCATCGCCGAGCGCGGTGTGGCGGCGTTGGAAGCGCAGGGCTGCACGATCGTCAACCGCGAGTGTCTGAGCCGGCAGCATCAGCGTTTTGCCGGCGGCGAACTCGCGCGGCTGGCTGACCTGAACCAGATCGGCACGGGCAGCGGTCAGGAAATCGCCATGGCCATCCGCGGGGGGTATGGCCTCACGCGCTTGCTGGACCATATCGACTTCATCGACATCGGCCGCCGCGCGCAGGCGACCGACGCCATCATCGTGGGCCACAGCGATTTCACCGTGTTTTCGCTGGCGTACCTGGCGGCCACGGGCGGTGTGACGTTTGCCGGCCCTCACGTGTGTTCGGACTTCGGGCTGGAGAAGGTCGACCCGTTCATGGCCGAGCACTTCTGGGGCATTCTGCGTCATCCGACCTATGCGTTGCGCGTGGATGTACCGCAACCTGGTGTCTGTGCACGGCAGGGCCACTATGCCGGCACGCTGTGGGGCGGCAATCTGGCCATGCTGTGCAGCCTGATCGGCACGCCGTATCTACCGGATATCCGCGACGGCATCCTGTTCGTTGAGGACATCAACGAGCATCCTTACCGCGTCGAGCGCATGCTGCTGCAATTGCAGCAAGCGGGCGTGCTTGATGCCCAGCAGGCGCTCGTGCTGGGCGATTTCTCGGGGTATCGCACGACACCGTACGACGCCGGCTACGATTTCGACACCATGCGCGATTACCTGGCCCAACGCCTGTCGATTCCGGTCATCACCGGCTTGCCGTTCGGCCATTGCCCGACCAAGGCGACCCTGCCGATTGGCGCACAGGCCGAACTGGATGTCGACGCCACGGGCTTTACGCTGCACTTTTCGGGGTACCCGACGCTCAAGGCATAAGCCTTCCGGCCATCCGGGTCACGTCCGGGTGGTAAAATCTCAGGTTCTCCAAATGGCATTCGGCAAGTGCTTGCCGCGCCAGATCACCGCTTTCCAAATCAAGGTTTCCACGTGCTTTCCACCGCCAACATCACCATGCAGTTCGGGCCCAAGCCCTTGTTCGAGAACATCTCGGTCAAGTTTGGCGAGGGCAATCGCTATGGCCTGATCGGCGCCAACGGTTGCGGCAAGTCGACCTTCATGAAGATCCTGGGCGGCGATCTGGAGCCGAGTTCGGGCAACGTGATGCTGGAACCGGGCGTGCGCCTGGGCAAGCTGCGCCAGGACCAGTTCGCCTACGAAGACATGCGCGTGCTGGATGTGGTGATGATGGGCCACACCGAAATGTGGGCCGCCGCGCAGGAGCGTGACGCCATCTACGCAAACCCGGAAGCGACCGACGACGACTACATGAAGGCCGCCGACCTGGAGGCCAAGTACGCCGAATACGACGGCTACACCGCCGAGGCGCGTGCGGGTGAACTGCTGATGGGCGTCGGCATTCCGACCGACCAGCACAACGGCACCATGAGCAACGTTGCGCCGGGCTGGAAGCTGCGCGTGCTGTTGGCACAGGCGCTGTTCTCGAACCCGGACGTGCTGCTGCTGGACGAGCCGACCAACAACCTCGACATCAACACGATCCGCTGGCTGGAATCGGTGCTCAACGAGCGCAATTCCACCATGATCATCATTTCCCACGATCGCCACTTCCTGAACTCGGTCTGCACGCACATGGCCGATATGGACTACGGCACGCTCAAGGTCTACCCGGGCAACTACGACGACTACATGGAGGCCTCCATCCAGGCGCGCGAACGCCTGCAGGCCGCCAACGCGCGGGCCAAGGAGCGCATCTCCGACCTGCAGGACTTCGTGCGCCGTTTCTCGGCCAACAAGTCCAAGGCACGCCAGGCCACGTCACGCCTGAAGATGATCGACAAGATCAAGGTGGAAGACATCAAGCCGTCGTCGCGCCAGAACCCGTTCATCCGCTTCGAGTTCGAGAAGAAGCTGCACAACCTGGCAGTGGAAACCGAGAACGCGCGCAAGACGTACGACCGCAAGATTTTCGACGGCCTGACCATGGCCGTGCGTGCGGGCGAGCGGATCGCCATCATCGGGGAGAACGGCGCGGGCAAGACCACGCTGCTGCGCTGCCTGCTGAACGGCGCCGTCAAGACGGGCGTGCAGCGCGGGATCGAGGTCGACGGCGGCACCGTCAAGTGGGCCGAGCATGCCAACGTGGGCTACATGCCGCAGGACACCTACGAGGAATTCCCCGAAGACCGTGACCTGATGGACTGGATGAGCCAGTGGACGCAGGCCGGTGATGACGACCAATCGCTGCGCGGCACGATGGGCCGCCTGCTGTTTTCGGCCGACGACATCAAGAAGAACGTCAAGGTGCTATCCGGTGGCGAGAAGGGCCGCATGATCTGGGGCAAGCTCATGCTCGGCCGCCACAACGTGCTGGCGCTGGACGAGCCGACCAACCACATGGACATGGAATCGATCGAGTCGCTGCAGATCGCGCTCGACAAGTTCGAAGGCACGCTGATCTTCGTGTCGCACGACCGCGAGTTCGTCAGCGGCCTGGCCACGCGCGTGATCGAAGTGCGCCCGGACGGTACGCTCACCGACTACCTCGGCACGTACGATGAGTACCTGCAGAGTCAGGGCGTCGAAATCTGAGCGCCGATCCTCCGCCGTAACCAAGGGGCCGCCGATGTGCGGCCCTTTGTTTTTTTGGTATTCAGCGCAAGACAAATCCGCGGTGTCGATCCCGATCGGCCGCCCACGCACTGTTCGCCACGGCCGCGTTGACAGTGCTCCTTCCCGATTTCAGAATGCCTTGGCCGAGCGCCGTGGGTGACGTCTAGCCGCTGCGTTCAGCGCCAGAAAAAACAATCAAAACATATGAGGAGACTCACGTTGAAAAACGTACTGACGTTCCTATCGACGGCTGCACTCGTGCTGATGACGTCTGCCCACGCAGCGGACCGTTTGCCGACGATTCCTCCCGACAAATACGACGCCGAACAGGCCAAGGCGGCGCAAGACTTTCAGGCTGCGCGCAAGGTGCCCGTTTTCGGGCCGTTCGAGCCACTGATGCACAGCCCGGAGGTGATGAGCCAAGCCCGTGCCATGGGCGACTATCTGCGATACCACTCGGCCATTGGCAACACGCTGAGCGAACTGGTCATCCTCGTCACTGCGCGCGAGTGGAGTCAGGACTACGAATGGTACGTCCACTATCCGATCGCTTTGAAGGCCGGTATCAAACCCAGTATTGCGGCTGCGATTGCCGATGGCCGCCGCCCCACTGGCATGAGTGAGGACGAGGAGATCGTCTATGACTTCGCGACCGAACTGATCCGCAACAAGCGCGTGGCCAACGAGACCTACACCCGGGCGGAAAAGCGGTTTGGCAACAAAGGGATCGTGGACATGACCGGCATCTGCGGCTATTACACGTTTCTCGCCATGGAGATGAACGTGGCGCAATACCCAGCGCCGAAGAACGCCTCCAAGCTAACGCGCTTTCCGGAGCCCTGATTTCAGCCCCCGTCATGCCGGGGCTGATAGGCACAGCGAGCGGGGCCGCAGATGTGCGGCCCTTTTTGTTTGATCTGGAATTCGACGCAAGGACACGCACGCCGGCACATCTATGAAAAAACCGACTTGATTCCATGATTTTTTATCGCCATCGGAATCCATTGGTGTCGCTACACTGGGGTTGCATATCACAGTGAGCAGGCCGAAAGCTGCGTACGAGGCGTCGCGCATCTCACCAAGAAGCGCCAAAACGCAGGCCCGGCGAAGTACCAAGGAGACGAGATGACCCCCGATATTGGCGGCCGCATTCGCTTGCAATCCCTGCTGGACAAAGTGGTGTCGGCGGACGAGGCCGCGGCCCTGATCCGCGATGGCATGACGGTCGGCATGAGCGGTTTCACCCGTGCCGGCGACTGCAAGGCCGTTCCGTTTGCCGTGGCCCGGCGTGCCGCGCACGAGCCGCTGCGCATTACCCTGATGACCGGCGCCTCGCTGGGCAACGACATCGACAAGGTGTTGGCCGAAGCCGACGTGATTGCCCGTCGCCTGCCATTCCAGGCCGATGCCACCCTGCGGCGCAAGATCAACGCAGGGGAGGTCATGTTCATTGACCAGCACCTGTCTGAAACCGTCGAGCAACTGCGTTCGCGGCAAATTTCGCCGCTGGATGTGGCGGTTGTCGAAGCCACGGCTATCACCGAGAACGGCGGCATCGTGCCGACCACGTCGGTGGGCAACTCCGCGAGTTTCGCGGTACTGGCGAAACAGGTGATTGTCGAGATCAACCTGAACATGCCCGCCAATTTGGAAGGGCTGCACGATATCTTCTTTCCGGTGCAGCGACCCTATCGCCAGCCGATTCCGCTCATTGCCGCGGAGCAGCGCATCGGCCTGCCGGCCATCCCGATTGATCCGCGCAAGATCGCTGCCATCGTCATCACGGGGCAGGACGACAGCCCGTCCAACGTGTTGCCGCCCGATGCCGAGACCAGCGCCATCGCCGGGCATCTGAACGCGTTTCTGGCGCGCGAGGTGCGCACAGGCCGTCTTTCGCCCACGCTGCAGCCGCTGCAGGCGGGTATCGGGACGATCTCCAACGCGGTCCTGCATGGTTTTATCGACTCGCCGTTCCACGATCTCAAGATGTATTCGGAGGTCTTGCAGGACAGTTCCATCGATTTGCTCGACTCGGGCAAGCTGGTGTTTGCCTCGGCTTCGTCGATCACGCTGTCACGACCGGTCTACAAACGGTTCCTGACGGAACTTGAACGCTACAAGGCACGTGTGATTCTGCGGCCGCAGGAGATCAGCAACCACCCGGAAGTGATCCGCCGGCTGGGGCTGATCACCATCAATACCGCGCTGGAATGCGATATCTACGGCAACGTGAACTCGACGCACGTGGGCGGGACGCACATGATGAACGGCATCGGCGGCTCGGGCGACTTCGCGCGCAACGCGCATCTGTCGGTCTTCGTGACCAAGTCATTGGCCAAGGACGGCGACATCTCGAGCATCGTCCCGATGGTCTCGCACGTGGACCACACCGAGCACGACGTCGACATCATCGTCACCGAACACGGGTTGGCCGACCTGCGGGGGCTGGCGCCGCGCGAGCGTGCTGTGCAGATCATCGGCAACTGCGCCGATCCTCGCTACCGCGAGCTGCTGCGCGACTATGTTGTACGCGCGCAGCGACGCGGCGGGCATACCCCCCACCTGCTGGAAGAGGCGCTGGCTTGGCACGTCCGCTTCCGCGATCAGGGTTCGATGGCGCCGGCCGGGTTCACCGGTGAAATCGAGCTTCCGGAACCCGCCCTCAGCGCTTAGGCGCGGGCGCCGCGGCTCAGGCGCCCAGCACTTCCTGGCACGTCGCGAGCCACGCGCGAGCGGCGTGCGATAGGTAGCGCCCCGGCGACCACAGGTGCGCGAGCGCCCAATCCATGTTGGGAGCCGTCAGGCGGGCCACGGCAAGCTTGTCGCGGTTCGCAAGGTTGGCCACCAGCGGCTGTGGCAGGAAGGTCGTGCCCAGTCCCGCCGCCGCCATCGAGGTGAGGAACTCCCAGTGGCCGCTCTGTGCGGCAATGTGCGGCTCGATGCGGGCTTCGAGAAAGGCCTGTCGCAGCTTGCGCGTGAGGGAGAAATCCTCGGCGAGCAACAGCAGCGGTTCGTCCCGCAGTGCCGTGAGGGTGACGGTCTTGCCCTTGGCCCATTTCGCTTTGCGCGGTCCCACCACCCAGATCGGATACTTTGCAAACTGCCGCGTAGCGAGTTCGAGGCCGCTGTCGCCGGGCAGTACGGTGGCGCCCACCTCCAGTTCGCCGTTGGCCACCTGCTGTTCCACCGTCTTGCCGCCGTACTCGGCCAAGTTCAGCGCCAGATTGGGATAACGCTGGCGAAATGCGCTCACGACGGGCGAGAAGAACAGGTTCACCATCGGCGGGATACCGACCGTGAGTTCGCCGCGCCCCAGCGAAGACAGGTCGGCGACTTCAAGCGTCAGCCTGTGCACCACGCCGAGCGTTTCCTGGCTGCGTGCATACACGACCCGGCCCACGTCGGTGAGCCGCACCTGCCTGCCTTCGCGGATCAGCAGCGGCTGGCCGACCTCGTTTTCCAGCTGACGCACCATCTTGCTGATGGTGGACTGTGTCACCGAGAGTGAACTCGCCGCCTGCGTGAAGCTCTGCAGCCGCGCGGTTTCGACGAAGTAACGAAGGGCTCGGATATCGATGGGCACGGGCGGTCCTTTGCCATGAAGCATGGGAATGGGATTCGCCATAGTAATGAAGTTTTCCCATTCCACGACCCCGGTGGCCTCAGCATCGTGCGGGGTCTGCGAGTGAATATCAGAGGAATATGCGCCTCCAACGGCACTCAACAAAAAAGGCGGCTTACGCGACCGCCTTTCTTGGAGTCCAGGAGACGTTCCAGTCAGCTTGTTGCCTCGTCGATCAGGAGATCCAACTGGGCGATCACATTGCTGGTGTCGGGCTCACCGCGCGTTTTGCTGAGCGCGGCCTTGAGCGTGTCTCGCAGGGCAACGAGTTCCGCCACGTTGCTGGCTTTCTCCACCTTCATCTCGAGTAGATACCCGCGCAGGCCGAGATAGCGGCTGATGGTTTCGGTATAGAAGCGGTAGAGGCGTTGATAGCCCTCGGCCGCCGGCTCCTTTGAAGCGGCTGACGGGGCGGGGGCCGTGGCCGTTGGCGCAGACGCAGGCGTAGCGGCCGGTGCCCCCTTTACCGTCGTGGCGCCAGGCACGTGCGGGCAGATATACCCGCCGTGCTCCAGCTCATCGAACACCGCTTGCGTCATCCCCAGCGGCTGAAGCTGCAGGAGGATGTCGTCGCAGGTTTTCTCGCCGTTGATCATCAGGAGCACCGCGCGGTGCCGCTGGTCCAGATGGTGCGCGCGGGTGCGGATCTCGTCATGACCTTTTTCGGTCTTCTGATAGATGCTGGTGGTCATGCTTGTCTCCCTCGGCCGGCGCGTCTGCAGTGCGCGCTGTGCTGGCTCTACAATAGACGGATCATAACCGCCCGGGCGCGACGTGGGCCTCAGTCGCAACCCGGATAGCACAACGCGCAAACCGCGCATCCACCAGAGCGAGACGACCAACGATGCAGCAACGCGACAAGCTTTTCATCAATGGCAAGTGGGTGGCGCCGCAGGGCAAGGGCGTCATTGAAGTGATTCATTCGGCCACGGAAGCGGTGATGGGAACCATTCCCGAAGGCAGCGCGGCCGACGCGGAAGCCGCCGTGGCCGCGGCCCGCGCCGCGTTTGATGGCTGGGCTGCCACGCCCGTGGCCAAGCGCGCCGAATACATCCAGAAGATTGCCGACGGCCTGCATGCCCGCAGCGAAGAACTGGCGCAGTTGATTGCGGGCGAAGTGGGCATGCCCATCAAGCTCGCGCGTGCCATCCAGGTGGGCGGCCCGGTCTATAACTGGGGCAATTTTGCCAAGCTGCTCGGCACGTTTGAATTTGAAGAGCACGTCGGCAACTCGCTGGTGGTGCGCGAGCCGGTGGGCGTGGTGGGCGCCATCACGCCGTGGAACTACCCGCTCAACCAGATCACGCTGAAGGTTGCGCCCGCGCTGGCGGCCGGTTGCACGGTGGTGCTCAAGCCGTCGGAAGTGGCGCCGCTCAACGCGTTCGTGCTGGCGGAAGTCATTGAAGAAGCGGGCCTGCCGCCGGGCGTGTTCAACCTTGTCACCGGCTATGGTCCGGTGGTGGGCGAGGTGCTGGCAAGCGACCCGGACGTCGACATGGTGTCGTTTACGGGCTCCACGCGTGCGGGCAAGCGCGTGGCCGAACTGGCAGCGCAGTCGGTCAAGCGCGTGGCGCTGGAACTGGGCGGCAAATCGGCGTCGGTGATCCTGGACGATGCCGATCTTTCGGCGGCGGTAAAGGGCACGCTGTCGGCGTGTTTCCTGAACTCGGGGCAGACGTGCTCGGCGCATACGCGCATGCTGGTACCGCGCGCTAAATATGAAGAGGTGAAGGCCCTGGCCGCACAGTTTGCCGCGGGCTACGTGCCGGGCGATCCGGCGCAGGAAACCACGCGCCTGGGGCCGCTCATCTCCGCCGTGCAGCGCGACCGCGTGCTGGGCTACATCCGCAAGGGGCTGGAGGAGGGCGCGGAACTCATTACCGGCGGGGCGGACACGCCGGAAGGGCTGTCCACCGGCTTCTTCGTCAAACCGACAGTGCTCGGCAACGTCAAGACCACCGACACCGTGGCGCGCGAAGAAATCTTCGGGCCCGTGCTCACCGTGATCTGCTACGACGATGAGGAAGAGGCCATCCGCATTGCCAACGACAGCATCTACGGCCTGGGCGGCGGCGTGTGGTCGGGCGACGAGGCGCGGGCGATTCGCGTGGCGCGGCGCATCCGCACGGGCCAGGTCAACATCAACGGCGGCCCCTTCAACATGCAGGCGCCGTTTGGCGGCTACAAGCAATCTGGCAACGGGCGCGAGAACGGCAAGTACGGGCTGGAGGAGTTCCTGGAGTACAAGGCGATGCAGCTCAATCCTGCGCAGACGGCCTGATCGGCTCGGCACGCAGCACCAATGAAAAACCCGGCTTCGGCCGGGTTTTTTGCGTGTGACGCGCGGTGCTTACTTTCGGCTGCCATCGGGGTTGTAGCCCTGTGCGGTGCCTTCGGCCAGGATGCGCGTCCAGACCGCGTTGCGCTCTTCGTCCGCCATGAACACCCAATTGCTGACCTCCAGCTGCGTGCGCCCGCAGCCTTGGCAGACCTCGTCGAAAAGCGTCGAGCAGATGCCGATGCAGGGGCTGTCGGGGCGGCCCAGCAGGGTGCTGTCGGAAGCACTGGTTGCGTCGTCGGACATGGGGCTGAATGCGGTCGATTCGGTCATGGCCGCTATTTTACCGGCTTCGGCGGGGTATCAGTGGCGAGCTTGGCCACCCGTGCGCTGGCTGACGTGATCGGCCGCGGCAGACAGCGCCAGCGCTGAATTCACCAGCGCGATATGCGAGAACGCCTGTGGGAAGTTGCCCACCAGCCGTTGCGCGTGGGGGTCGTATTCCTCCGACAGCAGGCCCACGTCGTTGCGCAGCGTCAGCAGCTTGGTGAAGAGCGCGCGGGCTTCGTCCTGGCGGCCTTGCATGACGAGGTTGTCGACATACCAGAAGCTGCAGGCGAGGAATACACCTTCGCCATCGGGCAGGCCGTCGGTCACGGCTTCGGTGCGGTAACGGCGCACGAGGCCACCTACGAGCAGGTCTTCTTCGATGGCCTTGACCGTGCCATGGATGCGCGGGTCGGCGGCCGGCAGAAAACCCACGAGCGGCAGCATCAAGAGCGCGGCGTCCAGTTCGGCGCCGCCGTAGCTCTGCACGAAGCAGCCGCGCGTGGCGTTGTAGCCGTGGGCGCACACCTCCGCATGGATGCGGTCTCGCACGGCGCGCCAGCGCTCTATGGGGCCGTCTACGTGGAATTGCTCGATGGTTTTGACGGCGCGGTCGAACGCCACCCATGCCATGACCTTGGAGTGCGTGAAATGGCGCGGGGGGCCACGGACTTCCCAGATGCCTTCGTCTGGCGTCTGCCAGATGCTCTCCAGGTGCGTCATCAGCGCGACCTGCAGGCTCCAGGAGGCTTCGTCACCGTCCAGGCCGCCTTTGCGGGCGATGAAGAGGGCGTCCATCAGCTCGCCATACACATCGAGCTGGAGTTGCATCGCAGCCGCGTTGCCGACGCGTACCGGTTGCGCTCCTTCATAGCCGGGCAGCCAGGGGATGGTCCACTCGCCCAGCCGGCGTTCGCCGGCAATGCCGTACATGATCTGAATCTGTGCGGGGCTGCCGGCAATCGCGCGCTCGAGCCATGCGCGCCACGAGCGTGCCTCGGTGTAGTAGCCCGCGTTCATGAGCGCGAGCAGCGTGAGGGTGGCGTCGCGCAGCCAGCAATAGCGGTAGTCCCAGTTGCGCACACCGCCAAGCTGTTCGGGCAGCGACGTTGTCGGTGCGGCCACGACGCCCCCCGTGCGGTGATACGTCAGCGCCTTGAGTGTGATGAGCGAGCGTGCGACGGATTCTGACCATTGCCCCGCGCCCTGGCAGCGGCCGGACCACGCGCGCCAGCGCGTTTCAACGTCGACCTGCACTTCCAGCGCGTCGACGGACTCGGGCAAGGGCAGGTGCGATGGCGAATACGTGAGCACAAAGGGCATCGCCTCGCCTTCGCTCACGGAAAAATCCGCCACCGTAGAGAGGTTCTCGCCTCGAATAGGCGCGGGCGTGCGCAGCGTCACCATGTTGGGCCCGGCGATGGCGCGCAGCGCGCAGCCAGGCATGTTGCAGGGGCCGTCGGCTGCCGCGCCCGTGACTTCCGACACGCGGCTGACCCACGGCACCGAGGCACCGTAGTCAAAGCGCAGCGTCAGGTCCATGCGCACGGCCACCGTGCCTGAGAGCCCGCGCACGATTCGGATGAGGTGGGAGGTATCGTCGCGCGGCGTTGCCGTGCCGGCCAGGCGTGGTGCCATCAGGTCGGTCACGCTGATGCTGCCCGTTTCGGTCTCGAACACGGTTTCCAACACGAGCGTGCCGGGCAGGTAGCGGCGGCGTGTGGCACGCACGTCGCCTTGTGGGGCGATGCGCCATCGGCCATGGTCTGGCGTACCGAGCAGCGCGGCAAAACAGGCGCCTGAATCGAACCGCGGCCAGCACAGCCAATCGATGGAGCCGTCTCGCGCCACCAATGCCGCGGTTTCGCAATCGCCAATCAACGCGTAATCTTCGATCTTCGAGGGCATTGCACTCCACTCCAAGCACTTCAACGAGGCCGTGACCATGCACGACAGCACCCGCATCCTTCTTGAATACAACGCCGGGCGTGATCCGGAAAGACTCACCCGAAAGCTGGATGCCATCGCCGCCGATCCGTTTTCGTTCTTTCGCGGCACCAACAACCTGTACGCGGCATCGCTGGCCGATGCTGCCCTGCTGCACGACGCGCCGCGCACGCTGGTCTGCGGCGACCTCCACCTTGAAAACTTCGGCAGCTTCAAGGGCGACAACGGCCTGGTCTACTTCGACATGAACGACTTTGACGAGGCCCTGGCCGCGCCGTTTACGGTCGACCTCGTACGCGTGCTCTCGAGCCTGCAAGTCGCCTCATACAGCTGGAAGCTCGCCGACGAAGATGCCAATAACCTGTGCCGCCGCTTTCTCGACACGTACGCCGCGGCACTGGTGGATGGCAAGCCGCGCTGGGTCGAGCGTGCCACCGCCACCGGCATCGTGCTCGACTTGCTTCGCGGCCTGCGCAAGCGCAACCGTGCGGCATACCTCGCCCAGCGCACCGTGCGCGAGGGCAACCAGATCCACCTGCGGATCGACGGCCGCCGCACCTTGCGGGCAAGCAAGGACGAGGCCCGCCGCGCGCGCCGCATCCTGCAAGCCTATGGGGAGCAGGGCAATGGCAATGGCAGCGGGCGCGCCCAACGCTTTATCGCCATCGATGTGGCACGGCGCATTGCCGGCACCGGCAGCCTGGGCCTGGAGCGCTATTCCGTGCTTGCACGCCCCGAAAGCGATCCCGCCACGCTGCGCCTGATCGACATCAAGCTTTCCATTCCGAGCGTCTGGGCGGATACGCTAGGCAGCGCGTGCAGCGTGGCACCGTGGCATAGCGAGGCCGGGCGCGTGGTCGACATCCAGCGCCTGTCGCAGGCGATCTCGCCGGCGCTGCTGCGTGGCGTCGTGTACGGGGCCAAGGGCGAGAAGCCGAAGTCGTACGTCGTCAAAAGCCTACAGCCAACGGCGGACCGTGTCGCACTGGGCTCCGGCAAGAACGTGGTCGCCAAACTGGACGACGCACTGCAGACCATGGCCCGTGTGGCCGCCTGGTGCCATCTGCGCGGCTGCGGCCGGCATGGAACCGATCTCGTGGAACAGGTGCAGGACTATGCGGCTGGCACGGCGTGGCGCAAATCGGCGCTGAAACTCGCGGCGCACGGCCGCAAGGTGTCGCTCAGGCAATGGGCCGAGTTTGCGGAGGACTACCGCCAAGCGCGCGGCGTTGATAGGCAGGGTCTGCCGCTACGAACCAGGGAGGCAGGCCCGACCACGACTGGTGATGTATCCGCCACTGCGTCCTCAAGTTCCGCCGTACGGTGACCGTTAGTGTGGAAGTAGCCGGCCGCCCGGCGCGATGGTCGCGCCCGCGTGAAGAGCCGCGCACGCCACTCTTGCCGCGCCCATGTCCGTTCGCCTGAACATCCGCACCCGCCTGGTGCTTTCGGTTTCTGTTCTCTTCCTGCTGGCCCTGCTGATTGGCGTGGCTGGCCTGCTCGGGCTGCGCGATGCCAACCGCGCGCACGAACAGACCTTCACCAACCAGTTTCCGTCTGCGCTTTCGCTGGGTGAATCCGACCTGAGCCTGACGCGTGCCCGCACCGCGCTCGACAAGGCGATGCTGTATCCGGAAGACAAGGGTGCGATGCAGTTGCTCGATCGCACAGAAGAACTGATCGTCCGCTCGGATGAGGCCTGGAAGAAATACCAGGCCCTGCCGCGCGACGACGAAGAGGAGCGCCTGGCCAAGGACGTCGCTACCAAGCGCGAAGCGGCTTCCGGCAGCCTGCGCGACATCATCAAGGCGCTTCGCGCGGGGGATCGCGCAACGGCGGACAAGATCATGGAAA
>NZ_CATZBU010000027.1:0-22698 GCF_958405935.1 Ralstonia psammae
TCTACGATGCTTTGAAACGGCGTCCACGTTGCCTTGAAACACCGTCTACGCTCATCTGAAATGGCCGTCCACGATGGCTTGAAATACGCACGAAGCAGCTCGATGGCCTGGTCGGCTGCCCTGCCCTGTTTGGCGCGTTCGGCCGCTGGAATCTCGAACAGCACCGCCAAGTCTTCGCGCTGCCGCCGGCGTGCAAACGCCGCGAGTTGACGCCGGATGCGGCTGAGCTCGCCGCGTGAGGATTGCCCCCGCGACAGTCGGTCGCCCAGGTAGTGCTCGACAGCGTCACGGGTGGACAAACCAGCATGCCAGGCTCGCAGCGCTGCCAGTGCGGCAGCATCGGGAAAGCCAGACGGGCTCCCTACCAACGGATCGACGGAAAGCAGACGCGTTTTCATAGAAGGTAGTTTAGCGCTGCGACGTTGCTATTGCGATAAGAATACTTATCGTAATAGAAGCGCTAATCACAAAAAATATGGCGCATCTCTGATCGATGTCTAGTGATACAGGTCTATGATCGCTTATGGGTCTTGAGCCGTGGGTCCGTTTTACATCGGCGCTAACAACCAATCGCGCCCGGACCATCTCGATGTAACCGAAGAAGTTCGCTTCGTCTTTTGATGCCCCCAGTCGCCGACTCGGTCGCATGGTGATGCGTAAGCTATCCGATGGACCTGAGCGGATACCCTCAGACTGTTTCACATCGCTCTTCGCTAGCGCGAACATCGGGACGTGGGCCGAGCACCTTTGGTAAGGCACCTCCCCCCCCGGGGCTGCTTATCTTCGTGGGGCGTTCTAAGCTGTTGGATAGCCCACCGCATCAGAGCTATACGCTTGAAAACGGAACTCATTCTCCCACAAGATATCGGCGCTCATTGTTGCCGGCGCCGAAGACCCAAAGCTGCATTGGACACTAAGCACAACGCTCGAAACACCGCGTTGGCAAATATGCTCCCGAACAAAACACCAGCTACCAGCGCCTTAATTTCCGGTTGCCAGTGCAACGTCTCAGACGTCAATAGACTTGCCCCGCTTGCCCAAACCGCTTTCATTTTTTGGGCTGCAACGGTCGCTCATAAAGCACTAGGGTTCGAAGACGCACGACTTGCAACTTGGTTAGACGCACACAAAGAGTTCTCTACGCGGGTCCACAGCCCCTCGCCTGAAGGCTGCACGAAGGGTTCCGTTGTCAGGGTAGCGGGAAGGCCCATCAGCATGGCATGGAGAGTGCCCTTCGACGCGCCCGAAACGCTGACCAGACAATTTGGCGAAGGATGGCTTGCCGATGTTGTCACCGACCCGTCTGCGAGGCGACAGGGACATGCCGAGTCAGCCATCAAAGGACTGTTGGCAGATCGGTCATTGCACCTGTGGGCGGAAGAGAAAAACACGAGATACTACGAACATCATTTTGGAGCTCGCTTTGGACGGGAGACCTACCAGATTCCGGATCCAGTGAACTCAACGCACATCACACTTGTGCGCATAGGAATCATCCCCCGAACCACTTCCTGATGCGCAAACCGCTTCCCAGTGGGACGCCTGCGAGCGTGGAACGGGATCCAAACTCACCTTTGCCACTTTTCCAGCATGCGCGGCGGCCTCCGCCTCCGCAGGGGGCCGTTGGCAATCCTTGGAACCGCTGCCATCGCGATCTAATTACTGCTACACCTGGCGACTGCATTGGAGTACGAAGTTGTTCTCGACGCGCCTTGATCGCAGTCCTGGCGAAGATGTTCGCTCCTTGCGACTGAGTTCAGAATCGCTAACATCTGACTTAAGTAACCCCTAATCGCGTACGCCAGCCGTACGTGAAATGGGCGTACGCTGAAGTTGAAACTTCAGATAGATGGATAACCTGCCAAAGCGCCATGAGTACACTCGCCCAACAGGACATTCGCGCTCCTTGGTCAGCGCCAACGCCGTCGCGCAATTTCCCCCTGGGATATAAACCGGTGGACTGCGCTTTCAGCAACGAACAAGTTGTTACTGGCGAACTTCTGAACGGCCTGCAGGTATGCCGAAGCCCCGTAAACCCACTACAGAAGAAAAACAACGTTATAGGAAAGTAGTTACCATTCGCGTTCTGAAGTAACGGCCGACATTAAGACGAACTGGCTGCCGAAAACAGTGATGCACGAATGGCCCCGCCAAAACTAAACAGCGTGCGCAAGATTTCGTCCTGCCCACCGAGTGCCGCAATGTGTGCGGGAGTAAATCCGCGCGGACCCGTGCCCGCATGCAGCGAAGCTTGGGCGGCCCCGCCCAAGCTGTACAACGTTTGCAGCACGCCAGCCTGCCCCGCTTGAGCTGCCACGTGCGCCGGAGTGTAACCTTCTGGGCCAACCGGCGCATACAACGTTGCCCCGGCGGCTCCGCCAAACGAATGTAGCGTTTGTAAAACTCCGACTTGGCCAACGTATGCCGCCACATGTGCCGGAGTGAAATCATATGGTCCGGCATAGGCATGCAAGGATTCACGCGCCGCGCCACCGAATCGACTGAGAACGCGCAAAACGTCGGTTTGACCGACTTGCGCAGCCAGATGTGCGAGAGTTAATTGGTGCGGACCGCACGGAGTGTGCAGAGAGTCCCGATCGGGACCGCCAAGCTCATGTAGAAATTGCAGAACGCTGATCTGCCCCACCTCTGCAGCAACATAGGCAGGGGTGTAGCCATGTGGACCGGTTGGCATGTACAGCGACGCTCGCACAGTGCCGCCAAACTCGTGCAAAGCACGGAGAATATCCACATGGCCATCCCGCGCCGCCTGATGCGCAGGTGTGTACCCAAGCGCATCAGGCGCCCCCAGATCCATTCCCAGGTCATAGAGTGCCCGCAACGCGCGGACGTCGTTTTGCAACGCAGCTTGCCATGGATCCATTGAAGGCGTTACCGTTATCGACGACACATGCGTAGTTGGCGCGAATTGAAATACCGCTGATACGGCGATGCCCCTATTTTCCAGCCACCATACTGCGGTGAGTCAGCTTTTCATCCGCTCTTACTGACGCACTAGGAATTAGCAATGCCTAATACTACACTGCCAAATAAACCACCTACCTCAGATGTGAAGCCGCACCCAAGAACACTGCGCGCGGAAAGAAAAACCGGGCTCCAGAGGCGGGACCCCTCGGAACCCGGTAAGGGAGGACCCCAGCTTGGATAAATTGTTCTCAACCAGGTTCGGAAACAAAGTCCCTTCGCCCCTCGGCTAACAACGCGATTTACCCGCATTTCTCGCTGGGACAGCGATCCCTCGCAAGGGTTCGACTGGCGATGCTCTATCGCCGAATCAGCATACAACCATCGCACCAACCAAATGGCATACCGATTGTGCAGTGCGGAGCCTATACTAGCGCGGCTTTATGGAGACCGCGGGGCAGGACCACATGATACCTGCCACTCTCTCAAACTGATGGGCGCGGCTCATTACAAATCTGCCTTGCCGAACGTTTCACATTGACCATTCGCAAACACGGAGATTCTTTTAATCCACCTGAATGGGATCGAACTCCACATCAGATTTCATACAGATAAAAACGCCGTCATGCCGCGATCGCGCTACTTTCCGGTTCATTTAGTGGAATCCCTTGGCTGATTCCAAATGTAACGAGTCAGCCCTGAACATTTCGTTCTTCCCGCTGTTCGGCTTCATGCCATCGCCATGGCAGAGCCGCAGCGGCTCAACAGGGCTGCAAGAACAAGGGCGTAAAGAAGCCGCAGCTTCCTGAGGATCATGCGTAGGTTGTGGCCAGCGCCGCACAACACTGCGTGCATCGCATCACCTAGGGTGCCCTTGAGCCAGTTCCGATCAAGCTTGCCATCGGTCTTCATATGGCCGATGGCCGGCTCGATCGCGCTGCGTCGCCGGATCATCGCGCGCAAGCCACGCGTGATGCCGCGCCGCAGGCCCGGGTGGTAGATCTTCACGCCCTCGACCTCCACACCCCGATAGCCGCGATCAACAACCGCGATCTGTGGCCTTACGCCGCTCAGAATCTCCGCCTGCTCCAGCGCCTCGGCCAGCGTGTGCCCGTCGTACGGATTGCCCGGCATCGAGCGCGCGCCCAGCACCAGTCCCTCCTTGTGCGTCGTCGTGATTGACACCTTCACTCCGAACTCGTACGGCTTGCGCACCTTGCCCTTGGCCAGGCACTCGACTTCCGGCGCGTGCAGCGCGTAGAGCTTGTGTTTGTCCTTTTGCTTCTGCGACAGAATCCGCTTGGCGCGGCCAATCAATTCTTCCAGCGCTGTGCGGCTGTGCATCGCCACCGCGCCGAGCTGCCGTTCGACGTCGCGCATCACGCGCCCCACCCGCGAGCGCAAGGTGCGCAGCGCACGCCTCATGCGCTTGTACTGTTTGGCGTGTGCGTAACGGCCGATCTGGCCGGCCAGGCGCGGCGCTTCGCGGTTGTAGTTCTGCCGCAGCTTCAAGCCGTGCTGTGCCGCTGCCTTCACCAGATGCTCACGGCAGCGCTCAAGCAGACGCGAATCGGTTGGATGCGCGATCGCCTTCTCCATGACGGTCGTGTCGACGATCACGCGTTTGATGCTCGATGGCTTGATCACGCTTGCGCGTTTGGCTGCCTCGATCGTCTCGGCCAGCAGCTCTTCCACGCCGGCCTCACCCAAACGCTTACGCCAGCGCGTCAGGCTCGACGGGTCGATTGGCGACTCGGTCTGCAGGGTCGTCTCGCCCGTGAACACCTGCCAGTATGGGTTCTCGACCCATTGCCAGACGACCTCCTCATCGGACAGGTCGAAGGCGTGCTGCAAATACAGCAAGCCGGCGATCAGGCGCGGCGAGGTGGCCGGGCGGCCACGCTTGGACACGAAGCTCTCGCTCATCGCTGCGGCGAGCCGGTCCCAGTCGATCAGGTCGGCCAGACGCACCAGCGGGTGCTTCAGGTTGATCTGCTCGCGCAGCGGATGCCGGAACAAATCCCCCTCGCTGACTGGCGCCTTCGGACCCATCCAAGCCTCGTCGAAATTTGCAGGATTGCCGCATCAATATGCTTGATTCCTGCAATTGCGGCAACGTCCTTTGGGCTGCAAAGCCTTTTCCTGCAAGGACTGGGGGAATTGTTCAGGGCCGACTAACGAACCCCGGCACGCCTCAATGGCTCAGCCCAACCACTATCCGCGGACACTCGAAGCTCTTGTCGATTACTATCACAGACTGGATATCAAACACCTTGAAGCTTGCGCAATGGGTCGAAATAGACCTCCGAGAGATAGCGGCGGCCGCCCTCGCGCACACAATGCGCAATAACATCTACAGCTAGGTACAGCAGGCGGCCAAGAGTCTCGTCCTCTGTGCGGCTCGCCTGAGGATGCTCGCGTGCCATTAAGACAAAACGCTCCATAGCAAGCGCACACGACCTCGCATGGAAGCTCGTGAGCGAGCCGGCATGGCCGGTCGTCAGCAATTTCAAGAAATCAAACGCCTCGGCGCCGCGCAGCTCCGCGAGCAAGACGCGATCCGGGCGCATGCGCAACGTGCAGGCGATAAGAGAGGCTGGCGTAACGTTTGCTAAACCCTGTCCATCTTTGCTGTAAAGCAGGTGAACACAGTTCGGGTGACGCGGCAGAAATATCTCACGTACGTCCTCAATGGTAACAAGTCGATCCTCGTGCGGGATGCTCTGACATAGCGTCTTCATAAACGTCGTCTTGCCAGAGCCGGTATCCCCGACAATCGCGATGTTCTTGCGCGCCCGTACAGCGCCATCAAAAAAAGCGCAGAAGCGTCGATGCGTCAAGTCGTCGACCAGCTCTCGATCCACCGGATCCAACTCGGCAAGCGCCTCGTTTCCTTGGACATAGGACGGCTGGCTACGCCATATGACCTTCTGAAACAGTCCCTCTTCCTCAAAGGCTTCCAGGGTTTTGATCAGACGAGAAGGGAGCCGAATGGTAATAGAAACCTGGTTCGGTGGACAAGCCGGGGGTATCACCACCTGGATGCGTTGTCCGCCAGGCAGTGTCGCGGACAACAAAGGCCGCTCTTGTGAAATGTCCTGATGCGTATACGCAGCAATCGCCACTGCCAGCGAAAGACAGTGCTCGTAATCGAGTTCCTCGACCACGTGCCGGTGCCAAGCACCACCCTGCTCAACAAACACGGCACGCGGCTCGTTCAAAACGACCTCTGTCACATCGGCCAGGCTAAGAAACGGCATCAACGGCGAGAGCAGTTGCGCGACCGAAGCGTCTTCAGCGAGCGCTCCTGCTATCGAGAGGACAGAATCATTGAGCTCGAAGCGCATAAACACTGCTGAAATCGAGATCGCGGGCCACCATCACCATGACCTTATCGCCCTGGTTACGCGACAACGTTGGTGGGATATTGATCGTCTTGTCCAGAATCTTGCCCGCCAGCGTCTGGCTCTGTTGCGTGGTGTTGGGCAACATGACAACGGAGGTCCCGTTGGTTGCGGTTTCCTGCGCGGTCTTGTAGGCCACAGCATCCTGTACAAGACTGAGCAGCACGGCTGCGCCGATGCGCTCCCCCCAGTGGTTATCGACATACCCGCCGACACCGCCCTCGCCGAGTGGCCCTGTCCCGGGTGAGTCAAGCGTGATCACAACCCCATCGATCGTCTTGATGCGGTCCCACAGGACGAAGATCCGCTCCATCCCCAACTGCAGTTGATCTGAGCGGTACTCTCCCGTGACTGTCGAACCGCGTTCAATCAGTAGAACCTTACCGTTGTCCGAGTAAACGTTCCGAGGCACGGTACAGGTGACGATCCCGGAAACCGTCGACACCAGCTTGGTAATCAGTACGCAATCAAAGGCCGTTCCCTTGGCAAGGATGAAATTGCGATCGCCCAGCCAGTTCGCCCGAGCTCGTACCGTCTTGGTACTGCCCAACAATGGTGATAGCGCTCCGCCTGAGTCGCCCTGCCCTGCCGATGCGGACACTGTGGCAGCCGCTGCAGGCGTGCCAACTGTCGCAGTGGAGGTTCTTTCCACCGCCGACGTCAGCATCATTTTGTCGGGTGGCGTCGCGCTGGCCGCCGGTGCTGAAGCGGGTTGTGCGGCAGGTGCTGGATTTGGATTCAATGCTGGTGCCGGTGTGGGCGGCGCAGGGGGCGCGGGAGGCGCAAGTTGTGACCAATCGAACTGTCGCGGTCGCGGGGTTGCCGTTGCCGGTGGCTCGCTCGGGGTCGCCGTAGCGTGCCATGCCTGGCGCAAGCTATGTAGCAGCCATGCGACCCCGCCACCCACCACGATCATGATCAGCACCACAATCAGCCACTGCACAAGGCGCGACTTTTTCAGGCCACGTTCATTGACGCTCGGTACGCTACGACCTTCCGGCCCAGAATCAGTTGGCATCATGGCGCTTCGCTTGTTCAAGCAAAATTTGCGTTCGCAGGGCGTTCGTGTACTGTTGCCACTGCTCTCGTGTGGGTGTGTTCCCCGGAGTCGATCCGAGTACTGGATTCGCAGCACCTTGTGGAGAAGCCACTTGTGGTGCCGTAGTAAGCGGTGCGCTAAGAACGGGGCGCATCCCGGAGCTCGCCGGTACCGACACGCGTTCTACCCCGGGCGTCGTTACACCACCGCTTGGCGGCACGCCATCCGAGTCATAGGCTTCATTCCATAGACCCACGACGGCGTTACCGTCACGCAATACAAACCGCTTCGCCACGCGGTGCACAACCAACATGCCACGTTCGACGTGCCACTGCAGAAGACTCTCACTCCCGTCTTCCGAAACCATGTACACCGACGGAATCTCGCGATTATTGGGAAACTTCAGATACGTGAAGCGACCATCATCGAACATCGCGGTGGGCTGGATCGCGTCACCACCCGGCAGCGCTTGCATCGTGTAGTTCCAGTTCCGAGCCACTGGCGCAGCGTCCTGGCGAGCTTTTAGGGTGGACTCCTCCCGCGCGATGCGAAGCGCAGCTTCTCTAGCCGATGCCTGTGCTTGCTGACGTGCGACAGCCTCATCCGGATAGGCGAATGCAACCCGATAAACGCGCTTGACCTGCGCAGCACGGCCGTCCGATAGGAGGTTCAGGTCGAAACTGTAGTTACGACGATCCGTTTGTACGAACAGATTTGTCGGAGCTGCGCCAGCGTGCGCGTTAATGTAGATGTTGTGTTCGCCCTTACGCGCCACCACGCACCATGTGGCCGCTGAATCCTCGCAATGGGAATTGAGCCCGCTGCCAGCCGCCTCGATATGCTCATCGGCCCCAAGCACAATCTGTACAGCGAAACCCACTTGTACGTTGATTGGCACCACCCGGGCGGAGTCATAGGTCACCGTCCGTAGCCGAGCGTCTTCGGCAAACGTCGAAAGGCTACCGAGCGCCAGCACGACACCGGCGCTACATTGGAGACTCCTACGTGTCAGTCTCATTGTGAAACTCCTGATGGCGTCCCAGTGACGCTCTTCGCGTTTATCGAATCTCCGGGCGCTGACGGCTGCGGAACAACGTCTGCTAACTCAGGATCGACTCGATAAGCGGTAACGGTAAAACCCAGCGGGTTCATAATGAGTGCTTTTTCGGTGGTCAAAGGCGAAATGCGGTAGAGGTATCCGATGGTGGCTACCTCGTGTGCAGGGGTTCCTTCTATGACCCCTGTTTCGAGATTGCGCACGGTCTTGACGAATCGCACGGTGGCCACGGCTGGCGTGCCCGCTGGATGCGGCGCAACGCTCACGGATACCACCCTTACAGCGTTCTCGCGGGTCCGTCCGAGCACCTTATAGATCGCACGCGGACCGTCAAACTGCTGGCTGTATTCACGCGCAGGCCCCTTATCGCTCCACGCAAGCGTGCGATCGTAATCAGCCTGCAAAAGGTCCCACTGATAGCGCTCGTGCGACATGACGTATTGCACCAGCCAGTGCTTGTCCAGGACGTCACTGAATTGCACACGTGCGTCCATTGCCTCACGCACCTGTGTATCGCCACTAAAGCGGTCCACGTAGACGAGGAACGGCACCGCTTGCTTGAGCGGTGCGAGGAACGCCAGTGCCGCCACGGCCATGAGCGCCATCACCACCGCCACAATAGCGACCCACCACGCGCGCCTTTCACCTCGTTCCAGCGCCTCAATACGTGAAGCCTCCCAGTTGCGGGCCTCGCTATAGAAGGCGTCGTCGCTCGCCGAGACTTCATCAGATGATTTGAGACCCATTGTTTGTTTGCTCATGAAGCAGGAGGCACATTCAATGGAGCGTTAACCGGGATACGCTGGGAGCCGTCCGGTAGCGCAGGCTTAATGGGCCCTGAACAGGATGTCAGTAGTACGACACAGATCAGCATGCCGAAAATTCGCATTATGGCCTTCTTTAAAAATTAGAAATTCCCAAGAACAATCGGGGTCAACTGACCAACGGCCCACCCGACAAGGGCCCATTTCAAGTTACGCCCCCATTGATCGCGATTTAGGGATTCACGCAAATAGTCGCCGCTCAAGCTAGATTGGTCCGCTTGATTCAATATCGCGGCATCACCGGATTGCACGGCCTGCGTGACGGTCGTGGCGCTTCCGATTTTTGCTGCCGCGACGTCGCGCTGTGCGGTTATCGCAGCCTGCTTGCCCTCCAGCATCGTACTGTTAAGCGCAGCCAATGAAGCCTGCGCACCCAGATACGCCACCATGCAAGCGGCCAGCGAAGTGACGCCATTCGCAATCGCGTTGGCTTGGACGTTCAACACGCTGCCTGCTGCTACACAGGCAAGCGCTGTGGCTAGAGGAAGTCCATTTTTAATGGCTACCGAAGCGAATCCACCAAGGGGGGGGCTGGTCAGCGTCGCAATTTGACTCTCTGCATCAGCGTGTGCTGTTTGTCCGATAGAGTCTCTTTGAAGGTTGGCCAGAGCAGTATTCTCATCGGCTGCCATATCTTCCACAAGAATTTGCTGACCGAATGCATGGGAAAGGTGACCGACAAACAGGCATCCGATGATAAATACGTTCCTCAATGCTCGCATATTTTATCCCCCACACAGAATCTATTATTATCGAAATTTATAAAATCGACTGAGGCATAAACCCAGGTTACTTTCCTCTTTGCATAATCTGTCCAGCGATCGATGGATTGACGGCAGAGCCTCGCCCGCCAAACCAAGGCGCCGAGTACAGGCCCTTGACTTGAGCCATCCCCACAAAGCCGCCTGTTACATCAGCCCCTTGGGTTAACTGAGAAACCAACCGCGGCACCTCAAGCATGAATAACAGGAAGACAAATCCAGTTACCCCCATCAGAACCATGCTTACAAAAAGATTCATCGATTGATTAAATGTAATTCCTTGAGCCTGGGACACCACAGTCAGAACCGCAGACGAGACGGCACCAAGCAAGGTGAATCCGAGAATGCTTGAAAGCCATCCGTCAAAATACCGTGCGGTCGGGCCAAAGGCGAGACCAGCAATGAAAATCGGACCAAACCCAAGCACCAGAAGCAAGCCAAACTGCGAGAGCATTGCATAAAAGAACGCAAGCGCGACGACGCCACCACCCATGACGATGAAAAAGAAGATCAGCAAGCCCGTTGTGATATTCCCCGCCGATCCATCACTAAACATCGTTATGCCGAGAAGCATAAGCCCCGCAAAGAAACTCATCACCATTCCGAACGAGTTATCGATCACGGTAAACGCGTTGTCAGTGAGAGGCGTCCCAAATGCAGCGTTGAGCGCTTGCGTGACCGCACTGACGAATTCGCCCTGGAGCTGCAGTACCAGTTGAATTACGTCGGTGGAGGCGCTTTGTCCGGTTGTCGGGTTAGCCCACGTGCCGCCGTGCCCGTACAGTTGAATCACGCCAATGATGAGCATTAACTTGATGATCTTCCCTAGCAGGGCGGCAAAAGGTTGTTGTGTTTCACCTCGCACAATTGCGAGCCCGTGAAATAGCAACATCACCGCAGTTGCGCTGGTATAGACGGGCACGATTGCGTCGGAAAGCGTGGTGGCCAAGTTGTCTGCCATCAGCGCCGCCGGCGAGAACTGCCCTGTAAGCTGCCCCCCGATCGTCGTAAAGAAGGTCGTCATTCCGCTTTCTCCTCCGCTTTTGAGATCGCCTTATCTTGGATGCTGATCGCCTGCGTGCGTTGCAGGAAAAGGGGCAACCACGCATCGGGGGAATCGCCTACCTCACCGCGAATATCATCAAGCAAGGCTACGTTGTCAGTTGTACCGGACAGGATAGTTAATGCCTCGTTCAGCCCTGCAAGATCGAGGCGCGCCACAGCCGAACGCTGCCCCTGTTTAACAAGAAACTGACGACTATGTTCACCAAGATTCCGCACGATCTGGAACTCGGCCTCAGTCAACTTCAGCCCATTCACATAGTCATCGTGATCCGCACGAGGATTCGGCAACAGAATCAAGGTGGCCGTCTGCTCCACCAAAGTCCGAGCGACACCGCTCACAAGAATGTCGGCAGGCGATTGCGTGTCGAACACCCCCAAGCCGTTCTGTTTGCGAATTGTTTTCTGCTTGTTCTTCGCAAAATCAGAAAACACCGGATCGGACAGTGGTTTCCAGAATTCGGCCATGAAATACATGAACCTGCGACCGTCGATCAGTTGTTCGACGCGGTAGAGCAAGTACATCATGAGCGGCGTACGTGTCACCGCCTCATCGAGGAATTCGGTGTAGTCGAAACCATAGAGATTTTGCCCACTCCAGACCAGCCGGTCTTCCGGGTTGTCGAGCAACCAGCCAAGCGGCTCGCCCCAGCACCATTTTTTTAGGCGGGCATTCAAGCTGTTGGTTTCCGTCGCGAGCAAGTTCTGCCGCACCGCGGACAATCGGCGTAGCTGGTCTGGCATACGGGCGACCGTGCGGACTGCACGGGCGATCTCCTCTTCTTCGCGCGGCGTCAAAGGGAGTGCGGCGTGCGAGACAAGCTGCCGTACCAGGGCTTCCCAGAAGAGAATGTTCGCTTCGGTAGGCGGCATCTGAAACGGGTTGAGACCTGTCGGCTCTCCACGTTTGAGCGTGAAGTACGTACCGCCCATTGCACGTACCGCGATCTCCGCCCCTCTATCCTTGTCGAAATACACAACCGTCGGCTCATACTTAAGCGCCTGGGCCAACAGGAACAGTGTCAACACCGTCTTACCAGAGCCCGTCTGCCCAATGACCAGTGTGTTGGCAGGGACCTTCTTATCGAAGGACGCCTCCCCATGCTCAGACGCATGGAAATTGAAGTAGTACGGTTGACCATTCGGTGTCTGCAAAATTGCGACGGCTTCGCCCCACGGGTTACCGTTGCGCTTTCCCGCGTCGAAGTTGTGCAGGCTTGCCAGTCCACAGAAATTGCGCGAAGTAATCTTCGCTTCCCGAGGACGGTAGCGCCAGTTACCTGGCAACTGTGCGAACCAAGCCCCGTCTGGAACCAAGTCGACCAACGCCGTTTGGAATCCCGCGTCTTGCAGCGCAGCTCGAGCCCGCGCAATGTGCTTATTGACGCGTGGCAGCGATTCGTCGAACACCGCTAGCGAATAGTGATACTCGCCGAGCACAAACTCGCCATTGATGAGCCGGTCGGTCGCTTGGTCCATCTCCGCGATCTGCGTGGTTCCGGAGTCTTCCGAAGCGATCAGTTGATTGCGCTGCAACTTAAGCGCCGCCATAGCGTCGCGCTTCGCAAGCACAGAGAAACTCTGCGTTTCCAAGTACTCGTAGCTATCGTAGAGGATTGGATTCAGAATGCCGGGTTCTGAAAAGGGCGGATAGTCTTTCAGGTCGAGAATCGCCCCATAACGCGCCTGTGTCGGTGTTCGGATCTCAACGTTCTCACAGCCAAAGAACAGGCGTGACGTCGGCAAGTAGTCCCGAATCGAAGCGCGTCGCACCGGCACTGGCTCCCACATGCCATTGAGTACAAAACCAAAGAACTCCAGCAGGCGAGAACACTTGATTTCGCCCCGTGAATACTCGCCTAATGCCTCCGGCCCGTACGACCGCAGGCTCGTGTCCACGCGTGCAGCCAAGTCGTCCATCACCGCCAGCGCCTCTTCCTCATCCAGCGCAATTTGCTCGACGGTGCGGCGCGCTGCACGCTTGAACCACCGATTCAGTCGCTCCGCATCAGGTCGATAAACGATGGTTAGGTATTGCTCGTTCACCATCATCGTGCTGCTGTTGAAGCGAGCATAGTAGTCATCGTTCAACTGCTGGCAGAACGTGTTCGGATACTCGGCATCAAACCGGTCGCTCATGCGACGTCGCAGCCGATGCACCCAAAGAGCAACATTGCCTTCACTCAAACTGCGAACGAACTGATTAAAGCCGTTGTGCCGGGCGAGGATGTCCTGTGGATCGACCGTTTCGAAACTAATGCCGTTAACCTTCCAGCTACGGACGTAGTCCCCTTCGACCGTGCGAACCACATGCTCGGAAACAAGCGATGAAAAAGGAACGTGTTCTGCCACCGGCACATCGACACGTGCATATTCAGCCGAAGCGAGACGCTGCGTAGGACTCATGGTCGTGGCAATCCTAACGGCGGCTGTATCGAACGGCCGAGTACGAAGCGACACCCCACACTCGGCGTGCGGCGGTATGCGGCAAACGCAGCTGCAAGCGAAGTTGCCACTGGCGCAGCCGCTGATCATCGCCACGCGTCACTTGGCGCATGAGCCCAATCAGCACAACTGCGAGCATGAAGGCAACGAGGATGAACCAAGGGCTCATGAACACGCCCCATGCGGCAACGAGCATGCAAAGTCCACACGCAAGAACCAGAGGCACCAGCGGGACACCCATCAACATCGCTGGCCGTGTGCACCCTTTGAAAAGCGTGTCACGCAACTGGCTTCTTACCGTTGCATCCATACCTTGCCCCTTGGGGTTCGTTGCGCTTCAAATCAGCCATTGCGCGATAATTCCCGCAAAACCGACCAGGACGGCGCCCAACACAATCATGGCAATGTCCGCCCAGCGGGTGTGCTGGAAGATCATCCTGTAGCCAGCCCAAGCGACTGCGATGGTGATGACCGCCACCCCTGCTACGTTGAGCGTGGCAACGATGTTTTGGAGCGTTGTTTGCAAGCCGCTGAATGGCGTCCCACTGGTTTGTGCGAATGCCGAACCAGCGCCCAGCAACATCCCCAACACTACGGCCAATGCCTGACCAAGCTGTCGTTCGATTGCGCGCGAAATTTTTTTTGCGTCCTTCATCTGCAGTCCTTTGCATTCATTCCACGCGGATTCTGCATACGCAGGGACGATTCCTCGTGTGAGGCAAGTTTAGATATCTACGCCTTTCGCATGACGTACCGCGCTGCAAGCGAGTGAGAGCGATCACACCGACCTCTAGCAAGGCACTCGCTCAAACGAGCGAGCTGGCACATGACTGCGACACTGGTTAGCGGCGCGACCGCAGCGATGGAGGTGTTGATCAGGCTGTAGCGCAGGAATGCCGATCGGAGAAGAAGAAGCTCGTTGACCAGAGGGTTGTCAACCAGGTTTGGCCCACCTACTGATACGCGTAAAGCGCCGCAGGAGACCAGTTCAATTGCCTCGGTAACATGAGTGCCTTCTGACTCTCGGTGTAGTAGATCCGGCGCCGTTGTTTCATTTGCAACACCTCCACTGCTCACGCAGTCTCTAGTGTGTTGCATCGACCGGTTGAATCCGTAAGTTGTAGCGGACAGTCGTGCAATCTGCACCGCAGACGAAGCAGTAGAAATCGGGACCAAGCGCGGCTGAGGGCACAGGCCACCGGTTAACCGCGAAATCAAAACCACGGCAACCGCCGAACACTGGTCCATCGGGAAATCAGCTACCCACGGACCCTCTCTGGGCAGCCTGCTCGTGCAGTTCCTCGATACAGACTTTCATTTCCGCCGTCCCAAGGATTTCGTACAACTCCCGAACGGGAATCGAAGCAAGGTAGGACCGAAGCTCGCCCAAGCGTCGCAAACAATCTTCGACTTCTCGATGCTCGAGAGTGCCCGCGGCCAGCTTCGCGACCGCCCGTCTCAATGGCTCTGCGGAAGGACAGTTCGGGTCACGCGCCCGGGCGACGCAGAAGAGCTGCACATACATCTGCATCATCGAAGCAACCGTGTCCGTTTCACGGTGGGCTGCGAGGAAGTATGCCAACGCCCACGGCTCAGACATATCCGAAGCGGCACGCTCGTCGGACGCACACAAGGCAGACCTATCGACCTTCACAGCCGATAGCCTCCACTGCGATCTGAGGGGCTTGCATGAGCGATCGCTCCGCGAAGTCTTCGATTGACATGGCTTGTAAGACTTTCGGCTGTGTACCACGATCCCAATCCCGAATTGATTTGAGGTGAACCGCGAGTGCTGTGTCACCACCGCATCTGCGCTTGGCAACCTCGAGTGCCAAGAAGAATGACAGCAACAACAGCGGCAAACATGATGATCTGCCGCATTTTTCGAGTTGTGAGCCAAGTAGACCCATGCCGCCCGTCGGCGCCACCGCGCGGCGCTCCACAAGCCGTCGCTGCGATAGACGCTTTCTAGCACAACTCCTCCTCCGATCATCTACAGATGCACCATTACGAAGCAATCGGACCATCCAGCCGTGCCCCATGCGCGAGCAACGAGCCCCGATGTCGAACCATGGACTGCGTACTCATCATTTCTCGCATCGGTATGCCTAGTGTTTACCGCAGGAACGCAAACTCAGGACCAATGGGTAACAGATGAGCGCTCGGAATGAGTCCAGCACCAGATCAATCGTTACGGGCTTGCCGACTCTTGCTAGAGCAAGTCGGTGGTGCAACGCTTCCTGACGACCTGTTGGAACCGCTTCGGAGCCTAAGGACGCTGGCCTCCTCCGTTGGCGATCTGCCAGAACTGAGCCGATTGACGACATTCGACAGTGTTCTAGCCACATTGCGTGAAGTCCTCGCACATGCGCTCAGTCGGAACGATATCATTCGAACGTCCTACATCTTAGCCAAGCTGGGATCGCAGATTGCGAGCCTACCGTGCACCTGTCGGTCGAGCGCAATTGCTCGCATCCGCACCGCCGCTTGCGCGCTGGCACCCCGACATCAAGTGCGCGTACTTGCAGGCCTCACCGCAATAATCGACAGCCTTACGGAAGATCAACGGCAAGTCACCTTCCGAGACTTGCTGGCGACCGCCAGCAATCTGGATCCAGGCGTCCGCCATGATGTACTCGTGAGTCTGACCAAAAGCATTGGCCAGTTGGCACCAGCCAGCCGTACCGAGGCATTTGACCGCCTGTACAACGCCCTTCGTGGGCTAGAGGGCTGGCAGAAAGCAAAGATTCTTGCCGCGTTGGGAACGATCGTCGATTGTCTTCCAGAACCCGACCAGCTCGGTCGATTTAAGAATCTGTGCACCGCGGCAATTTTCCTAGGAAGCAGCTTACAAGCTGAGGTACTTGTCGGCCTCGCTTCAGTGATCGGAAATCCGCCTACGCTAGAAGCGCTTGCGACTCCTAGCCCTTCATGGCTGGCCGAGCGGAAAATGAGATTCGACATCCTGCAGGCCGCCGCTAACAGAGTAGATCTAAGGTACCGTCACGGCTTGCTGATTAAGCTGGCGGAAGCCATAGGGAAACTGCCACAAGCCTGCCGGCGACCACACTCTGCTCACGAACCCAGTCAGTAGTCTTAGATGCCCAACCCGTCATTCGGCACCCGGATATCGGCGAAAACGCCGGCCCTTCCGTTAGCAACGGAATTCTGAGGGAAGGTGCGGCAACGACACCTCACCGTGCATTCGGGTGATGCTGAGACCAGCGGCGCGACCGCTCCGATATGCCTGTTGCACAGCGATCAACCTTACCGAATCAGGTTGGGTCGACCCGCAATGACTCCGGTAACCAGCTCGCATTCACCGCACAACGCAACCAATCCTTGCGGTGAACTGAGCTTCACAGATTTCCAGAGCCTCCGGTGCTACGTACGTTGCTTTTTGTAGACCATCTGATAGGGAGGGGCGCGCAATCTACCCTCTGTCGATGGTTGATGCCGGGCAGTCCATTTCTGGCAAGGCGTCCGCGTGGAACCACGACAACTCCCTGTTGATAGTCTTGATTAAAGGGCGTCCCTCGTGGGCGCCTCTTTTTTGGGACCATCCGACAGAGACGGCCAAGTCCACCTGCGCGGGCTTTGCCCTAGTCGACTGCAAAACCATTGGACCGCTAAGATTCCTCAAGACCGAGCATGAAGTCATCGCACAGCCCAGCGCCTGCAATACCTCTGCATAACGACAGTATTATTGCTAACGCGCGAGATGTTCTGATCGACTGTGCGCGACGCGGTGAAATCCGGAACACCTGCCGTGCAGTGGCGCAATTGCGGAATCTCGACAAATTCGGTTTCCGGGATACATTGGCGGCGGCGATAGCAACGGCTCAAGATCTCCGGCACCACGAAATTGTTGGAATTCTGGAACTGCATAAACTCGTGTATGCGGATGGCAAGACGCAGTTCCGGCAATCAAGGGGGGATCTTGGTACGAGCTTGGAAGTCAGCCAATCCAGCACAGTTGCAGGCTCGGATCGTCCGCAGACAAGACGACCGCCCCCGCTAGTTTTGGAGAACATAAGAGTGCCATCTATATCGCGGGAGATGTCTTTCGGGAAAAGGTGAAGTGTCAAGAGTTCCAACCTGTCCGAACTTCACAGGCGGGTGTCGCGCTGTGCTCACCCTATGGAGGAGTTGATAGAGTCTGACGATGGCCCGCCCGGTTGACCCTCATGCTTCATAGTCGCGCGCTAGCCATACGTTGAGGCCGCCGCGGGGGATGCCGGCTTGGTGCACTGTTCTCGTCTTAGGCCCTTTGCCCAGTGCAACTCACTTCGTTGCGTCATAAGACTGATGCTAGAGATGAGCCACAGCACGCGCTCTAGCTGCCATGGCAAGTTTCCTCAGAGCATCAGGCACTCAACATCGCCACGAACCGTTTCTTTGATCTGCCTCAAGGCCTCAAGGCCTCAAGGCAAATGCTGTTGCCGGACGTGAGCCACCGGACTTTATTCAACGAACGCCAAAGCGCATAGACGCGCACCGTATTGGCAAAGCCTTACGCTTCCCTCTGGATACCTAATTCTGAACTAACCAAGCACAGAGGAGCGAGCGGTCTTTTGCCGGGCGTTTCAGCGTGACACGAACGCATCAAGCGACATACTGGATCTCAGCGACCTCTTTGCAAAAGCAATGCGCGCAACTGCAATCAGACTACCCTTAGCCTTTGAACTCTGGTTCTGGAACTACCAAGTCAAGAACTCGGCGCAGCTGCGTCGCACACTGCTGCGCTTCGGATGGAGCATTGGCAATAAGAACATCGAACAGTGCAATGAACGCTGACACGTAAGCATCCGACACCGGCGTCGTTGCGCCATGGGCTCGTAAATATTCACTACGACCAAACAATTGCCGGATAAACTCCACTTGGCGATGAGCAAACTGCTCATCATCTTGCGGCCCCTCTGCGACAACGGAAAATAAATCGGAGGGAAATCCAAGCGGAAGACGAATGATGTGGGATTGATGAGCGTCATTCATGCGACGTCCTCCAACTACAAATTAGGATGGCACGATGCAATTCTTGGTTTCCCGTTACTGCCTTCTTCGCCATAGGCATTCGCACATGGCGACAGCAGTTTAGCACCGTCAAATACATTTGACATGCACCAATCCAGTGCACCGGACTGGCAGCTGACCTTCGACGAGGTCAAGCGCCGCGGACGGTTTAACAACGACGCGCAGGTGGCCGAGAGCCTGGGTGTGACCCGTGCCCAGATTTCAGCGTGGCGCACCGGCAAGAGTGATCTCGGAACGTTAATCAAACTGAAGTTGCTCGATGCGCTAGGCGTAGAGAACCTACATTCCGTCCTTCATTCGCTCTATCCCGTTCGCAATCGTGAGGACCACATTCGCCGTCAAGCTCGGCTGGTCGACCGTGTTAGGCATGCCGGCGACCAGCCTGCTAGGGAGCTAGCCAACCCCGCGAATTCGGAACCGGCGGGCGCGCTTTCGTGGGAGGACAATGTCCTACTTGCAGGGCTGCCCGAAGATGAGCGGGCCGTTTTCTCTCCACACATCAGTGCGATCTTCCTGCCCTTGGGAGCAGTAGCTGAAGGAGCTGAAAGCGCGCACGATATTTATTTCCCAACCACAGCCGTCGTATCCCTATCGCTCCCAGCCATGGCCGGCATCGCTGAGTGGGCTATCGTCGGTCGCGAAGAGTGCGTCGGTTCTGGCGTACTTCCTAGTGATGTTTTGCTGCCAAGGCAAACAGTTGTCCTGCACGAAGGGCACGCTTTTCGACTCAGTGGTCGCGTATTTCAAGCTGCGTTGGCACGAAGCGCAATCTTGCGGCAACGCTACTTCCGATGCCTTCAATCGATTGCAGGCCAGTTCTCACAAGCTGCGTTTTGCAACACAGCGCATTCGAGCTTGCAGCGATTTTGCCGCTGGCTGCTCGTTGCGGACCGATCTGTTTGGACAAAACCAATTTCGGCCCACCCGACAGTGATGGCCAACCACCTAGGGATGACAGTGCAGGAGGTTACTGATGCCATCGCCTTGCTCCATGCGGAAGGAGCAATCTGCTGGGAGAGCGGCGCGATACGGTTGCTGGAGCGATCGCTTGTGGCACTACAGGCCTGCGAGTGTTCAGCCATGCGTTTTGGTCGATACCCTCAAACCTAGAATGATTGCACGCCACAAAACATGACAGGCATAACTCGCCCATGTGGATAGGGCAATAGATAGCCGGATGCAAGTCTGCGTCGGTCAAATTCAATGCATCTAGTAGCGCTTGCCACCCTTGTCGCCGGCGCGAGCCGATGGTGTGGATATCTTCTCTCTCTTACCTTTATTTACCCGCATCTCGCCCAATGGACACACCACGCCCGACAACACGAGCTTCGCTTCTAGCTCCCCGACAGTACAGGCACCACTGAAACTTCAACGCGTTTGCGTCAAGGCGAACTGCAACTCCCCCAAGCCCAATCGCGCCCCGGAGCGGCAAAGCCCAACTCATCTTGGATGTTGATACCGTTCGGTCTGCATGCGTCGAGCTGGAGTTGCCCCCGCATCTCAGGACACTCGGACATCGTTAAGTTAAGGATGCCGCAGTCCTCCTGAACTCCGTAAGCACTGGATCAGCACCGTCTAGCGAAGGAAGCCAATCTGGGCGAATCTGATACGTATCAGAAGTGATAGGTATCAGAATCGATGGAGACTAGAAGAAGAGGTCGCAGGCCTGGTTCCAAGAACTACCCGAAGGCGTTTCGGGAGCTGGTGATCGCGCAGGCGAACGATCCGGGTCGCTCGATTGCAGAAGTTGCGCAGGCCCACGGCCTGAACGCCAGCATGGTTGCGCAGTGGCGGCGCCAGGCGCGCATCTGCGCTTCGGTGGACACTGTGTTGATGCCGGTTGACGTTGTGGACGCTGGCGCAGACATGCCCACTGCGGCGTCGCCGGGCGATGCTGGGCAAGCGCCGTCGCGAGCGTGCGAGATCGACATCGAGGTCGGTGGGCGGCGTGTTTGTATCCGCGGGGTAAGCCCGGATCTGGTGGAGCGGTTGGTGCTGGGGTGCCTGAGGTGATCGGCCTGCCTGCGAACACGCGGATCTGGATTGCCGCCGGCGTGACCGATATGCGCTGCGGCTTTAACGGCCTGGCGGCCAAGGTTGAGGCGGTGCTGCGCAAGGACCCGTTCTCGGGCCACGTGTTCCTCTTCCGCGGCAAGCGCGGTGATCTGGTGAAGTTGCTGTGGTGGTGTGACGGTGGCTTGTGCCTGATGGCCAAGCGGTTAGAGCAAGGCCGCTTCGCCTGGCCAAAGGCTGAAGGCGGTGTTGTTGCTCTGACCACGGCGCAGCTCTCGCTGTTGCTGGAGGGCTTCGACTGGCGCCAGCCGATCGAAGCTGCGCGACCGCGCAGTGCATTGTGAACCATTGTAAGGGAACGGTTTGCGGGGAGATCGAGGCCGTAAACTTCTCCCCATGGAACTGCGCGCCGCCACTCTGCCCAACGACATCGAGGCCTTGAAGGCCATGGTGCTCGCGCACGCGGCAATGTTGGTCGAGCGTGAATCTAAACTCGCCGCACTGCAGGACAGACTGTCGTCGCGCGAGCAGGAGATCGAACACCTGAAGCTGCTGATCGCCAAACTGCAGCGCCTGCAGTTTGGACGCAAGTCGGAGAAGCTGGCGCGCCAGATCGAGCAACTGGAGCTGCGCCTGGAAGACCTGCAGGCGGATGAAGGTATGGCGGCCGCTGCCACCGAGTCCAAGACTGCGACTGAGCCGCGCGAGCGCAAGCAACACAAGCCGCTGCCCGAGCACCTGGCACGCGAGGAGCGTGTTCACCAACCCGATGTCGACGACTGTCCTCAATGTGGCAGCACGCTCAAGCCACTGGGTGAGGACGTGTCCGAGCAGCTCGAATACGTTCGCGCGCACTTCCGCGTCATTCGCCACCGCCGTCCCAAGCAGGCCTGCTCGTGCTGCGATTGCATCGTGCAGGCAGCGGCGCCGAGCCGGCCGATCGAGCGGGGCCTACCTGGTCCTGGGCTGCTAGCCCACATCGCGACCTCCAAGTTCCTGTACCACTTGCCGCTGTACCGCCAGGCGGCCATGTTTGCACGCGAGGGTGTGGAGCTCGATGCGGGCAGGATGGGACATTGGATGGGCAGCCTGACCTGGCTGCTGACCCCGCTGGTCGATGCGGTGCGCCGTTACACGCTCAGTGGCGCCAAGGTGCACGGCGACGATACGCCGTTGCCGGTGTTGGAGCCAGGCAAAGGCAGTACCAAGACCGGACGGCTGTGGGTCTACGTGCGGGATGACCGATCCAGTGGATCTGCCGAGCCACCCGCCGTCTGGTTGGCCTACACGCCGGACAGGCGTGGCGAACACCCGCAGAAACACCTGGCTGACTTCGCCGGCGTGCTGCAGGCCGATGCGTTCGCAGGCTATGCGGAGCTGTACCGAAATGGCCATATCCGCGAGGCGGCGTGCATGGCGCACGCGAGACGCAAGATCCACGATCTGCATGCCGTGCGGCCCTCGGCCTTCACCCGCGAAGCGCTGGAGCGCTTCGGCGCACTCTATAAAATTGAAGCGCAGATCCGCGGTAAGCCGCCCGACGAGCGTAGGCGTGTACGGCAGGAGCAGGCCGTGCCGCAGCTCGACGACATGAAGCGATGGTTCGAGTCGCTGCTGCCAACGCTCTCCGCGAAATCTGACACCACAAAAGCGCTCCAGTACGCACTGAATCGCTGGCCGGCGCTCGTCTACTACTGCAGCGACGGCCAGTCGGAGATCGACAACCTGATCGCTGAGCGGGCGCTGCGAGGCGTGGCCGTTGGCCGCCGCAACTATATGTTCGCCGGCTCCGACGCTGGAGGTGAGCGTGCCGCTGCCATGTACAGCCTCATCGGCACGGCGCGCCTGAACGGGCTCGACCCAGAGGCCTATCTGCACTACGTCATCGAACGCATTGCTGACCATCCGGTCAGCCGCATCGACGAACTGCTGCCCTGGAACGTCGCCGCTCTTCTACCAGCATCGGCCAAGACCACTCCCATCCGCTAACCATCCCAGCCCTCGCCGTCAACACCGCAAGCTACGGTGCTGATCCAGTGCTTACTGAACTCCCGTGGCGAACGGTATTTCAGGGCGCTGTGCGGGTGGCGCTCATTGTAGTGTTCAAAGGCGATTGCCAGACGCGAGAGCGCCG
>NZ_CATZBU010000028.1:0-19270 GCF_958405935.1 Ralstonia psammae
AAACGTCGGGCTTATGGGTACCGCGATGAGGAATACTTCTTCCTCAAGATCCGCGCCGCGTTCCCCGGTATTACTCGATGAACCTTTTTTTTTGCCCGCACCGTTTGCCTTGGCGGTGCGCTCCAGAAATCGAAGCAGGGCCACTTCTTCGCGTCGCAGGCCTTTGCGTGCGCGAGCCGGAGGCAGTGTTTCCAGCTCGCCCGCCAGGAAGGCGTCCACCACAGCCGGGTGCACATAGCACTTGCGGCAGACCGCCGGCGTGTTCCCTAAGCGTTGGGCCACCGCACCAACGGCCTCCGCCACCTGCCGGCGTGCCTCGGTGACGTGGGCTGATGCGCGCCCGCGCAGCAGGTCCAGTGCGAGCACGCTGCCGGCCCAGGTGCGGTAGTCCTTTGCCGTGAAATCCGCGCCGGAAATCTCATGTAAGTATGTATTCACATCTGTGGAGTCCACCACGCGGCGCTCGCCTGCAGCGTCGATGTACTGGAACAACTCCTGCCCCGGCAGATCGACGCAGCGCCGAATGACGCGCGCCAGGCGCGGGTCCGATACCGACACGTCGTGCTCCACTCCGCTCTTGCCCCGAAACTGAAAACGCACCGTGTTGCCGTGCACCTCGACGTGGCGATCGCGCAGCGTCGTGAGCCCATAGGAGCGGTTGTCGCGCGCATACGCTACGTTGCCCACGCGCACGAGCGTCGCGTCCAGTAGAAAGACCACCGTTGCCAGCATCTTTTCGCGCGACAGGTCCGGCGCCGCCAGATGGACGGTGATCGCCTCGCGCACGCGCGGCAGCGCCGCCCCGAAGGCCAGCAGTCGCCCGTACTTATCGGCATCGCGAAAGACGCGCCAGTCGGCGTGATAGCGATATTGCTTGCGCCCACGCGCGTCGCGCCCCGTCGCCTGCAGATGGCCGCTCGCGTATGGGCAGATCCACACGTCGGTATAGGCCGGCGGGATCGCCAGCTTGTTGATGCGCGCAATCACCGCCGGATCACGGATGCGCTCACCGCGCGTATCGAAATAGACGAAGCGGCCGCGCAGCCGGCGCCGGGAGTAGCCCGGGCGCGTGTCGTCCACATAGCGCAGCCGCTCGGGCAGTGCTTGGGCGGGGGATGGTGCGCTTGCGGCAAGCGACGCGGGCGCAGACTTGGGAACGCGTTCCACGGTAGAGGTCTGGAGAGATGCTCGCGTTGAGCAAACTGCGTTCCTCTTCCCGCGCATTCCGGCAGCTGGCTGCCCATGGCGTAGCATCGAGGCCACGCAACTGCGTAAAATTGCGGCAAGAAATGGCCTTTTCGCCACAATCGGAAGTGCCTTGCATCGGTAAACGGATTCAACTACACTGCACGCCCTCTGGGCGGTATATAATCCGCTGTTTCGCCGTCCACCCGAATACTGAGCAAGGGACCCGATGACCACCATCCGTCTGAAAGAAAACGAGCCGGTCGAAGTTGCACTGCGCCGCTTCCGCCGTGAAATCGAGCGCACTGGCCTGATCAAGGAACTGCGCGCCCGCACCGCTTACGAAAAGCCCACGACCGAGCGCAAGCGCAAGAAGGCTGCTGCTGTGTCGCGTACGCGTAAACGCCTGCGCTCGCAAATGCTGCCGAAGAAGCTCTACTAAGATCGCGCGATTGTTTCGGTAGCACCAATCGGGTGCTGCCGCTGGCGGTGTGAAGTCACTCGACCTCCGTTCAGCCGAGCTTGGTTTGTAGCGCATTGCGCGCGTCCCGGAAGCCTTTCCGGATTCAACCAACGCTCCACTCCCCGATACAGAAGCTAGCAAGATGCGGTTGATGGCCTGTGTGCCATTGTCCGCCGCTTCGGTGCGCTCTGCGCGTGCCCTTCCTGTTGCAAACGACATCCGCCAGCGGTGAATGACCGGCTGGCTGTTGGCGTTTGTTGCGCCGAAGCTGCGTGAGCGTACATTAGCGAGCATCCTTTGCTCGCGCTCCCCCGACGACGATGCCTTCCGATCTCAACGATTACTGGTTTCCGGCCAAGCGCTACGGCTGGGGATGGGGCTTACCTTCGCGTTGGCAAGGCTGGGTGGTACTCGCCATCTATGCAGTACTCCTGGTTGCGGGCATCGTCGGGCTGCACCCAGGGCGCACGCAGTCTAGCTTTGCGTTGTACGTACTGGGCATGACGGCGCTGCTGGTGCTGGTTTGCTGGTGGAAGGGCGAGCCTCCGCGCTGGCGTTGGGGTGGGGATTGAGTGGTTGGCTTGCCAGTCAACCGCGCAGATACGGGCCCACTCGTTTCTCCAGCAGGGCCACGAGTTCCGGCTGCATGAACACGTAGTCGTCGGGAATATCCAGGCACACCACGCGCTTGCCGCGTAGCCGCGAACCAAACCGTTGCGACAGGCGTCGCTGGTGGCTGCGCTCCATGACGAAAATCACCTCGGCCCAGCCAAGCTGGTCGGCGTCGAGTTGCACGTCTGCCTCGGGCGCCAAGCCCGCCGAATCTGTCTCGACGTTTGGCCACTTGGCGAAGACAGCTTCCGCCGTCGGGCTGCGCAGCCGATTGCGGCTGCAGATGAAGAGCACATGCATCGCGCTAAGCCGACGCCTCCTGCGCCACCGCCATCGGCGCGCCCACTTCTACGCGCAGGTTCAACGCTTCGCCAATCTCACGCGCGAGACGTTCGGTGGAGGATTCGCCGAGCGCAATACGGCCGCCGGGCCGCCCCCATTCTTCGCGTTCATTGAGTCGCAGCACGATCTCGCCGGTGGGCGCGAGCAGGACGCCTTTGATGGAGACGGGATGGGCGGACATGGCGTTCACTTGCCAATGCAAAACCGGCTAAAAATCACGCCCAGCAAATCGTCGCTCGAAAACGCGCCCGTGATGCTGTTCAGCGCCTCCTGTGCAAGCCGAAGTTCTTCGGCAAACAGATCCAGCGATTGCGCTTGCTGTGCCGCGTGTTCCGCCGCCGTGGCCAGATGCTCGCGGGCCGTACGCAGGGCGGCGAGATGGCGTTCGCGCGCGAGGTAAAGCCCCTCACCGCCGCCCTGCCAGCCGGCAATCTCCAGCAACGCCGCGCGTAGCAGTTCGACGCCGAGGCCATCGCGCGCCGATAGCCAAACCTCGGGCGGCTCGGTATCCACGCGGCCCGGTACGGCCACGCTCGAAAGGTCGATTTTATTGATGACGCGCAGGGTCGGCACGCCGGCAGGCACGTGCTCGGCGATGCGGGCGTCGATGGCGGCGTCTTCGGGGGACAGGCCATTGGCGCGATAGTCCGCCGCGTCCAGCAGATGCAGTACGACATCGGCGCGGGCAATGGCGGCCCAGGTGCGCTCGATACCAATGCGCTCGACCTCGTCCTCCGTATCGCGCAGGCCCGCTGTGTCGACGATGTTCAGCGGGATGCCTTCGATCTGAATGGTCTGCTGCACCTTGTCGCGCGTGGTGCCGGCAATGGGCGTGACGATGGCAAGCTCCGCCCCGGCCAGCGCATTGAGCAGCGACGACTTTCCGACATTCGGCTGCCCAGCCAGCACCACGTGCAGGCCTTCACGCAGGAGCGCACCCTGGCGCGCCTGCGCCAGTACGCCATCGACGGCCGTGCGAATGCCGGCGAGCTGACCGCGCGCGTCGGACGCTTCCAGGAAGTCGATCTCTTCCTCAGGAAAATCCAACGTGGCTTCCACCAGCATGCGCAGATGGATCACGCGCTCGACCAGCGCATGCACCGCCTGTGAGAACGCGCCATCGAGCGAACGCGCTGCCGAACGTGCGGCGGCTTCGGTGCTGGCCTCGATGAGGTCGGCGACGGCCTCGGCCTGCGCCAGATCCATCTTGTCGTTGAGGAAGGCGCGGCGCGTAAATTCGCCGGGCTCCGCCACGCGCAGGCCGATCTCGCGGCCGGCGGCCAGGCAACGCTGCAGCAGCAGTTGCATCACGACGGGGCCGCCGTGGCCCTGCAGCTCGAGCACGTCTTCGCCCGTGTACGAATGCGGCGCGGGAAACCAGAGTGCGATGCCGCGGTCGATGGCGTTGCCGTCGGCGTCGAGAAAGGGCAGGTAGGTTGCCTGGCGCGGCGTCAGCAGGCGCCCGCACAGGGCTTGCATGACGGTGCGCACGTCGGGCCCCGACACGCGTACCACGCCAATGCCGCCTCGCCCCGGCGCGGTGGCAATCGCCGCGATGGGGATCGTGAGGATGGGCGCGCGCGGCGCGTCGGAAGCGTTCGGCAAGGTGGTGGGATGGTCAGCAGCGGTCATGGGCGGTATTGTGCGGCAGCCGCGCAGTTGCGCGCCAGTTTCCGACCAAGGAGATTCGGATGATCGATCACACCGGCGTCGTCGTCAGCGACTTCGAAGCCAGCAAGCGGTTCTACGAACAGGCGCTCGGCGCCATTGGCCTGGCCAAGGTACTGGAGTTTCCCGCGGCCGTCACCGGCCACACCGATGTGGCGGGCTTTGGCCCACCGGGTAAGGCGGAGTTCTGGATTTCAGCGGCGATGGCCGGGCACGGGCCGAACAAGCCGCCGCTGCACGTGGCCTTCCGTGTCGACACGCGTGCCGAGGTCGAGGCGTTCTACGCTGCCGCGATGGCCGCAGGCGGCACAGACAATGGCGCGCCAGGCGTGCGCGCGCACTATCACCCAAACTACTACGGCGCCTTCGTGCGCGACCCGGATGGCCACAACATCGAGGCCGTCTGCCACGCGCCCGTTTGATGCGTTTCAAGCAGGCGTAAAAAAGGGCACCCGGAGGTGCCCTTTTTGCTGGCGCGCAGTCGCCTTACTTGGCGGGTGCCGCCTTCTTGTTGGTGCCCAGCATGCGGTTGATCGACCATTGCTGCGCGATCGACAGGCAGTTGTTCACCACCCAGTACAGCACCAGGCCGGCCGGGAAGAAGAAGAACATCACCGAGAACGCGATCGGCATGAACATCATGACCTTGGCCTGCACCGGGTCCGGCGGGGTCGGGTTCAGCTTGGTCTGCACGAACATCGACACGGCCATCAGCACCGGCAGGATGTAGAACGGGTCAGGCGTGGACAGATCGTGCACCCAGCCGATCCAAGGGGCACCGCGCATCTCCACCGACGACAGCAGGGCCCAGTACAGCGCCATGAACACCGGAATCTGGATCACGATCGGCAAGCAGCCGCCGAGCGGATTGACCTTCTCGGTGCGGTACAGCGTCATCATTTCCTGGTTCATCTTCTGCGGATCGCCCTTGTGGCGTTCGCGGATGGCTGTCATGCGCGGCTGCAGGTCCTTCATCTTGGCCATCGACCGGTAGCTCGTGGCCGACAGCGGGAAGAACACCAGCTTGATCAGCACGGTGAGCGCGACAATCGACCAGCCCCAGTTGCCCAGCAGCGCGTGGATCTTTTCGAGTAGCCAGAACAGCGGCTTGGCGACGATAGTCAGCCAGCCATAGTCCTTCACCAGATCCAGGCCCGGCGTGATGGACTCAAGCATGCGGGCTTGCTGCGGGCCGGCGAACAGGCGTGCCGTGGCCGACACACTGGCGCCTGGCGCCACCGTGCCCAGCGGCTCCTGGATGCCGATGCGGTAGAAGTTGGCGTCAACGCGGTTGACGTAGTACTCGCGCTTGACGTTGTCGGCGGGAATCCAAGCCGATGCAAAGTAGTGCTGCACCATCGCCACCCAGCCGCTGTCGGTCGCAGCCGGCACGTGCGCCTTGCCCTTGTCGATGTCGGCGAAGGTGATCTTGTGGAACTTGTCGCCGTCGGTGTAGACGGCTGGGCCGGTGAACGTGCTGTAGAAGCGCGACTGCTCCACAGCGCCGCCGTCGCGGGCCAGTTCCAGGTACAGCGTCGGGTTGATCGGCGCGGTGCCGTCATTGGTCACGTCGAATCGCGTGTCGATCACGTAGCTGCCGCGCTTGAAGACGTACGTCTTGGCCAGCTTGGCACCGCCCTTGTCGGCCGTCAGCGTGATGGAGACATCGTTGCCTGTGCCCAGGTCACGCGGGCCGGGCGATGCCGTGAACACCGTCGTGTGGTTCGGGAAGTCGCCGCCGATGATGCCCGAGCGCGCCAGATAGGTACGCTCGACGCTGCGATCGAACAGCACCATCGGGTTGCCGTCGTGGTCCTTCTGGTCAAGCAGTTCGAGCTTGGTGACGATGGCGCCGTCGGTGTCGATGGTGGCGCGCAGCAGGTCGGTCGAGATGACGATCTTTTCCGAAGCCGGTGCCTGCGAAGCAGCACCCGTGGCCGGGGCGGCTTGCGGCCCCGCGGCTGCCGTCGTGGAGGCGCTGTTCGGCACGTCGCCTGCGGGCGTGCTGCCCGGCGCAGCGGCCGTGGTGGTGGCCGTTTGCGGCGTCGGGAAGAACATCGACTGGTGGCCATTCGCGCGTTGCCAGTTGTCGAACAGCAGGACAACCGCCAGCGAGAAGATCACCCAGAGAATGGTGCGTTTGATATCCATGTCGGATTACGGTCTGGGAAGGTGAATCGACGGCCGCGCAGGCTGGGAGTCAGCTGCGGTCGCGTCGGTCGATGCGGGATCGGTGGAGCGGGGCGCAGCGTCGCCAGCGGCGGGCGGCACAGGATCATACCCGCCTTGTGCGAACGGATGGCAGCGGCATAGACGTTTTACCGCAAGATAACTGCCGTAACCGGGCCCGTGAGTGAGCACGGCATCGCGCGCGTAGTCGGAACAGGTTGGGAGGAAACGGCATTGCGCACCCACAAACGGGCTGAACGCCACTTTGTAGATGCGCAGCAGAAACAGCAGCGCGCGCGTCATGGCGTGCTCCCAGCGGTGGGCTGGGAAGGTGCGGCGGCAGGTGGGGCCGGCAGCGGCCGCGTGGCAACCTCAAAGAGATGAACCAGCTCTTCGCGGCAGATGCGCTTGAAGGCGGCCACGGTGGGCACGTCCTGGCGCGGAAACTTGGCCTGCAGGCGGATCAGCACGTCGCGCCCGCCCAGCAGGGGCTGGCGCAGGCGAAACAATTCGCGGCACTGACGCTTGATGAGGTTGCGCTCGACCGCGCGCTTGGCAAATTTCTTGCCGATCACCACACCCAGGCGCGCCTGCTGGTCGCCGTTGGCGCGCACATACAGCACGAAGTGACGACTACGCCGGACCGGCCGCAAAGCAAAAACGGATGAAAACTCATCCGTTTTTGTCAGCCTTGCGGCCTTGGGGTAGGCGTGCAGGCCCATCGCCAGCGTGCCGCAAAGCCACGGGTAACGGCCTGAGCCGCCACCCTCGGCGCGGCCGTCTTTAGATGGCCAGGCGCTTACGGCCCTTGGCGCGGCGTGCGTTCAGCACGGCACGGCCACCACGGGTCTTCATGCGGACACGGAAACCGTGGGTGCGCTTGCGACGGGTAACGGAAGGTTGATAGGTACGCTTCATGATGCACTCTCTTGTTAATGGGTGGTGCGGACATCGCCGCACGCGCCGGGCCTAGGGCTGCCCCAGCGGCCTAGTGTCGATTCAGTCAGAGAAATCGCCCACGCAGACCGCCGTGCGCTGTGTTGTTCAGGTCTAGGGTGTCACCGGAACATCGGGCACCGAGAGCATCGGGCCTAAGCCGGATCAGTCGCGACGAAGTGTTTCTCGCCCCGCATCTGACACGAACAAGCGTGCGCTCCCCTGCTGCGCATCGCAGAACCCGACATTTAAGCGGCATTTCCCATATCTGTCAAGCCTCCGTGACTGGGGATAACGTACGCCCGGCGCCTGTAATCCACGGGGCGACGAGTTGTCCCCAACGCCTTGTGCGGCTTGGTGTGCACTGTGGAAAGCCTTGCGGGCACTGGGTTTGCGGCAAGTCGGAAAAATCGGTTGTCCACCGCTACTCACAGCGGGTCCACAGGTTATCCACAGACTTATCCTTTGTGGATAACTTTCCGCGGGGGGTACAATCCCGTTCCAATAACGAAAGCCACCCGGTTTCTGGCCAGCGCCAGGGGCCCGGCGGCCGGCCCACCCGGGGACGTCATCAGACGCGTGTGGCGCCGGTCAAACACCTAACGATAACGATGCAGGATTTCTGGCATGCGGCATCAGCTCAGCTTGAGAGTGAGTTGACGCCGCAACAATTCAAGACGTGGATCAAGCCGCTCACGCCGCTGTCGTTTGACGAACAGGCGTGCACGCTGCGGATAGCCGCGCCCAACCGCTTCAAGCTCGACTGGGTCAAGAGCCAGTTCTCGGGCCGCATCCAGTCGCTCGCGTGCGACTACTGGGAGATGACGGTCGACGTGCAGTTTGTGCTCGACCCGACCGCCGGCCAGCGCCCGGCGGCCTTGCAGCCGGCACTCGCGCCGGTGCCGATGCAGCCCCTGGGGGCGCAATCGATTCAAGCGCGGCAGGCCATGCCGACTGGCAACGGTGTCATGCATGACGCGGCCACTCTGCGCCCTGCGCCGGTGATGTACCGCGAAACCGCGCCGGCGACGGCCAGCCATGCTGCAGCCGATATCGACGTGCCCGTGATGGACGCCGCCGAGGTCAGCGCCCAGTCGTATCGCATGCCGCCGCAGGCGCCGGCCCTGGTCACGAGCCTGGCCGCGCCGCCGCAGGCTCCGGTGGATGATTCCGTGCACGAGCGCTCGCGGCTGAATCAGATCCTGACGTTCGACAACTTCGTCACCGGCAAGGCCAATCAGCTGGCGCGCGCCGCAGCCATCCAGGTCGCCAACAACCCGGGCAAGTCGTACAACCCGCTGTACCTGTATGGCGGCGTGGGCCTGGGCAAGACGCACTTGATCCATGCCATCGGCAACTTCATGCTGATGGAGAACCCGCGCGCGCGCATTCGCTACATCCACGCAGAACAGTACGTTTCCGACGTGGTAAAGGCCTACCAGCGCAAGGCGTTTGATGATTTCAAGCGCTACTACCACTCGCTCGATCTGTTGCTGATCGATGACATCCAGTTCTTCTCGGGCAAGAACCGCACGCAGGAAGAATTTTTCTACGCGTTCGAGGCGCTGATCGCCAACCGCGCGCAGGTCATCATCACTAGCGATACGTATCCGAAAGAGATCACCGGTATCGATGACCGCCTGATCTCGCGTTTCGACTCGGGCCTGACCGTGGCGATCGAGCCGCCCGAGCTGGAGATGCGCGTCGCGATTCTGATGAAGAAGGCGCAGGCCGAGAACGTGACCGTGCCGGAAGAGGTGGCCTTCTTCGTGGCCAAGCATCTGCGCTCGAACGTGCGTGAGCTGGAAGGTGCGCTGCGCAAGATCCTGGCGTACTCGAACTTCCACGGCAAAGAGATCACGATCGAGGTCACGCGCGAGGCGCTGAAAGACCTGCTGACGGTGCAGAACCGACAGATCTCGGTGGAAAACATCCAGAAGACCTGCGCGGATTTCTACAACATCAAGGTCGCGGATATGTACTCCAAGAAGCGGCCGGCCAACATCGCGCGTCCGCGTCAGATCGCCATGTATCTGGCCAAGGAGCTTACGCAGAAGAGCCTGCCCGAGATTGGCGAATTGTTCGGCGGACGCGACCACACCACGGTGCTGCACGCCGTGCGCAAGATTGCCGACGAGCGCACCAAGGACGCCCAGCTCAACCACGAGTTGCACGTGCTGGAGCAAACGCTCAAGGGTTGACCGCAGGATGGTCACCAGGGCGCATGGCAACGCCATTCGCCCTGAATCAAGCCTTGATGGACGCCCGCTCCAATGCGGGCGTCTTTTCATGCACAATAGACATATTTGCCGCGCGCGTGACGCTATCCAGCGCCCCCTTATTTGCGGTATAATTTGTGATTAACCCCTTGATTTACAACAACTTTGGGTTAATCGCGAATGCTCCTGCAGGCACCGGCCCGTGTGGCCCAGGCTGGGGCGCGCGCGGTGTCACCTCTCAAGCCAAGGATCGCCTTCATGCAATTGGTCAAAACCTCGCGAGACAACCTGCTGCGTCCGCTGCAAATCGTGAGCGGCATCGTGGAACGCCGACACACGCTGCCCATCCTGGCCAATCTGCTAATCACCAAACAAGGTGAACGGGTTTCCTTCCTGTCCACCGACATCGAAATCCAGATCACCACGCACGCCGATTGCGGCGCCGGCGCCGGCGATATCGCCACCACCGTGGCCGCCCGCAAGCTGGTCGACATCCTGCGTGCAATGCCCGACGGCGAAGTTGCCCTCACGCTCAACGACAAGCGTATGACGGTGCAATCCGGCAAGAGCCGCTTTGCGCTGCAGACGCTGGCCGCTGAAGAATTCCCCACCGTCGCAGAGGCAACCGATTTCGGTGCCCGCATCACGCTGCCGCAGAAGACGCTCAAGCACCTGCTGGCAATGGTGCACTTCGCGATGGCCCAGCAAGATATCCGCTACTACCTCAACGGCATGCTGCTGGTGGTGGACGGCAAGCAAGTCATGGCAGTCGCCACCGATGGCCACCGACTGGCCTACTGCGGCGTTGAAACGGGCGAGCAACCGGCAGGCGCCGGCGGCCGCCACGAAGTCATCATCCCGCGCAAGACCATCCTCGAGTTGCAACGCCTGCTCGAAGACGTGGACGATCCCGTCTCGGTGCAACTGGCCTCGAACCAGGTCAAGTTCACCTTCGGCAATATCGAGCTGATCTCCAAGCTGGTCGAAGGCAAGTTCCCGGATTTCCAGCGCGTGATTCCCAAGGGTTACCGCAACAGCTTCACGATCGACCGCACGTTCCTGCAGAGCGCGCTGCAACGCACGGCCATCCTGACCACCGACAAGTTCAAGGGTGTGCGCTGCATGCTCGACACCAACGTCCTGAAGATCAGCTCCACCAACGCTGACCAGGAAGAAGCGCAGGAAGAACTCGAAATCGACTACCAGGGCGACGCGCTGGATATCGGCTTCAACGTCACCTACCTGCTGGACGTGCTGGCCAACCTCAAGACCGAGAAAGTGCAGGTGAGCCTGGGCGACTCCAACTCGAGCGCGCTGATCACCCTGCCCGACGACGACACCTTCAAGTACGTCGTCATGCCGATGCGCATTTGACGCACCGCTGCACCCAGAGCAAGACGAGGGGCTGGATCGTGACGATCCGCCCCTTCGCCGTTTTTAAGCAACCCCGCTGTGTGCGCTGAGACAACCTTTTCCGCGCCCATGGCTGCGAGCAGAACGACATGACCGAAGAGCAGAAACCGCAATCCTCCCCCGCCGATGGCAGCTACGGCGCCGCCTCGATCCAGATCCTGGAAGGCCTGGAGGCGGTACGCAAGCGGCCGGGCATGTACATCGGCGATACGTCCGACGGCACCGGCCTGCACCACCTCGTGTTCGAGGTGCTCGACAACTCCATCGACGAAGCACTGGCCGGCCATTGCACCGAGATCCAGGTCACCATCCACACCGACAACTCCATCTCGGTGGTCGACAACGGCCGCGGCATCCCGACCGGCATCAAGTTTGACGACAAGCACGAGCCCAAGCGCAGCGCGGCCGAGATCGTCATGACCGAGCTGCACGCCGGCGGCAAGTTCGACCAGAACAGCTACAAGGTCTCGGGCGGCCTGCACGGCGTGGGCGTGTCTTGCGTGAACGGCCTGTCGAAATGGCTGAAGGTGACGATCCGCCGTGACGGCAAAGTCCACCACATCGACTTCGCGCGCGGCATCCCGCAAAACCGCCTGATCGAAACGATGGAAGCGCCGGACGGCAAGATGGTTGAAGTCTCGCCGCTGCGTGTGTCGGGCAACACAGACAAGCGCGGCACCGAAGTGCACTTCCTGGCCGACGAAGAGATCTTCACCAACGTCGAATACCACTACGAGATCCTCTCCAAGCGCATTCGCGAGCTTTCGTTCCTGAACAACGGCGTGCACATCCGCCTGACGGACCAGCGCACCGGCAAGGAAGAAGACTTCGCCTTCTCGGGCGGCGTGAAGGGCTTTGTTGAGTACATCAACAAGAACAAGACCGCACTGCACCCGACCATCTTCTTTGCCACCGGCGAGAAAGACGGCGTGGGCGTGGAAGTGTCGATGCAGTGGAACGACGCCTACAACGAGCAGGTGCTCTGCTTCACCAACAACATCCCGCAGCGCGACGGCGGCACCCACCTCACCGGCCTGCGCGCCGCCATGACGCGCGTCATCAACAAGTACATCACCGACAACGAGATCGCCAAGAAAGCCAAGGTCGACACCTCGGGTGACGACATGCGCGAAGGCCTGACCTGCGTGCTCTCCGTCAAGGTGCCGGAGCCCAAGTTCAGTTCCCAGACCAAGGACAAGCTCGTCTCTTCCGAAGTGCGCCTGCCCGTGGAAGACGTGGTGGCCAAGGCCCTGAGCGACTTCCTGCTGGAAACGCCCGTCGACGCCAAGATCATCTGCGGCAAGATCGTTGAGGCTGCCCGCGCGCGCGAAGCCGCCCGCAAGGCCCGCGAAATGACGCGCCGCAAGGGCGTGCTCGACGGCATGGGCCTGCCCGGCAAACTGGCCGACTGCCAAGAGAAAGACCCGGCCCTGTCCGAACTCTTCATCGTCGAGGGTGACTCCGCAGGTGGATCGGCCAAGCAAGGCCGCGACCGCAAGTTCCAGGCAATCCTGCCGCTCAAGGGCAAGATCCTGAACGTCGAGCGCGCACGCTTTGACAAGATGCTCTCCAGCCAGGAAGTGCTCACGCTCATCACCGCCATGGGCACCGGCATTGGCAAGGACGACTACAACCTCGACAAGCTGCGCTACCACCGCATCATCATCATGACCGATGCTGACGTGGACGGCTCGCACATCCGCACGCTGCTGCTCACGTTCTTCTACCGCCAGATGCCCGAGATCATCGAGCGCGGCCACGTGTACATCGCCCAGCCGCCGCTCTACAAGATCAAGCATGGCAAGGAAGAGCGCTACATCAAAGACGACGTCGAGATGGCCGCCTACCTTGTGCGCCAGGCGCTGGACACCGCCGTGCTCGTGCGTGCCGACGGCACCGAGATTGCCGGCGACGCCCTGGCCGAACTCGCCCGCCAGTACCAGCTCAGCCGCGGCGTGATCGAGCGCCTGTCTCGCGTGATTGACGCCGACGCCCTGCGCGCCATTGCCGAAGGCGTGGCCCTCGACCTCTCTAACGAAGCCGCAGCCGAAGCCAGCGCCCGCACGCTCAAGGCCCGCCTGCTGGAAATGCAAGGTAACGCCAGCAGCGCCAACGGCGGCGCCACCGCAGACGCCTTCATGCAGTACGACGAGAAGAGCGAGAAGTACCGCATCATGGTGGTCCGCCGCCAGCACGGCAACCAGCGCCTGAGCCACATCGACGCCGACTTCGTCGCCGGCGCCGATTACGCCGCCCTGTCGGGCACCGCCGCCACCTTCCAGGGCCTGATTGGCGATGGCGCCAAGGTGCGCCGCGGCACCGGCGACAAGGTGCGCGAACAGAACGTCACCGACTTCCACGCCGCCATGAACTGGCTGCTGGCCGAAGCCGAGCGCGGCGTAAGCCGCCAGCGCTACAAGGGTCTGGGCGAAATGAACCCCGAGCAGCTGTGGGAAACCACCATGGACGTCACCCAGCGCCGCCTGCTGCGCGTGCAGATTGAAGACGCCATTGCCGCGGACCAGATTTTCACCACGCTGATGGGCGACGACGTGGAACCGCGCCGGAACTTCATTGAGAGCAATGCGTTGGTGGCCCGGAATATTGATGTTTGAGGGTGCTGATGGGGAAGAAAAAACCGGCTGTAGGCCGGTTTTTTTTTGCTCGATGCCGATTGCTGAATCGCTCTCAAATGCTGGTGTCTAGTGGGTCTCCGCTTGTAAGCGGCCTCGATCAAAGGGAGGCTAAGACCGTCGGTAATCAGGTTTCCAGTACGGCGAAGTTTGGCAAGTACCTATACAGCTCCGCGAATCGATGAGCCTCACTCGGGGGCATAGTTCCAACGTCGAGTTGAGTGCCTGCTGGAAGCGGTAGTTGGGCTTCAAGCTTTCTGAACTCCCTCGGAGTGAGCTTTGGAACTGAGATTCGAATCGGCTGCGGTTTGCCGGTTAAGAAATCCAAAGTGTCGAAGTGGCACTGCTCTATAAGTGGCGCAGCGTCGTCATCGTGGAAAATTCCCACGATCGTCGTCATCTTGGCTCCATCTTCATACTCGATTTCGCATATAGAACGGAAGTTCATCTTCCGAGCTCCCGCCTGAGCGTTTCGGATGGATAGTGCGCTCTCCACTTCGCGATAGAGCATCGAACGGGACAGCTGACCGTATTGCCACCCATAGAGCTGTAATTCTTTGAGATCGGGAGGAGTTCGTTCTCGCCCAAAAACTTGGGTGAAGCGTTCAACTGCCGTTGCGCCCCCTTCATCTCGGGCCGCGGCTATCTGTGGTGCTGTAGAGCACTGTACGGATACAGCCAACACGGTGCCCGACTTTGCGCGGGAAGCCACCGCACGCATATCGAGCATCATGTCCATCGAAAGCGGATCGTCATAATCCAGCCAGAGGAACTGATTTTGAGACCAGTCCAGCGTTGGCAGAACGTTGGTTGATTGGTTGTAAATGACTGGAATCTGGAATGGTTTATTCGCCTCTATCCGGTCTCTCGCGGCTTCTGCCTGTTCGATGGAAATCATCCTCTTGATTCCCAGTGCTCTGTGAAATAGAGCAAAGTCAGAAAACCAGACCGACCCAAATCCTACATATACGTAGTCTTCGACTCGCCCAAATGGGCGAAGTCGTCGAAACACATCGCACAGCATTCGCCTTTCAGCGTGCTTGGCGGGACGCAGAGAGTAGTCAATCCGTCGAAAGCTGGCACTCATTCTCCACCCATCTCTTTGTAGATAAGCTCGAAGGTACTCTCTCCGACCGCTTTCGCGGACCCTACAGAAAGCTCCTCCATCAAATGCTCAACCTGGCTGAGAGGTTTTGAATATTGAATCTTTACTGTCTTTATTCGCTTTGTTATCGATCCCCTGGCTGGCGCAATGAACTCAGCTTTTGCGGCCTGTAGCTCTTCCGGCTGAACTACTCGCGCAGATGAAATGTGTTCGTACAACGGGCTCTGGTCACGCGTGTGTTCATCGATGTCCGAATCAAGTTCATTAAGGAAGTTAATGACTGGGCGCATCATTTCCATCATGCGTTCGAACGTGGCTTGCCAAACAAGATTGTCCTGGTCTACATCAGTCTTGGTTGTATTCCAAGGGACTTGAGATGAATCTTGAGAGTCGAAATATACGATCCCACGAAACCGCGCAAACTGATTGTGATAAGTTGGAATCAGGAGGGAATTCGAGCTTTCTTCAATCAAGCCCCAGCCCGTCACGTTGCGTCTGTCTGCCTCAAGAATAACGCGACCATTACACACGACGTACCAGCCTGCTTCGCGAGGAGAGCTGGGACCAACGCCGACGATAATTCGTACCTTTACTTTAGTGTTCTCGTCTTGTCCAAAGACGAGTTCATCGATGCCGGGTTTGAAGTCATCTTTAACGAGTAATTGCAGGCTCGTCGCGTTAATTGCTGTTCCGTTTACGCTAATTTGAAGGCCGCTGGCGATAAATTGTCGATGCTTTGATTTGATTAGGCTGATTATATTGTTCTCGAAATTCTTCGAGGAAAACTTTCCACTGACTTCCGGCCTCAGCTCGGTGACGATAATTTCCGTCCCAGGGCTTTCTTGGGACAGATCGTCACTGGGTTGGAAATCCGCCCATGGGAATTCCCAACTTGTTTCCTCGCTCTCCCAGATGGAAACGGTAATATCCACGCACCATGCATCGTCAAGCGTAGCTGATCGGACAGAGAATTTATTGCCAAATTTAAAAAGGGCCCGCTTCATCCCCACGCCGAATTGGCCGATTGAGTGAGGGGTGGTTCTGGCGCTTGAGGGACGGCCGAAGCGGAACGCATAGTTCATTGCAGTTTCGCTATCAAAACCTCCGCAGTTGTCCCATATCGAGAATTTATCTCGATCGAATTTGATCTCGACCCGCCTACCATCGAAAGGCCGCTCGCCGTCATCTTTTAGCGACTTGGCCCCATCTACCGAGTTATCAACCAGGTCAAGTACGGCTTGTTCAAGTGCGATATCGCGCGTAAGCATATCGACGAAAAAAGTTTTCGTCGGTTGCGCGTTGATCTTTGGCTTTTCGCCGGTAGTTGCCATGGTTGATCCCCTCAATTTTTTGACTTTTGTTAATGCTCTGTTTGGCTAACTCTACTCTGAGCTTTGTTCTGCTCCGTGCCTTTTGTCGAAGATTTCCCGCAAGCGTGCTTGCAACGTCTCGGCGGATTCGGACTCGCACTCCCAGATAATCTCAACGCGCCATCCCTGTTCAGTCAGCGCCTCTGTGTTTGCAGCATCTCGCTCGATATTACGCGCAAATTTTGCTTCCCACCTTTCCGTGTCTGTTTTCGGGGTGGAGGCCATTCGGCAGCCTGGGTGACGATGCCAGAAGCATCCGTGCACAAAGATTACTGTTCGATGTTTGGGGAATACTAGGTCGGGCTTGCCAGGCAGAGTCCTGACGTGTAGCCGGAAGCGTAGCCCCATTGCATGAGCGGCGCTTCGAACACGTAATTCGGGGGAGGTATTTGTCGAGCGCACCCTCGACATTAACCATGACCTGTGAGCTCGGGTGAGGCGATCAGTCATTCATACCTCCCAACGATTATTACGCGAGCAGTCTCTCCCTGACTGCACCGAAGATGGCTTTCGACATGATCGGGGAAACGCTATTTCCAATCATACGAAAGCTATGCCAGATGGTCGGGTGGAACAAATGAGAATCAGGAAACCCTTGAAGTCTTGCCGCCTCGCGGACCGTGATCACCCGCGGCTCCTCGGGATGAAGCGGTCGCACTGACTGGTACGATCCGCGATCAGAACCAGTACCTGCGCGTAGCGTTGGGCATAGACCGTCCCATTTCAGTTTGTAGTGCCGTCCGACCGGGTCATGAGTGCCCTGTTTTAGGCTCGCAAACCGAGCCTCCGTCGTGGCTTGGTGCACTGTGCGTCTATTGCCTGTGAAACTACCGTCGGCGCTTCTTAGAGCGCTGGCATATTCTGAGGGACGGCCACGTTTTACGATACGCCACACGTCGAATCCCGCGGCAGGATCTTCGACAAGGGTAGCATTTGCCAGGTCGCTAATCGCAGACTTAACTGTGGCGGGGCGCCGCTGCCACGCAAGGAGGTCTTCCATTGAGATGGGGGGGCATCGCTTGCGATCGGTTCCGATAATGAATAGTCGTGTTCGTGACGTGGCTGCGCCGAAGTTTGCAGCGTCCAGTAACACTGGCCCGAGAATGGAGTATCTGCTCGAGACTTGGCTGATTCCTCTGTCAAGGAGAGCTCGTGCGTCCTTATATGAAAGCCCTCTAACATTTTCCATGATGAAGAAGCGAGGGCGGAGCTCGTCGACGATGCGAAAAAAATCCAAGAGCAGTTCGCGGCGCGGGTCATTGACGTCTCGCTTGCCAATGTCACTAAATCCCTGACACGGAGGGCCGCCGAAGACGCCGTCCACCGGGACCCCTACGATGTCTTTAATTTCGCCGCCGCTAAGCCCCCTCACATCCCTTAGCTGCAAATCTGTTTTTGGGAAGTTGGTGCGATACGACGATGTCAATATTGGATCAAGGTCGAAGGCTGCCTTCACATCAAATCCGGCTTGGTGTGCGCCGAGGGAAAACCCTCCGCATCCGCAGAATAGGTCGACGAGATTCATAGGTGAGAGCGGGGCGGGTAAGGTATGGGCCGCCATTCGGAGTTCGGCGGAAGTATACCTGGCTACGTAAGCCGGTGACTGCAAGCCTGGCCTAGAGCCGAACAAAGCCGCTCAGGGGCGGCTTTGCTCACAACCAACATCCATCAATCAGATCACGAAGCCTCAACCTCCTCCACCTTCCTCTTCGGCCCATTCTTACTAAACCGCGCCCCCAAGGCCTTCCGAGCCATATCAAGCCCTTCCCCCTTGCCCGAAATCTTCAGAAGGGCATACCCCTCCAGCGACGCGCTCATCAGATCGCTACCCAAAGCAAACTGCGAATCCCGCATCCGCTCATAAATCTTTTCCAGGCGGTTCAGGCGCGGCCGCAGGGCATCGAATGCCGCCAGGTCACGCCGCATTTCCGCGAGGCTGAAGTTGCCCGGCAGCACGCCGGGGTTGTTCCCCAGCACTTCCACTGCCTTGCGGCAGAATGCCTCCGATTTGTCGCCCATCTTCACCGCGCCGCTGCGCTGTTCTGTCGACAGGTCGATCAGGCCGATGAGCTTGTCTTCCAATGACTTCAAGGCTGCGTCCACTGCAGCCAAGTCAGCCGTGCTGATCTGAAGAGAGATCAGATTTTGTGCCATTGCTTTCCTCAAATTGATGTTGCTTGGTCATGCCGACTGGCACGACGGCCTCAGATTCGTTGCAGCAACGACGTCCCGCAAGCGAAATGCGGGTTCTTGACGTTATTTGACGGAAGTACAGGGTAAATTCCAGTTCGAATGGGCCTCCGAGCCCCATCGATGCTCCTCAAAGCTCCATGAGAGAAGGTCAAAGGTCCATCAATGCACCTCTGAACTCCAGCAATGGGGCAAAAAGGTCCACTCTTGAACCTCGGAGCGGGACTAATGGGCTAAAAGGCTCGACGCTCGCACCTCTGACCTCTGCGAGTGAGCCGAAAAGGTCCACCTTTGTACCTCGCAGGGTCCATTAGTGGAGCGAAAAGGTCCTCCCTTCAGTCTCCGACCTCCATGAGTGGATAAAAAAGCTCGGCGCTTGAACCTCGGCGCTGCATGGATGGACCTTGAGACTCCACGGGAAAAGCTTGGAGGTCCACTCCCAAGAATCGGATTTTTCTGACGGCCCCCATCGCTATAATTGGCGCGCTGCCGCACCAACGGCAGCCGGGTCTGGCGATCCGACCGCGCAACACTCAAAGAAGACGGACAACCGGTGATGCGGTTGCGTCCGTACACGCTCGCGCTAGCTTTATGGCAGGCCGGGTGGGGAGACCGAAAGGTCTGCCGGTTTTCTTTGGGGGCCGGTTCGCCAGCCCCGCCGTCGGGCCTGCCACCCTCGTCTGGCGACGGAGTGGTGAGCCTCCAGCAACCCCAAAGAGGCCATCATGCCAAGCACTCAAAGCGGGCACCGCCCCGCGTCTTACCCATCTCCACCCGAACCACCCACGCACGCGTCCACGTCGTCTGACACCGGCACGCTCACCAAAAATCGCACGTACCTGAACGGCGCAATGGCAGCGCAGGCTTATCTCAAGTGCGTATTTCAAGCCATCGTGGACGGCCATTTCAGATGAGCGTAGACGGTGTTTCAAGGCAACGTGGACGCCGTTTCAAAGCATCGTAGA
>NZ_CATZBU010000029.1:0-19164 GCF_958405935.1 Ralstonia psammae
GAAAGCGCAGACGGAAACTGGTTGGTGAAGGTCTGTTCGTGCGCGCGGTTGGCATCGCGCAGCCCGAGCAGGCCAGCCACGCCAATCAGCAAAGCGAGCAAAAATAGCAGTGAAACCGAGGCCATCAGCCGGAAACGGATACTGAATAGACGTGTCATGAAGGTGGTCTCAGAAAGTGGCGGGCGGTATAGGCGCGACTCTGCGCATCTATGTCGACAACTCGCTTATCGGCACGCTCGCTCATCAACTTGATGCACCGTCACCAACGCACCTCTACGTCAATCATCCGGCGTTTGCGATGCGGCCAGACACTGTCGATCACGGCAGTCTGTTCGGCGAGCATATCCCCGCTTACCCTTCCTCGACCTTTCACCGACTCCAAGAAGGACGCGGGTGCTCTCTTGCGACCCGGCATGCCGCGATGGTCGCCAACCGATCCTCAAATATTCTTAAGAAATTTAAGAGGCGTCGGAATGACCCGTATACCAAAGAGCAAGGCGGGCTCACCAGCGCGTCAACCGTTTCACTGTCCCTGTCTTTTATGCTGGCAGGCTTCACAAGTCCGCCGACAATTACTCTATCGACAATATGCTGCTACGCAATATGAAGATCTCGGTTCGGCTTGGTCTGTGCTTTGCCATGCTTGTCGTCTTGCTGCTGGTCAACGCCTACGTTGGGTGGAGCTCGATCCTCTCCGGCAAGGAACAGACGGATTTGATCGTCCACAGCAACAACCAAAAGATCCGCCTCGCTTATGAGCTGCAGGATGACCTGAACGAGATATCGAGGGCGGTCCGCAACTATGTGATCTACCAAGACCGAGAGCTGCAGGAAACGATGCGCTCGCGTATCGCCAAGAACCGGCAGAAACTCGACCAAGATCTGGCGAAGATAAAACCGTTGGTTAGCACTGCGGAAGGCCAGCAGCTCCATGCGGCAATTGAGGCTCGAAAGAATGAAGTCATGCCCCTCTACGGCAAAATTCTTCCGCTGGTCGATGAGGGCAATACCGAGGCAGCAGCGATTTTCCTGAGCCGAGATGTTCAGCCGGTTCAAGATGCGTTGTTCGGTCTGGTTCGGTCCCTCATCGACTGGCAGATGAAGCTGAATCAGGACGCAGCGGCAAAGGTGGAGGGCGGCTACGCACGAGCAATCCAACTGATGCTGGCAACAGTGGCAGGCTCGCTCGTATTGAGCGTGATTTTGGCTTTTGGTGTTACGCGGTCCATCACCCGTCCGCTGGGCGAAGCCGTGATGCTTGCCAACGCGGTGGCTGCAGGAGATTTGACCCACCACATCGAAGCCAGGGGCACGAACGAGACCGGGCAATTGCTATCGGCACTGCGCGACATGACGAGCAGCCTAACAGGGGTGGTTGGTCAGGTGCGCAATGGTACACAGACGATCGCCGCCGCTACGCAGCAGATTGCTGCCGGGAACCTCGATCTCTCGTCCCGCACGGAAGCACAGGCAAGCTCGCTGGAAGAAACGGCATCGAGCATGGAGCAACTCACCTTCACAGTCAGACAGAATGCCGACAACGCACAGCAGGCCAATAAGCTGGCAACCGAGGCTGCTGCAACTGCGCACAAGGGCAAAGCGGTTGTCGATCAGGTCGTAGGGCGGATGAATGAAATCAGCGACAGTTCTACCCGTATTGCAGAGATCACCGGCATGATCGAGAGTATTGCGTTCCAGACCAACATTCTGGCGCTCAACGCCGCGGTGGAGGCCGCGCGCGCTGGGGAGCAAGGCCGTGGTTTTGCGGTGGTCGCCACTGAGGTGCGCACGTTGGCTCAGCGCTCGTCCAGCGCTGCAAAGGATATCAAGACGCTGATCGCGACGTCGGTTGAGAAAATCCAAAGCGGTGCACTGCTGGTCGACGATGCGGGCAAGACGATGTCAGAAGTCACGCACGCAATTGAGCGCGTTACGGGCATCATGGGCGATATCGCATCTGCATCTTCCGAGCAAAGCCGTGGTATCGAGCAGGTGAGCCAATCGGTCACGCAGATGGACGAGGCGACCCAGCAAAACGCCGCGCTGGTGGAGCAGGCTGCCGCTGCATCAGCAGCCTTGCAGGAACAGGGGCATCAACTCAGCGCAGCGGTAGCGTTCTTTCGCGTCGATGCCACTGCGTAGTGCGACCCTACGGGCAGCTCTTGCGACACGACCCAGCGGCACGCCGCTCTTCTCTCTAGCACGGAGTGTTGCGTGGGCTGTCTCGCCGACAGGAGTCTTACTGGTGCGTTCAGAAGGGGCGACGCTGCTGCGTTGCTGCGGGCGCTTGTTCAAGGGACTCATTCATGTTCGTTGTCCGTCCCAAATCAAGCGGGGATCGAATTGCATGGCGGAGAGCATGGTCAGGGGCACCATGCCCCGAAGAAGAGGATGCCCGGTCGCGGCTCGACCCTGGCGAGCGCTCCGAACTTGACCAGCGAGGTGACGATGGCCACCACCAGCGCGTCGAGTATCGACCAGTAGCCGACCAGCTCGACGAGGCGATAGAGCGTCGCACGCTCTCGGCGCGCCCAAGGGCCGCCACGCTGCGCTGTTGCCAACAGTAGCTCGAGGCTAGAACCTTCGCACATGGAACCGCCACGCTTGCGATGAAGCTCACTAGAGCGATGCCGGGCGAACCTGCGCGCTGGAATGCGGCAACACCCTCCAGTATTGCGCTGTCATCAGCGCGTCCAAGCATGGCCGTGCGCCGGCACCTTGCGCCACCCGCAGATAGTCCGAGAGTTTGATCACGGCCACCAAGATGCCAAGCAAGGCGACCTCGACCATGCTTCACGGCCGCATCGCGGCAAGTAACCTCATGGCTGTCGCGAATCCGGCTGCCTGTCGACCCATGCGCGCATGGGCCAGGACCCAACCTAGCAACCCAATCTGGGCAAGCTGCACGACGATTACGGCCATCGCCGTGGGGACGGCAATGGGTGCCGCGGCGGATTGCCATAGCGTGGCCGTGTTGTGGGCGCCGCACAGGTTGACGGATGGCTGTGCAGACACTGGCGATCGCGTAGGCGATGGCCGCCGCTACGGTCAGGGACGGCCAACCATCGTTGCCGAGCTGGCCGGCGCGCTGCAGGGTTGCCTCGCACATTTCGCAATGCGCTGATTCGCCCGGCGCCAGCATGGGCCGCCGGTACACCGCGTCGCACGCGTGCCACATCATCAGGTCGGGAACGGTTTCCATACCTAGCCTGCGTCCGAGCCCAGCACCGGAGGCAAGTCGGTGCCCTGCGCTGCTGGGTCGCGCTTGAAGCGGCGGCGCAACTGCTGTTCCAGGTCATCCACGTACGTGAAGACCACTGGGATCACAAGCAAGCTCAATAGGGTGGAGGCGAGCAGCCCACCGATCACGACGATGGCCATGGGCTGTCGGAAGCTGGGTTCTGCCCCCAGACCGAGCGCGTTGGGCAGCATACCGGCGCCCATGGCAATGGTCGTCATCAGAATCGGACGGGCACGCTTGTGGCACGCGTCCATCAACGCCTCCAGCCGGGTCATGCCGTGTTCGCGTCGGGCCATGATGGCGTACTCGACCAGCAGGATGGAGTTCTTGGTCACGATGCCCATGAGCATCAGCAGGCCGATCAGCGCCGGCATGGAAAAGCTCAGCCCGGTGATCAACAGCGACAGCAGTGCCCCACCAAGCGAAAGCGGCAGCGCACACAGGATGGTGGCCGGCTGCAGGAAGTCGCGGAACAGCAGTACGAGCACCGCATACACGCAGAAGATGCCGATGGCCATGGCTAAGCCGAAGCTCTGGAACAGCTCACTCATGTTCTGTACCTCGCCCTGCTCGACCTGGCGCACGCCAGGCGGAAGGTGCGAGAGCGCCGGCAGTTGCTGCGCTTCGCGATTGACTTCGCCTAGCGTGCGACCATTCAGTTCGACGGACAGGGTGATGTTGCGGTCGCGGTCCAGCCGGTCGATCTGCGAGGGGCCGCTGCCGATGGAGAGCGTGCCCACCGATGCCACCGTCACGCTACCATGTGTGCCCGCCACCCGCAGCTGGCCAATGGTGTCCAGATCCCGCCGCAATGCTGGATCAATGCGCGCGCGCAAGGCAATCTGCCGCTCGGGCAGGTTCAGCTTGGGCAGCGTGGTCGAGTAGTCGCCATAGGTGCCGATGCGGATGGCGTCGGCCAAGGCCTGGGCCGTGACGCCCAACGAGGCAGCGCGTGCCGGGTCGGGCCAGAACTGCACTTCCGGCCGCTGCAGCGCGGCGCTAGAGGTGACGTTACCGATGCCATGCAGCGCACGCAATTGCGTTTCCAGTGTCCCTGCGGCGGCCTCGAGCGCGTTCGTGTCGCTGCCAGCCAAGGTGATCTGCAGCTTCTCGCCGTTACCTCCGTTGTTTACCGACACGCGCACGCCCGGCAGCGCGCGCAGCTTCGCGCGAATGGCGTCTTCCACCGCAGGCTGTTTGCGGCTGCGCTCGCCGCGCGGCACCAGATCAACGATGAGTGTGGAGCTGCGCGCGTCGGACGTGCTGCTGGAGGCTGCAATCGGGTCGCCGTTGCCGCTGGAGCTGCCCACCGAGCCGAAGACGCCCTTGACCTCCGGCAGTTGGCGGATGAGCGCCTCGGCCTGCAGGACCGTGACGCGGCTCTGCCCCAGCGTGGCGCCGGGCGCCAGTTCCAGTTTGACCTGGGTCTGTGCCTTGTCCTGCAGTGGCAGGAAACCGGTCTTCAATGCGGCCACCATTGCGACCGAGACCAGCAGGAAGACACCGACCGCCATGACTGTGCGGCCGCGCTTGTCCAGGCAGGTGCGTACCCAGTGCAGGTAGCGCGTCATCAACGGGCCGTTGTGATCGACATGGCTGGCCGCCTTCATCAGGTAGGCCGCCATCATGGGCGTGAGCAGGCGCGCGACCAGAAGCGACATCACCACCGCCACCGATGCCGTCACCCCGAACTGTCGAAAGATCAGTCCCGGCACACCGGCCATGAAAGCCGTCGGCAGGAACACCGCCACCAGTGCAAACGTGGTGGCGATCACAGCCAGGCCGATTTCGTCTGCGGCCTCCATCGCAGCCTGGAACGGGGTTTTTCCCATGCGCAGGTGGCGCTCGATGTTCTCGATTTCGACAATAGCGTCGTCCACCAGAATGCCGACCACCAGCGACAGCGCCAGCAGTGTCACCACGTTCAGCGAGTACCCGGCCAGAAAGATCACGCCAAAGGTCGGGATGATCGACAACGGCAGCGCCGCGGCCGACACCAGCGTGGCCCGGCCATCGCGCAGGAACCACCACACGACCAGGATGGCTAGCACGGCCCCCTCGATCAGCATGTGCATCGACCCCTCGTAGTTCTCTTCGACGGGGGCGACGGTGTTGCTGGCTTCGTTCAGGTGCACCTGGGGGTGGGCTGCCGCAAACGTGGCGATGACGCGCTGCACGTCGTGCAGTACCGTGACATCTGAATTGCCCTTGGTGCGCGTGATCTGCACACCGATGACCGGCTTGCCGTCCAGGTAGGCGTACGTCGTGCGCTCTGCTGCCCCGTCGCTCACGCGGGCGATCTGGTCCAGGCGCACGCGGCGGCCGTCGCCGGTGGTGATCGTCAGAGCCGCAACGTCTTGCACGGTGCCGACGCCGACCAGCGTACGCGACGACTGCCGCTGGCCGCCGATGTCGCCCTGGCCGCCCGAGCGGTCGCGCTGCATGGCCTTGAGCTGGTTCGACACCGACTCGGCCGTCAAGCCGAGACCAGCCATCAGCGCCGGATTCAGGTCGATGCGCACTTCGCGGTCGATGCCGCCAATGCGGTCCACTTTGGACACCCCCTTGACGGACAGTAGCGCCTTAGACAGCTCGTTGTCGACGAACCAAGACAGGTCCTGCTCGTCCAGCACCGTCGAGGTGGCGGTATAGGTGAGCAGCGGCGCACCCGCGGCATCGCTTTTGGAAACGGTGGGCGCCGCCATCTCGCCGGGCAGGTTGGCCCGCGCGCTGTCTACGGCGTTGCGCACCTCCGAGAGCGCCGCCTGCGGGTCTTTCTCCAACTTGAAGGTGACGTTGATATTGACCGCGCCGTCGGTGATCTTGGTGGTGATGTGGTCCAGCTTGGACAGCGATGTCAGCTTGTCTTCGATCTTGCGCGCTACCTCGTTCTCCAACTGCGACGGCGCGGCCCCTTCCAGCGAAGCGGCGATGCTGATGGCCGGCAGATCCATGTCGGGGAAGTCTTGGATCTGCAGTTTGTGAAAACCGATCAGCCCGAAGGTGGTCAGCAGCAGGAAGCACAGGACTGCCGGTACGGGGTTGCGGATCGACCAGGAGGAGACATTCACAGCAGGACTCCACGTGTCGTGGCAATGCCGTTTGCCGCAGCGACGCCAGCCGTGCCAGTTTCTTGGGGCAGCGACACCTTCACGCGCGCTCCGTCCGACAGGAAGCCGCCACCGCTGGCCACGACACGCGCGCCGGCTTGGAGCCCGGAAAGAATCTCGCAACGCCCATCGCGGTGGCGCCCGGCCACTACGGTGCGCCGCGCCGCGGTGGTGCCGTCGCGGTTGAGCACGTAGACGTCGGTTCGGCCGTCGCGCGGCACCAGCGCCGATTCCGGCAGCGTCAGCACGGACCCTGTACCCAGCTCGATGGTGCCGCTGGCGAACATGCCGGGCTGAGCATCGTGTCCGCCCAGGGCCACATAGACGATGGCCCGGCCGGTACTGGTCGACAACGTGGGCGACACAAGCCGCACCTTGCCGTCAACCACCTTGCCGCCCGGCAGTGTCACCCGCGCGGCCTGCCCCGCCTGAATGCGCGCCAACTGCTTCGCATCAACCTCGGCCTGCCATTCGATGCGCTCCTGGCGGATGAGCCGGAACAATTCCGTGCTGGCGCCCACCACATTGCCAAGCAGCGCTGCACGCGACGAAATCACGCCGTCGTCCACCGCCACGATGCGCGTTTGCGACAGGGCGGTGCGCTTGTTCTGCAATTCCGCTTCGGCCGAGGCCAGGGCGGCGCGGTCGACTGCTTCGGTGACGCGGTATTCGTCGAGCTTCTGCGTGGAGACTGCACCGCTGTCGGCCACCAGCTTCGATCGCTTCAGATCAGCCTGAGCCTGCTGCAGGTTGGCGCGTGCTTGGGCGACAGCGGCCTCCTGCTTGCGCAGGTCGGCAGTGGCGGTGGCATCGGCCAGGCGCGCGAGCAGTTGGCCGCGTTTGACCTTGCTGCCTACATCGACAAGCAATTCGGTAATGCGCAGGCTGCCGGTCTCGGCGCCAATCACGGCTTCCTGCCAGGCGGCCGTGCTGCCGTTGGCGTCGATGGTGTCGGGCCAGGTGATGGACTGCGGTTCAAGTACGCTGACGGTCAGCACGGTGGCCGGCGTGTGCGGTTCGGCGCGCGCGGGCGTGCTCGGCGTCAGGCGCCACATGGCCAAGCAGGCAACGATCAGGAAGGCCGCCAATGCGGTGTTGCGGCGACTCAGTTTCACGGTGTGGTTCCTTGCGAGAAGACGAGGGCGTGGGCGGCAGCGGGCGCAGTTGCGGCGTGAGAGGACAATGGCGTGGCACTGGTGACTTGCCAGCCGCCGCCCAGCGCCTTGTAGAGCGCGATCCAGCTCCGCACGCGATCCCGTTGCTGTTCGATGGTGGCAATCTCCGCGCTGGTCAGGGAACGGCGTGCCTGCTCCAGCGTGAGCAACGTGTCAAAGCCTGCGCGCCAGTTGATCTTCGTGGCGTGCTCGTAGTGGCGGTATTGCTCGGCGGCGCGGTGCGTGTCGTCGCTGCGGCGGGCGGCGCCGTCCAGGTCCACCAGCGCCACTTCCACCTCCTTGACGGCGGTCAGGACGGCGCTGCGGTAAGCGGCAAGCTGGGCGTCATAGCTCGCCTGGGCCGAATCCACCGCTGCGCGGCGCTTGCCCGCATCAAACAAGGGCACCGACAGGTTCGGGCCGAACGACCAGCCAGACAGCGGCGCGCTCAGGTTGGTGGCCGAGACCGTCATCGAACCCGACAAGGACAGGCTCGGAAAGCGATTCGCACGGGCTTGTCCGATGTCGGCATAGGCTGCGGCCAGCGCACGTTCGGACGATGCCAAGTCGGGCCGCTGGCGCACCAAGTCGGTCGGGATGCTCTCCACGCGGAAGGCCGCCGGCTCGGGCACGTCCGGCGCGCCCGCCCGGTCGACGATGTTGCGCAACGTTGGCTCGTCGGCACCCGTAAGTGCCACCAGCGACTTCACCAGCTCTTCGCAGGCGACGTTCTGTTGCGTGGCGGCCGCGCGAGCGCTGGCTGTGCTGGCTGCGGCCAGATAGCCATCGGAAGCGGCCGACATGCCGGCACCAACCGCCGCACGCGTGGCGTTCTCGGTTTGCGCATATGAACTGGCCGACTGTTCATAAGCGCGCGCAAGCTGGCGGCATGCGCGGTACTGCACGTAGGTGTCGGCTACCTCGGCGGCGAGGGAAACACGTGCGTCGTGCCAGTCGTCGATGCGGGCATCCAGTTGCGCTTGCGACGACTCGCGCGCCGAACGCACCTTGCCGAACAGATCGATCTCCCATGAGGCGTCTTGCCCGATGCTGCGTGTGGTCGTCAGGCTGGTGATCGTGGCATTGCCCAGCGCCATGTTCGACTTGGCCCGCGTGACCGAGCCGCTGCCGGTCAGCGACGGCCACGCATCGGCATTGCTCGACGAGAGTGTGGCCCGTGCCCCATTGATGCGGGCGACTGCCTTGGCAAGCGTGGGGCTGCCCGTCTCAGCCATGCGAACCAGCTCGGCCACCGCGGGGTCGTCAAAGCGACCCCACCAGCCGATAAGGTTCTCCACCGTGCCTCCATGAGGCAGTTCGGCGTGCCAGCCAGTGGCTGTGTCGGCCGGCGGTGGCTGGTAAGGTGGCTGTAAAGCGCAGGCGCACAATGCTACGCTGCTCGCCATCGCGACGAGCCACGGCCGGCGCGTCCGGTTTTGCTCCATTCCGTTCAATGCACACTCCCTGGCCCATGCTGGGCCGTTGGGTGCCATTGTCCAGAGCGCAATATTCAGCGCGGTATGGTTGGGTTAAGTTGCGTAAAAATCTGGGGGAACGGCTTTCTCGCGCACTACCGAGTGCGCCATACTGGCCGCATGAGCTATCCGCCCCATCTTCGATGACACCGGTTCTACTGGTGGACGACGACGCCGAGCTGACCGCGATGCTGGTGCAATATTTGGCAAATGAAGGTTTTGCCGCCGAGGTCGCGCACGATGGTGAGGCCGGCGTGGTCTGTGCGCTGTCGGGGCGCTTTGCCATCGTGGTACTCGACGTGATGATGCCGCGCCTGTCGGGCATCGACGCCCTGCGCCGGATTCGCACCGCCAGTCGCGTGCCCGTCCTGATGCTGACGGCCCGTGGCGATGACATCGATCGCATTTCCGGCCTCAATCTTGGCGCCGACGACTACGTACCAAAACCTTGTACACCGGGTGAACTGGTCGCGCGCCTGCGAGCCATCCTCCGACGCGCACCTGCTGTGGGCGCCGCAGGCAGCGGCAGTTCGATCCAGATCGGGCCCCTCGTGCTCTGGCCCTCCAGCCGGCGCGCCAGTTGGCAAGGTGCCCCGCTGGAGTTGACCGGAACGGAGTTCAGTTTGATCGAAATCCTGGCCCGCCAGGCCGGGCGGCTGGTCAGCAAGGATGAGATCTCCCTGCAGGCGTTTGACCGGCCGCTGGCCCGCTTTGATCGGCGCATCGACGTACACATCAGCAGCATCCGCCAGAAGCTGGGGCAGCGCCCGGACGGACAGCCGTGGATTATCAGTGTGCGCGGGATGGGCTACCAACTGCTCGCGGACTGAACCATGCAAATGCCGCTCGGACGCCTGTTCTGGCGAATCTTCTTCATGGGTTGGCTCACCATGGTCGCGGCATTCGCGTGCGCCGCCTTCTATATGCGTGTCAGTGGGGTTCAACCACCCGATGCACCGCGCTGGATTTTCTTGATCCCAGTGTTCGCGGGCGCCACCGTTAGCCTGCCGGTGGCGTTCGGATTGGCATGGCATATCTCCAAGCCGGTGCGGTATCTCACTCAGGCATTGCGCGATGCGGCGCGTGCGCGCTTCGACGTGCGCGTTTTGCCCGCACTCGGTGCCCGGCACGATGAGTTCGCGCTTCTGGCGCACGAGTTCGACGACATGGCGGCGCGCCTGCAACAGACCTCGATGCAGCAGCGTCAACTCTTTTATGACGTGTCGCACGAGCTGCGGTCGCCGCTGGCGCGCATCCAGGCCGCGATCGGGCTCATGCAGCAGGACTCGCACTCGGCCCCCGCGATGGCCGAGCGCATTGCACGCGAAGCGCAGCGGCTCGACCAACTGATCGAGGAACTGCTGACCTTGCACAAGCTGGAGGCGGGCGCCGTGGACTCGGCGCGCGAACGCGTGGATGTGATGGAACTGCTGGATGACATCGTGCAAGATGCCGCCTTCGAGGCGCGGGCGCGGGGCTGCCTAGTGACATTGGTGGCACCCGGTAGCTTTGTGGCAGACGTCGTAGGAGAACCGCTTTACCGCGCGCTCGAGAACGTTGTGCGCAATGCCATCAAATACACTGCCCCCCATACGGTCGTGGAGGTGAATGCTTGCACGCTAGCGTCGCCGCAAGTGGTAAACGGCGTACCGGAGTGGCTCGAAATTTGCGTGAGCGACCGGGGGCCGGGCGTGCCAGCGGAATCCTGCGAAGATATCTTTGAACCGTTCCGGCGCCTTGAACCGCATCAGCGCGATACATCTGTGCAGTTGGTGCCCGGTACCGGCCTGGGGCTGGCCATCGCGCGGCGCGCACTAACGCTGCATGGAGGTGAAATTCACGCTAAACCGCGAGAAGGCGGCGGTCTTGACGTGATCATTCGCCTACCCAACTCAGCGCCAAGGTTTACCTAGCTCTTCACCATAGACGGAGCGCAAAGGAGTCATGACCTTGAATAGCTGCTGGGTGCCCACGAGGTCTCTCAGCACTTGCCAGCAGCGGCGCGACGAGCGGCTGGCAGCGAAAGCGCAACGAATGAAAGGGCAATGACAGGATTGATGCCGCATATTTGCCTGTAGAAACACGTCGCTTGCTCAGAGCGCGTCGGGGCTGTGCCTGGGTGGATGCTGAGCCGTTTGCCGATGAATACTGCGCTGATTCTCGCGGAGGCGTACCGTGACGCAAGCTTGCCAGCCAGCGGTCGAGCTGGCCTCGGACTGGTTCCTACAACACTATGTTTGGCTGACCAGCCGCATGAGGCGACAGATCGGTTGCCGCTTTGTCGCCGAAGACATTGCTTCCGAGGCGTTTCTCCAACTCTTGCGCAAGCCCGATTGGCAGGACACGCGCGCGCCGCGCGCGTTGCTCACGACCATCGCGCAGCGGCTGCTGTACGAAATTTGGCGCCGTCGTGACCTGGAGCAGGGCTATTTGGCCTGGGTGGCCACGCAACCTCAAACGGCAGTGCCGTCGCCCGAAGAGCGTGTGCTGATTCTCGAGGCGCTGGTTACCATCGACCGCGTGCTGGATGGGCTCTCCGCCAAGGCACGCACTGCGTTCCTCTACAGCCAGCTCGATGGGCTGACCTACCCGGAGATCGCCGCCCGCCTGGAGGTGTCGGTGCGCATGGTACAAAAGTACATAGCCGAGGCCCTGCGCCTATGCTATCTCGCCGATGGATCGTGATGCTGAAGTCCGGCGCGGGACTACCAAGCCAATGCAGGCTCGCATGCTCTGTCGAGGGCCGGAGTTTTGATTTAGGTCGATGCCATATTGGTGCGCATCTATGTGAGGGCACTAAAGCTATTTGTTCGCGCGTCGGCTCAACTAATCCAAATGAGTTAGGGTAAATGCGGGATTCAGTGAAATTTAAGATGCGCCGAATAGCTAAGAATTAACCCCTTTTTAGGTCCCGCGCCTTTAGTGTCACATTTTGCGTGGGTTCTGACCGAATCCCATGCATCGACATGCCACTAAGAACCGACTCTATCGTCTGATATGGAGCCGCACCGCCCAAACCTGGGTCGCTGTGGCTGAGCACGCCAGAGGGGGCCGGGCTGGTGCCGCTGTGCTGGCGGCCGGCCTGATTGCCAGCGCCCCGGTGTTGGCAGCGCCTGCTGGCGGCGTTGTGACCTCCGGTGCAGGCAGCATTGGGCAGAACGGCGCCACCACCACCATCACGCAGACCACACCCAGACTCGCCGTCGATTGGTCGCGCTTCAACATTCAGCCTGGTGAGTCCGTTAACTTTATCCAACCCGGCACAGGAGCCATTGCCCTGAACCGGGTCACCGGCAATGAGGCAAGCAGCATCCTCGGCACGCTCAGTGCCAATGGCACGGTGTTTCTGCTCAACCCCAATGGCGTACTGTTTGGTGCGGGCGCGCAGGTCAACGTGGGCGGGCTGGTGGCGAGCACACTGAATCTCAGCAATACGGATTTTGAAGCCGGTCGCTATGCGTTTTCGGGCGGCAGCACGGCTGGCGTCATCAACCAGGGGGCGATCAGAGTGCCGAGTGGCGGCAAGGTGGCGCTCATCGCCAACCGGGTCGAGAACACCGGCAGCATCCACGCTCCCGGGGGTGACGTACTGCTGGCCGGCGCGGGGGCCTTGACGCTCACTCTGGCCGACGGCAGTCCGTTGGGCTACACGATCAGCCAGGGCGCGGCCCGCACGCTGGTCAACAACGGCGGCGTGATCGTGGCCGACGGCGGGCGTGTGGTGTTGACCGCGCGCGGGTTGGATGCACTGAGCGAGTCCGTCGTGAATATGACCGGCGTGGTGCAGGCGCGCACGGTGGCCAACCGGCAGGGCTCCATCGAATTGGTGGGCGACCCGATGGTGGGTGTTACCGAAGTGAGCGGCAAGCTCGATGCAAGTGCCACGGACGCCGCCGGTGTGGGCGGCACCATCAAGGTCTTGGGTGATAAAGTGGGCCTGTTTGACGGCGCGCAGGTTGACGTGCGTGGTACGGCCGGCGGCGGAGCGGTACTGATTGGCGGCAACGCGCGCGGCGAAGGCCCTGAGCCGAATGCGGCGGCAACGTACGTTGCGCCGGATGCCACCATCGATGCGAGCGCCACCACCCGTGGCAGCGGCGGCAAGATCATCGTCTGGGGGACCGACGTGGCCAACGTGCACGGTACGCTGGCTGCCAACGGCGGTGCGCAGGGCGGGCAGGGCGGCCATGTCGAGACCTCAGGCCATGCGCTGGACACCGACGGCATTGCAGTGAGCGTGGCGGGTGGCGCTGGCGGCTCGTGGCTGCTGGACCCATACAACGTCACCATTTCGACTGGCACGCAAACGGGCGGCAGTTTCTCCAGCGGCGTGTGGACGCCCAGCGCCACCGGCTCGCTGGTCAACATCAGCAGCATCCAGAGCCTCCTGAACAGCGGCAGCAACGTAACGATCACCACCACCGGTGCCGGCGTGCAGGAAGGCAACATCGCGATCAACGGGAGCATCGCCAAGACGGCCGGCAGCAATGCCAGCCTGACGCTGATTGCCGATGGGCGCATCACCACCAACGCCAGCAGCGGCACGCACCGGAGCATCACCAGCACCAGTGGTGCATTGGATGTGTCGATGACGGCCAACGCCACCACCAGCACGGCCACCACCAGCGGCATCAACCTGCGTTATCTCGATATCAGCGCCAACGGCGGCAACATCAGCGCCACGGCCAGCGGCGCGCAGTCGGCCACGTCGCCTGCGCTCAGCCTGCAGAACAGCATGTGGACCACCGCCGGTACCGGCAACATCAGTCTGTCGGGCGTGCTACCGAGCAACGCCAACAGCCAGGGCGTTTTCCTGAGCGCGAACACGCTGACCACCGCGTCGGGGGCGATCACAGTCTCGGGCACCAGCGGCGGCGTGGCCACCGTCACCGGCACCAACAGCAGCGGGGCGCCGCTGTTTTCCACCAACAACATTGGGGTCTACTTGGCGGGCAGCAACACGCTGCACAGCACGGGAGGCGGCGCGATCGCGCTCAACGGCACCGCCGCCGGGGCCACCGCTACGTGGGCCGGCAGCGGGGTTACGTTGAGCGCCCTCGATGCGTTGTCGACCGGCGGCGCGCTCACCATTACGGGCACGGCCAGTAATCCGCTCTCCACGACGTACCGGAACCAGCTTTCCGCCGTGGATGTAGCAGGCAGCAGTATCAGCGCGGCCAGCCTGACGGGCGGCACGATCAACATCACAGGCACCAACAGCGTGGTGGGCGGCGCCAGCAGCACGAGCAACACCAACGCGGCAGTCAAGCTGGAGGGCAAGGTCAATCTCACGGCCACGTCGGGGCCGATCACCATTGCGGGATCCAACGCGGGCGGCGATGGCGTGTGGGGCTCGGGCACCGGTGCTGTCACGATGAGCGCGCCGACTGCCTCGGCCATCAACATCAACGCGCAGGCGCTGGATAGCGTGAGCGGGTACAGCGGGTTTTACATCGGCGGCGGTGCGACGCTTACGTTTGCGACGGCGGCGCCCGTCACCATCACGGCGGCCAGCCAGGCAGCGGCACGCCGGGCGTTTTGGAACAAGGGCGGTCTTACCACACCCGGCAGTCTGTCCATCGTCACGACGGCAGGCTCCGTGCAAGACGACACCACGCACGGTGGCTCGTTCAATGTAGGCGGCAACACCTCCATCACGAGCACCGGCAATGGAAACAGCATCAGCCTGACCAACAGCGGCAACGCCTTCAGCGGCTCGGTTGCGCTGAGCGGTGCCGATGCCACGCTGGCCAACAGCACAGCGTTGGCGCTGGGCACCTCCAACCTGAGCGGCGCGTTGAACCTCAGCGCACCGGGCATCACACAGACGGGCGCCGTTACCGTGGCGGGCACCAGTACGCTCAACGCGGGCACATCGGCCATCACGCTGGGCAACACAGGCAATACGTTCGGGGGCGCAGTTTCGCTAACAGGCAGCGGCGCTACGTTAGCCAATAGCGCAGCGTTGACGCTCGGTGCCTCGACGCTCACCGGCAACCTGAATGCAACGGCTGCCGGCATCGGCCAGAGCGGCGCGGTGTCCATCGGCGGTACCAGCACGTTGAATGGGGGCACATCCGCCATCACGCTGGCCAACACGGGCAACGCCTTCAGCGGCGCGGTGTCGTTGACGGGCAGCGATGCGACGCTAGCCAATAGCGCAGCGTTGACGCTGGGCACCTCTAACCTAAGCGGCAACCTGAACGCGACAGCGTCGGGTATTTCGCAAACGGGCGCCGTCAACGTGTCGGGCACCAGTACGCTCAACGCGGGCACGTCCGCCATCACGCTCGCCAATGTCGGCAATACTTTCGGCGGTGCAGTCTCGCTCACGGGCAGCAACGCTACGTTAGTTGACAGCGGGGCGTTGACGATGGGCACCTCTGCGCTGAGCGGCAACCTGAACGCAACGGCTGTCGGTATCAGCCAGAGCGGGGCGCTGGCGGTTGCAGGTACCACGACGCTCGACAGCGGCAACTCAACCATTGCGTTGACCAACACCGGCAATGCGCTCACAACGCTGGCCGTCACGCAAGCGGGGGGCGTGGATGTCGTCAACGGCCGCGCGCTGACGGTAACGGGCGTCGCCTCGGCCGGTGACACGAAGCTCACAACGATGTCAGGCGACCTGACCGCGCAGGGCAACTGGTCCATCACTGGTGGCGACCTGACGCTGTCGGCCGGTGCGGCCACCGGGCGCGGCGTAGCGGCGGGCGGTGACGTGCACAGCGGCGCGACGCTGGCCGTGGACGCCGGCCGCACCGTCACGGTGTACACCGGGGCGCTGAGTTCCACCGTGCTGGGCGGAACGCTGGCCAGCCGAGCAGCGGCCGGCAGCGGCAACTTCCGCTACAACCGGCAGGACGGCGATGCCGCTGGCGCAGCCGGTGTTGGCGATGGCCTGACCAACGTGATGTATCGCGAGCGGCCCACCGTTACCGTCACGCCCACGGACGCATCCAACACCAAGGTGTACGACGGGGGCAGCGCCACCGACCCGAGCCTGGCCTACAGCGCCACAGGCTTGGCAAACGGCGATACGGTTGCGCAAAGCTTGGCGGGCAGTCTCGCGCGCACCGCCGGACAGGATGCCGGCCGCTATGCCGTCAACCTCGGCACGCTGGCCGACCGCCTGGGCTATCAGGTGCAGTTAGCGGCCGGGCACGCATTCACCATCACGCCCGCGTCGTTGTTGATCACTGCCAACGACGCCACCCGTGTTGCCGGCCAGGCCAACCCCGCATTCAGCGTCGCCTATACCGGCCTGGTGAACGGGCAGACGCCGCAGACCGCCGGCTTGCAAGGCACGCTGACGTTCGCGACGGATGCGACCATCGCCTCGCCAGCCGGGCGCTACGCCGTGCTGCCCGGCGGGCTGATCGCAAACAACTACAGCATTCGCTACGCACCCGGCACGTTGACGGTCACCCAGGCACCGCCTGTGCTCGTGCCGGTGCCCGTCGTGGCGGTACCCGCACCGCAGAGCAGCGGCGTAGCGCCGTCGCCCGCGCCGATCATCGATACGCAGGTCAAGGCGCGCCTGGCGGGGTTGTCTTCCGCCCCCGCACCGGCCGAACCGCTCGAGCATGGTTGGCGCACGCCCTCGGCGATCTTCGACCATGTGCCGCTGGCGGACGTCGACACGCCAGTCAGCCGCGAGAAGGCCGCCGAATGACGATGCGCCTCAAACCAGTTGCCGCGCGTGTGCGCCGGACGTTGCCGCCTGCACTGTTGTGCTTGGCCGGCGCGCCTGCGCTGGCGGTCGAGCTGCCCCGGCCTGATGCCGGTGACGTGGCGCGCGATGTGGCACCGGCTCCTGCGCTTAGTGCCCCCACGGGCAATACATCGCTGCAAGGGCTGCCTGCCAAACAGGATGACAGCGCTGCCACCGATGACACCACGCCGATCCTCGTACGCCAGGTACATGTGACGGGCGCGCGGATGTACTCCACGGAGGTGCTCGAAGCGCTCGTCGCAGACCTCAACGGCGGAACGTACACGCTGGACGAACTGGTACGCGGCACCGCGCGCATCACGCAGTTCTATCGCACGCACGGCTGGCCGCTGGCGCGTGCGTATCTGCCCGCGCAGTTCGTGCGCAACGGCGAGATCGAGATTCGCGTGGTGGAGGGCGTCGTTTCTGACGTGCGTGTACACGTAGCCGACGGTAGCCGCCTGCACGCCGATGTGATCGGGGCCCATTTGGCTGCCATCCCACGCGATGCTCCGCTTGAGCAGGCATCGGTCGACCGTGCGTTGCTGCTGCTGTCAGATCTGCCGGGCGCAAACATCAACGCCACGCTGGAGGCCGGTGTCCAGCCGGGTCAGACTGTACTGACGGTCGACAACCAACCTGCGCCGCTCGTCAATGGCCGGCTGGAGGCGGACAACTTCGGTTCGCGCTACACGGGGCGTGAGCGTGTGGGCGGCACGGTCAACCTCAATAGCCCGCTGGGCCGGGGTGAACAGATCAGCGCCCGCGTGCTGGCCAGCGACAGCGATCTCTACTACGGCCGCCTGGCTGCGCAGGTGCCGTTGGGCAGCAGCGGTTTGACGACGGGCGCCAGCTTCACGCGCACGCGCTACGTGTTGGGCTCCACCTTTGCGGCGCTGGATGCCACCGGCCATGCCAACGTTGCCGAGTGGAATATGTCGTACCCGATCGTGCGCAGCGTCGCTGCCAACGTCTTCGCGCAATTCAGTGCGGAACATCGGGCCATCGTCGACCAAGTGGGCGCCACCAGCACCAATACTGCCAAGCGCGCCCGGCATTTCAGCGCGAACCTCCTGTTCAGCGGCCGGGACGCCCTCGGCGCCGGCGCGGACACGCAAGCCAGCGTGCGGCTCGGCACGGGCACCCTCGATATCACCTCCGCCGATGCTGCCGCAATCGATGCGCTGGGCGCGCAGACTGCGGGCCGCTACAGCACGCTCAATCTGGATCTGCAGCGCAACCAGCGGCTGGGCGGATCCCTGGGCACGCTGCTGACGTTGCGCGGTCAGATGGCCTCACGCAATCTGGATTCGTATCAGAAGTTCGTCCTCGGCGGCGCCAGCGGCCTGCGTGCGTACCCGTCTGGCGAGGCATCGGGCGACCAAGGCTGGTCCGCCAGCACCGAGCTGTACTACGTGGTGCACACCATGTTCGTGCCCAGCGTGTTCTACGACGTGGGCAGTGTGCAGATCAACAAGCACCCGTTCATGAGCGGTAGCAACCGCCGCACGCTGCATGGGCTTGGCATCGGCGTGCGGGGCAACGCGCGGGCCTTCGACTGGAGTGCCACGGTCGCGTGGCGTGGCGGGGCGCCCGCCCAGGCGGAACCCGATCGCGGTGTACGTATCTGGATTCGCGTGGGCTGGGCGTTCTAGGGCTGTTGGTCCGAGACTGGGCAATCGCTGAAGGAACAAGCTAGCCGTTTGCGGCGCACGGTCTCGGTGTTTCAGTTCTTGCAACACATGGATCACTCAGCATTGGCTTGAAACGCTTCATCCGCTCGTTCCAACGAGGTGTTCAAGGCTCGCAGCGGGTCGCTATTCGGTAAGCGATGAAGAGTCGACGTCCTAGCCAAAATGGAGTTGCGTCTGCTCCTCGGAATTCCGGAAGTAATAGCGAGCATAGGAATCGCGCGCCGGCGCGCGCTATCCCTCGCGGATGCCAACGCGATACTGGAATGCCTGCACTACGACGGGTCGGCGCAGGGCACGCTCCGCTCGGCGTTGGAGGGCGTCGAGGTCGAAGGCGAAGTGCTGCCGCGCGGAACGTCGGTGGCTCGGTGCCGCCAATCGCGATCCGGCCAAGTTGACCGATCCAGACCAGCTCGACATCGGTCGGCTGCAAAGCTTCGTCCGGCCCCCAATGCAAGCGCTCCAGAGTGACCCACCGTGAGAAATCAGAGCTGCCCTCCTTGACGAATCCGGTTTGCGGATGGATCTGCGTGGCTGATGAATGTATGCCCTTGGAAATAGTCATAGCCGCAGCGCAGCACCCAAAATTCCGTCTTGGGGTCCACCTCAAGCAGCTCGCCATTGCACTCTGAGACTCGCAATCGTTCGAGGCCTTCGAATTCCACCGCCCCCAGGTCCTTCGGCTGGGCCGCCGACCGCATCCGGCCGATGTGGGACATTCGATATCGACCGGTAGTTTGGTGACAATCGAACCGGGACGGGGGCACCGCCAGTTTTCG
>NZ_CATZBU010000030.1:0-15911 GCF_958405935.1 Ralstonia psammae
TTGGAACACCGAGACATAACGATCGGCACGGCCGAAGCCGTACAAGCCTGGCTCGCCCAATGAGGGAGACGAAGCCAAGCCATAGCGGTTGAGGACAAGCACCTATGCTCGGCGCTTGCCCGTTATGTCCGAGGGTTCCAAGCCTCGATCGCTTTCTCTATGGCACGGAAAACGATGGCGCAGAGTGTACCGATGGCTGCTTCGTCTGAGCAGGGGCGAAACTATAAATCAGAATCGGCGTATGCCCAGCGGGATGGCATCTCACCGGCCGTCGCCCGTCCCCCGTGAAAAGCGACAGCTAGTGCCGCACACCGAACAACCCATGCCAGAACGACTCGAACGCGCGCCGCGGCGATGCGGACTCGTCGGGTTTGGAAGCCGTTGCGTCTTCGGGTGTCGGTGCGGGGTGCGCGTCAGCCACGTCGGTTGCGGGCTCTGGCGAGCGCCGTGCTTCCTGCAAGGCCCACACGCTGTCCGCAATGCGCGCGGCAAGTTCGGCCTCGCAGTCCCGTCCGAGCAGTACGCCGAACAGGATGTCGCGGTTGTGGCCGTCGTCGGCAAAACGCATGGCTGTCGCAACCATCTTCTCGTAGCGTTCTTGCGCGATGCGCTCACGTTCGCGTTGCGCTTCCCGCTCCTGTGCTTCCTGCGCCTCGCGCTCGGCTTGCCAGCGCTGCGTTTCCTGTGCGAATACCTCGTCGTAGACCCGGCGCTGCTCAGCGTCGGAAAGGATGGCGTAGGCTTCGCGGATCTCCTGGAACGCCGCATAGGCCTCGGCTTCGCGGCCGGGGTTGCGGTCGGGGTGCCACCTCATTGTGGCGCGGCGATAAGCGCGCTTGATTTCGTCCAGGGTCGCGTCCGGCTGCACGCCGAGGGTTGCGTAGATGGTCGTCATGAGCGGGGGGGGGGGCGGCTGCCGGGGGGGAGTTCATCCTAGCATGGGGGTTGTTGCATAACCGATCTCCGTCAAGCCAATCCTGCCAGCCGGGCACTGGGCATTTCTTCACTCGTTCAACGTGCGGCCTAACCCTGTTGCAGCGAAAAATTCTCTAGAGTATAGTTAGCCAAATGGATAACAATGGAATTGCGCTAGACGCGGTATTTCACGCGCTTGCAGACCCAACGCGCAGGGCGGTTATTCAGCGGCTCGGCGAAGGGCCCGCGACGGTGAGTGAACTGGCAGAGCCATTCGACATGGCGCTGCCGTCATTCATGAAGCACATGCGGGTGCTGGAAGGCGTCGGGTTGGTCAGCTCGCAGAAGAGCGGCCGCATTCGGACGTGCACGCTCGAGCGCAAGAAGCTGGCTGCAGCCGAGCGCTGGTTTGAGAAGCAGCACGCGATCTGGGCGAGCAGGTACAGCAATCTGGACAACCTCTTAGAGAAACTCCAAGGAGAAAACAATGAAGGCTGATCTTCGGTTTGATTTCCTCGTCGACATGCAAAAGAGCAGCCTCACCGTGAGGCGAGAATTCGCGGCGAAGCGCCAGCTTGTGTGGGATTGCCATACGAAGCGCGAATTGCTCGATCAGTGGTTTGCGCCCAAGCCGCTCGCCACCAAGACCAAGCATATGGAGTTCAAGGAGGGCGGCTACTGGCACTACGCCATGATCACCCCCGATGGAGAGTCTTTCTGGAGCCGCCTGGACTACCAGAAGATCAACCCGATCGACAGCTATGCGGCCCTCGATGCTTTCTCGGACGAAACCGGCGCCGTGAATCCTGATATGCCCCGCGCCCGCTGGGATGTCACCTTCACCGATGCGAAGGAACGCACCCTCGTCACGACTGTGGTGCTGTACAACTCGCCGGAAGACGTGCAGAAGGTCATCGACATGGGTATGAAAGAGGGCATGACCTCCACCATGGAGCGACTCGACGAACTGTTGCTGACCCTGGCTGCGCCAGGTGCGCTGGCCTAAGACAGCGCTCGCAGATGAAAACGCCCCGACCTGTTCGGGGCGTTTTGCGTTGAGTGTCGCGTGATGCGCTTCAGGTGACCGTCAACGTCCCGTTCATCGTCTCGTGGCCCGAGCCGCAGAAGATGTCGCACAGGAAATCAAACGTACCGGTCTTGTCGGGCGTGAGCGCCAGGCGCACTGTCTGCCCTGGCACCACGTCTGCGCGCACGTTGAAATCCGGAATCGAAAAGCCCATCAGGATGTCCTGCCCCGTCAGCTCGAACACTACCGGCACGCCGCGCTTGAGCGTGATCTTGTCGGGCGTGAAGGTGAATTTGCGCGCGTGTACACGGATGGCCTGCGGGCCTTCGCCGTGCGCCACGCACGCAAGCGCGGCGCCGGCCGCCAGTACGGTGAACTGACGCAGAGCGAGGCGGCGCCTGGGGTTGTACGAAGCGTGGATCGTGGGGCGCATGTCAGGTGGTCTCCGTGGTCTTCATGGGCAGGGTGGCCTTGCTGCTGGCGTGGATCGGCTGTTCTGCCAGCGCCCAGGTGGTCGCGTCCTGCTTGTCGTGCTCAGTAATGCTGCGCCAGCCCAGGCCGCGATACGGTTGCGAGGCATCCCACGGGACCGGGTTGCGCTTGGCCTGCGAGCCCGGCGCGGGTGGCGGGGGCAGCGGGAACATCAGCGAGCGCGCCGAGTGGTGCGCGATATGGCCGGTCATGTGGTGGTGTTCCTGGTGGATGTGGCCGTAGAACACCGTCACGTTGGGGTGTGGCATCAACACGTCGATGACCTGCTGACCGTCGCGCGTGGCCCAGTCCCATTGCGGGTACAGATCGAACAGCGGCCGGTGCGTGAACACGACGATGGGCGTGTGCTCCGGCACGGAGCGCACATCCGCCGCCAGCCACGCGAGCTGTGCATCACCCACGCGGGCGGATGGATCCGACACGTTGTCGATGGCGATGAAGTGCACGCCCTTGTGGTCGAACGCGTAGTGCGTCCGCCCGAAGAGTTCGATATAGGCCTCGCCATTGTCGAGCGAAGCATCGTGCTCGCCGGGCATGTAGTGCACAACCGGCACCTTGATCTTGGCGGCGATGTCGCGAAACTCGGCCAAGCGCTTGCGGCGCTCGGCAGGGTCGTCGCTGATGTGGCTCAGGTCGCCCGTGAAGATGACGAAATCCGGCGCGGGCGACAGCGCATTGACCGCCGCAATCGCCTTGGGCAGCGTGCCCCGTGAATCCGGGTTGGGCGCGCCCTTGAAGCCCCAGTGGGTGTCGGATAGCTGCACGAAGTAGAAATCGTCTTGCTTGGTGCCCGCGGCGCGTGTGGTGGCCGCCATCGCCTGCCAGCCGGGCAGGCCGGAGGCGTAGACCAGGCCGCCGACCGCGGCCAGTTGCAGGAACTGCCGTCGTCCGGGTTGCTTGCTCATGGAGTGTCCCCTGTCGTTGATCCAGCGCGATGGAGAGGAGGGCGCGCCGGTCCTGTCTGTCATACCGGCCGGGGCGGCTAGGTATTCCATCCAATTCGCATTTCCACAAAATTTCTTCGGCGCGGGAATAAACTGGATTGCACCCAGGTATACGGAGGTCAACCGCCTCCAGGCCGCCATGCCCGACCTGTCAGCCCCCCCGCTCGATCTGCCCACCGACGCCCAGCGCTTTGCGCAGGCGGTGTTGCCGCATGTCGACGCCGCCTACAACCTGGCACGCTGGCTCTCGGGCGACGCGCAAGACGCCGACGACGTCGTTCAGGAAGCCTGCCTGCGCGCGTTCCGGCTGTTTGGCGGATTCCGCGGCGGAGACGGCCGCCCGTGGCTGCTGGCCATCGTGCGCAACACGTGGCTCTCGGAATGCGCGCGCCGCAAGCAGGCTGCGGCCCAGCCGTGGGATGACGACGCGGCCGCCGGCCAGACGATCGACGAAAGTGCCAGCTACGGCGTCGACCCCGCCGCGCTGCTCGCCCGCATCGACGACGTGCGCCGCGTGCATGCCGCGCTGGCGCAACTGCCGGTGCCCTATCGCGAGGTGCTCGTGCTGCGCGAGCTGGAAGACCTGCCGTACCGCGACATTGCCGCCGTGGTCGACGCGCCCATCGGCACGGTCATGTCGCGGCTGGCACGTGCGCGGCAGCAGCTCGCACGCCTGCTCACGGAAGACAACGCGCCACTGCGCACCAATGTGACACCCATCCGGGCATCGGGTGGTATGGGAAACAGCACCAAGGAGGCCCGCCATGAACTGTGACGACATCCGCGCGCTGCTGGCTGCCCGTGCCGATGGCGAGCTGGGTGCGGCCGACAGCCTGCGCATGGAAGCGCACCTGGCCACGTGTGCCGCTTGCACCGGCATCGCTGCGCGCCACGATGGCGTGGTGCGAGCGCTGCGCCAGGGGCTGCGTGCGCCGGCGCTGTACATGAAGGCGCCGGTGGGTTTGAGCGAGCGCGTCTTGCGGGTCGTGCAGGCGGAGGCGGGTGTGTGGCCCGAATCGGCTCCCGCGCGCGCGCCGCGCCGGACAGAATCGCCATGGCAGCGCTTGGCCAACTGGTTGATCACGCCATCTCGGGGGCTCGGCCTGGGGCTGGCTGCCGGCGCGCTGGCGGCGGTGGCACTCGGTGTGGGCGTGCTGGTCGGCGGGCCCGATACGGCGGCGCTTACTGCGCACGACATCACCGCCAGCCATGTGCGGGCGCTGCTGGGCGCGCGGGAGACGGATGTGCTGTCCTCCGATCGCCACACGGTCAAGCCCTGGTTCAACGGCCGTATCGACTATGCGCCGCCCGTCACCGACCTTGCGGCCCGCGGTTTCCCGCTCATCGGCGGGCGGCTGGACTACATCGACGGGCGTCCGGTGGCGGTGCTGGTTTACCGCTCAGCGCAGCATCCCGTCGACTTGTACGTGCGCCCCGAGGCAGGCAGCGACACCGAGCCCGCGCTGCGCACCGAGCGCGGCTATCAGTTGATGGTCTGGCGCAGCGCCGGCATGGGCTATTGGGCCATCACCGATGCGTCTGCTGACGTGGTGCAAGCGTTTGCGCGCGCTGTGCGTGGCGGCTGAGAAGCGATCAGAGATCAGATTTCCGCCAGCTGCTTCTTGACCACAAAGGCTTCAAACGCTTCCGGCGGCACCGGCGGGCAGAAGAGGTGGCCCTGGCCGTAGTCGCAGCCTGCCGCCACCAGGATCGCCTTCTGCTCCTCCGTTTCGATGCCCTCGGCAATGACCTTGATGCGCAGCGCGTGCGCCATGCTGACAATGGCGCTGCACAGGGCGATGTCCTTCGGGTTATGCGCGAGGCTGCGCACAAACGACTGGTCGATCTTGATGTAGTCGATGTCGAAGCGCTTGAGGTACGACAGCGACGAATACCCCGTGCCGAAATCGTCGAGTGCGATGTCCACGCCCGCGCGCCGGAATTCGTGCAGGTGCTCGATCACCTCTGCGCTGTCGTCCATCAACGAGCCTTCGGTAATCTCGACGACCAGGCTGTGTGGCGCAAGCCCGCGGCGCTCCACCACCTTGGGCCAGGATTCGGTGCCCGACAAGTGGGCGCGAAACTCCAGCGGCGATTTGTTGACCGACACCTGCAGCGTGTTGTCGAGGGTGGCGTGCCAGTGCGTGAGCTGATCCAGCGCTTCGTTCAGCACCCACTTGCCGATCTCGACGATCAGCCCGCTGTCTTCAGCCACCGGAATGAAATCTGCCGGATCGATCTCGCCGCGCACGGGGTGCGTCCAGCGGATCAGCGCCTCTGCCTTGCCAACCCTGCCAGTGAGCAGATCGACGATGGGCTGGTAGTGCACCGCAAGCTGGCCCTGCGTGAGCGCCACGCGCAAGTCGCTGGTCACACGCAGGCGTTCCTGTTCGGCGCGCTGCAATGCCGGGGTAAAGACGGCCCATTGATTGCGCCCCGCGCTCTTGGCCGCAAACATGGCCTGGTCGGCGCGCACGAGCAACGATTCCGCGCTGTCGGCATCGCGCGGGTACAGGGCTACTCCAATGCTGGCCGACACTTCCACGCTTTCGTCGCCAAGCTGCAGCGGCGCTGCAATGCGCGCAAGCAGGCTGCGGATGATGGGCGTGGCCACCGCGGCATCGGGCAGGTCCGGCAGGATGATGGTGAACTCGTCGCCCGCCAGCCGCGCGACCGTATCGGTGCCGCGCACGATGGCCGAGATGCGCCGCGCAATCTCCTTGAGCAGGATGTCGCCCTGGTCGTGGCCGAGCGTGTCGTTCACTTCCTTGAAGCGGTCCAGATCAATGAACAGCAGCGCCAGTTGTGTAGACGCCTGCCGCGCCCGCGCAATCTCCTGCCGCAGGCGGTCGTAGAACATGCGCCGGTTGGGCAGATCGGTGAGTGCGTCGAAGTTGGCCTGGCGCCAGATGACCTCTTCGGCGCGCTTCTTCTCCGTCATGTCGTGGATGAGCGAAACACGGCGCGGCTCACCCAGCGTGCTGTCTGCAAACGTGTCGATGGTGAGCAGCGCGGGGAACTCGCTGCCGTCCTTGCGGCGGATCAGGTATTCGCCGCTCCACGTGCCGTTGGTCGAGACGCTCTCGCGCATGGCGTCGACCACGGTGCGCTCATTGCATTCGGAGCGGATGGACTCGCTGGACTGGCCCTTGAACTCCTGCGCTGTATAGCCCGTGGTGACGGTAAAGGCCGGGTTTACGTCGACCACTTGCCCGTCGAGCGTCGTCACCATCATCGCTTCGCTGCTCGACGCATAGACCATGGAGGCCAGGCGCATCTCTTCAATGTGCCGTTTGCGCTCGGCCCCCTGGTGGCGCAGCGTGAAATACAGCAGCGCGACCAGCAAGGTGGAGGCAGCTGCCTCGACTAGCGCGGTGCGCCGATAGCCGTCGTAAGGCGCCAGCACCGAGGTCACCGACTCGCCCACCAGGAAGTACAGCCCGATCTCGGGCACGTGGTGATAGCCGATGATGCGCTCTACACCGTCGGTACCCGACACCACGCGGTAGCTGCCCGTTTCCAGGGCGCCCGGCTTGTTGAACTGGCGGCGGCGCGGCGGCTGTTCGATCCCCGCGGTGGGGTTCGGCACGCGGGCCAGGATCTGGCCGGACTCGCGGATGATGGTGGCGGCCCCATCCTTGCCGACGGTGAGCGTATTCGCAAAGCTGGCGAACTGCTCCGGGCTGACCGACACCACCACGACACCGGCAAACTGGCCAGCCTTGAGGATGGGCCGCGTGAATTGGATCGACCACTTTTTCGAGACCTTGCCCTGCACCGGGTCGCTGATGAACAGCACGTCGCTTCCGCCCGATTCCTTGTGCACGCGAAAGTGCTCGCGCTGGCTCAGGTCGATGCGTTCTGTCACGGGGCCGATGCTGGAGTAGAGCAGCATCCCGTTCTCGTCGATCACGGCCACCTGGAAGGTCAGGTCGCGCACGACCTCCTGCCGTTCGTGGATGACCTGCTCGAACACTTCGCGACCGGACAGCCAGCTCGCGCGCAGATCGAGCAGGAATTCCGACACGCGCCGCGCGCTGCCGAGCGAGTACTCACCAAATGCCTGGGCTTCAACTTGCGTGCGCGCCTGAGCATCGCGGATCAGCCGGTCGCGCTCTTGGGTGAGTTGATGGAACGTGAACGTCCAGATAAACAACAGGCCTACCACCGTACCGACGTTCAGCGGCGACAGCAGCTTGCGCCACCATCCTTGCCCTGGCTTGGTATCCGTCGTGCCACCAGAAGAAGCCTTCGATTGCTCTGCGGGCATCCGCACTCCAGCGTTTGCGTGTCCAGTTGTCTCGGGCACGCGCGCAGCGTGCCTGGGTGTCGGCAATTTCATGTGCCTCCCACTCTATATCGGAGCGGAGCACATGTGTCTTAAGCCGAACGACCTGGTCAGCAAGTGGATGCGCAATCGTTTGCTTCGGGTGGGCAGGACTCGGACTTACCCTGGGTTGGTGTTTGGGCGCAACGCTTGCCGAGTCAGGCGCCGCGCAGAATCCGCTCGCGCGGCGCCGGAGGGTCAGCGTTCGTAAAACGCGGTGTGCTTGTCTGCCATGTCACGCAGGAGGGCGGGCGGCGCGAAGCGGCGGCCGTGTTGCGCGGCCAGCCGGTCGCACAGCTCGACAAAGGCGCCCACGCCCACCCGATGGATGTGCGACACCGGTCCGCCCCGGAACGCCGGAAAGCCCCAACCGAGCAGCGCGCCGACATCGGCATCGCGCGGATCGGTCACCACGCCTTCGTCAAGGCATCGCGCGGTTTCCACAGCCTGCACGGTGATGAGGCGATCGACCAGCGTCTGCACGTCAGGCTGTGTGGCGGCCTTGGGGTACTCGGCAGCCAGCCCGGGCCAAAGCGCCTTCCTGCCGCCTTCCGGATAGTCGTAGAAGCCTCGGCCCGCCTTGCGGCCGATGCGGTCCAGCGCCACCATGCGCTCGGCCACGGCTTCGCCCGGTCGCTCGATATAGGCGACACCCAGGTCGGCGCGGGTCTGTTGGTTGACCTTATGGATCAGCTCGCTCGAGACTTCGTCGATCAGCGCGAGCGGCCCGACCGGCATGCCGGCCAGCAGCCCGGCGTTTTCGATCAGTGCGGGCGCCACCCCTTCGGCGAGCATCGCCAAGCCTTCGAGCACGTAGGTTGAAAACACGCGGCTCGTATAAAAGCCGCGACTGTCATTGACGACGATGGGCGTCATGCCGATGGCCCTGACGTAATCGAGCGCCTGCGCCAGCGTGGCCCGCGTGGTCTGCCGGGCCACGATCACCTCCACCAGCGGCATCTTGTCGACCGGCGAGAAGAAATGCAGCCCGATGAAGTTGCCCGGCCGCTGGCTTGCCTCCGCCAGCCCCGTGATCGGCAGCGTGGACGTGTTAGACGCGAAGATGGCATCGGGTGACAGCACGGCCTCTGCTTGGCGTGTGACGTCGGCCTTGATCTCGCGCTGCTCGAACACGGCTTCAACAACGAGCCCCGCACCATCCAGGTCGGCGTAGGACGTGGTGGGTTGGATGCGCGCGAGCAACGCTTCAGCCTGTTCGGCATGCAGGTGGCCGCGCTGTACCTGTTTCTCGACCAGCTTGCGTGAATAGTCCTTGCCGCGCTCTGCGGCTTCCTGCGTTGTGTCGAGCAGCACGACGGGCAGCCCCGACTTGGCCGTGACGTAGGCAATGCCGGCACCCATCATGCCCGCGCCCAGCACGCCCACCAACGGGTACCGGCGCACGGGCACATCGGCGGGGCGCGCGGCCAGTTTGTTGGCCGCGTTCAGGCTGAAGAAAAGGGTACGGATCATCGCGCGCGCCTCGGGCGACAGCACCGCTTGCACGAAGTAGCGAGCCTCGGTCTTGAGGCCCGTATCGAGATCGGTGATGAGCCCTTCGTACACGCACGACAGGATGCTGGCCGCTGCCGGATAGTTGCCGTAGGTCTTCTGCCGCAGCATGGCGTTGGCAGCCGTGAGCAGCTGCTGCACGGCAGGGCTGGAGATGCCGCCCCCGGGCACCTTGTAGCCCTTGATGTCCCACGGCTGCTGCGCGCGGGCTTGCCCGTCGCCCAGCAGCCACGTGCGCGCAGCATCGGCTTGCTCGCCCGCGCTGACGACCGCATCGACAATGCCGAGCTTGAGCGCCTCAGCCGCTTTGATGCGCTTGCCTTCGAGCAGCATCGGCAACGCCTTCTGCACACCAATCAAGCGCGGCAAACGCTGCGTGCCGCCGCCGCCCGGCAAGAGGCCCAGCGTGACTTCCGGCAGGCCGAAGCGTGCCCGGGCGTTGTCCGCCGCCACGCGGTAGTGGCAGGCGAGCGCAATCTCCAGCCCGCCACCCAGCGTGGAGCCTGGCAGTGCGGCGGCCACAGGCTTGCCGCACGTTTCCAGCTTGCGCAGCATGCGGTGCAGCGCGCACGTGCGCTCAAACAACGTGGCTGCGTCGTCGCTGGCCTGCAGCCATTCGAGGTCGCCGCCGGCAATGAAATCCGCCTTGGCAGAGGTAACGAGGATGCCCTTGACGCTTGCATCCGCGCACACGCGATCGATGGCGGCAAAGAAGGCGGCGCAGGTTTCGCCGTTGAGCACGTTCTGTGTGCGGCCCGGCTGGTTCCACGCGAGCGTGGCAATGCCGTCGGTGTCGATGGTGATGTCGATCATGTCGGCCCCCGGTTCAGATACGTTCGATGATGGTGGCGGTGCCCATGCCCGCGCCCACGCACAGCGTGGCCAGCCCTGTGCTCGCACCACGCCGCTCCAGCTCGTCGAGCAGCGTGCCGAGAATCATGGCGCCCGTGGCGCCCAGCGGATGACCCATCGCAATGGCGCCACCGTTGACGTTGATGCGCTCATGCGGCACGGCCAGCACTTCCATGAAACGCAGCACGACGGATGCAAAGGCTTCGTTGAGTTCGTACAGGTCGATGTCGGACGCCGACATACCGGCGCGCTTGAGCGCCTTCTCTGCTGCGTACGAAGGGCCGGTCAACATGATCGACGGCTCCGAGCCGATGCTGGCAAAGCTGCGGATACGCGCACGCGGCTTGAGGCCCGCACGCTTGCCGGCCTCGCGGCTGCCGATCAGCATGGCCGCGGCGCCGTCGACGATGCCGGAGCTATTGCCCGCGTGGTGCACGTGCTCGATGCGCTCCAGCTCCGGATAGCGCTGGCGGATCACGGCGTCAAAGCCGTATTGCTCGCCGAGTTCGGCAAACGACGGTTTGAGCTGTGCGAGCGTGTCCACGGTGGTCTGTGGGCGGATCATCTCGTCGCGCTCGAGGATGGTCAGGCCGTTCTGGTCGCGCACAGGCACGATCGAACCCGTGAACCATCCGGCCGTGCTGGCCGCATGCGCACGGCGGTGGCTCTCGGCGGCATAGGCATCGACGTCATGGCGGCTGTAGCCCCACTTGGTGGCGATGGTGTCGGCCGACACGCCTTGCGGCACGAAGTACAGCGGGATGGCGGCGGCCGGGTCGACCGGCCACGCGCCACCGCTGGCGCCCATCGGCACGCGCGACATGCTCTCCACGCCGCCGCCGATGGCGAAGTCGCTTTGCCCCGCCATCACCTGTGCGGCGGCCATGTTGCATGCCTCCAGGCCCGACGCGCAGAAGCGGTTGATCTGCACGCCGGCCGTCGTCTCGGCATAGCCAGCGGCCAACGCCGCCACGCGGCCGATGCACGCACCTTGTTCGCCCACGGGTTCTACGCAGCCGAGCACCACGTCGTCCACCCATGCCGTGTCGAGCTGATTGCGGTCACGGATGGCGCGCAGCGCGGTTGCGGCCAGTTGCAGCGGCGTCACGCCGTGCAGGCTGCCGTCCTTCTTGCCTTTGCCGCGCGGGGTGCGCACGGCGTCGTAGATATAGGCTTCCATAGCGTTGCGTCCTAAGGGTCGTGCGCGTTAAAGGGTGCGGGCGATCAGTTCTTTCATGATCTCGTTGGTGCCGCCGTAGATCTGCTGCACGCGCGAGTCAGCCCACGCGCGCGCGATGGGGTATTCCCACATGTAGCCGTAGCCGCCGTGCAGTTGCACGCAGCGGTCCATCACCTTGAATTGCAGGTCGGTGGTCCAGTACTTGGCCATGGACGCCGTGGCTGCATCGAGCTTGCCGGCAAGCTTGAGCGTGATGCACTGGTCGACAAACACGCGGCCGATCTGGACTTCGGTCTTGAGTTCCGCGAGCGTGTGGCGCGCGGTCTGGAAATCGATGATGGGCTTGCCAAAGGCTTGGCGCTCGCGCACGTAGCGCAGCGTCCAGTCGAGCGCGCCTTCGGCCGAAGCAATGGCCCCGATGGCGATCTGCAGGCGCTCCCACGGCAACTCCTGCATCAGGTACGCAAAACCGCGATGTTCCTCGCCGAGCAGGTTGGCGGTGGGCACGCGCACGTTGTCGAAGAACAGCTCGGCGGTGTCCTGCGCCTTCATGCCGACCTTCTTCAGGCGCTTGCCCTTGCTGAAGCCGTCCATGCTTGTGTCGACGACGAAGAGGCTGGTGCCCTTGGCGCCGCCTTCCGGCGTGGTGCGCGCCACGACGATCACCACGTCGGCGTGCCAGCCGTTGGTGATGAAGATCTTGGAGCCGTTGAGCACGTAGTGGCCGCCGTCGCTGCTCCGTGTCGCGGTGGTGCGCACGCCTTGCAGGTCCGAGCCCGCTCCGGGTTCGGTCATGGCAATCGCGCCGATCATCTCTGCGCTCGCCAGCTTGGGCAGGTAGTGCTGCTTCAGCGCCTCGCTGCCGTAGTGCAGCAGATAGGGCGCGACAATTTCCGAGTGCAGACCGAAGCCCAGGCCCGTGGCACCCGCGCGGGCAATCTCTTCGATCAGCACGGTGCTGTAGCGGATGTCGGCGCCTGCGCCGCCGTAGGCCTCGGGCATGCTGGCGCAGTGGTAGCCGGCGGCGGCCGCTTTCTCCCAGATGGCGCGGTCGACGTAGCCCTGGTCTTCCCAGCGTTCATGGTGGGGTAGGACTTCCGCGTCGATGAAACGGCGGACGGATTCGCGAAACGTGTCGTGTTCAGCGTCGAACAGCGTGCGAGCAATCATGGCGGCTCCGGATGAGCAGGCGAATGGGTTGCCGTATTTCAACAAGGCCGCGACAATTCCGGTTGATCTGGATCGCCACCTTGTTGATATGAAGCGCCACCCGAAAGCTGCCTCCAAACGCCACGGTTTGCGCGCGCGGGCCCGCATCGCCATCCTGCTGCCGCCGCGCCTGTTTGCCGGCTACGTGTTCCTCACCCAGGAGATGCTGCTGGTTGCCGGCACCATGCAGGCGCGCAGCGTGGATGTGATGGGTAGCCGGCTCTTCGACATTGATCTGCTGTCCGCCGATGGCGCTGCCGTACCCAGCTTCGGTGAGATGCCCGTGCCAGCCACCGCCGCGTTGAACGATGCCGCTTACGACGTGGTCATCGTGCCGGCACAGTTCGCCCCGGCGGCCGCATTGGATGCGCAAGAGGCGCACATTGCCCGTTGGTTGCGCACGCGTTATGACGCCGGCGCCCTGGTGGTCGGCATGAATGCGGCGCCGCTGCTCGCCAAGGCTGGGCTGCTCGATGGCTGCCGGGCGACCGGACTGGCGAGTGAGCGTGCGTGGTTTGCCCGGTATTTTCCCGACGTGCGCTACACGCCGGACCAGCCGCTGGCGGTGGATGGCCGCATCATCACCGTCAGCGGCATCAACCCCGCCGTGGACGCCTGCGCGTACGTCATCGATCACTGCTGTGGGGCGGGCGCATCGCGCCGGATGTTGCGCACGGCGCTCACGCAATCGCTGCCGTCATACGAGCACATGGCCGTGTGGACGGCGCAGTTCAAGCGCCACGGCGATGCGGCCATGCTGGCCATCCAGGAAATCCTGGAGCGGGAACTGGCGGCGCCGCCTGCATTGGCGGAGCTGGCAGCCCAGGCAGCGATGAGCGAACGGACCTTGACGCGCCGCTTTGCCGCCGCCACCGGCAGCAACCTGCGGCGTTACGTGGCGGCGCTGCGGCGGGAGCTGGCGGCGTTTCTGCTGCGCACGGGGCGGCAACCGCTCGATCACATTGCCGATGAATGCGGCTACGGCAGCGTCAGCGCACTGAGCCGCGCCTTTTCTGCCGGCCACGGTTGCAGCCCCCTGCAATACCGCGCGCAACAGCGCACGCGCTAATGCTTCACGGACGCAGCAGATCGAAGCCAGCCAGCAACACCACACCCGAGAGCGCCGTCAGCGGCAACGAGTGTTGGCCAAAGTACAGCAATGCAGCGGCCAGCCAACTGGCCGCGAAGAATGCGCTCATGCGGTTCATGATTTCACCTGGTCGTTGTTGGGTTGGGAGAGGCGCCGTCGGCACATTACGCGTGCTGGTAGCGGTACTCCTGCGTCTTGCCGCCGTAGCCGTAAGCTGCGGCGCGAACGTCCTGCACATAGATATAGCTCTCTTCATGCAGATTGCCGAGCAGCTCAGAAAAAGCCGCGAACGCCTCGGCGATGTACTGCGCCTTCTCCGCCTTGGTATTCGTTTCGTCAGTCACCTTGATGTCGAAATAGAGACTGTTCTTGCCTTGCGCGGCCAGCGTCTGCCCGCCGACGATCCAGTCTTCCGGGTCGACATAGTCGATGGCGATGGCCGTGACCTTCGGGTCTTTGCCGAGGATGCGCGAGGTGAGTTCCAGCAGCGTGGCGGAGATCTTCTGCGTCATTTCTGCAGAACGTTGGGCGCTGACTTTGACGTTGAGGATGGGCATGTCCGTTTCCTTTAATAGTTAGCAATGCAATTATTTGACCAAAAAAAATGAACGCTCATGTCAGGGTGGAGCGCACACCTCGGATCTTCGTCACCGTATCGGTGAACTCGGTACTGCCCAGCACGCGCTTCAACCTTGCGGTGACGGCGCCGCTCGCTTCGTTCAACGCTGCGCCAATCTTGACCGCTTCCCGCGTCGGAAAGATGGCGGTCTCGCGGCCGTCGGCTTCGGTCTTGCGGCGTTCGATCAGGCCCTTGGCTTCCAGCCCATCCAGCGCGCGCGTTGCCGTGGGGCGCGTGACCGACATTGCTTCCGACAACTCGCTTTGCAGCATGCCAGGGCGGTCGACGATCGCACGCAGCATGAAGCCTTGCGGCGGCGTGAGATCGAACGGCGCGAAGGCGTCTGCCCAGACGCGGTCGAGCTTGCGGGCCAGGGCGGTGGTGTTGAAGTAGAGGCAGTGGTCGAACATGATGAGTTGCATGGTAGTGGGTGATGGTTAGATATGCAACTGTTTTTTGGGTTTCTTTTGGGAGGGTTTGGTCCATCCCTGTTTCGTGCCCGGCAGGGGATGAAACAAGGGATGCACCACCGATACCAAGCCCAAAACCAAAAAACAAAGCATCAAAAATAAACCGTAGCACTAGCCCTGAACGTGCGAGGCGCCCCCTGCACCAAGATAAACCCCCAGCTCGGCAACCAGTACTTCTCGTTCGTCAGGTTGTCGACATTGAACCGCAGCGTGAGCGGCTTGCCGCCCACCTTGGTTGAATACCGAGCCCCCACATCAAACGTGTGATACCCCGGCACGATGTTGCTGTTGTTCGCCTCCAGCGCTGAGTTGCCGACGTACTGACCGCCCGCTGACAGCACCAGCCCCGGCACGGGTGGCACAGCGTATTCAACATACGCCGTCGCCTTGAAGCGCGGTGACCCATAGGCGCGCTTGCCCAGCACGGAGGCATCGGACTCGGTGTTCTCGGAATTCATGAACAGCACCCCGCCCAGCAGCGTCCAGTCACGCGCGAGCTTGCCGCGTGCGCTCAACTCAAGCCCGCGATAGCGCGTCATGCCGTCTTGCGTATAGACGTTGTCCGGCCGCAGATATGCCAGCCCGCGCTGCACTTGGAACAGCGCCGCACCGAATGTCCAGTCGTGCAGTTCGGCCTTGGCGCCCACCTCGACTTGCTTGCTCTTGAGTGGCCCGAATACCGTGCCTGCGTTGAGTGCTGTAATCGGAGCGCTGGCGCCCGCCTCAAGCGATTCCACATAGCTGGTGTACAGCGTCACCGGCTGCACGGGTTTGAACATCACCGCCAGCGTGGGGGTGATCGGCTCGCGGTCGTACTTGGCCGAGGTGGTGCCGTCGGGGTTGTAGCCGGTCTGGCTGAAGCGCGTGTAGCGCAACCCCCCGAGCAGCGACCAGTGCTCGCCGAACTTGACCGTGTCGCTGGCAAAAACGGCGGTCTGATCGATCCTTGACGTGCGATACATGCCGTCAGACGAGGGCACCCGCAATGGTGTCGCGCCGGAAGACACGAACGCCGACGTGTCGTACAGATTGCCCGTGCCAAGCAGCGTGGAAGCAAAGCCCGACATGGCCTGCGTGAGGCTTTGCCACGACGTGCCGAACACGAGTTCATGCTCGATCGAGCCAGTGCGCACCTTGCCGCTGGCCATCACCTGCGCTTGGCTGTACTGGGCGGATTCAACCAGTCGTCGCAACACCGGGTTGTCATGCAGATATTAGATGCTCGTTCAATACTTCGGCCGGCGTCTTCCAACCAAGCGTTTTCCGTGGTCTGC
>NZ_CATZBU010000031.1:0-13583 GCF_958405935.1 Ralstonia psammae
GGCGCGCTGTATCCGCTACAGCGCGCCGCCGGAGGTGAAGGTCAAATTGTAGCGTTTGCCGTCCAGACGAGGTCTAGGCGAGATGCGCAGCGAAGCCTGATTTTCCGGGTGCGATCTCCGCGCGCAGCGTGAGCGACGGGATCTCGTATTCGCCGGCATTCTGCTGGCGGAACGGGATCGGCGCGGCGGTGAACAAGGTGTCGAGCCGCTCGCCCAGCGCCTGGGTGGTCTGCGCAAAGCGCGTCGCGTCCATACGGCCGGTGCGGTAGCTCACGAACGGCGGCACCACGTCAAAACCGGGGTAGTACAGGACGCCGTGCTGGATCGGGAACAGGATGTCGTCGATCGGGCCGTTGATGCCGCGCGCGCTGTAGTGCGATTCCCAACCGCCGGTCGTGACAATCAGCATGGCGCGTTTGCCGGCGAGTGTGCCTTCGCCGTAGCGGTCGCCCCAGTGGGTGTCGGAATGTTCGCCAACGCCATAGGCGAAGCCGTACGCATAGACGCGCTCGACCCAGCCCTTGAGGATGGCCGGCATCGAAAACCACCACAGCGGAAACTGCAGGATCACGGCGTCGGCCCATTGCAGCTTTGCCTGTTCGGCAGCAATGTCCTCGGCTTGCAGGCCATTCTCGAATGCGTGCTTGGAATCGAGAGACGGGTGGAAATGCGGCCCGACCGGCGCGACGGCGCTGTCGCTGGCATCGAGCGCGGCCTTCCATTGCATGGCGTACAAATCCGAGACCTGCACGGTGTGGCCGAGGGCTTCCAGACGCTGGACGGCAAAGTCCTTGAGGGCACCGTTGAGCGACTTGGGTTCGGGGTGGGCATAGACGATCAGGACATTCATGGCGGGCAACTCCAAATAAGGAATGGCTTCAGAATGCGTGTCATCCAGGTATATTGGAAATGAATTATCAATATTCCAGGCATAGCCATGAATAATCTCAGGCGGTTGGACCTGAACCTGTTGGTGACACTCGATGTGCTGCTGACCGAGCACAACGTCACGCGTGCAGCGGAGCGGCTGAACTTCTCGCAGCCTTCCGTGAGCGTGCATCTGGCCAAGTTGCGCGACATCTTTGGTGATCCGCTACTGCTGCCTGGCCCGCGCGGCATGCGCCCGACTGCCCGCGCTGAAACCTTGCGCGAACCGCTGCGGCTGGCGCTGGAAGCCCTGGAGCAGGCCGTGGCGCCCGCCAGCCCGTTCGACCCGGCGCAAGCCACCAACACGTGGCGTGTGGCCGCCACCGACTATGGCGAATCCACCATCGCGCTGCCCGCGCTGAACACACTGCGCGCACGCGCGCCGGGCACACGGCTCGCCATGCTGGAGCTGGTGCCCACGCGTATCGAAAAGCAAGCCGAGCAAGGGGAGATCGATCTCGCGTTCCACACCACAGACGGCGCACCACCCGGCCTGCGCCGCCGCGCGCTATTCACTGAGCGCTATGTGCTGATCGGCCGCGCTGGACACCCGCGACTGAAACGCAAGCCGACGCTGGCGCAGTTCTGCACGCTGGATCATGTGATCGTGTCGCCCGATGGCGGTGGCTTCTTCGGCGTGACAGACGAAGCTCTGAAGTCAGCCGGTGCGACGCGACGCGTGGTGCTGTCGGTGCCGCACTTCCTCTTTGTGATGACGGCGGTCGCCAGCACTGACATGGTCGCGATGCTGCCGGAGCGGCTGGTGCGCGGGGCCAGCGCGCTACAGGTGGTTGAACCGCCGGTGGACGTGCCCGGGTATGAGATGTCGATGCTGTGGCATGAACGCATGCACCGAGACCCAGGGCATCAGTGGCTGCGAGACGTGATTGCGGGAGCGGTCTAGCCGGTCGCCCCCGAAGCCGTCACGGAAACGACTACAGCCCGACCTTGGGCGCCGTGAAGATCAAGCGCAGCCCAAGCGCACCGATCGCCACGGCCGCCACGCGATCGACCCAGGTCTTGGCACGCAGGTACATCTCACGCAGCACCCGGCTCGAAAAGCACAGTGCGACGATGGTGTACCACCCGAACTCGACCAGAAACACCAGCGGCGGCAGCACGAAGTAGCACCACACCGGCGGATGCTGCGGCAGCAGCGCAGCAAAGATACTGCCGTACCAGATGGCTGTCTTGGGATTGCTCATCTGCGTGGTGATGCCGGTCCAGAACGACTTGCGCACGCTGCCCGCTTGCTGCGTCAGGCGATCGTCCATCACCATGGGTTGCTTGGCGCCGCGCCAGATCTTCCACGCCATGTAGGTCAAATATGCGCCACCGGCAATCTTGAGACCGATGTAGAGCCACTCGACGGCCTGCAGCAACGTATACAGCCCCGCGAGCGCCAGGCCACCGAAGAACAACGCGCCCGCGCCCATGCCAAGCGCAGTGGCCAAGCCATCGCGGCGCGACAACCCGATGGCATTGCGCGCCACCAGCACAAAACTCGGTCCGGGAATCATGGCGCCCAGCAACAGCGCAACCAGAATGGCAAATACAGCGGCAGATGCAGTCATCGCGCGACTCCTTGTGTGGGCGCAGACGTTCACAGATGCAGACCGCGATTCTGCCACGTCGACGGCTCCGGCGTCGGACCGCATGGCGGGGCGGCGGCACCGCTGCCGCCACCCGCCCTGCGCTTACTTGCACTGCGGCTTGTTGATCGACACGTCATTCAAGTCGGCCGAGGTGTAGACCGCCGGCACGTTCGCATCGCCCGCAACCGTCATGGCCGCGTTCAGGTTCGCCAGCGCCTGGAGATGGCCAGCCTCGCCGCTTGAAAAGCGCTGCTGCGCCGGTTTCGATGCGCCATACATGCCGTTACACAGCAACGCCTTGTGGAAAACTTCCAGGACCGCGATCCGCGCAAAGTACGTCTCGCGCCGTTCGGCCGCAGTGGCCGGCGCATGGTTGATCTTGGCGTAGTGGTTGGCACACTGCGTGCCGAGAATCGGGTACGCATCCTTGATGCCATCGCATGTTGCGACGGTGGCGGGCGGCGCAGCCAACGCGGCCGTGGCCGCCAACGATGCGATCAGGGACACCACCGCCAACAGCACGATGCGGATGACAGGCACATTCGAGCGGATATTCATTGCAGGTTCTCCTCAGTCAAGTGTGGATAAAAAACACAGCGGCAACCGATCGCGCTGCGTGGACTGAAGATACGGGCGGGGTATGCGGCGGCGGAATGCACCAGAGGTTCTGGTGCAGGTCAGGGGAAACGCGGCATGGGAGGAATGGCGGCAGGCCGTCTGTGCTTCTTTTTGCGTCGAGGGTTGATTGCCATGGCAACGCACAACGTGGGATCCCGGCAACGCTTCTTGCAGCAGCCGGCCCATTTGCGCAATCTCCGTTTGCCGTGCTGGCGCGGCCCCGGTAGAGTCCTTTCCCAATGGGTTCACACCCAGAGGTCTGGGCAAAACCGGAGTGATCCGGCGACGCAAAGCTATAGGGACTTCGCTGAACGAAGTCAGCCAGTTGCCCGCCAACCCGCAACGGGGGCGGGCCTGAGGACACACGTAACGAACTGCGTGGTCGGGGGCGCATCATGAAAACGATACAAACGGGGGGGCGTTCGCCCGCATCCGCCACGCTGGCCGTGGCATCGCAACTGGGCAACGCAAAGCGCAGGTTCGCGCGCGCCGCATGTGCAGCTTTCGCTCTGGTGTCCGGCGCGCTGATGGGCGCACCGCATGCCAACGCTGAAGGGCTGCTGGTGCCGTCCTATATCTATCCGTCGGGCACCGGCGCAACGCAGTGGGGTGCGCTGGCCACGGCGGCATCGTCGGTACCCACCACGGTCATCCTCAACCCGAACAGCGGTCCGGGCACGACGCAGGACGCCAACTACGTTGCCGCCGTCGCCAAGGTGCATGCCGCGGGCGGCAAGGTGATCGGGTACGTGTCCAGCTCATACGCAAACCGGTCGTTGTCGGCCGTGGTGCAGGACATCAACACCTACCAGGCGTTGTATCAGGTAGACGGCTTCTTCATCGACGAGATGACCGCCGACAGCACAACGGCACACATCCAGTTCTACCAATCGGTCTACAACTACATCAAGGGGCTGTCGCCCAACTACACCGTCACGGGCAACCCGGGCACCAATGTGCCGGAGATCTATGCCAGCCTGCCGGTGGCGGACCAGCTCGTCGTGTTTGAAGACAGCGCCAAGCACTACGCCAGCTATGCACCTCTGGCGTGGCAAGCCAGCTATCCGAAGGGCCGGTTTGCCCACATCGTCTATGCAGCCTCGGCCACGCAGATGCAGACCTTCGTTCGCAACGCGTCAAGTAAGGGCGCTGCCACCGTGTACATCACCAACAAGACGCTGCCGAATCCGTACGGCGCGCTGCCGACTTACTGGAGCCAGGAGGTGTCGGCGGCAGCCGTTGCACCGTGACGGCACGGGCGTGACGCACTCCATGTGCGGGCTGATGCTCCGCACATGCTTTATATTCGGGCCACACCGCATCCACCCTTCGCCGCACGCCGGCGTTGAGGCAACAACAAGGAGAACTCAGTGGCCCATTCGTCCAACAAGCTGCCCCCCTGGACAGTCGCTGCCCCGCTGCTCGCGTGGGTGGTGCTGGTCGGCGGCTCGTTCATGACGCCTCCCGGCTGGCTGATCGCGCTGATGGCGCTCGCACTGGCCGGCGCCGTCTTTGCCGCCGTCCACCATGCCGAAGTCGTCGCGCACAAGGTGGGCGAGCCCTTCGGCACGCTGGTCCTGGCGATTGCCGTGACCGTGATCGAAGTCGCGCTGATCGTGTCGGTGATGCTCTCTTCCGGGCCAGAGAAAGCGGGATTGGCACGCGACACTGTGTTTGCCGCGGTCATGCTCATCTGCAACGGGATCGTCGGTGTGTGCCTGTTCGTAGGCGGCCTGCGCCACCGCGAGCAAGCCTTCCAAGCCCCGGGCGCCACCGCCGCGTTGGCCGTGCTGGCCGCGCTGGTCACGCTGACCATGGTGCTGCCCAACTACACGAGTTCGACGCCGGGGCCCGTCATGACCTCGTCGCAGCTCGCGTTTGCCGGCGTGACATCGCTGGTACTGTACGGCTGCTTCGTCATCGTGCAGACCATCCGCCACCGCGACTACTTCCTCGTCGACAGCGCCAACGAAGACGTGCACGCACCGCCGCCGCCCGCACGCGTGGCAGCGCTCAGCGCGGTATTGCTGATGGTGTCGCTGGTAGCAGTCGTGGGTCTGGCCAAGGTGCTGTCGCCCTCGGTGGAAGCCGCCATCCTGAATGCCGGCGCGCCGCCCGCCACGGTGGGCATCGTCATCGCCGCGCTGGTGCTGTTGCCGGAATGCCTGGCGGCCCTGCGCGCCGCCAATGCTGACCGTATCCAGACGAGCCTGAACCTCGCGCTGGGCTCGGCGCTGGCGAGCATCGGGCTGACCATCCCCACGGTGGCCGCCGTGTTCATCTGGATCGGCCGGCCGCTCGAGCTGGGCCTGGGCGCAAAAGAAATGGTCCTGCTGTTCCTCACGCTGATCGTGTCGTCGCTCACGCTCGGCAAGGGCCGCACGACCATCCTGCACGGGGTCGTGCATCTGGCGATCTTTGCGGCGTACCTGTTTCTCTCGATCGTGCCCTGAGCGGCACACTCGGTCTCTGGTGGATGCTTGGGGCGCCTGATTGGCGCCCCTCGTTTTTTTGGGCACCATGCCTCGCGTTATTGCACCGGCTCCATGCTTTGCAGCAATGTGGGAATCAGCTCCGACACCGTCGGGTGGATGTGCATGGCGCGGCTGATGGTCGAGTAAGGCGCCTTGGCATACATCACGTCGAGGATCGAATGCACCGCCTCGTCGCCGCCCACACCCAGGATCGACGCGCCGAGAATTTCGTGCGTCAGCGCATCGACCACCACACGCATGAAACCCTGGCTCTCGCCCTTCTCCACGGCCCGGCCGACGCGTGTCATCGGGCGGTTGCCAACCAGCAGCTCGCGCCCCGACTGCCTGGCTTCCGTGAGCGACATGCCGATGCGCGCAAGCGGCGGGTCGATGTACATGGCGTACGCCTGGATGCGGTCCGACACCGTGCGCGGGTCGCCGTCGAGCAAGTTGGCCGCCACGATCTCGTAGTCGTTGTAGGCCGTGTGCGTGAACGCCCCGCGGCCGTTGCAATCGCCCATGGCCCAGATGCCGGGCACGTTGGTGCGCAACTGCTCATCAACGCGGATATTGCCGCGCTTGTCGATTTCCACGCCGGCCTTGTCGAGGCCCAGATCATCGGTATTGGGCACGCGCCCGACCGCCATCAGCAGATGCGAGCCCGACACCTCGCGCGCGCCGCTGCTGCAGTCCAAGCCGACCACCACATTGGCGCCGTCACGTCGCACGCTCAGGCAATCGGCATTGACCTGCACGTCGATGCCCTCGGCTTCGAGAATCTCGCGCACCGCCTGCGATACGTCTTCATCTTCGCGCGCGATCAGGCGCGGGCCTTTCTCGACAATCGTCACGCGCGCACCGAAGCGACGAAACATCTGGCCGAACTCCAGCCCGACGTAACTCCCGCCGATCACCACAAGGTGCTCGGGCAGAAAATCCACGTCCATCATGGTGGAGTTGGTAAGAAACGGCACTTGATCGAGCCCCGGCATGGGCGGCACCAACGCCCGGCCGCCGACGTTGATGAAGATGCGCTCGGCTTCGAGCACTTCATTGCCAACGCGCACGGTCTGAGCGCTCTCGAAACGGGCGTGGCGCTCAAAGACGGTGCCGTGCTCCAGGCCGCGTACCCATTGCTCCACGCCATGGCTGGAGCGCCCGGAAATCTCATCCTTACGGGCCTTCACGCGCTGCATGTCGACGGTGACACCGCCGTTGATCACCACGCCGTATTCGGCTGCACGCTGTGCCATGCGCGCCGCATAGGCGCTGGCCACCATGGCCTTCGTGGGAATACAGCCGGTGTTGACGCACGTGCCGCCAAAGCGGCCGCGCTCGATGATGGCCACCTTCATGCCCGCGCCGGACAAGCGTGCAGCCAGCGGTGGGCCGGCCTGCCCGGTGCCGATGATGATGGCGTCGAAGCGTTGCGTCATGGCGCTCTCCTTCGTGTTCGGACCGATCGTGGCCGTCTCGCTATGGTAGGCGGCACACGGGGCAACGGCGAGAACGGCGAGAACGGCCGGCGACAGTTTTGCCGACGCGCTGGGCGACGTACGCGGACAGCGCCGTCGCCGAAAGGAGAGCAAGAAAGCGGCCGGCGCGCTCAGTGGCGAGCGGCCCGGCGCATCACATCAATGGTGGTGATGGTGCTTTCCATGGCGACGGTAGCCGCGGCCGCGGTCGTCGCGGTCGGAATACGAATTGCGTTGCACGTTGCCGCCCAGTGCCGCACCCGCGCCGCCGCCCACGCCCGCGCCCACGATGCCGCCCGTGCGGCCACCCATGGCATTGCCTGCTGCCGCGCCCACGCCGCCACCCAACGCCCCACCCACGATGGCGCCCTTGCGCTCACGGCCATTGGCCGTCAATGCGCCGCCTGCACCGCCGCCAATCGCCCCGCCGATGACCGAGCCGGTCTGCCCGCCCAGCGCGCCGCCCACGGCTGCCCCGCCAGCGCCACCCAGCGCGCCGCCCAGGGCATTGCGCAGATCATCCGCCGCAGCGGGCAAAGCCGTCAGGCCGGCGAGCGTTGCCACAAGCAGGGCAGGTGCAATTTTCTTCAACATGGTGTTCTCCTTTTGCGCAAATGCAGGATGCGGCACGCAGACTCAACGCTGAGACGGCCGATCCGGGCTCGATGATTCGGGGCGCAGAATACAAGTCGCGCAACGGGGCGGGTTAAACACATTCGTCAATCTCGTAACAGAATGTTGCTAGTCGGGGTGCCCCCGTAAGCCATTGATAAGACAGAACAGCAGGAGAACCCATGCCCAGCTACATCGCCTTCCTGCGCGCCGTGAACGTGGGCGGCACCGGCAAACTTCCCATGGCCGAATTGCGTGCGATGTGTGAATCGATCGGCCTGACCGGCGTACGCACCTACATTGCGAGCGGCAACGTGGTCTTTCAGAGCCGGCTGGCGGAAGCGACCGTCAAGGCGAAGCTGGAACGCTGCCTGGAGGATTACGCCGGCAAACCCGTGGGCGTGCTCGTGCGCACAGGCGCCGAACTGGCGGCGGTGCTGGAAGGTAACCCGTTCAAGACGGCGGCGCCCAACCGGACGGTCGCGATTTTTCTGGATACGCCGCCACCCGCCGATGCATTTGCCGCCGCCACCGGCCGCCGGACGGAAGAGATGGCCCTGGGCACGCGCGAAATCTACGTGCACTACGGTGACGGCATGGCCGATTCCAAGCTGAAAATCCCCGCCGCCAAGACGGGGACGGCGCGCAACATGAACACCATCGCTACGCTGGTCGACTGGGCGACCGAATAGCGGCGCTAAGCGCAGGTCATTGCGCCGCAGATTTGCGCTTGGTCATGTGGTGCAAATACGCCAGCAGATCGTTGAGCTGCGCGTCGGACAGCGTCTTCTCGTCGATGGCCGACATGCGTGCGTTGGGCCACCAGCGCAAGGATTGCGGATCGCGGATCAGGTGGCGCAGCTTCTCGTCGCCGAGGTATTCCACGGGGCTGTAAGGCACGTTCAGGTCGGGGCCAAGGTTGGCGTCGCCGGCACGATTGAGCGTGTGGCACGAGAAGCAGACGCGCTGGAACGTGGCGAAACCGCGCATGACGGCCCCATCTGCGGGCAGCCCCGCGGCGGGCCGGATGGCCGCGAAGCGCTCGCCGGGCAGCGCGGCAATGTCGATGCGCACGATGCTGTAAGTCCACAGGCTTTCGTTCACAACCGAGGCCTTGGCCGGCGGCGCCGTCCAGATCAGCCGGAACGGGCCGATGTCCTGGCCCTTGAGCGTCGGCCACGGTGAGGCGGGGTCTTCCACGGCCAGCCAGGCGCGCGGGCCATCGGCGCGATCGGCCAGCAGCAGGCGCATCGGCAGGTGGGATACGTAGCCGTCGCTGGCGGCGGTGGTGGCGCTGGCTTCCGGGCTGACCGTCTGCCCACGGAATAGCGCCGTCACCGGGATCGCCTTGAAGGTCAGGCGGCGCTTCAGGTTCTGGTCTTCCACGGTAACGTTGGTCAGGTGCGGATCGTGCAGCAACGCATCGCGCGACAACGCGCGGTGCTCCGTGCCGATGTTGACGGTCAGCGTCGCGCCGTCATCAGGGGCATCGGCTCCATGGGCGGCGCTGCCGAACGCCACGCATGCGCCGAGCATCCACCCGGCCATCGTCGCAAGCCAGTTCTTCATGAGGTCTCCTGTGGGCGAATTGGGCCCAAATTGGGCCATTTCGTTGCGACGAGAGTGTAGGCAAGCGCACGAGGTTTGGCACGGTTTTCGTTATCGATACATCTCTGCTTCCACGCGCCGCCTGACGGTCTGCAACGCGGCATCGAGCCGCTCTAATGCATCCAGATCAGGCCCTGCCCGGTTGCAGGCAGCGGCGCCAGTTCTAGATGCAGCATCTCGGCAACGACCTTGAAACCGGGATACGTCAGTGCGTCCAACCGCTATGGCTTGGCTTCGTCTCCCTCATTGGGCGAGCCAGGCTTGTACGGCTTCGGCCGTGCCGATCGTTATGTCTCGGTGTTCCAAACCTGCCTGTGCTCGCCCACCCCTCCCAAGGGTTGGGCGCGGTTCCGTTCATCACATGAAGAGGAATGCCGTGACCTGCTCGATCTCCCACGCCGCCAGTTCACCCGCGGTGTTCAACCGCAACGCTGCCGGCAACACGTGCGCAACAAGGGCACCAGATACGCCGTGCCACCTCAATCAACAACGCTGACTTTATGGGCGTGCCTGGCCCATAAGGCCCGCTGGCGCCGATGTTGCAGCATCGGTGCGGGGGCTTGCCTGGGTTCGCCCGCCCTTTGCCCGCTGTGAAGCACGTCACGCATCCACGACTTCGGTCGTAATGCTGGCAACGTCGATATTCGTCGCGAATTGAACGTTCGGCCGCAAGGAGGCCGTCGACTCGCCATCAACATGTGAATTCTTGTTGGGTTGATAGAAGTCGGAGACCGTGCAAGCTAGCCTTGCCAGTTCCCCCGCGTCGGCTGCTGGTTGGGCTACTGCCAGCGCGGATTCCATGACTTCTGTTGGAACGCCGCCCATGGGCAACCGTCCTGCTTTGCTGAATACGCGCACAGTGTCCGTCACGGGCCACGGCCTGCCAGAGATTCTGGGCAAACCGGCGTTGGTGTTCTCCAAGCTCTCTGGCACCGAGCGGCTGTGCGAACTGTTCGAGTACGAAATCGAACTCAAGACCCCGGACAACCACAACGCTCTACACGGGCCCGCCGCCAATCTCGACACGAACGCGCTGCGCGGGCAGGAACTCACCACCACCATCGCACTGGACGGCCCCGACGCCGGCACCCGTGAAATCACCGGTATCGTCACGGATGTACATGGGCCGATCCCAGAAGGCCGTCAGATCAAGTACCGTCTCACGCTACGCCCGTGGCTGTGGCTTGCAACGCTGAACCGTGATACGCGCATCTTTCAGCAGCAAACCGTCGTCGAGATTCTCGATACCCTCCTGGACGGTTACGTCTTTCCAGTTGACCGTCGCCTGGACGTGGTGCGCTACCCCAGGCGCGAGTACCAGGTCCAATACAACGAGAGCGACTTCGAGTTCTTCCAGCGCCTGACGCAGGAATGGGGCATCGCCTGGCACATCGAGCACTCGGGCGGCAAACATCGTTTGGTGCTCACCGACGGCAACGGCGCGTTTGGTCCATTCCCAAGTCCCGCCTATCAGACCATCCGCTGGCAGCCGTCTTCCGACCGCATCGACGAAGAACATCTGCACACCTTCGAACTGCACGACAAAGTCGTCTCGGGCCAATGGGCGGCCACCGACTACGACTTCGTCAAACCGAGCGCCAACCTCACCGTCCGCGCCGCCGATCCGCTCGATACCGCCCACGCCAATGCTCAAGTGCGCGAATGGCCCGGTGACCACAGCCAGCCTACTACCGGAAACGACCCTTGGAAGGAAGGCGACCAGATCGCCCGCATGCGCATGGAGGCCCTGCGCCAGCACGGCCGCCGAGCCCGGGGTGCCGGCAACGTGCGTGCGATGGTCCCAGGCTGCACCTTCACCCTCACGCACTTCGTCCAGAGCGACGCCAACCGCGAATACCTCATCCTTGGCGCCCAGCTTCTGATTGAGGATGTACCCGAATCCTCTGGCGACAATCAAGCGTGGCGTTGCGAAGTGAGCTTCACCGCCCAGCCCAGCAACGAACTCTTCCGCCCTGAGCGCATCCAGCCCAAGCCAAAGACAACCGGGCCACAAACGGCCATCGTCGTGGGACCGGAGAACCAGGAGGTCTGGACCGACGAATACGGCCGCGTCAAGGTGCAATTCCACTGGGACCGCATCGGCCAGAAGAACGCCAACAGCTCGTGCTGGGTGCGCGCATCGTCTCCGTGGCAGGGCGAACGTTTCGGTGCCATCCAGATTCCGCGCATCGGGCAGGAAGTGATCGTCGACTTTCTGAACGGTGACCCGGACTGTCCCATCATCACGGGCCGTGTTCCCAACCGGGACAACATGCCCCAGTGGCCGCTGCCTGAACACCATGCTCTCTCCGGCGTGGTGAGTAAGGAACTGTTCGGCGGACGCACCAACACCTTCGTTCAGGACGACACCCAAGGCCAAATCCAGACGCAGCTCCAGAGCGACCACCAAAGCTCCTGGCTGAGCCTGGGCTTCATCACCCGCATCGCGCGAGGTATCGGGCGCAAAGACAAACGCGGCGAAGGCTTCGAGTTGCGCACTGACGCCCAAGGCGTCGTGCGGGCCGATGGTCTGCTGCTCACCACCGAAGCCCGGCCCAACGCCCAAGCGCACCACAAAGACCTGGCCGAAACCGTCCAGCGCCTGACCGTTGCGCGCGAACAGCAAGAGACCTTTGCCGAACTCGCGCAAGAACACGAAGCACAAGACCCGACGGACCAAGCCGAAGTCGCCCGCGCCATCAAGGCTCAGAACGACGACATCCGGGGCAGCGGCGCAGCCAACGCCGAGAGCGGCAGCTTCCCCGAACTCAGCGCACCTCACCTCGTCCTGGCCAGCCCCGCGGGCATCGAAGCCACCACGGCCAAATCGATGCACTTGGCCACCGGTGAGCACCTGGCGCTATCAAGTACCGGCCACACCAGCCTCGCCGTCGGGCAGAAGCTCATCGCCAGCGTCAGCCGTGGCGTGCGCATCTTCATCCAGAGCCTGGGCTGGCGCCTAGTCGCCTTCAGCGGCGACATCGATCTGCGGGCGCTTCAGAACAGCATCAACCTGCTGGCCAAGCTCGACATCAAGGCTACGGCCAATCGCATCACCATCAGCGCCAAGCAAGAACTCGTCATCAGCGGGGGCGGCAGCGGTACCACGTATCACGCTGGGGGCATCACGCACAAAACGCCAGCCGCTTACACGGTTCAAGCCGGCAGCTACACCGTCACCACCGGTGCCCGGCAGACCGCGCAGTTTCCGGGCGAACCGAAGCCCGGCAAGGGCAATCTGGAGATCTTCAACCAGTACGCCAACCGGCTAGGCATCAAGGAAGGCCACTTCCAGGTTGAGGATGCCCTGGGCAAGATCACCACCGGCAAGCTGGACGCCAAAGGCTTCGCCGCCGTCTCCGGCATTGCGCCCGGCCCTGCCAAGGTGACGTTTGGTGCCGACCCGGCAGATACCTGGGCCGAAGGCAGTTACGTCGCCAGGCCCTCTTGGCCGCAGACCGACGGGGTCGCGGAGAGCGCACTCGCAGCCGCACCGAATACCAGTGCAAGTGCCGCCGCTACGCAAATCCTGAAAGCCTCACAGCAGCCAGCCAGCGCAGCCAACATCGGGACGTCTGGCGCCCGGCTGCTGAGCAAGTCGCTGCCGGCGAACCTGTCCGCGCTTACCAAAGCGTCCCCGCATTCGATTCCGTCGATTCGTAACCCCGGAATCGTCTGAGCCCATCGGCTCATCAACACTTTCATCTGACCGGAACCATGGCAACACCGACGCCCAAGCCACGCGAGCGAGAAACCGCTATTGCCCCCTTGAACACCATCGCGGTCGAAGACATCGGCCGTGGCGCCGCTACGGTAGATGCCTGGCTGCGCCACGCCAGTGGCAATGTCGTGACGTTGGAGCGCATCAAGATGGTGGCCGGCAGTTTGCCGGTCGTCGGCAACATCATCGCACTGGTCGATGCCCTGGGGGACGTCATCGTTCTGGTACGCACCAAAGCTAGCAACTTTCTCGACTGGGTGAGTCTGGGCATCAACCTCATTGGTGTCATCCCCATGCCGCCGGGCATGGCGGCCGCCCGCATGAGCTTGCGCCCAACCCTGGCGCTGGTGCGCCAGGAACTGAGCATGGGTGCCAAAGCCGTGCTGGGTGATGCGCTGATTGAAGTCGTTGTCGGCCACCTGAACGCCACCATCGTTGGCGAGATCGACGACTTCGTGAACAAGGCCCAAAACAAGCTCGCCGGCATCCTCAACGATGCCGGCGAACTGGGCGCCGAGATGGTCATACAGACGGCCGATGGCCTGGAAAAGGT
>NZ_CATZBU010000032.1:0-11726 GCF_958405935.1 Ralstonia psammae
GTGAGCGACCGCTCGTAAAGAGCGAAAACAGCAGATTGAACTGAAGAGTTTGATCCTGGCTCAGATTGAACGCTGGCGGCATGCCTTACACATGCAAGTCGAACGGCAGCATGATCTAGCTTGCTAGATTGATGGCGAGTGGCGAACGGGTGAGTAATACATCGGAACGTGCCCTGTAGTGGGGGATAACTAGTCGAAAGATTAGCTAATACCGCATACGACCTGAGGGTGAAAGTGGGGGACCGCAAGGCCTCATGCTATAGGAGCGGCCGATGTCTGATTAGCTAGTTGGTGGGGTAAAGGCCCACCAAGGCGACGATCAGTAGCTGGTCTGAGAGGACGATCAGCCACACTGGGACTGAGACACGGCCCAGACTCCTACGGGAGGCAGCAGTGGGGAATTTTGGACAATGGGCGAAAGCCTGATCCAGCAATGCCGCGTGTGTGAAGAAGGCCTTCGGGTTGTAAAGCACTTTTGTCCGGAAAGAAATGGCTCTGGTTAATACCTGGGGTCGATGACGGTACCGGAAGAATAAGGACCGGCTAACTACGTGCCAGCAGCCGCGGTAATACGTAGGGTCCAAGCGTTAATCGGAATTACTGGGCGTAAAGCGTGCGCAGGCGGTTGTGCAAGACCGATGTGAAATCCCCGAGCTTAACTTGGGAATTGCATTGGTGACTGCACGGCTAGAGTGTGTCAGAGGGGGGTAGAATTCCACGTGTAGCAGTGAAATGCGTAGAGATGTGGAGGAATACCGATGGCGAAGGCAGCCCCCTGGGATAACACTGACGCTCATGCACGAAAGCGTGGGGAGCAAACAGGATTAGATACCCTGGTAGTCCACGCCCTAAACGATGTCAACTAGTTGTTGGGGATTCATTTCCTTAGTAACGTAGCTAACGCGTGAAGTTGACCGCCTGGGGAGTACGGTCGCAAGATTAAAACTCAAAGGAATTGACGGGGACCCGCACAAGCGGTGGATGATGTGGATTAATTCGATGCAACGCGAAAAACCTTACCTACCCTTGACATGCCACTAACGAAGCAGAGATGCATTAGGTGCTCGAAAGAGAAAGTGGACACAGGTGCTGCATGGCTGTCGTCAGCTCGTGTCGTGAGATGTTGGGTTAAGTCCCGCAACGAGCGCAACCCTTGTCTCTAGTTGCTACGAAAGGGCACTCTAGAGAGACTGCCGGTGACAAACCGGAGGAAGGTGGGGATGACGTCAAGTCCTCATGGCCCTTATGGGTAGGGCTTCACACGTCATACAATGGTGCATACAGAGGGTTGCCAAGCCGCGAGGTGGAGCTAATCCCAGAAAATGCATCGTAGTCCGGATCGTAGTCTGCAACTCGACTACGTGAAGCTGGAATCGCTAGTAATCGCGGATCAGCATGCCGCGGTGAATACGTTCCCGGGTCTTGTACACACCGCCCGTCACACCATGGGAGTGGGCTTTACCAGAAGTAGTTAGCCTAACCGCAAGGAGGGCGATTACCACGGTAGGGTTCATGACTGGGGTGAAGTCGTAACAAGGTAGCCGTATCGGAAGGTGCGGCTGGATCACCTCCTTTAAGAGCGTGCATCCGACGTTAGGCGTCCACACTTATCGGTTTGTTTGATGTTACAGCCAAGGGTCTGTAGCTCAGGTGGTTAGAGCACCGTCTTGATAAGGCGGGGGTCGTAGGTTCAAGTCCTACCAGACCCACCAAGTTACGGACGGTGGAAGTTGTTCTCTGCCGTGACTGGGGGATTAGCTCAGCTGGGAGAGCACCTGCTTTGCAAGCAGGGGGTCGTCGGTTCGATCCCGTCATCCTCCACCAATACCTTCTGGTTGCCAAACGCAAGCATCGACAGAGATGTCGATGAATGCGGTGTTTGCGTTTGGCCTAGCCAAGACGAGTGAAAGCTCGGCTGTTCTTTAACAATATGGAATGTAGTAAAGGTGTCGCGGTGCGTTGATGAGACGCACATACAAAACGCGACACTGGGTTGTGATTGTATCAACCAGTATTACCAGAGCAATCGAAAGATTGTCTTGGAATACGGCACAACGCGAGAACTCAGCCTATAGCGAGACATACTCGTTATAGGGTCAAGCGAATAAGTGCATGTGGTGGATGCCTTGGCGATTACAGGCGATGAAGGACGTAGTAGCCTGCGAAAAGCTGCGGGGAGCTGGCAAACGAGCTTTGATCCGCAGATATCCGAATGGGGAAACCCGGCCCGAATGGGTCATCCCTTGCTGAATACATAGGCAAGGGAAGCGAACGCAGTGAACTGAAACATCTAAGTAGCTGCAGGAACAGAAATCAACCGAGATTCCCAAAGTAGTGGCGAGCGAAATGGGATCAGCCTTGTACTCTTTAGCAGTATTGTTAGCAAAGCGGAATGGAAAGTCCGGCCATAGTGGGTGATAGCCCCGTATGCGAAAACAGTATTGTGGAACTAGGTGTACGACAAGTAGGGCGGGACACGTGAAATCCTGTCTGAAGATGGGGGGACCATCCTCCAAGGCTAAATACTCGTAATCGACCGATAGTGAACCAGTACCGTGAGGGAAAGGCGAAAAGAACCCCGGGAGGGGAGTGAAATAGATCCTGAAACCGCATGCATACAAACAGTCGGAGCCTGGAAACGGGTGACGGCGTACCTTTTGTATAATGGGTCAGCGACTTACATTCAGTGGCAAGCTTAACCGATTAGGGAAGGCGTAGCGAAAGCGAGTCCGAATAGGGCGTTCAGTCGCTGGGTGTAGACCCGAAACCAAGTGATCTATCCATGGCCAGGTTGAAGGTGCGGTAACACGTACTGGAGGACCGAACCCACTAACGTTGAAAAGTTAGGGGATGAGCTGTGGATAGGGGTGAAAGGCTAAACAAACTTGGAAATAGCTGGTTCTCTCCGAAAACTATTTAGGTAGTGCCTCGTGTCTCACCTTCGGGGGTAGAGCACTGTCATGGTTGGGGGGTCTATTGCTGATTACCCCGCCATAGCAAACTCCGAATACCGAAGAGTGCAATCACGGGAGACAGACATCGGGTGCTAACGTCCGGTGTCAAGAGGGAAACAACCCAGACCGCCAGCTAAGGTCCCTAAATATTGCTAAGTGGGAAACGAAGTGGGAAGGCTAAAACAGTCAGGAGGTTGGCTTAGAAGCAGCCACCCTTTAAAGAAAGCGTAATAGCTCACTGATCGAGTCGTCCTGCGCGGAAGATGTAACGGGGCTAAGCAATATACCGAAGCTGCGGATGCACGTAAGTGCATGGTAGGAGAGCGTTCTGTAAGCCTGTGAAGGTGTCTTGTAAAGGATGCTGGAGGTATCAGAAGTGCGAATGCTGACATGAGTAGCGATAAAGGGGGTGAAAGGCCCCCTCGCCGTAAGCCCAAGGTTTCCTACGCAACGTTCATCGGCGTAGGGTGAGTCGGCCCCTAAGGCGAGGCAGAGATGCGTAGCTGATGGGAAGCAGGTTAATATTCCTGCACCGTCGTATGATGCGATGGGGGGACGGATCGCGGAAGGTTGTCCGGGTGTTGGATGTCCCGGTCCCTGCATTGGAGATGGCACTTAGGCAAATCCGGGTGCGTGATTCAAGGGTGTGGGGCGAGCGACTTTAGGTCGCGAAGCAATTGGAAGTGGTTCCAAGAAAAGCCTCTAAGCTTCAGTCATACGAGACCGTACCGCAAACCGACACAGGTGGGCGAGATGAGTATTCTAAGGCGCTTGAGAGAACTCGGGAGAAGGAACTCGGCAAATTGGTACCGTAACTTCGGGATAAGGTACGCCCTTGTAGTTTGACTGGCTCGCGCCAGAAGGACGAAGGGGTTGCAATAAAATGGTGGCTGCGACTGTTTAATAAAAACACAGCACTCTGCAAACACGAAAGTGGACGTATAGGGTGTGACGCCTGCCCGGTGCCGGAAGATTAAATGATGGGGTGCAAGCTCTTGATTGAAGTCCCGGTAAACGGCGGCCGTAACTATAACGGTCCTAAGGTAGCGAAATTCCTTGTCGGGTAAGTTCCGACCTGCACGAATGGCGTAACGATGGCCACACTGTCTCCTCCCGAGACTCAGCGAAGTTGAAGTGTTTGTGATGATGCAATCTCCCCGCGGCTAGACGGAAAGACCCCATGAACCTTTACTGTAGCTTTGCATTGGACTTTGAACCGATCTGTGTAGGATAGGTGGGAGGCTTTGAAACCGGGACGCTAGTTTCGGTGGAGCCGTCCTTGAAATACCACCCTGGTTTGTTTGAGGTTCTAACCTTGGCCCGTGAATCCGGGTCGGGGACAGTGCATGGTAGGCAGTTTGACTGGGGCGGTCTCCTCCCAAAGTGTAACGGAGGAGTTCGAAGGTACGCTTGGTACGGTCGGACATCGTACCTAAAGTGCAATGGCAAAAGCGTGCTTAACTGCGAGACCGACAAGTCGAGCAGGTGCGAAAGCAGGACATAGTGATCCGGTGGTTCTGTATGGAAGGGCCATCGCTCAACGGATAAAAGGTACTCTGGGGATAACAGGCTGATACCGCCCAAGAGTTCATATCGACGGCGGTGTTTGGCACCTCGATGTCGGCTCATCTCATCCTGGGGCTGTAGCCGGTCCCAAGGGTATGGCTGTTCGCCATTTAAAGAGGTACGTGAGCTGGGTTTAAAACGTCGTGAGACAGTTTGGTCCCTATCTGCCGTGGGCGTTGGAATCTTGACGGGGGCTGCTCCTAGTACGAGAGGACCGGAGTGGACGTACCGCTGGTGTACCTGTTGTCTCGCCAGAGGCATCGCAGGGTAGCTATGTACGGAAGAGATAACCGCTGAAAGCATCTAAGCGGGAAACTTGCCTGAAGATGAGGATTCCCTGGAGACTTGATCTCCCTGAAGGGTCGTTCGAGACCAGGACGTTGATAGGCTGGGTGTGGAAGCGCAGTAATGCGTTCAGCTAACCAGTACTAATTGCCCGTGCGGCTTGATCCTATAACCGGTATGTTTCCGGCTGGGTCTGCCTTGTGCCTGATACTCACAAATCACAACCCCTACACACTACATTCCCATATTGGCGGCGTTGACCCTCAGTCAGCGACGCAACAAGTCATAGCCTGGTGACCATAGCGAGTCGGTACCACCCCTTCCCATCCCGAACAGGACCGTGAAACGACTCCGCGCCGATGATAGTGCGGATTCCCGTGTGAAAGTAGGTCATCGCCAGGCTCTCCCCTCAACACCCCAGCTCTCCTACAGAGCTGGGGTGTTTGCTTTGGAACGACAGATCGCATGCATCGATCTGCACGCCACATCCAACCTCCTCGTCCCTCCGCTCTCCCCTCATCAAAAGAAAAAAACCTCCGGAAGGGAGGCTTTGGGTGTTCACGCGAGCGGGCTGACTAACTACGTGCCAAGAATTTCTCGACCAGGCGAACCCAATATGTCGCGCCCAACGGCAGCAACTCGTCATTGAAGTCGTAGCTTGGATTGTGCAGCATGCACGGGCCCAGACCGTGGCCTTGCTCGCGGTGGTCACCGTCGCCGTTGCCAATGAAGGCAAAGCAGCCGGGCTTCTCGATCAGCATGAACGAGAAATCTTCGGCACCCATGGTCGGATCGATATTTGCGTCAACGTTATCCGCGCCGACCAGCTCACGCATGATGGCCGCCGCGAATTGCGTTTCAGCTTCCGTGTTCACGGTCGGGGGATAGTTGCGATGGAAGACGAAGTCGACCGTGCAATCGTATGCAGCGGCGATGCCTCTAGAGACTTCCTCCATACGGCGTTCGATCAGGTCCAGCACGTCGGTGGAGAAGGTGCGTACCGTACCGCCGATCCAGGCTTCGTTCGGGATGATGTTGGTCGCATCGCCGGCATGGAACTGTGTGACGGAGAGGACGGCGGTGTCGATCGGGCGCTTGTTGCGCGTGATGATGCCTTGCAGCGCCGATACCACCTGAGCCCCGACGAATACCGGATCGTTCCCGTTGTGCGGCAGCGCCGCGTGCGCGCCCTTTCCCTTGATCGTGATGCGGAACTCGTTGCTCGATGCCATCAGCGCGCCCGCTCGCGTCCCGAAAGCGCCGACCGGCACGCCCGGCCAATTGTGCAGACCGAAGACGGCGTCGCACGGAAATCGATCGAACAGGCCGTCCTTGATCATCTCGCGTGCGCCGCCGCCACCTTCTTCTGCGGGTTGGAAGATGAGGTTTACGGTGCCGCTGAAATTGCGGTGCTTGGACAGGTAGTGTGCGGCACCGAGCAGCATTGCCGTGTGACCGTCGTGGCCGCACGCGTGCATCTTGCCGTCGTGCTTGGAGCGATGCTCGAACTGGTTGGCCTCGGCAAGCGGCAGCGCATCCATATCGGCGCGCAGGCCGATGCTCTTGCCTTCACCGTTGCGGATAACTCCGACCAGGCCGGTCTTGCCCAAGCCGCGATGTACTTCGATGCCCCATTCGGCGAGCTTGGCCGCGACCAGATCGGAGGTCCGCTGTTCTTCGAAGCACAGTTCGGGATGCGCGTGGATGTCGCGGCGCAGCGCCTGGATCTCGGGCTGCGCGGCTTGGATTTCTGGGATCAGCTTCATGGGATGCTCGTGTTCTGGCTGAAAGTTCGGAATCACGTTCGATGATACGCCGAAGGGCGATTTCTGACCCGCCACCAGCCCAATTGCTCAGTTCGTCCATGCAGTTTCGTATGGATTCTTCACCCGGTGGCTTGCGTGCTCTCGCATACAGACGAAGTCGAACGGCCGAAACGCCTACACTGGAGGTCCGCCAATTGACCGCGCGCCGCCGATGCCGGGCTTCCCGCTGCGGCTCTCCGAGCGCTACGTGAACGACCTCGAGCCCACCAGCCCATCATGTCTGCCGACGCCATCGCCGCTGCTTCGCAACCTTCCGACGAAGTTCTGCAATTGATCCGCACGCTGGTTGCGTTCGATACGGTCAGCCGCAATTCCAATCTTGGCTTGATCGAGTGGGTGCGCGACCGCTTGCGCTCGCAGGGTGCGGAGTGTCGACTCACGTACGACGCGACCGGTGGCAAGGCGAATCTGTTTGCAACGCTGTCGCCAGGGCGCAAGCCGGGGCTGGTGTTGTCAGGGCATACCGATGTGGTGCCGGTCGATGGCCAGCCGTGGGATACGAACCCGTTTGATGCACAGATCCGCGACGGCCGCCTGTATGGGCGCGGCACGGCCGACATGAAGAGCTTCATTGCCGTGGCGCTCGCACATGTGCCCGCGTTCATGGCCGCGGAGGGCGATGCCAGCTTTCATCTCTCGCTGTCGTACGACGAAGAGATCGGCTGCGTGGGCGTGCGCAGCCTGCTGCGTGATCTGGAGGCCAGCGGCATTCAGCCTGCGGGCTGCATTGTCGGTGAACCCACCTCGATGCGCGCCATCATTGCGCACAAGGGCAAGCGCGAATACCGATGCTGCGTGCGCGGCAAGGAGGCGCATTCGGCGTTGACGCCGCAGGGCGTGAATGCGATCGAGTTTGCGGCGTTGCTGATCGCGCATATCCGTTCGCTGGCCGCGCGTCTGGCGGCAGAAGAGGCGCGCGACGTGGCCTTTGTCGTGCCCCACACCACCTTGAACACCGGCACGATCAAAGGTGGCATTGCCACCAACGTGGTGCCGCGCGATTGCGAATTCACCTTCGATTTCCGCTATCTGCCGGGCACGGATCCGGACTGGCTTTTCGGCGAGGTCGAGCGTTATGCGCAACAGACGCTGCTGCCGCAGATGCGCGAGCTTTCTGCCGACGCGGACATCAGCTTCGCCATGAAAGCCAATACACCAGGCCTGTCGATTGCGCCGTCGCACGCGTTGGTGACGCTGGCGCAAGCGCTGGCCGATAGCCGTGGCGCGGTCGGCAAGGTGGACTATGGGACGGAAGCGGGACTGTTCTCGCGCGCGGGCATTCCGACCGTGGTGTGCGGCCCGGGCAATATCGAGCAGGCCCACAAGCCTAACGAGTACATCGAACTCGCGCAGATCGCGCAGTGCGAAGCGTTCATGCGGCGGCTCGCGCAGCGGCAGCCGCAGTTGCAGCCGGCTTGAACGCAAAAAAAACGGGCACGTGGCCCGATTTCCTTTCTTCATTTGTGATACGCGGTCAGCGGATCACTTGGCCGTTCGAATTGATGATCGTCATCTCAACGAACTTGGAGCCAACGTGGTTGGATGGCGAGAAGTTCACGTTGAAGCCACCCACGTCGTAGTTGCCCATCGACTCCAGTGCCCCGACGAATTTTTCGCGCGTCAGGTCGCGGCCGGCACGCTTCAGACCTTCAACGAAGACGCGCGCTGCGACGTAGCCCTCGATGCTTCCGTAGTCGAAATCGGTAATGCCGTCCGATTTGAGCAGCTTCTGGTAATCGCGTACCACGGGCGATGCGCCGCTATACGGATACGGCATCACTTGAGAGATGATCACGCCGCCGCCGGCCTTGCCGAGCGCGTTGGCGAGTGCCTTGGTGCCGACAAACGACACGTTGTAGAACTGGCCTGCGTAACCCTGTTCCTGCGCACCTTTCACGAGGGCGGCCACAGTCTGGTACGCGCTGATGACAACGATGGCATCGGGCTTCTGCGCCAGCACGGTGCTGACCGGGCCTTTTACGTCGGTGGTGTTACGCACCACGCTGGCTTGGGCCACGAGCGTCACGCCCTGGCTTGCCGGCAGCTTGAGCGCGCGCTGCACGCCATCGAGGCCGGCCTTGCCGTAGGCGTCGTCGTTATAGACGACGGCGATGCGCTTGAGGCCCGTGGTGTGGATCTGCTGGACGATCGCGGCAGTTTCGTCGTTGTAGCTGGCGCGGACGTGAAAGACGTTGCGCGCGAAGGGCTCACGCAGCGCCGAGGCACCGGAGTACGGCGCAAAGAACGGCACGCCCGCCGGGTTGGCGATCTTCAGCGCCGCCAAGCTGGTCGGTGTACCGACATAGCCGAACAGGGCGAAGACCTTGGTGTCGTCGATCAGCGTCTTGGTGTTGCGGGCCGTCGCATCGGGCTCGTAGAAATCGTCGAGCACCTTCAGCTCGATCTTGCGTCCGTTGATGCCGCCTGCGGCGTTGACAGCGTTGAAGTACAGCTGGGCGCCGCGGTTCATCTGCTGGCCGAGCTGTGCCGCTGGGCCGCTCATCGGCGCCGATTGGCCGACGATGATCGCGTCGTTGGTCACGCCCGTCTCGGCGCGCGCGCCGCTTGATGCCATGCCGATGAGGCCCGCTGCGAACATGGCCAGCAGCCCGGTGATTCTGCGAGATTGCATTGCTCTCCCCCGAGAGTTGATTTGCCCGGCATCATAGCTAAACGGGCAGGGCAGGCAAACAGAATCGGGCGGATTGCGTCGCTTTTGAGCGTTTTTGAGACAGAGAAGCCGCGCGATGTGCACGGCTTCCATCACACGGGGCGCCGTTTCAGCGGGCTTCAGCCACCCGGCGCTTCATCACTGCAAGCAGCACGGCGGTAACGACCGTGCCGGCAACCAGTGCTGCCACGTAGCCGCCCAGGTGCGTCACCGCGTTCGGGATCGGCAGCACGAATGCCCCGCCGTGCGGCACGCGCAGTTCCACCCCGAACAACATGGATAGGGCGCCCGCGCAGGCTGAGCCCGCCACGAGCGCAGGAATCACGCGGAACGGGTCGCGGGCCGCGTACGGGATCGCTCCCTCGCTGATGAAGGCGAGGCCGAGCACGGCGGTGGCCCGTGCCGCCTGGCGTTCGTCTTGGGTGAACCGCGACGGGAACAGCCATGCTGCGAGAGCGATGCCCAGCGGCGGTGTCATGCCTGCAGCCATGGTGGCCGCCATGGGTGTGTAGACCTGTGCGCCAATCAGCCCGGTGCTGAAGGCATACGCAGCCTTGTTGATGGGGCCGCCCATGTCAAAGGCCATCATGCCGCCCAGCAGTGCGCCCAGCGGTACCGCGTTGGCGCCCTGCATGCCGCGCAGCCAGGTCGTGAGGGAGGTGAGCAGCGCGGCAACCGGTGCACCGACCACATACAGCATCACCAGGCCGGTCAACAGGCAGCCGAGCACCGGCAGGATCAGCACCGGTTTCAGCCCTTCCAGATTGCGCGGCAGCTTCAGCCAACGGTTGAGCGCCTCGGTGCCATAGCCGGCAACGAACCCGGCCACGATGCCGCCAAGAAACCCGGCCCCGAGGCTGGCGGCCAGCATGCCGCCGACCATCCCGGGTGCAATACCCGGCCGGCTGGCGATCGAATAAGCGATGTATCCGGCGAGCACGGGCACCATCAACGCAAAGGCCGACTTGGCACCGATCTGGAACAGTGCGCCGCCCAGCGTGTGGCCGGCCGAGGCGTCGGTCACGTAGATGCCACCCAGCGCAAACGCCAGCGCGATGAGAATGCCGCCCGCCACCACGAAGGGCAGCATGAACGACACACCGGTCATCAGGTGCTTGTACGGGCTGGAGCGCTGCTGTTCGGCGGCGGGGGCCGCGGCGTGCGTCGACTGCGCCGTCCCAGGCGCGTCCAAGGAGGCCTCATCGAATGCTCGGCGGATCAGCGCTTGTCCATCGTGGATGGCGGCCTTGGTGCCGGCGCGGAAGACGCGTTTGCCGGCAAAGCGTGACAGGTCCACCTGCGTATCGGCGGCAATCAGCACGAGATCCGCGCTTGCGATGGCCTCAGCCGACAGCGTGTTCTGTGCGCCCACCGAGCCCTGCGTTTCCACGTGGATCGTGTGGCCGAGTGCGCCGGCGGCCTGCGTGAGCGCCTCGGCCGCCATGAAGGTGTGGGCGATGCCGGTCGGGCACGATGTGATGGCAACGATGCGTTTAGCTTGCACGCCGGTTTTCGGAACGGTCGGGATGTTGTGCATCATGCGGGCCAGCACGGTCCGGGCGTCGGCGAGCACTTCGTCAAGCGTGACTTCAAGCGTGCGCGGATTGGCATGGCGAGCTGCCTCATCGGGCGTGAGCCCGGCCCAGACGACGGCCTCGGCGGTGGCCAGGGTCGCCGTGTCGACGACCGAGCCGGTGTCCGGGCCACGCACGTCCACGTCGAGCGTGCAGCCCGACTCGCGTGCCGCGTGGCGCAGGGCCGCACCGGCGAGCATCGCGCGTGTGGTGCGGCCGTCTGCACCGAGAATTGCCAGCAGGTTTGCCATGATCGGCTCCTTGAATGCGTTGAGCGTGTGACGATGCGATGGACGGGGCGTCAGGCCACGCGCTGCATCTGGACGGCGGCCGCGCGTTCGCGCACCTGCTCCTGAGCCGGCAAGTGCGGGCCCAGGCGCTGCAGCTTGCATGCGGCAAAGGCCACCGACAGGCGCACCGTCTCTTCCATGCCAGCACCGGCATGCCAGCCGGCCAGCACGCCGGCGACCATGGCGTCGCCCGCGCCGACGGTACTGGCGGCGCGCACAGGCGGGAGGCTCGCTTGCCATGTGCCTTGTGCCGTGACGAACAGCGCGCCGTCCTCGCCCAGCGACACGATGACCTGCGCCACGCCACGCGCATGGATGGCGCGTGCCACGTCCACCGTTTCAGCCAGCGTGGGCAGCAATGTACCTGCCCACAGTTCCAGTTCGTGCCGGTTTGGCTTGATGGCCATCGGCAGGGGGGCGGGGGGGGCGGCGCGGCCCGGGGGCGGGGGGGGGGGGGGGGGGGGGGGGCGGGGCGGGGGGGGGGGGGGGGGGGGGGGGGGGGGGGGGGGGGGGGGGGGGGGGGGGGGGGGGGGGGGGGGGGGGGGGGGGGGGGGGGGGGG
>NZ_CATZBU010000033.1:0-8431 GCF_958405935.1 Ralstonia psammae
GCCCGTCAGGCAAGGGAAAGCGCCTCGACGGACGAATCAACGACGCCGGAAATCTCCACTTCTGGACGGTACTAATTCCGGTGTAGGGTCATCATGCCGGATTCTCTACTTCTCAGCGGTACTGTTTCTTGGTGTAGGGTCACCGCAGACTTGTTGACTTGAGCCAAAAACTCATACAGGCGCGTCACGTCAGATACCGCCTTGCGGGTCCACTTGATTTCCATCAACGCGGGGCCTTCCTTGGCTTAGCCGTCAATAGACTGTTAGCCCACCCTTGCACAGCCTGATGGGCGATCACCGCTCCAGCGCCCACATCAGCAAGGGCCTCGCGCGTTAACCGACTACGCTCTTCCTCCTGACTGATCCAAGCTGATAGCGCTTGTTTCATGATCCAGTCGCGCGACCTATCCAGCCGCCCTGCAAGCTCATCAACCTTCTCCGCCAACTGCACCGGCACATGAGCCGTCAAAACGCGCGTCTCAACTTGAGCCATCGCCAACCTCCGTGTGATTGATTTTGATGATAGTCAAAGCATAAGAATCAAGTGGGAGGTGCAGCGCGCAGAGAGCGCTTCCTTCATATGGCAGTCAAGATCTATACGTGGCGTGTGCCGGTCTGCATCGCGCATTCATGTAAGTGATCGGGGAGCCAGTCGCAGACATACTTTCCTATGTCTTCATAGATAAGGGGTGTCGCAGTGCCTACAGATCAGAACTCGGCTCTGACGTCTGAACAAACCGCAGGCTTAGACCCGCCGTGGGAAAGAATCTCGAAGTCAGCGGCTCGCGCACTGGAGTACTGGCTCGACGGCAAATCGAGTGGTGAAACCGGAGTTGCCGGGTTCAAGGCGATGGAATGGAGTTTGGCTGCCGAATACTTCGACGAATCAACGAAGCACTACTCATCGGCGGCACAGGTGGCACGTGCTCCGACGGAGCTCATCGCTGATGCCCAAGCGCGAGCGCTGCGTGTACACGGTCTTGCCGAGGAAGCGCGCGCACTCAGAGCTTTCGAGGCCTTGGCATTTGGCAAGGCAGCCGAACACTTTGGTGAATCACAAAAGGCCTTCACCGCGGTACCGCAAGTGAAAGAGGTTCCGGCGAAGTTTCTCGCTGATTCCGAAGCGTTGGCGCAAAGAGCTGGCCGGTTGGCGGCGGACATGAAAGCCCTCAACGCAGGCGGAATGCCTGACAAAGACATCGGTACGCTTAAAGCCCTGGTGCAGCTCGCGTGCAGTGATCCCCAGAGCCTTGCGTTTTCTACGCGAGGTCTTGTGGCACGCTACGTCAATCAACCCGGCGCGCCTACGTCGAGACTGATCGATGCTTCCATGACACCTCCCGCTACCGGGAAGACAGGCACCACTACGGCCGCCTTGAGTTCGAGCGCTGTTACTCAAGACGACGTGATGCTGGGTTTAAGGCAAGGCGATACCCGTACTGATGCCCCACCTACAAAACGCGCTCGACCCAATCCGCAGTATCCAACTCCACACCCGCTCGTGAAGTGAGCGGGGTGGCGGCCTTATCGAGCTAAGTCACCCGGAAATGCTCGGCCGACTGACCTGCCGCGATCGCGCGCTGTAGCCACTCGGGCATCTCGCTGCGCCCATCCCAGGTCTGCCCTTGCGCGTTGCGATACTGCGCTTGGCCGGCGCGTTGTCTTGCCGTGCCAAAGCATCCCGCAGCTTGCAGTTGCGCGTAGCTCAATCCATGGCGCGTGATCTGCGTGCGAATCCACACGATCGCTTCCGCGCGCTGGCGTAGTTCGGTCGCCGAGCGCGGCATTGCATTCCATCTGCTGTTGCCCTTGAACTTGGTGACAGGTTGCCGCTTGGGTGCCGCAAAGCATCCCGCCGCCTTGAGCTGTGACAGCGTCAGCCCATGCAGTGCCACTTGCTCCTGGACCCACGCAATCGCCTCCGCTCGACTGCGTCGCTCATCCAACTGTGCCGCGATTTCCACCGCCCCCCCTTGTGGTGATCTGTCTTAATCGGTGATGCCCTCCTTGAGGAGGATAGACAACATATCTCCTACTGCACGCATACTGAAACCGTTTGCGTGGGGCACCGCTGATGGCTCCCCTGCAAGGCTCACGCACTACCGGCACAGGATCAGCATCGTTCCGTCTGCAGCCTTGCGCGTCAGCATCGACGCCTGCCATTACGGACGACCAGCTCGAGCTGCCTTGCATCACGACCGCGCACACCGAAGACGCGGCATTCATTTTAAGGGGACGTTCGGGATGAAGGTAATGCTGGTGGAGGGCAGTCGCGATGTGCGTATCGGCCTCGGGCTACAGTTACGGGAGCAGGGGCACGACGTTGTCGAGTGCGCCAGCGGTCGTGATGCGCTGCTCTTGGCGGCGTATTACGCTGCCGACCTCCTGGTGTCTGGCGACGTATTGCCAGACATGACTTGTCGCCAACTGGTTGCGGAACTGCGTCAGTGGTCACCGCAGTTGAGCGCACCAGTCGTGGTCCTCAAACCAAACGCTGGCGGGCTACCCGCCTTGCACGTGCACTAGCTGTGCCCATGGTGCCGCGTCTTCCGACCTGGCCAAGCCAAGGGCACGCAATGCCAGATCATTCGACTACCACAACCTGCACGGCCTGCGAGAACGCTGGGCATTGCCTTCTCGAAGGATTGGCGCATGGCGACATCGCCATCATTGAGGACCTTGCGCAACGCGCGATTCGCGTACCCCGAGGCGAAACACTCTTTCGCGCTGGCGACGCCGTGGACGGCCTCTTCGCCGTGAAATCGGGTTCACTCAAGATCACGCTGGGCGACGAACACGGACGGGAATCCATTGTCGCGTTTTGCCTGAGCGGCGACGTCTTTGGTACCGATGGCTTGGAGTCAGCAACGCGCACCACCAGCGCGATCGCGCTCGAGGACACCGAGGTGTATGCGATCCCTTGGGGACATCTCGCAACGGTTGCGGAGCAATCCCTTGCGATCCAAAAGGTGATGAAGCGGGTGTTCAGCATGCGGATTCACCGCAAATAGAAAGACGCGCTGGTTTTGGGCAGCATGCACCCCGAGGAACGTGTGGCCGCCTTCTTGCTCGATCTATCGCGGCGGCCTGGCACTCGAGACCTGTCGAGCCAGCAACTCGTCCTGCCTATGGGCCGCAAGGAGATTGCCAACCACCTCGCTATCGAGATGAAGACGCTGAGCCGGATTTTCAGCAATCTCGTCCGTGACGGCATATTGAACGTCAAGCGACGGAACATCGAGATCCAGGACGACACCGGACTGATACGCGTGGCCGGGTGCAAGCGGCGAGCACCAGGCAATCAGCCCCGGCCGGGCAAATGGTCCCGGCCTCAACTTCGCGGAAGTTTGGTGGCCATTCGATGGTGGGGTGGGCCGCGGAGCCGAAATGACTTTCGTGATCGTAAGACCAACCACTCAAAGGTCCGCTTCGATGAGTCCAACACTGCCGAGAAACACAGCTGCGTCGATTAACACCGTGCCGTCGGCCGAGGAAACGCCCGAAGAAGCGGCCGCGCACCTCACCAGAGGCTTAGATCTGTTCAAAGCCCGCGAATACAACCGGGCGATCGCCGCATTGGATGCAGGCACCGAACACAAAAGGTTTGCCGACCTTGCAGACGTTGTGCAGGCTGATGCGTATGCAAGTCTTGGCGAAGCGTGGCTGCGCTACGGTGTCCCGGGAGTGGCGAAACCTGCCTTAGCGGCTTTTGAGAAAGCGACAAATCACCGCGGGTTCGAGGAACTACCGCCAGACCGGCAAGCCGCGGCGTATCTCAATCTAGGTCGCGCATTGCGCGATATGGGTCGGATCGATGACGCGGTGAAGGCCTTCAATAGAGGCATCGCGCACGCTGGTTTCAAGCAGCTTGAATCGGTTAGACAAGTTGTCGCGACGAGGGCCCTTGAAATGATCGCACCGCCCGTGGCATCGCCTCCTCGGTCTCCAGTGCCAGGGCCGCAAGATCGCAACCGCTAAGGCTGCGATTATCTCGCCCTAGGGACCGGCTCCTCTGCAGCAAGCTTGGGACGAATCCGCACGGTCCCTTCGTCGTGCCGGCGCAGCACGACGCGTTTAGCGTAGCTCGCTCGATTCGTCACCACAGTGGACATACTTCAGATGCACAACACATATGTCGTGTCGAGATGCTTGGCGGGCAACCTCTTCGTACTTGTGCCGCCCCCAAAGCAAACAAAGAATCCGTCTCATGTCCGCTCCTGATCTACCCTCGGCTTCCAAAGCCTAATATTCCGCCGGACATCGCTCGCGATCGCAATCGCGACGGCGCACCCGTGCATCACGGCGATTCTATCGAATCGTTTGGTTCCTGTGCATGAGCACCGTCCGTGATGGCGAAGCGGTGGGGATTTGAGCAAGAAGAATGAGGTACGCTGAAGAACGTCCCTCAAGGAGCGTGCACGTGCGCGCCTGCGAAGATGTCACCTTCGACGATGCCAACGAAGGAGACCTCGGGAGTGTGCCATGCCTTGCTACAGACGCCATCGTTCTGCGCCCTGTTGCGCCGCATTGATGAGGACCTTGCAAGGGCGGTCCGCGACAGGGGGTGCTGCCATTGCGGCGAGCCACTGCACAGCACCGACTACCCGCGCAAGCCACGGGGGTGCCCGGCGGCGGCGCGAGTGGAGTGCGACACGCGCCTGAGCTTGTGCTGCGCGGACTGCCGCAGGCGCACCACGCCCGAGTCGGTGCGCTTCGTCGACCGGCGCGTCTATCTATCCATCATCGTGGTACTGCGATCGAGCCGCACCCATGGCGTGTGCCTGGACGGCCTGCCGCAGGTCGGCTGGGCCACGCTCAAGCGCTGGCGCCAGTGGTGGAGCGAGGCCTTCCCCAGCACGCCCGTTGGCCGGTGGCTGCGCGGCCGCCTGCAGCCATCACCGGAGCCGTTCGTCTATCCCGACTGCCTGCTGCAGGCCGTTCAACACCACACCCAGGATGAGCGCCTGATCGCGATCTTGCGCCTGCTACTGAACCCGATCTGATCGCGCCGGTTGAGGGTCGTGTTGGCATTGGGGGTGATCCGCAGAGCTTGTCGATAGCGCATCACTCGGGCGGTCCGTAGCCTGCTCCCGTTATCCACAGCCAACGGGAAATCCATGTCCCTGTCGATCGATCACCGCAACCGATGGGCGCGCCTGCGCTTCTCGGTCGTCGGCCCCTTACTGGCCTCGCCGCCGCCCAAGGGGGAATTGCAGCAGACGTTCCATGCCTTGGCCGTCAAGGTCTGGCGTCACCCCATCACCGGCGCTGACGTTCAATTCGGTGCGTCCACCATTGAGCGCTGGTACTACCGCACCCGCCACGTCCAGGAAACCTACACGGCGACCCAAAGCCGGCGTGCAAGGCGATGAGCGTGCTGACCGACATCGCCACATCCATCACCATGACCACGGAACCGACATGACCTTCCACCAGCCCTCCGGTATCAACCAAGGCTTGAACCTGCTCGTCGACGCCAACTGGACACCAGCGCAGGCCTGGGCCGTGATCGAACTGATCGACGATCTGCGCGAGCGGCTGCACTCGCACTACCAACTGGCCTTGGTCCAGTGGCTCGCAGAAGACCGGGAAGTGCATCCTGATGGCCTTGACCATGATCTCGGCGACAACAACTTCTGATGCAACCACAAGGGGCCCGACGGGCCCCTTGTTCCATCAACACCAACGGATCAGCACGTCCATCAGCATCGCTCGCTGATGTTCAATCTCCGCGATGGACCGCCCAACAACGCGCCATCACTTACCGTGCTCGCCAGTCCATCAAAACGCGTACTCACGCACAGTTCCAAACTGCGCGGGCCTTCCGTGCCCTCCAAGCGCTTCGCGACCTGGTTGGCATGCTCGGCTCGCAAGGCCAAATGAACCCCAGCAAAATCAGCGCAATCGCCCAACCGGCACCGGCCCAGAACCATGCGCCGAGCGCGGCGGCCGATGCCACAATCCTCGCCATCTTCAGGCGCTGCGCCAGCTGGCGGTAATCGGCCGCAGTCTCACCATTTGCCGAAGCGCTTGCAGCTATATCTTCGTAATATTCCATTGGGTTTTCCGGTGCAGCAACGAAAGCCAGTCCGGGTCCGCCCGCAGCCTAGCTCGGACAACCGATCCCAAGCCGTCTACCAGCAGCTTAGGACCGAGTTTGTCTAGATTTTGATCACATCCGTTGGCGCAGCTGGCTCATCTTTAGAAATGCGCGCTTGAAGCAGTTGCCGCTGAGTCGGCGATACGCGCGCAGGTGTTCTGTCAATTCGGTGCGATGAGACGTAAGCCGCGCAAAGCCGGACCCATGTGCCGATCGGTAAGCCATCCTTTGCGAGATCGCCGTACGCTATCGAAGACCCGCGCCTCGATTTGACCATTGCTTCGGAAGTTGACTTTCATGGGTAGTGCATCGCAAAGCGATATTCCGTCCAACACTTCACATGTCATCGCGCTCCCAGAGCACGCCGCCGCGCATATTGGCCACGGCAATGCGTTACTCCATGCCGAACATTACGAGGCCGCCATTGCCGCATTTCAAGCAAGTACAGCTCACCCGGAGTTCGAGGGCATAGCCCAAGGATTGCAAGCCCAGGCATTTGTCGGTCTGGGCACTGCCCTACGAAAGACCGGCAGCCCCGAGCCAGCCGTACACGCCTTGCTAGCAGGAACCGGTCACCCCGGTTTTCAAGCGCTTTCGCACGCTTGGCAGGCCGGGGCGTTTGGTAACCTGGGACTTGCGGCGCAGCACATTAACGAGCTTGAGCTGGCCATCCACGCTTTCCAGGCGAGCATTGAACACCTTGGGTTCGACGCGCTTTCCAACAATTTGCAGATCAGCTTGCTAGTTTCCCAGAGCATTGCGCTGCGGGACATTGGTCAGGCTCACTTGGCGATCGCGCCCCTTCAGGCAACTATCGGACACCCCGGATTCGAGGCGATTGCCGACGGGGGCAAAGCTAATGCCCACTTCATGCTGGGACATGCCTTTTTTGCGGCCGGCGATCTCCCAGCAGCGATAAGCGCCTTTCGGGATGCCATCGCCCATCGTGGCTTTAACACTTTCGCACCGGTGAAGCGTGCCAGCGCGCATATTGACCTTGCAACCGCCCTCCAAAACAGCGTCCAGTACAAGTTAGCGATCACCGAATACCGGATCGCGATCGCACACCGTGGGTTTAGGGAACTACCTATCACTCGGCAGGCTCACACTCATATCAATCTGGGCCACTCTCTTCGGGACGCAGATCGGCTCGAGCCGGCGATTGCGAAGTATCGTGAAGGTACCTTTCATGCCGGGTTTCCTGCACTGCCGCCTATCACCCAGGCTGTCGCGCTTGCCAGTTTGGGCCATGCGTTACTGGATGCCGGGCAGTGTGAGGAAGCGGTTACCGCCTTTCAAAGGGGGATAGCGCACCGTGGGTTTCGGGCGCTTTCCGATGTCGAACGGGTAGAAGCGCATGTGGACCTGGGTCATGCGTTGCGGGCCAGCGGTCAGGTCAAGTTCGCCATTGACGCCTATCGGAAGGCGAGACGCGACCCTGGGCTCCACGTTCTTGAACCGCATGGGCAAGTCTGCGCACATACTGGCCTCGCTCGTGCGTTTCTGGACATGGGTGATTTCAATTCGGCGATCGCCGAATATTGGGTAGGCATCAACCACGTGGGGTTCCCGTCGCTTTCTCTCGCCTGGCAGGCCCGCTCACATGTCAACTTTGGGCTTGCGTTAATGGGCGCCGGGCGCCCCCGATTAGCCATAGCTTCATTGGTGGCGGGCACAGAACACCAAGGGTTCGCCGAACTTACCTCTGCCAGCATAGCCAACGCGAAGGCTGCCTTACAAGAGCTTCAACACCAACTTCAACGAATGCCCGTAAGAGGTGCAACGAGCCGAGTCCGCTGAGAAAGTCATCTCGCTGCGGGGATTGCACGGTCATTGTTGGAATCAGCTTTCACGATGAAGACTCGGTAGTCCGCACCACCCAGGCTGTGATCGGGCGACGCCCTATAGGCCGAGCGGACGTCCTAGTAGCGGGCATCTTCCTTCGTCGCGAAGCGGTTGATGTCCACGCCATCGGCCCGCGCACCTTCCAGCATTAGCCGGTTTGCAGCTCGCAGAGTAACGGCATGGCCGAGAGCTTCGTGAAGACGATGAAGCGCGACTACGTCGCCTTCATGTCCAAGCCGGATGCCGCGACGGCCGTGGGCAACCGCGCGCTCCTCTTGTCCATTGCTGTGTCATGCCTTTCGAGGCCGCGCCCGAGGGGCACTACAGCGAAGTCCCTTTGTAAGTGCAAATACAAGGTCATCACCCCTTCCCTTGCCCGTTGGACATTGACGTCGGTGCGTATTTCAAGCCATCGTGGACGGCCATTTCAGATGAGCGTAGACGGTGTTTCAAGGCAACGTGGACGCCGTTTCAAAGCATCGTAGA
>NZ_CATZBU010000034.1:0-5157 GCF_958405935.1 Ralstonia psammae
TCACTCTCGCTCGCCCCGAGCGTCCATGATCACGCTGAAATGCCGTCCACCATCAGCCTGATCTGACCGTCCACGATCGCTGAAATACGCAACGTCGGGAACCGAGGCGGTGAGCCGCCCGTTCGAGCGCGCTTTCCAGGAGGGGATCCGGATGCTGGCTCAACCGAAGGTTCCCTATCGCGCTTGGGAGTGCCGCTCGCTGAACCAGGCGTCTGTTCAATGGCCGGTTGCTCTGCCTGAGAGGCAGCGTCGAAGCCGCACTGCTTCCTCCAACCATCGAAGCTGTCCTTTGCATTCAAAGACGCCTTGGTTTGGAAAAACGACTCCTCTTGGTAACCCTCCTGGTCCTGGAAAAGCACCCCGGTGTTGGGAGGCGAGGGGGGTGGCATACTACTCGCACCCGCCTCTTGCAACAGGACCGCGATGGCCTCGTGCGCAGCCGACCCATGGACTGCATGATTGACAGCGATATTCCAGGCGCATTCACCGAAGCAGTCGCGTGCATCAATCACATCGCCACTGGGCCGGCTAGCTAGAAGCGCAGCCATTGCAGCCGCTGCCCCACGACGGGCCGCCTCATGCAAGGCAGTATCGCCGTCCGCCGCCTTTGCCCCCGGGTCCAGGCCCTCGGCAACGAGGTAGGTGACGATTTTGTCCGCGTTTTCTGCGGCAGCGCGGTGCAAGAACGTACGTTCAGCGCCATCGACCTTACCAAGATTCACATTGTCCCGACACACCAGGCGCCGGAACACACGGACATCCCCGTCCCGTAAAGCGTCCTCGAGCGTGGCCCCATTGCCCACGGCCTGGTGGGCGGCCCGCCAAGCATCCAGTTCTTGCTGGACATTAGCATTCAATCGTTGAAACGCCCTCGCTGTCCCTGGCGGGATGTCCGCGCCCTGCTCGGCGAGGGCTCCGATCGCATCGAATTCTCCTTCCCTTGCTGCAACCTCCAGAGGCGTCCGCCCCAGGTCGTCCGACGCATTCATGTCGGCGCCCAACTCCACGAGCTGCTTGCACACGCCCGCATAGCCTTCGGATGCAGCCAACCAAAGTGGTGTGGTGCCATCGAGTTGACGCGCATCGACCTCAGCACCCAACTCCGTCACCAGCATCCGAACCGCGTCGGCTTGACCCTCGTATGCGGCCGCGTGGAGAGGCGTCGCTCCTTCCTCGTCCACCGTCTTCACGTTCGCGCGTAGCTCCGCAAGTAGCTTGCACACGCCCACGTGGCCGCGCTCCGCAGCACGCCAAAGCGGTGTTTCTCCTGGCGCGTTACGCGCCTCGACATCGGCACCCAACTCCGTCACCAGCATCCGAACCACGTCGGCTTGACCATTCATCGCAGCAGCATGCAGTGGAGTGTTTCCCAAGCGGTCGCAAATATCCAAGCTGGCGCGGTGCTCACCTTGCAGAACCCGCACGGCGTTCACATGTCCGTATTGCGCTGCAACATAAACAGGTGTCGCACCATCACTCTGCCTTTGCACGTTGACATTGCCGCCGAGCGCACTTGCCACGTCCCTGAGCGCCTCGACGTTGCCGTCCATGGCCGCGGTAAACAACCGCTCGTAGGCTACCGTGCTGATCAGTTGCTGCACGCGCTGCAGCGCCTCTGGATCGCCTGAGTCCGTAACCATGCCGACCGCAGATTCCAATGCCGTCGCGTACGTCTGCTGCAGCGCCGGTGTACCGGCCATCATCACCAGCGTCGCCATGCCGCCGACCACGCGCGCGTTGTTCGAGCCTGCAACCACAGCAAGACCCGGCGCCAAACCGGCCACATAGATGCGCTGCAGCTCGGGCGGGCACATCAACGCCAGTCCCAACATGTTGTCGATCGCGGCCCAGTTGTCGGAGCCGGCAACCGCACCGAGACCGGGCACCAAACCGGCCGCAAAGGCGATCTTCTCCTCAGGCGTCCCGTGCAACGCCGCGATCGCCCCCATTTGGACGATCGCGGCCACATTGTCGGTACCGGCGACGGTACCGACACCGGGTCTCAGATCGGTCACACATGTTCGCTGCTGCTCGGGCGTCCCGAACCACAGCGCCAGCCTCGCCGTTGTGTCGATCGCAGCCACGTTGTCGGAGCGGGCCACCACGGGCGCCGCCGCCAGCAGCGCCGGCACATACGGTGGTACCTCCTCCCGCGGCAGTTGGGCTACATGGGTCAGTACCGAAGCAATGGCGTGGACATCCTCCGAGCGGACCACCTCGTTGAGGGCCTCCTGAAAATGTTGCGCGAGCTCGCTTTGCTGCTGCGTCAATAACCTTTGCTGCTCGGCCAAGTGCCGCTGCTGCGCCGTCAGCTCCTGCACCCGGGAGAGCAAGCTGGGTGGGGCTTCCACAAACGCTGCCGGCGTCCCTGCGACGGCGGGGCGCTGCTGTTCCGGTGTCATGGGTATCGGTTCTTGCGACGGGTCGGGCATGTGTACATCCTGCTGGCCTGGGCGCTCCGCGGTCAGGTGGCCGTTCGCGAGGCCATCGGCGAGCGGCAGCGATGCTCGCCGCCAACCGGACCCTGGTGCAACTCGGCCTGCTGACCACAAAGTAACCGCACCTGACCTACCGACACCCTACCGGTCCGTTTGCACTGGGTACGCCCCACCATTTCCGCCGGACAGTCCTGGCACGCAAAGCGCGCCGCCGCGCGGCGCCTTGCACCGATCACCGTCCCGGGCGACACGATTCCGCCCTGCCGCCCGACCTAGGCCTACGTCGCAAACAACTTGGTCACCTCGCGTTGGCGCCGGCGGGCGCCGGCCATGCTGTAGATCATCCTGGTGGCGGGCGAGGCGTTCCCCATGTGGCTCCGTCTCACATCGAGCGGCACCCCGGATTCTGCAGCGGCGGTGCCGAACGCATGGCGAAACGCGTGTGGGTGTAAAAAGAATGCATGCCGCGCCAACTCCGCATCCCGTGCAGCCAGCCATTCGCGGAACGCGCTGCCAGCCCATTCCATCACGTGGCGCGGGCCACGATCGCTGTAGCCCGTTCGCCCCTGCTCGGCCTTGGCCGGGGCACGCGGACTGGTGCCCGCCTGCACTGGCGCCAGCAGCGGGATAGGGTGCTGCGACGTCATTTACCAATTCCTTGCCCCTTGCCCGGCTGCGAGTACGGGAACCGAGACGAAGGACTCAGGCGGGGCTGCTTGCGGGAGGGCTCACCATCCCCATCGTCAGCACCTCGCTTATTGTTACCTTCCATTGCATGGCTTGCCAGCACTGTTTCAGCTCGAGGCGCCGGTTCCGCAGCGAGCATTGCGGGATTTTCGCCTCCTGGCGACGGGCGAGAACTTTGCGCACCGTTGGCATTGGCAGCGTCGTTGTCCCGTGTCGAGGATAGATAGGGAGCCGCCTCTTCCCGCGCTCGGCGCAGTTGGTTTTGTGCGTAAGTAGCAAACGCGGTTGCCTCCGCTTTCTGAGCGCCCTCCTGCTGGGCCGCTACCCATTCTTGAGCGTGTACTGCCGCTCCCTCACGGTCATCATTTTTGGCCGCCAAAAGCGTGCGGCACTCGGCGGCCTTAGCTCGTGCAAAAACTTGCCGCACTTCGAACTCAGTTCGTGCGGAGATGGGGCCACTGGTTACTTCCAGACGGTTGAGCCAGGCTCTCCGCGCCTCCTCGTGTCGATCTACAGCCACCTCGAACTGCCCCTCCGACTTAGCAATGTCACCGCGAGTGTTGGCTGCAAAACCGAGCGCCATGTGCATGTCACGTTGCGCGCGCTCAACTATCTCGGAAGGCGCCCCGTCTACCGCAACAATGGCCGCATTGCGCCGAGAACTGTGTTCAAAGCACTTAGCCGCTAGCTCTTTTCCCCGATTGTCGCCGCGCACTTGAGTTCCCAACGCTGCGGTGCCTCGCGAGAACGCAATCTGCGCTTGGACTGAATACTGTCTCGCGGTCACCTCAGCAACCAAAGCGGCACCCACCCCAATCACTCGCTGGGCATTGACGAAGTGGCGCTCCGCTTTTTCAAGGTGTTTGATCGCCTCATCCGGTTGCCCACCGTTGAAAACATCGGCGGCGATTTCGTACTCCTCAAGAGCATAGGCGCGGTATGCGAGGGCTCTCACTCCCGCCGCTACAGCCTCGCAAGCCCGCGCCTCCCCGCCATGAGAACCCGCGCTAGCCAAGTGCTGCCCAGTGCTCGCCTGCATCCTAGCGGCTTGGTAATCTGCATTCGCCTGAGCAAGCCATTCCTGAACTGTTCTGCCATCGTCAGCACCATGCTTACTATGCCTTGGCTAATCTGGCTTACAGGCACTGTTTCGGCTCGAGGCGCCAGCTCCGCAGCAAACATTGGGGGATTTGCGCCTCCGGGCGACTGGTGAAAGCTTCGCACCCCCTTGTCATTGGCCGCGTCGTTATCCCGTGTCGAGGGGAGATAGGGAGCCGCCTTTTCTCGGGCTCGGCGCAATTCGTTTTGAACGGAAGTGACAAACGCCTGTCTCTGTCCATCCCGAGCGCCTTCAACCCAAGCCTGTACCCAGGCTTGTGCGTGTACCGCTGCTCCCTCACTGTCGCCTTTTGTCTCAGCCAAAAGCATGCGGCACTCGGCGACCCGGCCTCGCAAATAGATTTGCTGCTCCGGAAGCCGGACACGTTGGGCGTCGGGCGTGCCACCTACGTCCAGGTGGCTGCGGGCTCTCAGCGACGCCTCGTATTCACCTACAGCCACCTCGAACTGCCCCCGCGACTTGGCAATGTCACCGCGAACGCGGGCTGCAAGACCGCGCGCCCCGTGCATTTCACGTTGCGCGTACTCAACTATTTCGGGAGGGGCCTCTTTCTCCGCAACAGCGGCCGCATAGAGCCGATGACTGTGTTCATAGCGCTTGGCTGCTAACGACCTATCCTGGCGCTCTACCGCGTTGCCTCGCAATAACGCGGTTTGAGCTTGGACTACATACTGCCTCGCTGTCACGTCAGCAACGAAAACAGCATCCGCCCCAATCACTCCCGCGGCTTTATCCAAGTGGCTCTTCGCTTTATCAAGGTGTTCGAGCCTCTCATTCGATTGCCCGCCGTGGACAGCGCCCATAGCGAGCTCCCACTCCTTGTAAGCATCTGATATGTACCGTCGCCCCGCCTTGAGGAACTGATGCGATGATCGTCTGCGACGGACACGGACGACCGACTGTGTCCACAAC
>NZ_CATZBU010000035.1:0-3525 GCF_958405935.1 Ralstonia psammae
CCTCGCCCCGTCAACTTCTGCATCCACCCCGCTGGTCGTCCCATAAACACCTTCTCTATAACGGTGTTGCGACGACCGGTTGAATCCGCCCAGTATGCAAGCCGGAAGTTCCGGCAACGCCTGTGGCGCTACCGGATACAACAGAGCATGAGCCGCCGTGGCAACTGCTGGGACAACTCCCCGATGGAGAGGCTGTTCCGCAGCCTGAAGACCGAGTGGCTGCCGTCAGTCGGTTACATGACGGCGCATGAAGCACACCGCGACATCAGCCATTACCTGATGCACCGGTACAACTGGATACGGCCGCATCAGTTCAATGACGGACTGGCACCGGCTGTTGCGGAAGAAAAACTTAACGCAGTGTCCGGGATGGGTTGACCACTACAGTCAAGGTCTTCCGACTTTGCTTCCATCGCATCCGCCACCTTGTAAATTTGAAGCCGGTTATACCGCGTTGGTTTCACAGGACGTGTCCAAATAGCCGCCATGTCGCTCTTTGAAGCACCTCACTGCCAAGGCGATTGCCCGCTCAGATTTCGAATCGCGCGCAATGACCTCTTTAAGCTCCGAATCTAGCTGGAGCGTGCTTACCCTTGCTGCGAGTCGTTCGCCGATAGCGGCATCGGCAAAGAAATCCAGCAGGTGCTGACGAAGCCAAGACTGCACGGTTTCGAACTGTTCCCGCAGCTTCTCAAAGAGCAGGAGTGAGGCCTCCTCGTCCGTTAGATGTATCGGAACTGGGACGATGAGTTTGGCGGTAACCAGCGACGATGTCCCGTTCTGGTTGGTAGAGATGCGCCGATGCCCGACTTCCTGCTTGGCTAGCAAAGCAGGATTGCCTTCCGGAAAAGCGTGTTGAGGCGAAGCGACAATGCCCTGCTCTGCTAGGGCAGTCCAATAAAGCTTATATCGCGACCACTGTTTTTGTAGTGATGGGAGAGTTCCTTCGCCGGCCGATGCCTTTCTCCGCGTCAATTTCATGAAGTGGTACTCCATGAAATCGATAAGAAGGAGGTCCACGAAGGAGGGGGCCTTGAGGAGCTCAGCTGAAATCGGCCTGTCCTCAGATGCAAGCTTCGCAACGAACTTGGTGAAAGTCGTCCCGAAGTCTCGGAGATTGGCATCCTTTTTCTTCGTCGCCGCTATATGTTGGAGGCCGTGATGAAATACATCGGTGAAACGGCTGCCCAGGGGCGAGACAAGGCCTGTCAGTAGCACCCTGTATTCGAGGCCATTCTTCGCGTGAAGTAAAAATGGTCTCAACTTCATAACTTCGTCTTTAACGAAACCCTGGTCCTCAAACTGTTCAATGAGTTCGATAGGGATTTCTGTGGCGGCACCCTGGTGATAGTCAGCCAGGGTTATCGGAGTCCTTTCCTTGAGCCCCTTCAGCAACGTGTAGAAACCGTATGCGTAGCCGATACGAGTAACTTCTGCCGCCTCCAAGAAGCCTGTCGAACCCAGGGCCCCGTAGAAGAACAGTTGCAACTCTCGAAACCGGTCGGTTTGGAAACTGAGTGCAGAGGTAATGGGGGGCTCGCCGATGGCACGAAGCAGGCAATCGAAGAGTATTAGCGCGCGACGTCTGTTTGCTTTGCTACTACCATTCGCATTGCTTGCTGCTACGACCAGTTGACCAAGCGCCTCGCCCCGCAACTTTTCGAAGCGCAGCTCGGGCGAGTTCCAATCCTCCGCCGTCATTCGCAATAGATGACTGCTGACAATTGTCAGTCCATATTTCTGGCCACTCCGCAACTTCCGCATTCGAAGAATCCCTGTTTTTTCGGCACTTTAGGACGAAATGCAGAGGGTCTGACAACTTTCTTGCATAGCGGGAAAGGGGCGGGAATCACTTTCAGGACCGCTGGCAATCGAGATCGCAGCCACCCGTGCGCCCGGCATGACGGGCCTCATACTGAGTTGCACCTTTGCGAAGAACCCGCATCCTCGGTTCCGGTGGCTCAGATCCGCGATCAACATGCTGCCGTTCAACGCCATCCTCACAAGCCTAGGCAACCGAGCGTTGTTCGGTCGATTTACAACCAAGGCTTTGCACAGCCTGTTCCAACAAGCAGTGGGTGGGGTAACGCCGGCGGTCTTTTGCGTACGACTTCGATCTGTGCTGGATGTGGATGTCACCGAAGAACTGGCCTCGGTAGCGTTGCCGATCCTCTATCTCCAGGCGAGGGCAGACAACGTCGTGCCGCGTTCTGCAACAGCCCTCATACAGAAAATTCGACCAGAAATGCGACTTGTCGAGACGGACTCGCCTCATTGCCTCCTGCAGGTCGTGTCACAAGACGCGGCTCGCGTGATTGGGGAGTTTGTCGTGTCAACGACGTATGCGATGGTTGCGCCTATCAGAGAACCGTGCCGCTAGAATTTGACAATCCAACATGATTGTCCCAATTTGAAAGGGGAGGTGGCACCAAGCATGTGCATTGGCATTGGCCGGTACTAGGCTACACGCTCCATCTGTATCCTTCGTAGCACAGCATTCATCTTTCGCCTGACATGAAGCTGCTCTTAGTCGAAGACAATGGGGCGCTCGCGCACTGGCTCTGTGAAGCCCTGCGCCGCGCACAATTGACGGTCGATCACGCCGCCGATGGCGAATCTGCAGACTCGTTGTTGTTGACCCAGCATTACGACGTTGTGTTACTGGACCTGCATTTGCCCACGCTGTCAGGGCAGAGCGTTCTACAAAGGTTGCGCAACCGCCGCAACCCGGTGCCGGTGCTGATTCTGACGGCCAGTGGCGGAATCGACGACAAGGTCGCCTGCCTGGGTGCCGGGGCGGATGACTACCTTGTCAAGCCATTCGAGTTTCGCGAGCTGATCGCGCGCATTCAGGTGCTGGTGCGACGCAGCACGCCAGGTCAATCCGTCGAACTGCAATGCGGCGACCTGATTTACCACACCGGCAGCCGCACGTTCATGCTGGCGGGCCAGCCAATGGTGCTGCCAGCGCGCGAGCACTCCGTGCTCGAAATCTTTATGCTAAAACTCGGGCGTACCGTGTCCAAGCAAGCGCTGGTCAACGGTGTGTTTGGCCTGGACGATGAGGCCAGCCCCGAAGCCATCGAGATCTACATTCACCGATTGCGTAAGAAGCTGGAGCATTCGAGCGCGACCATTGTGACGCTCCGTGGACTCGGCTACCTATTGCGCGCTTCCTGACGCCCGAGCAGTCCTGCGCATCTGGTCGGGGGTGCGGATATATCAGCAGGGAAGGCCGCGACATGCGGGTTTAGCGGCTTACCGCCACTGATTGGTGGCGGGCTCTGGAGGTTTCCGGCCGACGGGTGGTAGCTATGCCACCCTAAGCAATGCAGAAGACCGCAATCGCAGCATTCAGCGCCTGCGCTTGCTCTTCCAGCGATTCGGCCGCAGCGGCGGCCTGCTCCACCAGCGCAGCGTTCTGCTGCGTGGCCTCATCCATCAGCGTGACAGCCTTGTTGACCTGTTCGATGCCCGAGCTTTGCTCGTTCGAGGCGGCGGCAATTTCGCCCATGATGTCGGTTA
>NZ_CATZBU010000036.1:0-3501 GCF_958405935.1 Ralstonia psammae
TGAAATCTTGAGCGCTACTCACCACCACACCTGTTCCGCGCCCGGCTTTGCCCGCACTGTTCGCGGTTTCATCTGCCACCACCACGCGCCCCAGACGGCGGTTGAATACCAGCTTGTATGTCTTGTTCATTTTCCTCGCCCCCAAAAGGCATGCTCTTTACTCGGACCACCGCGAGTCATCGCTCTTGGTTAGCCTCGTGCGCCTCTAGCGCATGCACAGGTGATTTGGTCACCTGGCTTTGTTAAACCCGCAACGACGTCACTGGCTTGGCGACGTAGTTGCCCTGCCCCCACAACACACCCGCCCCACGCACGAACTCCAGTTCTTCGAGGGACTCGATGCCTTCCACCACCACCCGGGCCGCCCGCTCCCGTGCGGTGCCCACAATGTCGCCAAACGACGAATACACACCGCCCCGGATGCCACGCTTGAGGATCGATGCATCGATCTTGATGATGTCCGGCGCATGCAGATCGAGGCCGTTCTCCATGGCAAAGCCCGCCCCAAAATCGTCGATGGCGATATGGCAGCCGAGCTGGTGCATGCGGTGGCAGAACTGGCGGCCCGCGCCGGGGTAGATCCGTGCTGTCTCGGTGATCTCGATCGTGAGCCGCTGGGCAACGCTCGGGGTCTCGGCCAGCTTCGCGAAAATCGACGCCCACCACACATCGTCGATAGCGCTCTGGCCAGAGATGTTCACGCCCAGGCAGGCGTCGTCGTGCTCTTCCAGCAGGGCAATTGCCCGGCGCATCACATAGCGGTCCAGGCAACGCATGACACCCAAGCGCTCCAGGCTCGGGATGAATTGGCCGGGCGACAGGGTCTCGTCCCCCTCGCCCACGCGGATGCGCGTGAGGCACTCGTTGTAGAGAATGGAATTCAGGTCACCGGTGTTGAAAACGGGCTGGAACACCAAGTCGAGGCGGTCTTCGCCGATCGCCTTGTAGACGTCGGCGGCAATCTCCATGTCGGCGTAGGACTGGGCTTGCTCCCAGGGGCTGTCGGAGAACTGCTTCTCAACGGAAGCCGCAGCAGCCTGCTGCAGGGCCGCATCGGTGACCCAGTTCACGTTCAGCAGCGCCAGTGAAGACGCACCGCATTCGCGTTCGGCCCATTTGGCCAAGCCCAGCAGCACGCCTTGCACGAAGACGTCCTGCACGGCCGGCTCGTTGCATGCTTCGGCCTCTTCCTGGGTGTGGGCTTGCGTGGGCAGGCGCACCACGCCAAGCTTGCCGCCGCCCAGGGTCTTGACCGTAAAGCGCGGCCCGCACAGCGAACCTACGCGTTCGAGCAGTTCCGCTTCGACCGCATTGGCAAACGGTGTCCCATAGCAGCGCGTGAGGAACGCGTAGTTCTTCACCTCAATCAGTAGGCTGCGTTCCTGCCACCCCATGTCTACTCTCCCAGCAACACCACTTCCGTCGACCGTTGGCACTTGGGCGTACGGGCCCCAAGCCCGCGCGCTTGTGCAGCACTCTGGTGACGGATGATTCGAATGGCCGGCCGCCGCGGCGGGCCGGCTTTGACAGTCAGTCAGGGCGGCAGGTCTTGTGCACGGAGGGAGATATCCCCCCCCGTGCCGCGGCAAAGACCTGCCGCGCCTGTCCTGCGTCAGTTCAAGGTGCGAGAGACACCGATGACGACACCCACGTCGGGCTTGCTGAGCGTGGGCACCACCGACAGAGCACCGTTGATGCGCCACAGCCCGTTGTCCAGCGTGCCGCCCACACCCACGGCAAGCGCCGATTGGCCGTGGTAATAGCTGGCACCAGCAGCGGCCGAGATCTTGCCGGGGCGGTCGTCGTAGCGCAGACCCGCGGCGGCCATGGCGGCAGCCACACCGCCCATGGCGCGTTTATTGTTGTCGCTGATCTGGTTCTGCAGGTTGGCCACGCTGGAGTTGAGCTGACCCACGTTCACCGCGTCGGTGGCATTGACACCAGCCGCCACGTTGGTGATCTGGCGTTCACTGCCGGCCGAGCCCACCGAGACGGTGTTCGCCCGGGTCGCCAGCGAGTTCGCACCCAGGGCCACGGAGTTGTCTGCGGTGGCGCTGGCACCTGCACCCAGCGCCACTGCGTTGTTGCCCGAGGCGAGCGAGTTCGAACCCACCGCCGTGGTCGGGTCAGCCGTTGCCTGGGCCTGGTAGCCGATGGCGACCGAGCCTGCGAAGTTGGCGACCGAGCGGAAGCCCACTGCCGTGGTGTTGGCGCTGGTAGCCTGGGCGTTGCTGCCCAGGGCCGTGGCACCGGCCGACGAGGCGCTGGCGCACAGGCCGGCGGCCGTGGCATCCGCGCCGCTGGCTTGCCCGCAACCGGATGCATTAATGGTGGTCAGCGCCGTGCTGTTGAACGTCGCACCCGCTGTTTGCACCATGCCGCTGGCACCGCCACCCAATGCAACGCCCTGGGTCGTGGTATTGCTGGCCGCCGCCGCGTTCGCTTGTTGAACGATGGCCTGCGTCGCGGTCGACAACGAGGAGAGGCTGCTATTGGTGGAGACCAGGCTGGTCGACAGCGAAGCGACACCAGTCGATGCGGACGTCGAGAGCGACGATACCGTGCTGTTGGTGGTGGCCAGGCTGGTGGATAGTGAGCCGACACCACTCTGCGCGGTGCTGATGCCCGTGGAAGTCGACGTGCTCAGGCGACTCACGGTACTGTTCGTCGTAGAAAGGCCGGTGGACAGCGAACTGACGTTGTTGTTCGCCGCCGTCAAGCTGGTCGACAAGGAAGCCACACTGCTCTGCGCTGTGCTGATACCGGTCGAGGCCGAGGTCGACAGGCTCGACACATTGCTGTTGGTGGTGGACAAACCAGTTGACAGCGAAGCCACACCACTTTGCGCAGTACTGATCCCCGTCGACGCGGAGCTCGACAGCAGTGCCACAGTTGCATTCGTAGTCGACAGAGCGGTCGACAGCGAACCCACACCACTCAGTGCCGTGCTGATCCCAGTCGAGGCCGAGGTCGACAGGCTCGACACATTGCTATTGGTGGTCGAAAGTCCAGTCGACAAAGCGGTCGACAGCGAACCCACACCACTCAGTGCCGTGCTGATCCCAGTCGAGGCCGACGTGCTCAGACTGCTCACATTGCTGTTCGTCGTGCTCAGGCCGGTGGACAGCGACGACACACCGCTCAGCGCGGTACTGATGCGCGTCGAGGCCGACGTGCTCAGGTTGGTCACATTGGTATTGGTCGTAGCAAGACTGGTGGACAGCGAACTGACACCATTCTGGACTGTATTGATGGCCGACGAGGTAGCCGTCGACAGGTTGTACAACTGGTTACCCGTCACCGCATCGGTCGATCCCGCGGCAATCGCGCCATCCGACAGTTGGGTGATCGTCCGGGTTATCCCAAGTGAGCTGTTACCGACGCTCACTACATTGGATGCACCACCATCTGAGCTCTGGAAACCCAGCGCTACCGAGTTCGTCCCCGATGCGCTGGAGGCCCACCCCAATGCCATGGAGTTCCCTCCATTGACAAGGGACG
>NZ_CATZBU010000037.1:0-3226 GCF_958405935.1 Ralstonia psammae
GTTGTGGACACAGTCGGTCATCCGTGCCCGTCACAAACGATCATCGCATCAGTGCGTCAAGGCGGGGCAACGGTACATATCAGATGCTTACTGAAGATCTGCCAATCGGGCTCGCGGTACAGCATCACGTGTGGCCTACGGGCGACGATCCGGCGACGCAGCGCAATCAAGCCGGCCATAGGCCATGAAGGCTGACGGCAAGCTCGATCGGAACTGGCTTAAGGGCGCGTTGGGTGATGCGATGCACGCGGAGCTATGTGGCGCATGCCACAACCAGCGCATGATCCGAGAAAGCCGCGGCTTCTTTCTGTCCCTTGTTGCCTTGTAGGGCCGTTGCGGCCCGCGATGGCGATGGCATAAGGCTGAGCAGCGGGAAATACGAATTGTTCAAGGCCGACTTCGTAGGCGAATTACCAATACCGGGGCACTCGCGTAAAACCGCGACGTACAACGCTTCTGCAGTGGGAAGCGGCTGAGAGGCAAGCTTAGAGGAGGTGTATCCCCCAAATCCTTTCACCTATCGTAGGTGAATTACCAATACCAGAGTTTTCACCTATCGCTCGCAATTTTCCCCAAATCTGTACACCTATCACCCGCGATGGCCGCCCACTCCGGCTATGTAACGTGGGCACGACTTACGCTTTGTCCCCAGCCCCGCTTGCCGCCCCTAGCTGTACGATGCACGCGACCTTGTTACTTGGAGGGCGACTTTGGCCCTTTGCCAGTAACTCGCATTTTCGTGCGAAGAACCACTGGCGCAGCCACATTGGCCGGCCGTGTGCGACTGCGTGCAGCGAGACGAAGGATGACCTCTATGCTGCTCTGCTGCATGGCAAGAACAGCTTTCCGTACCGTCTTACGTTCACGCGAAGCCATACAAGTCTCTAAGAGTCATATTTCCAGGCGGCCAACATACGGGGAGCGACTTTCGTCGCAAGGCCATGCGGGAGGTAAATCTGTTGGCGAGGACAGCGCATGAAGCGCCTTCGATGGAGAAGCCTGGGATCCGCCATTCGAGAATGGACTGCCGATCTGATCCGCGCTTTGCAGGGCAATGATAGAAGTTTCCCGTCTCGTTCGTCAAAGCCCCCCTCCTGCTAGGCCCCATGAGCATCGGGAGATGATCGGGCCATATTCACTGCGCAGTAAAAATGGGCAATTGAGCGAATATGACGCATGGCCCCCCACGTTTGTTTGCGCAAGCGTGTCACTGATGCGCTCCCGTTGGTTTGCATAAATTTGTCCAGGTCTGCCCCACAGGCGCGAGCGACGTGGAAAACCTGGGCTAGATGCGCCGCAGTCGCAAGGTGTTCGGATCAACCTTTTCAATCGACAACTCGTCGATAATCTTCCAGCCCAACTGTTCAAACAGATCGGGGGGAACCGGGACGATGAGATCACCGCTTCCGTCAACTGCTTCGAGTCCGGTGACGCGCCAAACAGCTCGAGACCCCGCGCTTGTCAGAGAAACTTGAGTAGTCTCTCCAATTGCGTCTCATTGTGTTCTGGCGGTGCCAAGCAGCCTGCACAGTTGTCGTCTGAATATTCTGCCCAGGCTCGAACGGCCTTGTCGTCGGTTACCTGGAACCCGCCTTCGTGCAGGCATCGCAGCATCTGGGCTACACGGGGCGAACTGCTTCCGGAGTTCCTGTCGCTCCTTGAAGGTTGGCCTCATGGTGGTGAGTGCCATCGTTGATATCTTTCGCGCGGTGGTGCCTGGACCGCGCACCTCGCGATCATTTGGTCGCAAAAGCGGCATTGATTTGCCGCGCCCTCTTTATGTCGTCGCCGTGCAGATAGATCGATGTCGTTGAGATAGACGCGTGGCGCAGATTGTCCCGAACGGTGGTGAGCTCCGCGCCACGGGCCAACGCGTGACTGGCATGCGTATGGCGCATCCAGTGTGGACTGGCCTTGCGCAGCTTCTCTGCCAGCACTGCGTAATCGTTCTCGATGACATTGGCAGCCGTCTCAAAAAACCGTCTAACCACGCTCCACAGCCGCGTCCCCGTAATACCTTCAGTGGCATCGATCCCCAGCCCACCAATCAGCGGCGTCTTCGGATTCCAGCGCGCACGCGTCACCGGCAGCCCACGCTCGACCAAGTAGCGATCGAGCGACGTGCGTGCCAGCGGTGGCAGGGCGACCTTGCCGGTGCGACTGCCCTTCCCCACCAGGTTCAGCCAGTGATCGCCCTGCCGGTCCGGTGCCATGTCGCCGAGCTTCGCGGAAACGAGTTCGCTGGCGCGCAGGCCGGTCGCATAGCCGAAATCCAGCACAAAGCGCAGTCGCTGCGCGGCGGGTGCCTCCCAGCCATACGACCACTCCAGTCCATCGGCGATGGTGCGGACCAGCGCCCATTCGCCCTCGGTAAAAGCATGCGAGGTATCCAGCGCGGCAGTCCTGCCGCCGCCGCGTACCTTGATGCCCGCAAATGGGTTGGCCAGCACATAGCGCTGCTGAATCAACCAACGGAACATCGCGCCCAGCACGGACAGCGCGTAGGCGATTGAGCGCGCCGACAGCCCATCCGTAAACGGCCGCCATTCGACAGAGGTGCGTGGGCGTGCCTGACCGATCCAACGCTCCCGCGGTGTTGGCCGACGCAGGAAGCTCCGGTAGGCAATCGCATCCTCGGTGGTGAGCGACGACAGCGGCCGGCCGCGTTCGACGATGGCCCACAGGATCAGGCGCTCCGCCTCTTTGCGGTAGGACCGTTGAGTGGAGGTCGATTCGTGTAGGGAAAGCCAAGCCTGGACGGCCTCGTAATCGTTGTCAGCGGCGAGCACGCACGTCTCACGCGGCGCACGGAATTGACCCTGTGAGCCATCCACCTCATTGGGCAGGCGCAATTGCTCCCACGGCACCACCACGCCGCAGACCTGTTCAGCGATCAGCGCCCGGGCGCGCTCGGTCAACCGAGGGTGTTCTGCAAAGAATGCCTCGATGCGTCGCGCGCTGGCCTGTCCCAATCCGGGGATGACCGCCCACCAACGGCGCCGGCGCGGCACGCGGACAGTCAGATCGGCCAAGGTGTCGATGCCAGCGGCCCGCAGCGCGGCGACGGTACGCGCATCCAGCCACAGCGCTACGTCATCGCTGATGGCTGGTTCTGGCAGCGGCAGCGTGCGAAGCTGCGTATTTCAGCGATCGTGGACGGTCAGATCAGGCTGATGGTGGACGGCATTTCAGCGTGATCATGGACGCTCGGGGCGAGCGAGAGTGA
>NZ_CATZBU010000038.1:0-3039 GCF_958405935.1 Ralstonia psammae
GTTGTGGACACAGTCGGTCATCCGTGCCCGTCACAAACGATCATCGCATCAGTGCGTCAAGGCGGGGCAACGGTACATATCAGATGCTTACAGCGCCGCCAGCCCCAGCGCAGGCGATCATTCCGCAAGCTGATACTAGGGTAAGCGCCGCCAATACAGCGGCGTCTTTTTCGCGCTTTTCATGACACCCCGTAAAGCCGACTGGTGGACCTCCCGCGAGTTGAACGAGGTACCGACGTATGAGTCCGCTACGCTAACCATCGGTGAGCTAGAGGTTGCCGTGGCAAAACGGAGGGGCTCGAACCCTCAATGCAAGGTCATGCCCACATGCATCTCTAGCAAGGACATGCATTCAGCCTCCCGGCCAGGTTTTCGTTAGAGCGGGTGAAGGGAATTAGACCCTCGTCAAACGACTGCACACCCGTCTCCCACGGCATTGTGGGAATCGAGCAACCGTCGCAGCGTCCGGGGATGGACGTTGAAACGTTTGGCGACCGCTGTTGCGGGTTCGGTGCTGAGCAGGGCTAGCGCCTTGCGCTGCTGCGTGGCACTCAGCGCGGGCTTGCGGCCCAGGCGCTTGCCGTGCGCACGCGCTGCCGCCATGCCGGCCCGGGTCCGCTCGCTGATGAGCGAGCGCTCAAACTCCGCCAGCGCCGCGATCATGTGGAAGACCAACTTGCCGCCGGAGGAGCCGGTGTTGATGGTCTCCATGATCGACTCGAACTTGATCTTGCGCTGACCAAGTTCGTTGATCAGCTCTACCAACTTACCTAGCGATCGGCCCAATCGGTCGAGTCGCCAGACCACCAGGGTATCTCCTTCCTGAAGACATGCGAGCGCCTCGTCCAAGCCTGGTCTGGAAAACTCCGAACCGGAAATCCCCTCATCGGTAAAGACATGTGCGCAGTCAACCCGCCGTAGCGCGTCGAGTTGCAGGCGCAGGTTCTGGGTATCGGTCGAGACTCTTGCATAGCCAACGCGGACGGGTTGATGCGGCGATGAATAGGTGTGTCGTGCTCGGCACGTTTCGCTTGGGCGCCTTGGGGTAACCGTTGTCGTGCGTGACGCTGTCACTCGCTTGTTGAGAGAGGCTGTGGCCGGTTTGAGCTTGGTGTGCGTCGACATCGCTGGCTTCCTTAATTTTGTTCTTTGCGGGCACGCGCTGCCGCCTGTGCTTTCTCCCATACGCAAAGGCGTTGCGAGACGTCCGCACGCATCGCTCTACGCGTTGCCTTCCCATGGCGAAAGGGGCAAACGGCAGGCGGCATTTCCCCGCTGCGCTTGCCTGGGCAGTCGCCCCCCTCCGACAGAGGGGGCGATTCTACTGGACAAAAGGGGTCCTTTTTGTCGTCACCTTCCAGCCCCTGTGCTGAGCCTCACAAATCACCCGCGAAGCCAATGCCAGACACGTTATAAGTGACGCTTAACTCTGCCTTGTCTCACTTTTGCACAAAGGACCGTTTTTGCCGCAAGGGGGAAGAGATGGGGAGCCAGCTGCGTAAATTGCTGATCGAGGTGGAGAACAGCGCGTTCCTGACGCGCTGCTACGGGGCACCGTTTGCGAATGCCGTCGAGGCGGAATTGCTCGAGCGCATCACGGTGTTGTGTGGGCGCCGCTATGCGGTCAAGACCTTGGGGGCCGGGCGTATCGGCCTGACCGGTACCGCCAACGATGCATCTGTTGTTCCCATCGACGGGGGCGACACGCTGGCACGACAAGCTTTTGCCCAAGCCTTGCTGTTGGGCCTGGCGGAATGGGCCAAGCTCGAGTGCGGCGCCGCATCGCTGGCCATTCTCAACGCCAACTGGGTCACCGACGACGAACTGCACCACGACGGTGCCTTCCCGACTAACCACTGGCAGCAGGCGCCGCGCGGCGTCGACATGGAAGCCGCGGCCGAGGTCTACCAAGCCATTGGTGACGGCCGGATTGAACTCGTGTTCCAGCCGATCTTCAGCACGGAAGACCTGTGTGCTTCGCTGTACCACCAGTGCCTGCTGCGCGTGCGCCTGGACGACGGCTGTGAGCAGTTGTTCCCGAACAGCGTCATCCCCAGCCTGGAGCGGCTGGGGCTCATGCGCTGCCTGGACCGATACGTCATGCGCCGGGCGCTCTCGCTCCTGGATGAGTTTGAAGACCTGAGCCTGGGCGTGAGCATCTCCGGCCAGAGCTCGCTCGATGACGTGTGGTGGGCCTGGGTGTTTGCCGAACTGGCCGACACCCCACACATCGCCCAACGCCTGGTGATCGAGTTGACCGACGCCCAGGTGTACCCGGTTGCGGGCCGTCAGTTCTGCCGCCGCATGCGTCAGCTCGGCTGCCGCATCGCCATCAAGGGCGAGGGACTCGCCACCCACGCGGCCAACGACGCACACGCCGCCGACATTCTGAAGATCGCCCCCGCCGTGTTCAAGCGGCATTGCGAAGCCGGTCAGTACGCGCAGTTCGCTGGCGTCCTGCTGGCCGCCCACGCGCGTGCGGACCAGGTCGTGGTCGAGGGCATCGAATCAGCGGAGGAGGTGGCCTTCGCGCGGGAGAGCGGCGTGCAGTGGGGCCAGGGTGACTACGTCAGCAACCCGGGTGACCGAATTCGTGCATGAGGCGGAAACAAGAAGAGGGGCCGTTTGCGCGCAACGCGAAGACGAGGGGAAGAGGGAATCAACCAAGAGAGCAATTCGATTGAGCCAACTGCGGAGCGAACACTCCGCGATCAAAACGCCAATGCGAGCGAGCAGAAGGGCCTAACGCTCAGGTCTCGTCTTGCAGCGGTTCAAACACAAGAAGTGAATTGGTGGGGGTTAAAAGAGAATGAACAAAACATACAAGCTGGTGTTTAACCGTCGCCTTGGGCGCGTGGTGGTGGCAGATGAAACCGCGAACAGTGCGGGCAAAGCCGGGCGCGGAACAGGTGTGGTGGTGAGTAGCGCTCAAGATTTCAGTCCACGCCTGCGGCAGATTGCAATGGCAGTTGCCAGCGCACTCGGCATGCTGTTGGCTTCGCAGGGCGCCTATGCGGAAACCACGTGCAACAGTGGCTC
>NZ_CATZBU010000039.1:0-2996 GCF_958405935.1 Ralstonia psammae
ACCCGTCGACAGCGAGGTCACGCCACTTTGCACGGTGCTGATCCCGGTCGACGCGGAGGTCGACAGGCTCGACACATTGCTGTTGGTCGTGGACAGACCTGTCGACAACGAGCTCACGCCGCTCTGAACCGTGCTGATGCCGGTCGAGGCAGAGGTCGACAAGCTCGACACATTGCTGTTGGTGGTGCTCAGCCCCGTGGACAGCGAAGTCACACCGCTTTGCGCCGTACTGATCCCAGTCGACGCCGAGGTCGACAGGCTGGACACATTGCTGTTGGTCGTCGAGAGGCCGGTCGACAGCGAAGTGACACCGCTCTGCGCCGTGCTGATCCCGGTCGAAGCCGATGTGCTCAGGCTGCTCACATTGCTGTTGGTCGTGCTCAGCCCCGTGGACAGCGAGGTCACGCTGCTTTGTGCCGTGCTGATCCCTGTCGACGCCGAGGTCGACAGGCTCGACACGTTGCTGTTGGTGGTGGACAGGCCGGTGGACAGCGAGGTGACACCACTTTGCGCCGTGCTGATGCCGGTCGAAGCCGAGGTCGACAGGCTCGACACGTTGCTGTTGGTCGTCGACAGACCCGTCGACAGTGAAGTGACGCCGCTTTGTGCCGTGCTGATACCGGTCGAGGCCGACGTGCTCAGGCTACCCACATTGCTGTTGGTCGTGCTCAGACCCGTCGAGGCGGACGTGGACAGCGATGCCAGGCTACTATTCGTCGTGCTCAGGCCCGTGGACAACGAGGTCACACCGCTTTGTGCCGTGCTGATGCCCGTCGAAGCCGACGTGCTCAGGCTGCTCACGTTGCTATTGGTGGTGCTCAAGCCAGTAGACAGCGAGGTGACGCCACTTTGCGCCGTGCTGATGCCGGTCGAAGCCGAAGTCGACAGGCTCGACACGTTGCTGTTGGTGGTGCTCAAGCCCGTCGAGGCGGACGTGGACAGCGATGCCAGGCTGCTATTCGTCGTGCTCAGGCCCGTGGACAACGAAGTCACGCCGCTTTGCGCCGTGCTGATGCCGGTCGAGGCGGACGTGGACAGCGATGCCAGGTTGCTGTTGGTCGTGCTCAAGCCGGTGGACAGCGAAGTCACACCACTCTGTACCGTGCTGATGCCGGTTGAAGCGGAGGTCGACAGCGACGAAACATTGCTATTGGTCGTGCTCAGCCCCGTGGACAGCGAAGTCACACCGCTCTGCGCCGTGCTGATGCCTGTCGACGCCGACGTCGACAGGCTACCCACATTGCTGTTGGTCGTGCTCAAGCCCGTGGACAGAGAGGTCACGCCGCTTTGTGCGGTGCTGATACCCGTCGAGGCCGACGTACTCAGGCTACTCACGTTGCTGTTCGTCGTCGACAGCCCGGTCGAGAGACTCGACACGTTACTGTTGGTGGTGCTCAAGCCCGTGGACAACGAGGTGACGCCGCTTTGCGCAGTGCTGATCCCGGTCGAGGCTGAGGTGGACAACGACGACACGTTGCTGTCGGTCGTACTCAGGCCCGTCGACAGCGAGGTCACACCACTCTGGGCCGTGCTGATCCCCGCCGAGGCCGACGTGCTCAGGCTGCTCACATTGCTGTTGGTCGTGGACAGGCCGGTAGACAGCGAGGTGACGCCGCTCTGTGCGGTGCTAATACCGATCGACGCGGATGTCGACAGGCTCGAGACATTGCTGTTGGTCGTCGAAAGACCGGTGGACAACGAAGCGATTTGCGAGGTGTGCGTCGACAGACCCGTGGACAGCGAAGTGACACCGCTTTGTGCCGTGCTAATCCCCGTCGAGGCCGAGGTGCTCAGGCTGCTCACATTGCTGTTGGTCGTGCTCAGACCCGTGGACAACGAGGTCACGCCGCTCTGCGCCGTGCTGATGCCAGTCGACGCCGAGGTCGACAGCGACGACACGTTGCTATTGGTCGTGCTCAACCCCGTAGACAACGAGGCGATTTGCGAAGTGTGCGTCGACAGCCCCGTCGACAGTGAGGTCACACCGCTTTGCGCCGTGCTAATGCCAGTCGACGCCGACGTCGACAGGCTACCTACATTGCTGTTGGTCGTGCTCAAGCCCGTGGACAGCGAAGTGACACCGCTCTGGGCCGTGCTAATGCCGGTCGATGCGGATGTGCTCAGGCTCGACACGTTGCTATTCGCCGTGGACAACCCCGTCGACAGCGAAGTCACGCCGCTTTGCGCCGTGCTGATGCCGGTCGAAGCCGAGGTCGAGAGGCTCGATACGTTGCTGTTGGTCGTCGAGAGACCCGTGGACAGCGAAGTCACACCGCTCTGCGCCGTGCTGATGCCGGTCGAAGCCGACGTGCTCAGGCTGCTCACATTGCTGTTGGTCGTGGACAGGCCGGTGGACAGCGAGGTGACGCCGCTCTGGGACGTGCTGATCCCCGTCGAAGCCGACGTGCTCAGGCTGGATACATTGCTATTGGTCGTACTCAGCGCTGTTGACAGGGAGTTAACCCCGCTCTGTGCCGTGCTGATACTGGTAGAGAATCCACCTACAGTGGTCGAGAGCGAAGATACGGTGCTCACCGCAGAGCTGACCGTTGTTGACATCGATGCCACGCTACTCGTCGCCGAACTGATGCTGGTCGACCACCCTCCGACCATGGTCGATAGCGACGATACGCTGCTATTGTTCGTGCTCAAGCCCGTGGACAACGAGGTCACGCCGCTCTGCGCCGTGCTGATGCCCGTCGATGCCGACGTGCTCAGGCTCGTTACCTTGCTGTTGGCCGTGCTTAGACCTGTCGATGTTGTCGTCGACAAGTTGTACAACTCGTTACCCGTCACAGCATCGGTCGACCCCGAGGCAATGGTACCGTCTGCCACTTGAGTGATTCTTCGGGTGACCCCCAGTGAGCTGTTACCGACGCTCACTACATTGGATGCACCACCATCCGAGCTCTGGAAACCCAGCGCTACCGAGTTCGTCCCCGATGCGCTGGAGGCCCACCCCAATGCCATGGAGTTCCCTCCATTGACAAGGGACG
>NZ_CATZBU010000040.1:0-2573 GCF_958405935.1 Ralstonia psammae
GTAAGCATCTGATATGTACCGTCGCCCCGCCTTGAGGAACTGATGCGATGATCGTCTGCGACGGACACGGACGACCGACTGTGTCCACAACAGCGGAGAATGGACACGGTGCCTCAGACAGTCGAGTTATCCACCAAGCGTCAGAACCGGCGGCATCCGATGGAATGGAAACGCTCGGTGGTCGAGCAGACGTTCGAACCCGGTGCTTCGGTCGCTCGGGTCGCCCGCGAGAACAACATCAACGCCAACCAGTTGTGGGGCTGGCGCAAGCTATACGCTCAGGGACTGTTGATCGAAGCAGCGCAAACAGATGCCATGTTGCCCGTCGTTGTTAATGTGCAGCCTGATCAATCTGCAGTCGATGTGCCGGTGTCGATGGAAGCGCCAGTGCCCGCGGCGACTACAAATGGCAGCATTCAACTTCAGCACGGCAACACGTCGGTCCGGATAGAAGGCGCGCCCGACTCGACGATACTGCGCCTGGTTCTCGAGCGAATTCTCCGATGATCGGCCTGCCTGCAAATACACGGATCTGGATCGCTGCCGGTATCACTGATATGCGCTCCGGCTTCAATTCGCTTGCGGCGAAGGTACAGACGGTGCTTGAGAAGGATCCATATGGCGGCCACGTTTTTATCTTCAGGGGCAAACGCGGCGATCTTCTAAAGGCTTTGTATTGGAGCGATGGCGGCCTATGCCTGCTCGCGAAACGGCTTGAGACGGGGCGTTTCGCTTGGCCCAGGGCCGAAGGCGGTGCGGTGGCATTGACTACGGCGCAGCTCTCGCTCTTGCTCGAGGGATTCGATTGGCGACAGCCTATCGAAGCTGCGCGGCCGCGCAGCGCCTTATAAATTGCTGCGTACACGCACTCCATCGGTAGGCTCCTATCGGGCAGACTGTCGTCATGGAACTGCGTGCGAGCTCTCTGCCCAACGACATCGAGGCCTTGAAGGCAATGGTGCTCGCGCGTGAGGCAATGGTGCAAGAGCGCGATGCCCAGGTGCACAAGCACAAGGCACAACTTGCTGCGCTGGAGAAGCGCCTGAGTTCGCGCGAACAAGAGATCGAGCACCTCAAGCTACTGATCGCCAAGCTGCGCCGTATGCAGTTCGGCCGCAAGTCGGAGAAGCTGCAGCACCAGATCGAGCAGCTCGAGCTGCGCCTGGAAGACCTGCAGGCCGATGAAGGCGCAGCGGCGGCTGCCACGGAGTTCAAGCAAGCACGTGAGCCACGCGAACCCAAGCGCCGCAAGCCGCTGCCAGAGCACCTGGAGCGCGAGGAGCGGGTCCACCAGCCAGCCGAGGATGCTTGCCCGGACTGTGGTGGCACGCTCAGGCCGCTGGGTGAGGACGTGTCCGAACAGCTCGAATACGTGCGCGCGCACTTCCGCGTCATCCGCCACCACCGCCCCAAGCTGGCCTGCTCGTGCTGCGACTGCATCGTGCAGGCAGCGGCGCCGAGCCGACCGATCGACCGGGGCCTGCCTGGCCCCGGACTGCTCGCCCACATCGCCACCTCCAAGTTCGCGTACCACCTCCCGCTGTACCGGCAGGCCGTGATGTTCGCGCGCGAGGGCGTGGAGATCGATCCTGGCACGATGGGCCACTGGATGGGTAGCCTGACCTGGCTATTCACCCCACTGATTGACGCAATGCGCCGCTACACGCTGGGTGGCTCCAAGGTGCATGCTGACGATACACCGCTGCCTGTCCTGGAGCCCGGCCGCGGCACCACCAAGACCGGTCGCCTCTGGGTCTATGTGCGTGACGACAGGTCCAGCGGCTCGGCCGATGCGCCGGCGGTCTGGTTCGTCTACACACCAGATCGTCGTGGCGAACACCCACAGCGGCACTTGGTGAACTTTACCGGCGTGCTGCAAGCCGACGCGTTTGCAGGCTATGCCGAGTTGTACCGCGGTGGTTGCGTCCGCGAAGCGGCCTGCATGGCGCACGCGAGACGCAAGGTCCACGATCTGCATGCCGTGCGGCCCTCGGCCATTACCCAGGAAGCCCTGGAACGCTTCAGTGCACTCTACCGGATCGAAGAGTCGATCCGCGGCAAACCACCTGATGAGCGTCTGCGCGTACGGCAGGCGCAAGCCGTGCCGCTGCTCGATGACATGTTGCGGTGGTTCGAGTTGATCCTGCCCACGCTGTCTGCGAAGTCCGACACCACCAAGGCGATTCAGTACGCACTCAATCGCTGGTCGGCGCTCGTCTATTACAGCAGCGATGGCCAGGCCGAGATCGACAACCTGATCGCCGAGCGTGCCTTGCGAGGGGTGGCTCTTGGTCGCCGCAACTATCTGTTCGCCGGCGCGGACAGCGGCGGCGAGCGCGCCGCCGCCATGTACACACTCATCGGCACGGCTCGCCTGAACGGTCTCGATCCCGAGGCCTACCTGCACTACGTCATCGAGCGCATTGCCGACCATCCGGTGAGCCGCATCGACGAACTACTACCCTGGAACGTGGCCGAGCACCTGCCAGCGTCCGCCAAGGTCGATCCTATCCGGTAACGCTTCCCGCCGCGATCGTCAACACCATCACCTACGGTACCGGTCGGGTGCTTAC
>NZ_CATZBU010000041.1:0-2563 GCF_958405935.1 Ralstonia psammae
GTAAGCATCTGATATGTACCGTTGCCCCGCCTTGACGCACTGATGCGATGATCGTTTGTGACGGGCACGGATGACCGACTGTGTCCACAACAAGCGGAGAATGGACACGGTGCCTCAGACAGTCGAGTTATCCACCAAGCGTCAGAACCGGCGGCATCCGATGGAATGGAGACGCTCTGTGGTCGAGCAGACGTTCGAACCTGGTGCTTCGGTCGCTAGGATCGCCCGCGAGAACAACATCAACGCCAACCAGTTGTGGGGCTGGCGCAAGCTATATGCTCAGGGCCTGTTGATCGAAGCAGGGCAAACAGATGCCATGTTGCCCGTCGTTGTCAATGTGCAACCTGATCGGTCTGCCGAGCATGTACCGGTGTCGATGGAAGCGCCGGCGCCCGCGGCGGCTGCAAATGGCAGCATTCAACTTCAGCACGGCAACACGTCTGTCCGGATAGAGGGCGCGCCCGACTCGACGATACTGGGTCTGATTCTTGAGCACATTCTCCGATGATCGGCCTGCCAGCAAATACGCGTATCTGGATCGCAGCCGGTATCACTGATATGCGCTCCGGCTTCAATGGTCTCGCGGCCAAGGTCGAGTCGGTGCTGCGCAAGGATCCGTTCTCGGGCCACGTCTTCGTGTTTCGCGGCAAGCGGGGCGATCTGGTCAAGCTGCTGTGGTGGTGTGATGGTGGTCTTTGCCTTCTGGCCAAGCGATTGGAGACCGGGCGTTTCGCCTGGCCCAGGGCCGAAGGTGGTGTGGTGGCATTGACTACGGCGCAGCTCTCGCTGTTGTTGGAAGGCTTCGACTGGCGCCAGCCCATCGCAGCTGCGCGTCCGCGCAGCGCCTTATGAATTCCGCACTCCATCGGTAGGCCCCCATCGGGCAGACTACCGTCATGGAACTCTGTGCGAGCGCTCTACCCAACGACATCGAGGCCTTGAAGGCCATGGTGCTCGCGCACGCCGCGCTAGTGCAAGAGCGTGATACGCAAGCGCATGAACAGAAAGCGCAGCTCGCTGCCCTGGAGCAGCGCCTAAGTTCGCGTGAGCAAGAGATCGCGCACCTGAAGCTGTTGATCGCCAAGCTGCAGCGCATGCAGTTCGGGCGCAAGTCGGAGAAGCTGCAGCGTCAGATCGAGCAGTTGGAACTGCGCCTGGAAGATCTGCAGGCTGATGAAGGCGCGGCCGCCGCTGCTGAGGCCAAGACAGCACCTAAGCCACGCGAGCCCAAGCAGCGTAAGCCGCTGCCCGAGCACCTGGAGCGCGAAGAGCTTGTCCACGCTCCAGCCGTAGAGGACTGCCCGCAATGTGGTGGCGCGCTCAAGCCGTTGGGTGAGGATGTATCCGAACAGCTCGAATACGTGCGCGCGCACTTCCGGGGCATCCGTCATCGTCGCCCAAAGCTGGCCTGCTCGTGCTGCGATTGCATCGTGCAGGCGGCCGCGCCGAGCCGCCCGATTGAGCGCGGCCTTCCTGGCCCTGGGCTGCTGGCCCATATCGTAACGTCCAAGTTCCTGTATCACTTGCCGTTGTATCGCCAGGCAGCGATGTTCGCGCGCGAAGGCGTCGAGCTGGATCCAGGCATGATGGGGCATTGGCTGGGTAGCCTCACGTGGCTGCTCTCGCCTCTGGTCGATGCGGTACGCCGCTATGCCCTGGCTGGCACCAAGGTACACGGTGACGATACGCCGCTGCCGGTTCTGGAACCCGGCAAGGGCACCACCAAGACCGGACGGTTGTGGGTCTACGTCCGGGACGATCGCTCAAGCGCGTCAGCCGATGCACCGGCCGTCTGGTTTGCTTACACGCCGGACCGACGTGGCGAGCATCCGCAGCAACACCTTGCCGACTTCACCGGTGTGCTGCAGGCCGATGCGTTTGCAGGTTACGCCGAGTTGTATCGCAGTGGCCGCGTTCGGGAGGCGGCGTGCATGGCACACGCACGCCGTAAGATCCACGACCTCCACGCCGTACGCCCTTCAGCGATCACGCAAGAAGCCTTGGAGCGCATCGGTGCACTGTACCGGATCGAAGAACAGATCCGTGGCAAACCACCCGATGAACGAAGACGAGTGCGGCAGGAGCAAGCCGTGCCACGGCTCGACGATATGTTGCGGTGGTTCCAGGAGCTTCTGCCCACACTCTCGGCGAAGTCCGATACGACAAAGGCGATCCAGTACGCGTTGAATCGCTGGCCAGCGCTCGTCTACTACTGCTGTGATGGGCAGGTCGAGATCGACAATCTGATTGCTGAGCGCGCCCTGCGCGGTGTGGCCTTGGGTCGGCGCAACTATCTGTTTGCCGGCGCCGACTCAGGCGGTGAGCGTGCCGCCGCCATGTACACGCTCATCGGCACGGCGCGGCTGAACGGCCTTGATCCCGAGGCCTACCTGCACTACGTCATCGAGCGCATTGCGGACCATCCGGCCAACCGCATCGACGCATTGCTGCCCTGGAACGTTGCACAGTACCTGCCAGCATCCGCCAAAACCACCCCCATCCGATAGCGCTTCCCGGCATCACCGTCAACACCAACTGCTACGGTGCTGATCTGGCCCTTACG
>NZ_CATZBU010000042.1:0-2149 GCF_958405935.1 Ralstonia psammae
CGTCACGCTGCAGTTGCTGTGGGAGGAATACGCCCGGGTCAACGCGCAGGCGTACAAATACACGAGTTTCTGCGTCAAGTACCGCAAGTGGGCGGCGTGCCTAAAACGCTCGATGCGCCAGACCCACATCGCCGGCGACAAGCTGTTTGCCGACTACGCCGGCCAGACCGTGCCGATCATCGATGCCGCTAGTGGCGAGATCCGTACTGCACAGGTCTTCGTGGCGATATTGGGGGCGTCGAACTACACCTACGCTTGCGCCACTGAACGGCAAACGGCGGCGGACTGGATCCGCTCGCTGATTGCCGCGCTGGAGTTCTTCGGCGGCACGCCCCGGCTGATCGTGCCCGACCAGCCGCGCGCCTTGATCGCTCAACCCGACCGCTACGAGCCCTGCATGGGGCGGCTGGTGGAGGAATTCTGCGACCACTACCGCGTGGCGGTACTACCAGCGCGGCCAGCCCACCCGAGGGACAAACCGAAAGTTGAGAATGCGGTGCTCGTGGTCGAGCGCTGGATTCTGGCACGCTTGCGCAACCGCCGGTTCTTTAGCCTGGCAGAGTTGAACACGGCGATCGCTGAGCTGCTACACGATCTGAACCAGCGGCCCTTCAAGAAACTGCCTGGCAACCGGCGCGAGGCCTTCGAGCGGCTGGACCAGCCGGTGCTGCAGCCGCTGCCGCCCAACCGCATGGCCATCGTGCGCTTCAAGCGGGCGCGCGTGAACGTGGATTACCACGTCGAGCTCGACGGCCACTATTACAGCGTGCCGCACCGCTTGGTACGCAGCCAGGTGGAACTGCGTATCGGCGCCACGGCGGTGGAAGTGTTCGACGGCGCCACGCGCGTGGCCATCCACCTCCTGAACGCCGCCCGAGGCGGCTTCACCACTGATCCCGATCACATGCCGGCATCCCACCGTGCGCACCGCGAGTGGACGCCAACCAAACTCATTGCCTGGGGCGAGAGTATCGGCTCGTCGTGTGCCGCCGTGGTGCGCTGGCAGATGGAACACCGTCCGCATCCGGAACAAGGCTACCGCGCCTGCCTGGGCTTGCAGCACCTGGGCCGGCGCTTCGGCGCGCAGCGGCTGGAAGCCGCCTGCAAGCGAGCCGTCGCCATCAACTCGCGAACCTACCGCACCGTGAAATCGATCCTGGACAACGGTATGGACCGGCAACCTCTGCCGGGCAAGCCAATACAGGGATCTCTGCCGCTGCACGAGAACGTGCGGGGGCCGGGGTACTACCACTAACCACAAGGAGGAACCACGTGATACCAGCCAACACCCTGGATCAACTGAAGACACTGCGTCTGGACGGCATGATCGCAGCGCTCGGCGACCAGGCCACCAGCAGTGCCGCGGCCGAACTCGGCTTCGACGATCGCTTCTCGCTGCTCGTGCAGCGCGAGATCGACTGGCGTGATGGCAAGCGACTGGCCCGGATCCTGAAAGCTGCCAAGCTCAAGGTGGGCAACGCGTGCATCGAGGACGTCCTCTGGCGCGACTCGCGCCACCTGGACCGACATCTGATGACGACCCTCGCTGGCTGCGATTGGATTCGCCATGCCCGCACCGTGCTGATGACGGGTGCCACCGGTACCGGCAAGACCTGGTTGGCTTGCGCGCTGGCGCAGCAGGCCGCGCGCTGTGGCTTTACGGTGCTCTACACCCGCACCACGCGCTTGATGACGGAACTGCGCGTCGCTCACGGCGAAGGCGGCTTCGTGCGTCGCTTGGCGCAACTAGCACGCTATGACCTGCTGGTGCTGGATGACTTCGCCGGCGCTCCCATGGAGCCGGCCGAGCGCACCGACCTGCTGGAACTGTTGGACGATCGCGTCGGCACCCGCGCCACCCTGATCACTAGCCAGATGGCCGTCAACCAGTGGCACGCCTGGCTTGATGACCCGACCGTCGCCGACGCTATCCTGGATCGCATCGTGCACGGCTCCCACCGCATTGCACTCAAAGGGCCTTCGCTGCGCGGCCCCGACAACGAACAACCATGACCGCCTTCAACCTCATCGTAGACGACTGCGATACCATGAACGCCTTCACTCTCGCTCGCCCCGAGCGTCCATGATCACGCTGAAATGCCGTCCACCATCAGCCTGATCTGACCGTCCACGATCGCTGAAATACGCA
>NZ_CATZBU010000043.1:0-2126 GCF_958405935.1 Ralstonia psammae
AGGCCCAAAACAAGCTCGCCGGCATCCTCAACGATGCCGGCGAACTGGGCGCCGAGATGGTCATACAGACGGCCGATGGCCTGGAAAAGGTCGCCCTGGGTAACCTCAATGCCCGGGGCAATGCGCAGGCAGCGGCAACCCAAATACGGGCCGCCGGCAACCAACTGCTGCACGACCCAAAGGCGGCTATCAGCAACTTTTTCAGCGCCACCTTCAACGCCTACAAGGCCGCCGGCAAGGCCGTCGTCAACACGGCCGTGAAAGCCGGCACGTCCGAGCAGGTTCGGTACGCCGTTGCCGCCAACGTCGGCGAGTTGCGCACCCTCGCTCCCAAGATCAAAAGCCAGATGGCCAAACTGGCCGACCCCGCCACCGCACAAAGCATCGGTTGGCTTTTGGCCAAGCTCGCCGAGGCCGTCGCACGTTGGCGTAAAAAGAAAGCTGCAGGCAACGCCACCAACGTCCATCCCACCAAAACGAGCGAAGCCCGCAAGAAGGGACACGAAGGCCAACTGGAAATTACGAACAGCCAGCACCCAGCGAAGGGGAGCCCCGGCTGCAAGAATTGTCCGGCACCGGCCGGCACCGGACCGAGCATCAGCTTCGCCACCGGTGACGAAACGCTCACCCACACCGATTTCGTCCTACCCAGCCTGTTCCCTATCGATTGGACGCGCACTTACCGCTCCAGCCTTGGCGCTTACGACAGCAGCGAGCAGGGCGCCCGCTGGATCACGCCTTACACCACGCGCTTCGATGTCATCAACGAGCACGGCATTGAAAGCGTCCTCTACCACGCCGCTGACGGCCGCAGCCACGCCTACCCGCTACCCGAAGTTGGCAGGTTCCATCACGACCCCATCGAGAGCGTCACGCTCGTCCGCGTTTCGGAACATCGACTGACGCTCGCCCACGGCTTTGAAAGCCAGGAAGCCTATCAACGTCACGGCCAGTCCTTCCGCCTGACCGGCATCACCCTGCGCAGCGGAGCCGGTATCGCCTTGCACTACGATCACCGCATCGGTGAACGCACCGTCCTGTCGGACATCATCGCCTACCAAGGCCAGACCACACTCGCCCACGTCGGCATTCGACTGGATGATGCTGGCCGCATCGCCGAACACTGGCAAATAGAAGACGGCCAATTGGTCCGCCAGCTCTCGCGCTACACCTACGACGAAGCGGGCGACCTCGTCATGGCCCAGGACGAGAATGCCGCCCATTGGGACTACACGTACCAACACCACCTCGTCACCCGCTACACCGACCGCACTGGCAGAGGCATGAACCTGCAGTGGAACGGCGAAGGCCCACATGCCAAAGCCATCCGCGAATGGGCCGACGACGGCAGCTTCGACACCCGCCTGGAATGGGACGAGAACATCCGCCTCACCTACGTCACTGACGCGCTCGGCCACGAGACCTGTCACTACTACGACATCCTCGGCTACACCTACCGCATCAAACACCCCGATGGCCGCTCGGAATGGCTTTTCCGTGACGACGCCAAGAACGTCATCCAGCATATCCACACCGATGGCAGCATCGACCGCTTCACCTACGACGAACGCGGCAACCTCGTCGAGCACATCCGCGCTGACGACAGCGCCATCCACTATGCCTACGATGCCCACGACCAGCTCATCAAAATCCGCGATGCAGAAGGCGGCCTCTGGCAGCGCGACTACGACACCCGGGGCAACCTCACCGAAGAGATTGACCCGCTGGGCAACAAGACCGAATACAGCTACAACAAGGCCGGCCTGCTCACCGAAATCACCGACGCCAAGGGTGGGAAGAAGCAGTTCGGCTACAACGCAGCCGGCCAACTCACCAGCTACACCGACTGCTCCGGCAAGACCACCACCTGGCAATACGACCCGCGTGGCCGCCTGGAGAAAGTCACCAACGCCGCAGGCGGCGTCACCCGCTACGAATACGAAGCCGGGCAACTCGCCAAGGTCATCCACCCCGATGAGACCGCCGAGCGTTTCGAGCGCGATGCCGAAGGCCGCCTGCTCGCTCACACCGACGCGCTGCAACACCGTACCGTCTGGACCTACTCCGAAGCCGGGCTCATTCGCCGACGCACCGATGCCGCCAACGGCGTCATCGAATACCAGTGG
>NZ_CATZBU010000044.1:0-2053 GCF_958405935.1 Ralstonia psammae
GCCTGGCGTTTGTTACCGACTTTTCGATTCGAAAGGAAGTGGCAGCAGGCCAACTGGTTGGCATTCGCCTCGACCATCCGCTCACAGAGAACCAGTACGCCCGCGTGCTAGTTAAGGAGAAACGTCCGCTGCCACGGGCTGCGCAGGAGGTCATCAATGCGATCAACCGGCATCTGGCGGATCTATCTACGGAACGAGCCCATTCGGATACTTTGGACGCGACTGGTATTTGATCTCCAAGGAATGCCGGAAAGCCCTACCCGCTATCGACTTTTTTCCGGCGCTGTGCACCGATGACCGCTTCTGGCTGCCGAAAGCGGCCTCTCGCGACCAAGCTGGCAACACCCGCGTCCGACCCGAAGCGGACGACCTGCCGCATTCAAGGCAGACGTCGCACGCGCTCAAGGCCTTCATTCCTCAGGCCGTCGAGGCACCCGGCAAAGTGGGCCCGCGCTTTACACCACGGAAGAGAATGAGCGCCACGCCGAGCATGATTCCAATGTCTGCGACGTTGAATACACCCGTTCGCAACTGCCCGATGCCCATGTTCAGAAAATCAAAAACCCTGCCATCGTAGACACAACGATCGAACAGGTTGCTGAGCCCTCCACCCAGAATGCACGCTATCGCAATGGCTTCGGTACGGCCGAGCTTGGACGAACGCAGCAGCCAGCCGAACAGGCCGATCAGAATCGCCAGAACGCCATATATGAAAACGATATTGCGAGTCGAATCAGGCATTCCCCCCCCGAGGCTTAGGAACGCGCCGTGGTTATAGGTGGGAAGTACGAGCAAGCTTCCCGAGAGAAATGACACGACTTCACCAGGCATCAATATTTGCTTGAATAAAGCCTTCGTCGACTGGTCGATGATGATCCAGGCGAGCGCGCCAAGCAGCGCGGTGGCAACTCTTTGTTTCGTCGTCATTCGAGAGGTCGTCTGTAGGCAGGGCCCCATTCTAGTCAGAGTTCGATTCCGGGAGCGTGTGCAAGGGAATTGTCAAAGACCGCTCTGACGATATCGACCGGCTGCTCTTGGCCGATAGGGTGAGGCCGCCGACTTCTGAAGTCGCCCCGTGATAGACGGCCAGTGCATGAATACGGACGTACGTCTATCGGGCACGCACACAAAAGACGCAGACCCATCCCGAACGGTGCTCCCGCTTGCCCATCACCATCGAGACCAACAACAAAGCAAGAATCGGAGCGTATCTAACGAACACAGTCGGCATCATGGACCCATTCACTCACGGAGCGAAGAACCCATGAATAACCCTCACGTTGTTGCCGAGCCTCCTATTTTGTACCTCGGAACGCCCGTTGTTCTGGTTAGCACGGTCAACGAAGACGGCGGACATAACCTTGCCCCTATTTCGTCAGCTTTCTGGCTGGGCTGGCGGGGGGTGCTTGGCATCGCGTCGGCGTCGCAGACCACGCGCAATCTGCTTCGCACTGGCGAATGCGTACTCAATCTGCCTTCCGTCAATGAGGTAGCCGCCGTCGACCGCATCGCGCGAACCACGGGCGTGCATCCCGTCTCCGAATTCAAGCGGGCGATGGGGTATGTCTATGAACCCGACAAATTCGGCCGCGCGGGAATGACGATATTGGCGTCGGATATCGTCGGAGCTGCGCGCGCGCTCGAGTGTCCGATTCAGCTCGAAGCTGTGGTTGCGGCAGTTCACGGCATTGGTGATGACAGTGACCAATTACGCGGCTTCATCAGTTTGATTGAAGTGCGGATCCAGCGCGTTCACATCCATCCCGATCTGCTGATGGAAAGTCACGCCAACCAGATCGATCCAGATAAGTGGTCGCCATTAATTATGAGTTTCCAAAAATTCTATGGGCTTAGTGGACAGGTGCATCCGTCCAGACTCGCTGATATACCGGAAAGGGCGTACGAGCCGCTATCGCAGTTGTGATGCCGGCAAGGCGTCGCCTTCCGCAGAGCGGTAAGCACCGAAAACTGGCGGTGCCCCCGTCCCGGTTCGATTGTCACCAAACTACCGGTCGATATCGAATGTCCCACATCGGCCGGATGCGGTCGGCGG
>NZ_CATZBU010000045.1:0-1912 GCF_958405935.1 Ralstonia psammae
CTACGATGCTTTGAAACGGCGTCCACGTTGCCTTGAAACACCGTCTACGCTCATCTGAAATGGCCGTCCACGATGGCTTGAAATACGCACCAGGTGTGCCGGTGCGTTGGCACAATCGAGACCATATTGTTCTGGACCTGGCCAATCTAGGGCAGGCCGTTGTTCGCGACGCAGCAACTGGCGAGACTAATCTCGCGCCGATTGGCGAGCTTGTACCTGCAGCAGTCGAGCAGACGTTTGTGCGCCAGGATCTGATGCTCGTTGAGGACGAGGACTGGCGGGAGGCATGGACGAGGTACGAGATGATTCTTCCACTGCTCGAAGCTGGTTCGAGCCGATCAGCGGAAGCAGTCCGCGCAGTGGCAGAGGCGGCTGGCCGGAACCCGGCTACGATCTATCGGTGGATCCAGCGATATTAGGAGACAGGCCGAGTTTCGGCCTTGTTGCGCAGCGGGCGGCAAGACAAGGGTACGCTCGCCGCTCATCGGGCGGTTTCCCCCGGATCGCCTCCTCAACCTTGTACAGCGCACCGATACGTTCCAGCGCTCCGGTATTCAAGGCATTCGGCCGCGCAGCATGCAATTCGTAGAACTGCCGTCGAGACGGTGCTGGGGACACGCTTACGCCCCCGTTAAGGTGGCGCGATCCGAAATCGCGGGCGAACATCGTACTCCTGAAGTCACTCGGGGGCAGCAGACAATTGTCGGCAAAGACCTGGGATCCTTATGAATAAAGGCTTTGAGGGGAAATCGCCAGATTTTGCACGAAAAGGATGACTCCCCCAAATTTGCCGCTTCCGATCATGACGACTTTGCGGGTCGTCCAGCCTTAGGGAAGCGGCCGGGTCCGACTGACTCAAATTTCAGAACACTTGCAGGCTGTCGTGCGAGACGGTCCCGTTTTGAATACCATCAACTTCACAGCGCGTATCTGTCGGCATGTTGTGCTCATCTGCGTGATTGACGCAGACCACGAAGTCAACGCCGTGGTCAAAGCTCACCTTGCGCATTTCTCCGAAAGGAAGGTAAGCCTGCTTGGAAAATACGCGATGGCCCTGAAGGATATTGGTAACGTCAGCGGGAATTTCATCCGTCACGGTTGTGAAGCCGTCACTCATCGTTTGCTTCCGGCCAAGATCATAGGTCAGGCTAATGGCCACAGTTGCGCCGCCTGCATCAACTCCCTTCAGTTCGGTCGTACCGACAAGTTTGACCACACCCACTGAGCAAGCGGTGCGGGTGCTATTGCAGCTGCGCACGGCCATCAGCGGGTACGTTGCAGTTTCGATTTCGCCTGTGTTCCGCACTTTCGTCTCCCCCATTCCAACCGAACGTCGCTTCGGGAAGAACTCGCTCTGTGCGCTCGCGAACGTGGTGACGCTCACCTTCTCATTCGAGAGCCTATTTGGTGTATTGGCACACCCGCTGATGAAACCGCCAAGGGCAACGGCGGATGCGATGGCAACGACGCGAATTTTTTTCATTCTTTCTTTCGGTTGGTTAGGAGAGTGAACGAGAGCCATCCGCGCTTTGAATCCGAGACAGCTCGGAGCAGATGTGAAGGCCTATCTCGATCACTCGGAGTATCGGCAATGACGTGCAGGAATTTAGCCCCCGTGGGAGCTTTCGCAACGCTCATCGACTGCACGGCGCGCGTTCCACGGTAACGACACCAAGTGCTAGGCATCGCTTTCACCTGTGCGTGGCGCCCTCTGGCCTTCCCGAAACAGTCGGCCAGGCTTACGCCAGACAGAAACATGTCGTGCTCGCACCTACTAACGCGCCTCTGTCCTCATCAAGCAAACCGGCGACATGCAACGTGTTGGAGTTGCCCCCGCATCTCAGGACACTCGGACATCGTTAAGTTAAGGATGCCGCAGTCCTCCTGAACTCCCGTGGCGAACGGTATTTCA
>NZ_CATZBU010000046.1:0-1437 GCF_958405935.1 Ralstonia psammae
GTCGTCGCAACACCGGGTTGTCATGCAGATATTAGATGCTCGTTCAATACTTCGGCCGGCGTCTTCCAACCAAGCGTTTTCCGTGGTCTGCTGTTCAGCGCGTTAGCTACTGCTTGGATCTCTCGGTCACTCCACCGGGACAGGTCGGTGCCTTTCGGGAAGTATTGGCGCAGAAGTCCGTTCGTGTTCTCGTTCGTGCCGCGCTGCCATGGGCTGTGAGGGTCGGCAAAGAAGACATCAACTCCGGACTCGATGGTGAAGCGGGCGTGGTCGGATAGTTCTTTACCACGGTCCCAAGTCAATGACTGCCATAGCTGGCTTGGCAGCGTCGTCACAGTTCTCTTGAGCGCGTTGGCCATGGTGATGGCTCCGTAGCCAGCCAGCGCCGGGCCGTTCTTTGTTCGAGGAGTCAGGCCATAGCCTTTCTCGCGAGGCAGGTGAACAAGCATGGTGAACCGACTTGATCGCTCTACTAGCGTCCCAATCGCTGACCGGTTCAGGCCAATGATCAGATCACCCTCCCAATGGCCTGGCACAGCGCGATCTTCCGCTTCTGCGGGCCTGCTGGAGATCATCACCTCCTCGCTCACGTGCGCCCACGCTTTGGCCTGGGCCCTCGCCCGCGGTACGCGCAATGCTCGCCCGGTACGCAAACAGCTCACCAGCTCGCGCTTGAGGGCGCCTCGGCCCTGAATGTACAGAGCCTGGTAGATGGCTTCGTGAGATATCCGCATGGATTCATCATCCGGGAAGTCGATCTTTAACCTGCAGGAAATTTGCTCCGGTGACCAGCCGTTGACCCATTTGCGATCGCCGCGATGTGGCTTGTTTCGACCCTTGAACGGTGCCTGCCGAGGGCCAGCTATCTCACGTCCATCAGCGTCATGTATTTTTCCCTCCAAGCGGTCTTGGACATAGTGGCGCAGCTTCGGGTGACTCACCAGCTTTGCCTGCTTCGGTCTTCTGACCATCAGTTCTGCCTTCCACTGCGCGACTGAAGCCCGGTACTCAAGCTTTCCACCACGGGTTGCGGCGTTACGTGTGAGCTCCCGTGAGACCGTTGAGGGGCTTCGTCCTATACGGCGAGCTATCTCCCGCACGCCGACGTCTTGGGCGCGGAGCAGCCCAATCTCTTCTCGCTCCGCAAATGACAAGTACCTTTCAGACACAGGTTTCGACATGAACAATGGCATCCCGCCCCGATGACGAAACCAGCGAGAGCCTACCGCCTGCGACACACCGACCGCCTCGGCAGCCCTCTCGCTCGTGATCCCGGTTGCGATTTGCTCCCAGAACCGCCGCTCCGTCTCACGCCGAAGCGAAGGCGCGCCTGGCGAGCGCATCGCTCCTCGCCCCGTCAACTTCTGCATCCACCCCGCTGGTCGTCCCATAAACACCTTCTCTATAACGGTGTTGCGACGACCGGTTGAATCCGCC
>NZ_CATZBU010000047.1:0-1303 GCF_958405935.1 Ralstonia psammae
GGTTCTTCGAAGAATTCCGTGGGCCGAATCTCCACATTCCGTATGCTGGCGCCGACAAGGGCAAGTGTTCGGAGGCGGAATGCTGGATCGCAAGACACTGCAGGCGCTGGGCTGCTGGAAGGGTTACCGCCTGGAACGGGTGGAGTGGCCGCAAGGCGAGAGCCGCACGCTATCGCTCTATCTGAAGCCAGTCGGCAAGGTCATGCACTGTGAGCAGTGCGGCGCGCGTTGCTCGCAGATTCATGAGACGACAGTTCGGCGGGTCCGTGATCTGCCGCTCTTCGAGTACCGGGTGGTGCTTCACGTTCCACGCCGGCGTGTGTGGTGCGAGCGTTGCGGAGGGCCGCGGCTGGAGAAGCTGGACTGGCTGGGCCGCTACCAGAGGGTGACGCAGCGATTCGCCGAGGCGTGCGAGAAGCTGCTGCAGTCGAGCAGCGTACAGGCGGTGGCGGCGTTCTACGACCTGGGCTGGCACACGGTCAAATCGATCGACAAGATGCGCTTGCGAGCGCGTGTGGCCGAACCGGACTGGTCGCGCATCCGTTATCTGGCGATGGACGAGTTCGCGCTCCACAAAGGCCATCGCTATGCCACGGTGGTGGTTGATCCGATCGGCCGGCAGGTGCTCTGGATCGGGCCGGGGCGCTCTCGTGAGACCGCCCGCGCCTTCTTCGAACAGCTTCCCGAGGGCGTTGCACAGCGCATCGAGGCGGTGGCGATCGACATGACGACCGCCTACGAGCTGGAGATCAACGCGCATTGCCCGCAGGCCGAGGTGGTCTACGACTTGTTCCACGTCGTGGCCAAGTATGGGCGTGAGGTGATCGACCGGGTGCGGGTGGATCAGGCCAATCAACTACGGCATGACAAGCCGGCCCGGAAAGTTCTGAAGTCCAGCCGGTGGCTGTTGCTGCGCAACCGCCACAACCTGAAACCCGAGCAGGCGGTGCACCTGAAGGAGCTACTGGCCGTCAACCAGCCGCTGTTGTGCGTCTATGTGCTGCGCGACGGACTCAAACGACTCTGGTTCTATCGCAAGCCTGCCTGGGCGCAAAAAGCCTGGGAGCAGTGGTTCGAGCAGGCGCGGCAAAGCGGGATCGCCGCTTTGCAACTGTTCGCCCAGCGCCTGCAAGGCTACTGGCATGGGATTCTGGCCCGCTGCCGTCACCCCCTCAACACCAGCGTCGTCGAAGGCATCAACAACACCATCAAGGTCATCAAACGTCGGGCTTATGGGTACCGCGATGAGGAATACTTCTTCCTCAAGATCCGCGCCGCGTTCCCCGGTATTACTCGATGAACC
>NZ_CATZBU010000048.1:0-1267 GCF_958405935.1 Ralstonia psammae
CTGAACTCCCGTGGCGAACGGTATTTCAGGGCGCTGTGCGGGTGGCGCTCATTGTAGTGTTCAAAGGCGATTGCCAGACGCGAGAGCGCCGTTGGCGCGTCGGGCTTGTCCATATAGGCGACGTAATCGTGCTTCATCGTTTTCACGAACGACTCGGCCATACCGTTGCTTTGCGGGGAACGAACCGGCGTCGTCAGCGGCTCGAGGCCGAGCTCGCGAGCGAAGCTGCGCGTGCGATGGTCGGTGTAGGCCGAGCCGTTGTCCGTCAGCCATTCAATGCGCTGCTCGGCCTGCGTGGTGCCGAATCGCTGTTCAACGGCCGCGAGCATCACGTCGCGCACAACGTCGCCGCTATGCCCGCCGGTCGTGGCCGCCCAACTGATGGCTTCACGGTCGCAGCAATCCAGCGCAAACGTGACCCGCAGCGGCGTGCCATCGTCGCACCGGAACTCGAAGCCGTCCGAGCACCACCGCCGATTGCTCCGGTCCACGGCGACGCGGCCGTCATGCCGACGTCGGTCACGCCGAGCGCCGGGACGGCGCAGCAGCAGTTGATGGTCGCGCATGACCCGATAGATGCGTTTGTGGTTGATGCACGGCGCACCCGTCAGTTCGCGGCTGCGCCGCAGCAGCGCCCAGATACGCCGGTAGCCGTAGGTCGGCAGGTCCGCCACGTGGGCCTGGATTTCCGCGACCAACTCGACGTCGTTGGTCGAGCGAGCACGACGGCCATCTTGCCAATCGGTCGAGCGCCTCTGTTTGACCGCCACTGCAGAGCGCGCCACGCCGAGAACATCGCAGACCGTCTTCATCGGTCGTCCTCCGGCAGCAAGGGCGAGCGCGCAATCAGGTTTTTTGAGCGGCCCCATTCCACGGCTTCTTTCAGGATTTCGACTTCCAGTGTCTTCTTCCCGAGCAACCGTTGCAGTTCCCTGATTTCCTTGATGGCGGCGGCCAGCTCAGATGCGGGCACGACCGATTCTCCCGCCTTGACCGCTGTCAGGCTGCCTTCCTCGTATTGCTTGCGCCAACCGAAGACCTGGTTGGCGTTCACACCATGCCGTCGGGCGACCGCTGATACCGAAGCTCCCGGCACCAGTGTTTCCTGCACGATGGCGATTTTCTCTTGTGCCGTGCGCCGGCGCCGACGTTCCGGCTCGGTCAGAATCTCGATGGGTTCCACGTAATGACTAGGCTTACTGATAGTCACAAGACTACTCGCTATTTAAGAGAGTCCTCGTGTCCGGAGATTCAGGGGGCTGCTCCA
>NZ_CATZBU010000049.1:0-1158 GCF_958405935.1 Ralstonia psammae
ATGAAGACGAGCAAGTTCACCGAGGCGCAGATAGCGTTCGCGCTTAAGCAAGCGGAACTGGGTACGAAGGTCGAGGAGGTGTGCCGCAAGCTGGGCATCAGCGAGGCGACGTTCTACAACTGGAAGAAGAAGTACGGAGGCGTCGGCCCGTCGGAGCTGCGCCGGATGCGGCAGCTCGAGGAGGAGAACGCGAAGCTCAAGCGGCTGGTGGCGGACCTGAGCCTGGACAAGGCCATGCTGCAGGATGTGCTGTCAAAAAAGCTCTGAAGCCTTCCCGCAAGCGCACACTGGTTGACGAGTTGCGTGACCGCTATCGTGTGAGCCTGACCAAGGCTTGCGCGTTGTTCCACATGTCGCGCTCGTTGTACGGGTATCGGTCGGTTGCTCGCGACTCGTCGGCGCTGCTTGCGCGCATCAAAGAGATTGCGGCCTCACGCGTGCATTACGGCTACCGCCGGGTGCACGTGATGCTGCAGCGGGAAGGCTGGAAAGACAATCACAAACGCGTCTATCGCTTGTACCGGGCCGAAGGTCTGTCGCTGCGGCATAAACGCCCCAAGCGCAACAAGTCCGCACGGCTACGCCAGCCCAAGAGCATCGTCACGGCCATCAACGAAATCTGGAGCATGGACTTTGTCTCCGATGCCCTGTTCGATGGCCGGCGCCTGCGCGCGTTGACGGTCGTGGACAACTACACCAGGGAAAGCCTGGCCATCGAAGTCGGCCAGAGCCTGAAGGGGGAAGATGTGGTGCGAGTACTTGACGCAGTGGTTGCCGAGCGTGGTACGCCTCGAACCATCAAGGTGGACAATGGCAGCGAGTTCATCTCGAAGGCCATGGACCGATGGGCATACGAGCACGGCGTGGAACTCGACTTCAGTCGGCCAGGCACGCCGACCGACAATGCCAAGGTGGAGAGCTTCAACGGGCGGTTCCGGCAGGAATGCCTGAACGAGCACTGGTTCTTGTCCTTGGACGACGCTCGGAGCAAAATCGCCGACTGGCGGCAGTACTATAACGAGAGTCGTCCCCACTCCGCACTGCGATGGGCGACACCCGCCGAATTCGCCCGTCAGGCAAGGGAAAGCGCCTCGACGGACGAATCAACGACGCCGGAAATCTCCACTTCTGGACGGTACTAATTCCGGTGTAGGGTCA
>NZ_CATZBU010000050.1:0-1048 GCF_958405935.1 Ralstonia psammae
CGAAAACTGGCGGTGCCCCCGTCCCGGTTCGATTGTCACCAAACTACCGGTCGATATCGAATGTCCCACATCGGCCGGATGCGGTCGGCGGGCCAGCCGAAGGACCTGGGGGCGGTGGAATTCGAAGGCCTCGAACGATTGCGAGTCTCAGTGTGCAATGGCGAGCTGCTTGAGGTGGCCCCCAAGACGGAATTTTGGGTGCTGCTGTAAATTCCAACGCTAAGTGCGAGAATCGGCCAACCTTACATGGTTAGACGCGAATGAGCATCCAGAATCCCTCTCCCGTCCGCCGCATTGGCTTGAGTTCTCGTTGCATGACGGGCACCGTGCCCAAATCTAGGGCAGTACGAATCATCCCTGGAGCGAGACTTCATGGAACTGATTCGCTTCGACAAAAATATCCTCACCTACTCCCCGCAGCCCTTGACCATCCGCTATCTGGATCACGATGGCCGCCGATCCAGATACACCCCGGACGGCTTGATCGAGTATCGGCGGGACATCGAGCCGGCTAGGGATATGCGCCACGTTTTATGTGAAGTGAAGTACAGGGCAGACTTCCGAGCGAACTGGAGACCGTTGCTTACGAAGTTAAGGGTTGCGAAGCGCTATGCCTCCGAGCGAGGGTGGGATTTTCGAGTTTTTACCGAGAATGAGATACGTACGCCATATTTGGCCAACGTCCGGTTCTTGGCGGGTTATTTGGCGGCGTCGGGTAACGTCAACGACAAAATGCGGATGCTGGACAAGCTCGCGGATTTGCGCGAGTCGGATCCAGAAGCGTTGATCACGTCATTGTTCCCAGACGTATGGAAGCGTGCGGAAGCTCTGCCTAGCCTGTGGAACTTGATCGCAAACTTTGAGATCGGCTGTGATTTATCCGAGCCCATTACCATGCGGTCGCGCATCTGGACAAAAGGGGGCCTTACATGCCGGCACGTGGACGACTGATTCCAGGTGCGTATTTCAGCGATCGTGGACGGTCAGATCAGGCTGATGGTGGACGGCATTTCAGCGTGATCATGGACGCTCGGGGCGAGCGAGAGTG
>NZ_CATZBU010000051.1:0-909 GCF_958405935.1 Ralstonia psammae
ATCGATCTGCACGCCACATCCAACCTCCTCGTCCCTCCGCTCTCCCCTCATCAAAAGAAAAAAACCTCCGGAAGGGAGGCTTTGGGTGTTCTGACAATGGACGCCTTGGCCTGGACGGCTAGCCGGCACGGCTGCTGGCTTCTTCGCGGTGACCGGTCGGCCGTGCTCGCCTTGTGCGGACGCGCAAGCGCCGCTGCGTCGTGTGCCTATGACTGCACGACGAGTCGCTGAGTTGCCCCCCATCCCCCATGGCGCTACCGGTCGACCGCATTTGCGACTTTCAAGGAAGGCTTCGCAAACCTCTCAGTTGAGACTCCGGCGCGCGCGTTGAGGCGTCATGGCGATGCCAATCCCCAAGGAACTACCGCACTCCATAAGGGTAAGAGCATCGATGCTCGGAATTTCGCGATTTCATCAAGCAATGCTTGACAGGGTGGCCTGATGGTCCCATAATCGCAAGTTCTCTTCGGAGAGGTGCCCGAGTGGCTAAAGGGGGCAGACTGTAAATCTGTTGGCTTACGCCTACGTTGGTTCGAATCCAACCCTCTCCACCAGAATTAAGCAGTGAGTTCGGTCGCAAGGCCGGGCGGCAAGGGAAAAAGTAACCCGGGCGGGTGTAGCTCAATGGTAGAGCAGAAGCCTTCCAAGCTTACGACGAGGGTTCGATTCCCTTCACCCGCTCCATTCACTGTTCGCAAGTTTTGCCCATGTGGCTCAGTGGTAGAGCACTCCCTTGGTAAGGGAGAGGTCGGCAGTTCGATCCTGCCCATGGGCACCACGCATCCACCAACGCAAATCGCTACCGAGACAGGAGTCGCGACATGGCAAAGGAAAAGTTCGAGCGGACCAAGCCGCACGTGAACGTTGGTACGATTGGTCACGTTGACCACGGCAAGACGACGCTGACGG
>NZ_CATZBU010000052.1:0-851 GCF_958405935.1 Ralstonia psammae
CCGCGCAGCAGGATACCGACGTTATCGCCTGCCTGACCTTGGTCCAGCAGCTTGCGGAACATTTCCACGCCCGTGCAGGTGGTCTTTTGCGTGGCCTTGATACCGACGATTTCGAGTTCTTCGCCGACCTTGACGACGCCGCGCTCGATACGGCCGGTCACCACGGTGCCGCGACCCGAGATCGAGAACACGTCTTCCACCGGCATCAGGAACGTGCCGTCAACAGCGCGCTCGGGCGTCGGGATGTAGGTGTCCAGTGCGTCGGCCAGGTTCATGATGGCCACTTCGCCCAGTTCGCCCTTGTCGCCTTCCAGCGCCAGCTTGGCCGAACCCTTGATGATCGGGGTGTCGTCGCCCGGGAAGTCGTACTTGGAGAGCAGCTCGCGCACTTCCATTTCGACCAGTTCCAGCAGCTCGGCGTCGTCCACCATGTCGCACTTGTTCAGGAACACGACGATGTACGGCACGCCAACCTGGCGGGCCAGCAGGATGTGCTCACGCGTTTGCGGCATCGGGCCGTCAGCGGCCGAGCACACCAGGATCGCGCCGTCCATCTGGGCGGCACCGGTGATCATGTTCTTGACGTAGTCGGCGTGGCCCGGGCAGTCAACGTGCGCGTAGTGGCGGTTCGCCGTTTCGTACTCGACGTGCGCGGTGTTGATCGTGATGCCGCGTGCCTTTTCTTCCGGCGCTGCATCGATCTGGTCGTATGCCTTGGCGGCACCACCAAACTTGGTCGCCAGCACGGTCGTGATCGCTGCCGTCAGCGTCGTCTTGCCGTGGTCAACGTGACCAATCGTACCAACGTTCACGTGCGGCTTGGTCCGCTCGAACTTTTCCTTTGCCATGTC
>NZ_CATZBU010000053.1:0-701 GCF_958405935.1 Ralstonia psammae
GTGCCGACCATCCATTACCAGATGGGGGGTATTCCGACGAACTATCACGGTCAGGTCGTGGTGCCGAAGAACGGCAACCCGAACGAGGTCATCAACGGCTTCTACGCGATCGGCGAATGCTCTTGCGTGTCGGTGCACGGCGCCAACCGCCTGGGCACGAACTCGCTGCTCGACCTGGTGGTGTTCGGCCGTTCGGCGGGCAACCACATCATTGCGCAGAACCTGAAGAACCGCGAGCACAAGCCGTTGCCGGCCGACGCTGCCGACCGCGCGCTGTCGCGCCTGGCCAAGCTGGATTCGTCCAGCTCGGGCGAATACGCGCAGGACATCGCCAACGACATCCGCCGCAACATGCAGTCGCACGCTGGCGTGTTCCGCACGCAGAAGCTGATGGATGAAGGCGTCGAACGCATCCTGGAAGTGGCCGAGCGCGCTGGCAGCATCCACCTGAAGGACAAGTCCAAGGTGTTCAACACCGCACGCGTTGAAGCGCTGGAAGTGGCCAACCTGGTGGAAGTGGCGAAGGCGACGATGGTGTCGGCCGCTGCCCGCAAGGAGTCGCGCGGCGCACACGCGCACAGCGACTTCCCGAACCGCGACGACGAAACCTGGCTCAAGCACTCGCTGTGGTACAGCGAAGGCAACCGTCTCGACTACAAGCCTGTGCAGTTGAAGCCGCTGTCGGTGGAAACCGTGCCGCC
>NZ_CATZBU010000054.1:0-663 GCF_958405935.1 Ralstonia psammae
GTTCCACGTAATGACTAGGCTTACTGATAGTCACAAGACTACTCGCTATTTAAGAGAGTCCTCGTGTCCGGAGATTCAGGGGGCTGCTCCAGTTCTCACCCGAGGTGCGCGAGCGCGCCGTGCGCCTGGTGCAGGAGCATCGAGGCGAGTATCCGTCGCTCTGGGCGGCGGTTGAATCCATCGCACCCAAGATTGGCTGCGTACCGCAGACGCTGCTGGACTGGGTCAAGCGTGAAGAAGTCGACAGCGGGCAACGCGAAGGCTTGAGTAGCAGCGAGCGTGAACGCCTCAGGGCGCTGGAGCGTGAGGTCAAGGAGCTGCGCCGCGCCAACGAGATTCTCAAGACGGCCAGCGCGTTTTTTGCGCAGGCGGAGCTCGACCGCCGACTCAAGTCGTGAAGGCGTACATCGACCGCTACCGCGATGCGTATGGGGTCGAGCCCATCTGCAAGGTCTTGCAGATTGCCCCGTCTTGCTACAGGCGCCACGCGGCGCGGCTTCGCAATCCGGCACTGCGCAGCAAACGCGCCCAACGCGACGATGCGCTCATCTCCGACATCAAGCGTGTCTGGCGTAAGCATCTGATATGTACCGTCGCCCCGCCTTGAGGAACTGATGCGATGATCGTCTGCGACGGACACGGACGACCGACTGTGTCCACAAC
>NZ_CATZBU010000055.1:0-641 GCF_958405935.1 Ralstonia psammae
TACACCACGTTCGGCGCCTGGCGGCACATGAATTCGATCGCGTCCTGGTCACCGAGCCAGTCGGAACCCTTGACGGTGTCGTAGAAGTGATAGTGCCAGTTGTCTTCGCTCATGTTGCCCAGCGAAGCACCGATACCACCCTGCGCCGCCACGGTGTGCGAGCGGGTGGGGAACACCTTGGACAGCACCGCCACGGAGAGGCCGGCTTCTGCCAGCTGCAGCGATGCGCGCATGCCCGAACCGCCCGCACCGACGATCACGACGTCGAATTTGCGGCGCGGCAGCCCAGTCTTGACTGCGACCATGTCTTAAACCCTCCAGAGAATCTGAGCTGCGTAGCCCGCACAACCGACGAGCCACAGAATCGTCAACACTTGCAGCGTCAAACGCACTGCCACGGGCTTCACGTAGTCCATCCAAATGTCACGCACACCGATCCAGGCGTGATACGTGAGCGATACGAACGCCAGGAACGTCAGCATCTTCATCCACTGGTTGGCGAACAGCCCAGCCCAGCTTTGGTACGACGTGTCTTTCGAGAGCAGGAACGCAGCCAGCAGCACGATGGTGTAGACCGCCATGATCACGGCGGTGACGCGCTGCGCGAGGAAATCCTTCAGGCCGTAGTGCGCGCCGACAAC
>NZ_CATZBU010000056.1:0-621 GCF_958405935.1 Ralstonia psammae
CTGCCAGCGTCCGCCAAGGTCGATCCTATCCGGTAACGCTTCCCGCCGCGATCGTCAACACCATCACCTACGGTACCGGTCGGGTGCTTACTGTCTGGCATGCCAACTGGCAGGTGTATGGAGCCGACAAGGTCTGGAAGCAGATGAACCGCGAGGGCATCCGTGTCGCGCGCTGCACGGTCGAGCGCTTGATGAAGCGTCAGGGGTTGCAAGGCGTGCGTCGTGGCAAGGTGGTGCGGACCACGACGCCGGACACTTCGTCGCCATGCCCATTGGACCGGGTCCAGCGGGTGTTCAAAGCCGAGCGGCCCAACCAGTTGTGGGTGTCGGACTTCACCTATGTCTCGACCTGGCAGGGCTGGCTGTACGTGGCGTTCGTCATCGACGTGTACGCGCGGCGCATTGTGGGTTGGCGCGTGAGCAGCAGCATGCGTACCGACTTCGTGCTGGACGCCCTGGAGCAGGCGCTGTATGACCGTCAACCGGCTAGCTCCGATGCCTTGGTCCACCATTCCGACCGTGGCTCGCAAGGCGGATTCAACCAGTCGTCGCAACACCGGGTTGTCATGCAGATATTAGATGCTCGTTCAATACTTCGGCCGGCGTCTTCCAACCAAGCGT
>NZ_CATZBU010000057.1:0-530 GCF_958405935.1 Ralstonia psammae
TCATCCATCAGCGTGACAGCCTTGTTGACCTGTTCGATGCCCGAGCTTTGCTCGTTCGAGGCGGCGGCAATTTCGCCCATGATGTCGGTTACGCGGCGGATGGACGACACGATGTCTTCCATCGTGCTGCCCGCGCGCTCGGCCAGCGCGCTGCCGGTCTCGACCTTGGACAGCGACGCCTCGATCATTTCCTTGATTTCCTTCGCGGCCGCGGCGCTGCGCTGCGCGAGGTTGCGCACCTCACCGGCCACCACGGCAAAGCCACGGCCTTGCTCGCCGGCACGGGCGGCTTCCACGGCGGCGTTGAGCGCAAGGATGTTGGTCTGGAATGCGATGCCATCGATCACACCGATGATTTCCGACACCGTGCGCGACGACGCACTGATCTCGCGCATGGTCGCCACCACATCGGACACCACGGCGCCGCCCTGGCTCGCGACTTCCGATGCGCTGTCCGCCAGTTGGCTGGCCTGGCGCGCGTTGTCGGCGTTCTGGCGCACGATGGAAGTCATCTCTTCCATGCTGGAAGC
>NZ_CATZBU010000058.1:0-500 GCF_958405935.1 Ralstonia psammae
TAGACGGCGGACACGCCATCGCGGCGGCTGTTCGTGAACGAGCCGGGTTGTTCGCCCAGGCCCGTCTGCAGGCCGATCTGGAAGCCGCCCCAGGTCGGGCTCTGGTATTCGACGATGTTGTTGGCGCCCGGCCAGTTGCGCCCGCGCACCAGCGTGGCCGAGCCGATGAACTGCTGACCGGTCGGGTCAAGGAACCAGACGTCGTTGCTGATGAAGAGGTTCTTGCCGGCCGTCAACGTGCCCCAGGTCGGGCTCGACAGGCCGACGTAGGAGCGGCGGTTGAAGAGCGCATCGCCGTTGGTCTTGCCCTGGGCTGCGCCAAAACCGGATTCCAGCCGGAAGACCGCCTGCAGGCCACCGCCCAGATCTTCCTTGCCCATGAACCCGAACATGCTGGTCCCCCATTGGTTGTCGGCGGCCCGCCAGAGGCTGCCGCCCGGCGAGGTCGCGGTGGGGGCGACATTGTTCTGGTAGTCGATGCCGCTGGCGACGCGGCCGTA